>JAFCGI010000003.1 GCA_017608235.1 Candidatus Pacearchaeota archaeon
TTCAGAACCCAGAAAATAGAGCTATTATCTAGAATAACTGGGTATAATTCTGGAATAAAAGTCAATATGAATTATTCTCTCAGCCAATATTGGCTGAGGATTTCGACAGAGCCGCCCGTTTAGAAAACCTTATAAATAAATAAGATTCAAGAAACACTATGAGTGATTATCCCTGTCAATAACATTTTAAGAAAAAGTATAGATACTCAGGTTTCCAAATTTTCTAAATATTTTTATATTAGCACTCAGAACTATTTTGTATGCGCGGATGGCCAAGTCCGGCAAGGCGCTCGGTTGCAGCCCGACGATCGGGGGTTCAAATCCCTCTCCGCGCTTTATAATCAAAAATGAAAATTAAGATATACAACACATTAAGTAGAAAGAAAGAAGAGCTAAAACCACTTAATCCAAAAAAGGTAACTATGTTTGTATGTGGCCCCACAGTATATGATTATACACATATAGGACATGCAAAAACATATATCCAATTTGATGTCATAGCAAAATATCTTAAATATAGGAAAATACCATTATTCTATTTACAAAATATTACTGATATAGATGATAAAATAATAAAGAAGGCTGAAGATAGAGGTCAAACATCCAAAGAACTTGCAGAATTTTTTGAGAGAGCATACTACGAAGATATGAAAACATTAAAAGTTACCAGTGTAGATAAATATGCTAGAGCCACAGATTATATAGATGCAATAATTTCTCAAGTTAAGCGCCTAATAGAAAAAAAATATGCTTATGAAACTTCAGATGGAATATATTATGAAATTAAAAAGTTCAAAGACTATGGAAAGCTATCTCACCAACCATTAGATAAGATTATTGCAGGACACAGAGTAATTATAAATGAGGATAAGAAAAATCCAGAAGATTTTGTTTTATGGAAAAAACAAAAACCAGGAGAACCAGCATGGGAATCTCCATGGGGTCCAGGAAGGCCTGGCTGGCATATAGAGGATACCGCAATTACAGAAACAGAGTTTGGCCAGCAATATGATTTGCATGGAGGAGGTCTAGATTTAATATTCCCACATCATGAAGCAGAAATTGCACAAATAGAAGCAATCTCTGGAAAGAAACCATTCGTAAAATATTGGATGCACACCGGATTTGTAAACATAGATAAGGTAAAGATGTCAAAATCACTTAAAAATTTTATTTCAATACGAGATGCTTTAAAAAAATGGAGCCCAGAAGCTATAAGATTTTTTATGATATCTACACATTATAGAAGCCCAATAAATTTTACAGAACAAAGTATGAATCAGGCTCAAGAAAATATAGATAAAATTACAAATTTTATGGAAAAACTAAATTTTTCTATGAAAGGAACCAATAATGAAAGTAAAAAAGAATTTATTCAAAAAATAGATGATTATAAACAGAAATTTATTGAATCAATGGATGATGATTTTAATACTTCTGCTGCAATGGCAGAGTTTATGGCAATAATAAAAGAAACACACAAATATATTGATTCTGGAAAATATAGTAGAAAAAATCTAGAAAAAGTAAAAACAATTCTAGAAGAAATAGATAATGTATTCGGAATAATTCCAAAAATTAAAGTAGAAATTCCTAAAGAAGTACAAACACTTACAGAGCAAAGAGAACAAGCTAGAAAAAATAAAGATTGGGAAACCGCAGACAAACTAAGAGTACAAATAAATAAAAAAGGCTATGAAATACAAGATTCTGAAAAAGGCCCAATATTAAAGAAAAAATAAGGCTGCATAAGCTTTATAAAACAGATTTCTAAGCAGAATATAATGATAGAGCTACAGAGAACAAAATACACAGATAAAGAAATATACTCTAGTTTAAACCCTCTTGTTAGACAATGGTTTAAAGAAAAATTCAAAGATTTTTCAGAACCGCAAAGATTTGCCATAAAAAATATTCATAACAAAGAAAATACCTTAATTTCTGCTCCAACTGGTTCTGGAAAAACTCTTAGCGCATTTACATCTATCATATCAGAACTAGTTAATCTTTCAGAAAAACATCAGCTTGAAGATAAAGTATATTGTATATATGTATCTCCATTAAAAGCATTAAATAATGACATACAGCGCAACCTCCTAGAGCCTCTAGAAGAGATGACCACTATGATTTCTAATCTTAAAAAGAAACAGAAAGAAAATCTAAGCAAACAAATTAAAAGTAAAAATCTTGGAATAAGAGTATCTGTAAGAACTGGAGATACTTCAGCATCAAAAAAAGCAAGCATGCTTAAAAAACCACCACATATCTTAATCACAACTCCAGAAACATTAGCAATAGCACTAGTAGCACCAAAATTCAAATATCTAATAAGTGATGTTAAATGGTGTATAGTAGATGAGATTCATGCTCTTGCTAATAATAAAAGAGGAGTACATCTTTCATTAAGTTTAGAAAGATTACAAAATTTAGCAGGAAGATTTTGTAGAATTGGATTATCTGCAACAATTTCTCCATTAGATGATGTTGCAAAATTTCTTGTAGGACTAGAAAATGGAAAACAGCGAGACTGTAAGATAGTAGATGCACAGTTCATTAAAAAACTAGATCTAAAAGTAGTATCTCCAGTAAATAATATTATAGAAGCTAGTTTCAAAGAACTACAAGATGGATTATATAATATACTAGATCAGATGATATCTGCCCATAAAACTACATTAATATTCACAAACACTCGTTCTGCAACAGAAAGAGTAGTGCATAATCTTATGGATCGCTTTCCAAAGAAATATACAGTAAATAACATTGGAGCACATCACAGCTCATTATCTAAGGAACATAGATTTGATATTGAAGAAAGATTAAAACAAGGAAAACTTAGATGTGTTATTTCTTCAACATCCTTAGAATTAGGAATTGATATAGGACATATTGATTTAGTTATCTTGTTATCTAGTCCAAAATCTGTTGCAAGAGCAATGCAAAGAGTAGGAAGATCTGGACATAAGCTATTAGACAAAGCAAAAGGTAGATTTGTAATAATGGATAGAGACGATTTAGTAGAGTGTGCTTTAATTTTAAAGAATGCACTTGAAAAACACATAGATAACATAGATATTCCTAAAAATTGTTTAGATGTTCTAGCTCAGCATATCTATGGAATAGCAATAGAATCTATAAATCACATTGAAAATATTTATTCTTTAGTTAAAAGAAGTTATTGCTACAAAGATCTAACTAGAGAAGATTTTATGGAAGTAATAAAATATCTTTCAGGAGAATATGCTTCTTTAGAATATAGAAAAGTATATGCAAAAATATGGTATGATCCTGATACTGAAGAAGTTGGAAAAAAAGGAAGACTTGCTAGAGTTTTATATTCAACAAATATAGGAACAATTCCAGATGAATCTTTTATTACAGTTAAAATAGGAAATCAAAAAATAGGTACAATCGATGAAGGTTTCTTAGAAAGACTCAAGAAAGGGGATATTTTTGTTCTTGGAGGACAAATATATGAATTCAAGTATGCAAGAGGAATGACAATCCAAGTTAAAGCAAATCCAGGAAGACCCCCAACAGTTCCATCTTGGTTTTCAGAAATGCTTCCACTAAGTTATGATCTTGCATTATCAATACAAAGATTCAGAAGACTACTAGAAGAAAAACTAAAAAAACAAACAAAAAATCAAACAATGAGCTTTATACATGATTTTCTATATGTAGATAATAATGCTGCAAACTCAATATATGAATATTTTAAAGAACAGTACTTATTCTCAGAAATTCCACATGATAAAAAAATACTTATTGAGTTTTATGAATTTCAAGGAAGAAAAAATGCAATCTTCCACACTTGTTTTGGAAGAAGAGTAAATGATGTATTATCAAGATCAATAGCATATGCTATATCAAGAACTGAGCATTTTAATGTACAAATAACTCTAACAGATAATGGATTTATTCTGTCTGCAGATAGAAAACTAAAAGCACTAGAAGGATTAAAATTAATTAAGTCAGAAGAGCTAGAAGATATCCTTAAACTTGCAATAGATAAAACAGAAACTCTAAAAAGAAGATTTAGACACTGTGCTTCAAGATCTTTAATGATTTTAAGAAATTATAAAGGACATAGAAAATCTGCAGGAAGACAGCAAATAAGTTCTCAAATTCTAATAAATGCTTGTAGAGAGATATCAAGTAATTTTCCAATATTTAAAGAAGCAAAGAGAGAAGTCATGCAAGATCTAATGGATATTAAGAATGCTAAAAAAGTAATAAAAGATATAGAAAATAGAAAAATTAAAATTAAAATACAAGATACAAAATTACCAAGTCCTTTTGCTCTAAATTTAGTTATGCGTGGCTATACAGATTTATTAAAAATGGAGGATAAGCTAGATTTTATTAAAAGAATGCATAATATGATTCTTGCTAAAATAAGTCTGGGAAAATAAAATGGAAATATTAAAAGGAATAGAAATGATTGACTTGGCATTATATATAAAAGATTCAAAAATTCTAATCCTTTCAGATTTTCATATCGGTTACGAAGAAGAACTAAATAAAAAAGGAATCTTGATTCCAAGATCTCAGTTTAAAAAAACTCTAGAAAGGTTAAAAAAACTTTTTTTAAAATTAAAAGAAAACCCTAACACAATTATAATAAATGGAGATATAAAACATGAATTTGGAACTATATCAGGACAAGAATGGGATGATACTCTTTATTTAATAGATTTTCTCCAAACTAAATCTGAGAAAATAATATTAATAAAAGGCAATCATGATACAATAATAGGTCCAATTGCTTCTAAGAAAAATCTGGAATTAGTAGATGATTTCAAAATAGATGATATCTTAATAACCCACGGACATAAAATCCCTCCAGATCTAAAAAAGACAATAATCATAGCACACGAACATCCTTGTATTGGCTTAACAGATAATATAGTACTAGAAAAATACAAGTGTTTCCTGAAAGGAAAATGGAACCAGCATAATCTAATTGTAATGCCATCTTTTAATTTGATTACTGAAGGAACAGATATTCTTAAGGATAAATTACTAAGTCCATTCCTCAAGAAAAATAAAATTGAAACATTTGAATGCTTTTTAGTCTTTGATAAAATAAGATATTTTGGAAAAATCAAAGATTTACTTAAAAGCAAAATAATAAAAAGGGATATATACTAATATATAGTATCTTAAAAAGAAGGTGAAATATAATGGTTGAAGGATATTGTGTTAAGTGCAAGGCAAAAAGAGAGATATCTGACATGAAGAATACAGAATTAAAGAGAAAAACTAAAGCAGGAAAAGTAATTTCAGTACCTGCAGTAAAAGGAAAATGTCCTAAGTGTGGAACAGGTATGTTTAAAATAGTAAAAAAGAAATAATTTTTTCTATTCAATTTTTAATAATTCTTTTAATTTTACTTCATCAAATCCAACAAGTATATGTTCTTTAGGTTTTTCATTAGAACCTTCTTTAATGTCTTCAGTTATTATTGTCACTGGAACACCCATTTGCCCAGATTTTTCAACCATTTCCATTGCTTTATCTCTGTCTGCAGCAACATCAACATCTTCAAATTCAATATTTTTATCTTTTAAAAATTCTTTAAGCCTAACACACCAAGGACATGATTGGGTTGAATAAACAGTTATTTTCATAGTATAATTGACAAAAGATTAGACATTTATAATTCTTTTCATATTCCTGCAAATACTAATAAAACGGTTGCTACTCCAACACCAATTATAAATAGCAATGGTTTTCTATGTTTATCTTTTGGCAGTAAATCTCTTAAGACAATGAAAAATAAAGCACCCACTACAAATGCAAATAAACTATAATATAATCTAACATTTAACCCTGCTCCTAGAAATGCTGCAACAACCGCACCAATTAACACTGCTCCAGATAATATGATTTTTATTATAATATCTATATTTAAAGATGCCTCTATATTATGTAGTGTAATTGCAGAAGCTAACATATGAAATACTAATGGAATAAATACTAAGAATCCTAAAAACACATCAGTATAAGATAATAAAATCAGAAAAAAACCTATAGTAAAGTGATCCAAGAAAAATCCTAATATATGAAATTCTGATACATCTTTTTTAATCAGTTTTTGACTTTTAACATTTTGATAAATATATTTCTCAGATAGATAAAATATCACAAATCCACCTAAAAACAGAGCAAAAATAATTTTTCCTATATAGTTTATTCCCTCAAATAGCTTAGGAAACATTTCAACAAATATGAATGTAATAAACATACCTGCAGAAAAACTAATTATATGCATATTATATTTTCTAGCATATTTAATTAGTAATCCTCCATAGAAATGGAAAAATGTTAAGATCACTGCTAATCCTAGAGGAAATGCAAATTCTAACATATACAATAGAAATCAATAGGTATATAAAATATTAACTTTTATCACCATAGAATGGAACTTACTGAGGAGCAACAGAAAAAACTTCAAGAAAAACTAAAAAATCTTAGCCCAGAACAAATGCAAGAACTAATAAAACAGCAATGTATCTTTTGTAAAATAATTTCTGGAGAAATTCCTGCAAAAAAAGTACTAGAAACAAATAATACTATAGCTTTTTTAGACATTAATCCAGCAAATCCTGGACATGTTATTGTAGTTCCAAAAGCACACCATCAAATCTTGCCGCAAATACCAGATTCAGAGATATTAGATTTATTTAATTCAGTTAAAAAGATTGCATCTGCAGCATTTGAAGCAGTAGATGCCAAAGGAGTAAACATACTTCAAAATAATGGACCTGCTGCAGGACAAGAAGTACCACATGTGCATGTGCATGTAATTCCTAGATTTGATGAAGATAATTTTAGTTTTACATGGGAACCAAAGAAACTAAAAGAAGAACAATTTGATGAAATTCAAAAAAGGATTTTAAGTAAAATCCCATCATCTATGGAAAAAATAGAAACAGCACTAGAAGAAAAAGGTGAAGTTAAACCAAGACTACCCTAAAAATAGTCTAATAAACAATAACAAAAAGTCCCCCCAAATCAATGTAACTGCTAAACCAATTAAGAAACTAGGAATAAAAGGCACACCATCTTTTATCTTAACCCTAGGAAGCTTTCCTTTTTTATAAAGTGAAATCAGTTTATTAATATTCTTTCTATCAATACCAGATCTATCAGATTTATACACTACTTTCTTACCAATTTTAACATCTTTTATTATCCAATCCCCCTCAATTAATTTAATTGGAGGAATAATCTTAAACATAGAAGTTTTTTCAATAGATTTCCCTGCTATGTATGTATAAAATCCAAAATTAGCCATAACCCATAAGAATAATAGCAAATAGAATAAGCTGAGATTTATTAAGCTAACAAACAACACAGCCAATATACTTAAAGCAAAAACATAAGAAAATTTAGATTGTTTTTCTAAATTTATTTTAAATTGTTTCCCAAACTTCTTTCTATGTTTTATTATTAAATACATCATAAAAAATAAGCCATAGAATGCTCCTAAGAACATAATATTAAGCCACATACTTATAAAGAAAGGCCAAGGTCCAAATAATGGATTAAGCATACTTAATTCTGTAGGAAATACAGGTAGTAGAGCACCAAATCCTATTAGCATTTTTGCATCTCCTCCACCCCACTGACCTATATACACTAAAATATATGAAAGCAAATAAAATATTCCTGCAACTCCCACACTTAATGCTAGAGGCCAAATATTTTTTTCAATAATAGACACTAATGCATGTCCACCAATCCCCATAAAAATCATAAAGAAATTAATATAATCAGGAATCCATCTTTCCTTAAGATCAATAAAACTGCCAACTAATCCACATATTACCATTACTGAAATAAAAAGCCAATTATACATACTTCAATTAATAAATCACACATATAAAAAATAATTGCTTAGAAACCACTACTAAATTGTAATTAGTTATTCTGAGAAACTTTTTATACCTAGAATCATAATCTATTGTTATGTATGGATTAATTATTAATGGAGCATGGTTTCAGATAACAGACATATATCTAAGACAGTTATATTATACTCTGCGCCCAGATATTCAAAGTACAGCTTACGAATCTGAAAAAAGTTCTAAACTAGAAAAAGAACTCAAAAAGCTCTTAGGCATAAAATCTATGACTTATGAATTAGATGCTATTAATAATACTGAACATCTAGCAATAAATTCAGAAATTAAAAACAAAAAATATAAGATCAGATTTTATGAAGAAGGCACATTCCTTATAATTAATGAAACTAGCACATTTAAAAATCTAAAATCCCAAATAAATCAAGGGTCTAATCTGATAACGTCAGTAGCAGCTAAAAAACTCAAAACAGTATTCGAATCTGAAATTAATAAATTAGCTAAAATCTCCGAACTAAATAATACTGCATCTATAGTAGTTTTAGATAAGGAACCGCAAAATATAAAGAAATTATTTAATAAAAATGATTCTCCATTATTAGATGTTGTAAAAGTAAAAAATATTAAGATATTCAAGAGCGACAAACTTATTATAATCATAGATAAAAATGTTAAAAAACATAAAGATGATTATATTGCTTTTTCACAGCTTTTAATTTTCTTTTCAACATATAGGTCTGTATTAACAGAACTTCTAATTAAATCAAATAATTATTGGAAAAGTTTAAACATTTTAAGAAAAAAAGTAAGAACTGATACTAAAGATATTCTTAATATAAGAGATAATTTAATTGCCATAGAAGAAAAACTTCTTGCTTACAGATCCAGATTAGAGCAAATGTCTGGATATCTTGTATCTCAAGATGAAACTTATAAAATAATCATGAATCATGCTTATTTGAAACCAATGATAGAATCAATGCAAATTAAAAATGAATTCAAAGATCTAAAAACCGGTCAAGAAAATTTAAAATTTAATTGGAATATGCTTATTGATTATGGAAAGAGTGCAAAAGAATTAATTTCTATGGTTTATGAACAGTCTACACAATCTAGCTTTTCTTTATTGCAAGCAATTTTTATAGTGGGTGTGGCAGCATCAATCATTTCCTTGGGAACAATTGCAGGATCTACTATGCTTCAAAAAACCATAGATGGTGAACTAATAAGCATTACAGATGTGATAACATTTGATATAAATACTTTTGGACAATTTGGAGTAATTGCTCTTGTATTAGGATTAGTAATATTTTTTATTATGAGGATAGTATTAGATACTGTTCGAGAAGTAAATTCTGAAAAAAGATTAGAAAAATTAAAAAGCTAAAATTAAAAAGCCAATCAAATAACTTTAAGCATCTTCCAAGCCTTTATTAGTTACATTAAACACAGCCTCACCTTCAGGAAGATAAGGAGAATCTACTAATCTTGCAATTCTTTTTCCAGCTTTTCCCTTTCTTAGGTAAACTCTAAACTGAGAAGCATGCTTTAATATATGTCCCCCTACAGAATCAGTAGGATTGCCAAAGAAAATATCAGGACGAGCTTGTACTTGATTAGTTACATACACTGCAAGGTTATGTTTATCTGCTAGCCTTTGTAGAACATGTAAATGTCTATTTAGTTTCTGCTGTCTATTTGCTAAGGTACCTCTTCCAGTAAATTCTGCTCTAAATAAAGCCATTAAAGAATCTACAATTATTAATTTTACAGGTAATTTTTCTTTTTTTATCAACTCATCAACTTTCTCCACTAACAACATCTGGTGATCAGAACTATAAGCTCTTGCCACAAAGATCTTTCTTAAGACTTCTTGAGGATCTAATCCAAGATTATCTGCCATTTGTTTAATTCTTTCAGGTCTAAATGTATTCTCAGTATCAATAAACACTGCAACTCCACCTATACCACCTTGCTCTTCTGGAAGTTGGACATTTACAGCTAATTGTAATCCTAATTGTGTTTTTCCAGATCCAAATTCTCCAAATGCTTCAAATATACTCTGAGTTTCAATTCCCCCACCTATCAAATCATTAAATGTAGTACTTCCTGTAGTGATCTTAGAAATCTCTTCTTTTTGTTTTAGAACTTCTTCACCTGACTTAAAACTCATGCTTAATGCATTCCTAGCAGCATTAACTGCTTTACCTGCAGTAGTTTCTGTAATGTCTGCAGCATCACAAATCTCAGAAATCGGAGCAACTGCAATACTCATAAGGTTATCATATCCTGCTTCTTTTAATTTTTCAGCAGTTTTTTCACCTATACCAGGAAGATCCTCAATAGTTTCTATTTTTCCATCTTCTTTTTTCTTTGCCATATTATCCACTCCTTAACATATCCTGAGCAATTCTTTTAGCATCTGGATTTAAGTTTACTCTATTAACAAGTAATTCAACTCTTTCAAAATCTATATTTTCATTAACTCTACCTTCGATTTCAACAATTCTAGCTAAAATATTAGCATCAATTTTTTCCTTTAAAATAACAGCATCCTCATTCTCAGCTATTTCTTTAGCATCTTCTGATGTTAATCCAGTTAATTTTTCAGCATTGTCCCTAAATGCTACACACCTTATCAAATCAGTACCATCATCCAATATAAATGAAAATACCATTGCTGGTTTTGGTTCTATATTTCCATGCTCACCACAAACCATTCCAGTATCAGACTCAATAGCTTTCTTTCCGCATTCTGGACAAACTGAATAGAAAAAAGGATTAAACAACTGTACTATAGTTCCTACTAATCTGTAATTTTCATTAGGTGTAACATCTTTTATCTTTGAAAAATTCATACTAAATCTATTAGAAACAGCAACTTCTATATTTTCATTAACATCTAGTATCAGTTGACTTCTTCTAGCAAGATGAACTTCTAATCCGCCACGATTATTTTCTTTAGAATATGCATCTTTTATCCTAATAACAGAACCTTCTTTTAGTTCTTTATTAAACATATCTATCCTTTCATCCCAGATTGCTACTCTAATACTGCCAGTTTCATCAGCTAATATAAACGAACCTACTCTGCCTTTTTTTCCATCTCTTTCAAAAGTTATAGGATCAAATAATCTTGTTACCTTTCCAACAATCTCAACACTTCTCATTCCAGGAAGAATCTTGTTTATTTTTATGCTTCCTCCAGTACCAGAAACCTCATCAAAGAGTTTAACTCCTAATTCAGAAGCAATTATATAAGCAGCACCTTCCTCTGAAACCAATCCATCTAAAGTCTTTAGCTTACTATTTATTTGTTCTTTAATCTCACTTTCAGAAATACCAGTAGCTTCATTAATTTTTTTTATAACTTGGTCTACTGGCATCTTAATCATTTTAATCTAAAAAAGAAAGCTATAGCTTTATTTTAAAGATTTGTATAGTGCTCTATTTAAGTTCTAGCTGCTTTATCTCTTCTTTAATTGCAGATGGATTTCCTCCACCATGCCAACTAATTCTAGGCCTAATTCTAATAGGATATATCTTCTCAGAGTTATCATCTAGCACTATGCCAGCCCCTTTAACTCTAGGCAAGTCATCAATATATTTATCTATACCAAATGCCAGATATGTTTGCATTATCTCACCAAGAGCCTCTATATCTGTTTTAGCAGTTAATCTATGCGACAAGACAATATCTGACTGAGTCATCACATCTGTGTGTATTTTTCCAGGCTGCTGGGTAGCTAAAACTAATGAAATTCCTGGTTGCCTGCCTTCTCTAAGTAGCTGAACTAATGCATGTGTAGCTAAAGTCTCTCCTTCTTTAGGCAAAAATTCATGAGCCTCATCAATCATAATCCATATTAGCGGCGCTTCTTTGCCAGTTGTAGCAGCTTCCTCTCCAGTTAAATATCCACCCTCACTAATTAATCTAACTTCTTCAGACTTTCTAGCTAATAATCTAGTTCCAAGGATTTTCTTAGATAAAAATCCAATCACTAATGCTTTAATGATTTCTCCACTATCCATATGTGTATATGCACTCAAATCCAAAACACTAGTTCTCCCCCCTAAAAATATCTCACTTAATTCAGTACCCTCACTACTAAATAAGCCCCATTTTTCTACTCCTAAAAACATATTTTCAACAGCTCTTTTAGCTCTACCATCAGCTGCGCCTTTCTTAATGATTTCTATTATTTTTTTAATATCTAGATTTTCTCCATACTTATCTTTGCCAGCTTCAATAGCTTTCTCAACTAAAATTCCTTCTTCAGAAATCAATCTAACTCCAAAAATAGAACACCATTCTTCAGCATTAACATCAAAAGGCCTAATTGCAAAGCTTCTGTCTACAGGAATTCCTTTTTCTTCATAGTAATCAAATAAACCTATTGGAACAAAAATCATAGGATTTAAAGCTTTAGGACTAAGCTTCCAGTCATATAACAATTTATCATCTCTATAATTAGGATATTTCATAGTCCAATATATGCCCATTGTATCAAAAATTAAAGTAGATATGTTATGCGCTATCTCAGGATCTAAGTTAGCTAAACCTTCAGCGATAACTCCTAAACTATAAGATTTTCCAGATCCCCTTTTACCAGCTACAAGAACAACATGTGGATTTGTAGCATCCATAAGCATAGGATTACTTAAGCTCTTCTCTCTTTCCATAGTTACATAATGTTTCCCTAAAAAAATAGTTCCTTTAGTACCATACTTCTTTTTAGCACTTTCAGACCTACCTATAAATATCTCATAAGCCATTGCCTTCTGATATTACCATGGCTTAGATACAATAAAAGTATTTTGATTATGCATTAATTCTCGCATTACTGACAACAGAATCTATAATGTTTATATTTAGTAGTAATATTTAGTTTTATTACCGAATCTCATCTTCGTTAATTATCTACAATTTTTAAATGTGCTTAAAAATTAAATTATTGGAAAATCTTATAAAAAATACCAAGATAACTTAATGCACGTAATATATCATATACTAAATATTCTTTAAAGAGTTTTTTATTAGTATCAAATTCATTATTATATTCTTTATGTTTGCGATCGACTTTATGATATAAGTTCATATAAGATCCAGGAACAAGAGGCAAATAAAGCCCATAAGCTATGCAAAAAGTAAAATTATCCTCAATATTCTTATCAAATAATAGCTCAGGCAAGCTATTTGAACCTTGATATTTTTTAAGATATTTTATCATTCAAAAATTTTAAAAGAAAACAAATAAAAATTTAATTCTAAAAATTAAAATAACCCCTTAGCAAAAAATCCTAGATTAGAATATTCTTCATAGACAATATTTTTTAAATAATAGCTGTTAAAGTAAACACACCGAAGGCAGGTGTTAGACAAATAGTGCAATAGCCGACAATTTTTAAACAAATAGAAAGATTTTTATATTATTCTTACTTGTAAGAAAAGTAAGAAAGGTGATATATATGTCATTAATTGGAATTAGAAGTGCTACAATAACTGAAAAAGGTCAAATATCTATCCCTAAGCAGATAAGAGATATAGAAGGTCTAAAAACAGGGTCTAAAGTAGCAATATTAGCTTTCGATAACCATATTGAAATAAAGTCAATGGAAACTCTTAACAAAGAAATGGCTACAGCGCTAGCATCTGAAAAAGTATTAGCTAAAGATTGGCTAAGTAAAGAGGAAGATGAAGCATGGAAAACATTGTAAAAGGCGACATAATTGTGGTGCCATTTCCCTTCTCTGATTTAAGCAAGTCAAAGAAGCGTCCAGCGTTAGTTCTTGCAAATCTTATTGGTGATGATTTTATTTTATGCCAAATAACAAGTGAAGCCAGAGTAGATCAATATTCTATAATTCTTAAGGATGGTGATTTTAAACAAGGAACTTTAAAACAAATAAGTATGATTCGACCTAATAGGATATTTACTGCAGATAACTCTATTGTTCTTTACAAAGTTGGAGTTTTGAAAGATTCAAAAATAAAAGAAGTTGAAGAAGAAGTAATAAAAATCTTTCAAAGTTAAACACACTGAGGGCAGGAGTTAGACGGATAGTTCAGCGCCGACAATCTTTATGAAATTATAAATACAGCAAAGTTTATATACTTATATTATATAACTTTATACATATGAAAACAGAAGTATTACATTATCCAAGACTGGATACAATTCTAATGGTGGAAGAAACCATAAAAAAACTAGAAGATTATCCATCAAAAATGCAGCTTTGGAAAGCATTACCAAAATCTGTAATGTATGCCACCTTTAATTTAATTCTAGACTATCTAGAAGAGTCTGGAAAAATACTTTTTACTAAAGATAAGAAGATAATCTGGATTTTCAACCCAAAACTAATGAAAAATGCTGTAGAAGTATAAATGGAATTTAAAGTATTCTTTGTTGATTATAAGATAGCATCAGCATATCAAAAACTAAAAGACGGAACTAGTGAAGATAGAATTCTTTATAGTAATATTAATAAAGCCATAGAAGACTTAAAGAAGGGCCCACAAATTGGAATTAGAATTCCAAAGAAATTAATTCCCAAATATTATATTCAAAAATATGAGGTAAATAACTTATGGAAGTATGACCTTCCCGGAGCATGGAGACTTATTTATTCAATATCTGGAGATAAAATAGAAATAAGAAGAATTATATAAATCTTACTTTATAAATCTAATACCAAACATTATTAAGATGCCCACTAAAAATATACTGAAGTTTAATAATGACTTTTTAATATCGATCTCTTTTCTAATTTCAGGTATAAGGTCTGATGCAGCTATATAAATAAAACCTCCTGCTGCAAAAGGTAGCAAAAATATCACTGAGGATTCTATGTATTTAGAAAGAAAATAACCCGCTATTCCTCCAGCAACTGCAGTAAGTGCACAAGCGAAGTTTAAAATTAGAGCTTTATTCTTTTCATAACCACCATATACTAGAACTCCAAAATCTCCAATTTCTTGTGGAATTTCATGAAGCGCTACTGCTAAGCTTGTAGCAATGCCTAAAGGTATGCTAACAATAAAACTTGTGGCGATTATTAATCCATCAATAAAATTATGTACGCCATCTCCTAAGAGATTCATATATGCAAATGTATGTACTGGACATTTTCTTTCATGACAATGACGCCAACGAAGTACTTTTTCAACAAGAAAGAATAAAGCAAATCCTGCTAAAACATAAATAAAGATATTATAATTTCCAAATTTTTCTACAGATTCGGGAATTAAATGTAAGAATGCACCCCCCATTAATGCACCAGCAGATAAGGCAACTAGAATCAATAATATTTTCTCAAGCAATTTTTCTTTTAATGTCAAAGTTAAAATTCCTACAAATGCAATTGCACTAATCAAAAATGTACTTGTTAGTATCCAAAGCAACGTATCCATTATTATTTTTTAGAGCATCTTAATTATTTATATATTTCTTTTATTATTTTATTAAATAGCCCTTTATATTAGGATTAATCTCAACTACCGGCTTCATCTTTATTGTAGCCCTAATAAAGTCTTTTCCTAACCACTCTGCTAGCTTTTGTAAGCATTGCATATAATGCATATTTCTTGATATGCTCAAATGCAAAGAACATTCATCTCTAAATTTAACAATGAGTTCTTTATTCCTTTCTGAAAGATCAGAACTCTTAATTCTTTTAGTTGTTAGCTCTAGTCTTCTTGCATAGTTATGTGGGTCCATTTTGATGCCTATATGTTCGTGGCTATTATACCACGTCTATAGGCACCACACTAAAGCATGAGCGCCGAGGGCAGGATTTGAACCTACATATCCAAAAGGAAAGCGGGGTTCGAGCCCGCCGCTATACCAGATTAAGCGACCTCGGCATTAAAAGAAAAAAAAGAAATTCTGTTTTTAAACTTATTGGATCGATGCAACAATCGATCCACTAATACTTTTACTAGAAACTTTCTGACCTTTTGTTTCTATGATTTTTTGTTCTAGCTTTGAACAAACTTTAGAATTCTTAGTAACTGCACAAATACTATAATATATTTCTTCTTCAGTAGATGCACTTCCAACATAAGTTTCACCATCATAAACTAAAATATAACTTGCAGTTTCTAAAGATTCTTGAGTAAAAGTTTCTCTAAACTCTGCACCTATATCTTTAGCAATTAATCTAGCAATAGGTGCTAACTCCATACATAATTCACAATCATCAGACATAACATATAGTAATTCATTATTTGTTATTGCAGCTCCAGATATAATATTTCCTCCATCTTTAGCATCAGTAATTAAAAACATAGATCCAAAAAGCATGCCAATAAATAACCCCAAAACAACTAAGATAATATTTTCATCAGACAGGTTATTTTTTCCTTTTTTCATAGAAAGAGCAAAGGTTTACTTATTTTTAAATTTTACTAATCAATAAATTTAAAAACTGTTTTTTTCTAGAAAAACACATGATAATAAACCAAATTAAGACTGCACTACTACTAAGCATATTAACAGGACTGCTTTTAGCAATTGGAGTATATTTTGGAGGCCAAACAGGCTTAATTACTGCATTTATTTTTGCAATGCTCATGAATTTTGGATCTTATTGGTTCTCAGATAAAGTTGTACTAATGATATACAGAGCAAAAGAAGCTCCTGTTTCTCAATATCCAAGATTACATCAAATAATAAATGAAATTTCAGAGGAAGCAAAAATACCAAAACCAAGAGTTTTCATAGTCCCTACAAACACAAGTAATGCTTTCGCAACAGGACGAAATCCTAAACATTCTGCAGTTGCAGTAACATCTGGAATTTTAGAATTACTAACTGAATCAGAATTAAAAGGAGTATTGGCTCATGAAATTGCTCATATAAAGAATAGAGATATTCTAATTTCTACAATAGCTGCAACAATTGCAGGGGTAATATCTTTTGTTGCATTCATGGCAAGATGGGCTGCACTATTTGGAGGCCTTGGTGGAAGAGATAATGGTAGAGGTATATTAGAATTATTAGTATTAGCTATATTAGCACCAATTTTAGCATTAATAATCAGGCTTGCAATATCAAGAAGTCGTGAATATCTAGCAGATGAAACTGGAGCTAAATTAATTAAAGATCCAGAAGCTCTTGCATCAGCACTAAAAAAACTAGAAAACAGCGCAAAACAAAATCCAATGAGAATGGGAAATGAAGCAACTGCACATATGTTTATAGTAAATCCATTTAAGGCATCATTTTTAGTTAATTTGCTATCAACACATCCCCCAATGGAACAAAGAATTTCAAAATTAAATCATCTAAAAGTTTAATTATTCTGCTTCAATTATTTTAACATTAAAGAATTTTTCTAACTTCTTAGCTAATTTTAAATTAGGCATGTATTTTCCAGTCTCAATAGAATGAATTATAGATTCTTTTTCATTTATTATTTTAGCAACATCTTTTTGTTTTAATCCTCTAGATTGTCTAGCAAATTTAATTATATCTGCAAAATCATCACAAACAATACCATCTCCAGAATCAGCTTTTAATTCATTAAACATTTGCTTTTCCATTCTCTTTTGAGAATATGCTCTTCCTGTCTGTTGATATGTTCTTCTCTCAGAATCAGTTTTCTTAACTATCTGTCCTAAAGAACTACAATCATTACAAGAATTAAATATAATACCATTAATATCTATCTGATTTAAAGAACTCTGAGACCTACCACAAATCTCACATTCAGCCATTATTATATATAGATAGTAAGTATTTTTAAGGCTTACCGTATTTATTTTTTAATAAAATGTCAATAAAAACCAAGTTTTGTGCAAAATGCGGAAAAGAAACAGATCTTTTACTAGATACAATCTGTGCTAAATGTTACTTAGATATAAATCCAATAAAAGTTCCAAAAAAACTTATTGTTGTTAGATGTAAAAAATGTAACTCTATATACTATCAAAGATTATGGTTAACTTCAGACATGCCCCTAAAATATCATCTTCATGGAATACTCTTAAACAAAATAGTACTGCCTGAATCAACTAGCTTAGAAAGCTTAGACATATTAAATGTAACTGATTCAGATATAGAATTTGAACTTACTCTAAAAATCTTAGGACAAAGAATAAAACAAACATATGCTATTCCTCTAGAATTAAGAGAAAAAAAATGTCCTAATTGTTTTAAAGGAAAAAAAGCACATAGGGCAATTCTCCAGCTAAGATCTGAAAATCCAGAAGAATTCTTGCAAAAAATATCAAAGATCTTAGCAAATTATAATAAAAAAGTAATAAAAGCCAAAGAATTTGCTAAAGGAATAGATTTGTTCTTCCCAAGCAGAGCAGTCGTACTTAAATTAGTATCAGACATAAAAAAGAAAATACCTGTAAAAATAACAGAAACTTCTAAAGCAAAAGGCTGGGATCGTACAAAAAACAAACCAAGATACATATCTACAATACTTCTAAGAGAAAGATAAACGTTTTAAACCCCAATTATTTCAATTCAAACATGATAAAGAAATATAAAAATAAAAAATCTAGCAGACATAGTTATAGTAAGACTTCTCAAACAGAGTTTAGAATAAGGTTACCAAAAGAAAATCAAGTAATAGGTATAGTTGAAACTAGATTGGGATTTGGCAAATCTAGAGTAATCTGCACAGATGGAAAAACAAGAATATGCAGAGTACCTGGAAGATTAAAAAGAAAACTATGGGTTCGTCCTAATGACTATGTTCTTGTAGAACCTTGGGAAATAAGTGGCGATGAGAAAGGAGACATATTATATTCATACACAAAAAACCAAGTAGCTTGGCTAAAGAAAAAAGACTATCTAAAAACACTTGTTGAGACTGAAGAATTCTAATATGAACAAAACATCAAAAAAAATAGAAGAAGAAATTTTAATTCCAAAAGAAAGAATTCCAATATTAATTGGAAAAAACAAAGAAATCAAAAATAAACTAGAAAAAAAAGGAGGCGTAAAGCTAAAAATAGATTCTGAAGAAGGATCAGTTATAATAAGTTCAGAGAGCCCACTAATGATCTGGATAGTAAAAAACATTATAGAAGCCATAGGACGTGGCTTTAATCCTGAAATTGCACAAAAACTTTTTAAAGAAGAAAACATCTATGAGCTTATTAACATAAAAGATTTTGCTGGCCAATCAAAAAAGAAACTCATCCGTTTGAGAGGAAGAGTGATTGGTCAGGAAGGAAAATCTAAACAAATGATTCAAAAATACACAAACACTGATATTTCTGTTTATGGAAAAACAGTGGGAATCATTGGACATGTAGAAGATGTTGAGCTCGCAAGAAAAGCAATTGAAATGCTTTTGACAGGTGCAAAACATGGAACTGTCTACCAATTTATACTAAAAGCAGGTGAAATCAATGGTTGAAAAAGCAATCGCAGAAAAACTAGCAAAAGAACAAAGAGCTATTTCTGTTGCAGAGTTCTTTGAAAAGAACAGACATTTGTTAGGATTTGATAATCCAACAAAAGCTCTTTTAACTTCAGTTAAGGAAGCAGTAGATAATAGTTTGGATGCCTGTGAAGAAGCAAACATACTCCCCCAAATAAAAGTTCAAATTAAAAATTTAAGCCCAGATAAATATAAACTTATTATCGAAGATAACGGCCCTGGAATTGTTAAAAAGCAAATAGGACCTATTTTTGGAAAATTACTTTATGGTTCAAAGTTCCAAACATTTGGCGGAAAGCAAGGAAGAGGACAACAAGGTATTGGAATTTCTAGTGCAGTTCTATATGCACAACTTACAACAGGAAAGCCAAGTATTATTAAATCAAAAACATCACATAACAAACTAGCACATAAATTCTTACTTCATATAGACATTAATAAAAATGAACCAGAAGTCCTAGAGTCAGAAGAAATTGAATGGCCTGATAAAGATCATGGAACTAGAATTGAGATGGATCTTAAGGCAAAATATGTGGAAAAAAGAGCTTCTGTATCAGAATATATAAAACAAACAGCAGTAGTTAATCCTCATGCACACATAATCTATGTTGATCCACAAAATCAAAAACTAGAATTCCCAAGAGTATCAGAAAATCTTCCAAAAAAATCTAAAAAAATTAAACCTCATCCTTATGGTGTGGAATTAGGAATTCTAAAAAGAATGCTTAATATGACTAAAGCTCGAACAATAAAATCATTTTTAACTTCAGAATTTGATAAAGTAGGTTCAGGATCTGCAGATGAAATTCTAAAGAAATCAGAAATAGACCCAAAAATTATGCCAAAACTTCTAGATATAGAACAAATTGACAAATTATTAGATGCCATGCAAAATACAAAAATAATGAGTCCCAGCACAGACTGTCTTTCACCTATAGGTGCTGAAGTTCTAAAGAAAAGTCTAGAATCAGAATATGATGTTGAATTTGCTCATGCAATAACTCGCCCAGCAACAGTATACAGAGGAAATCCATTCCAAATAGAATGTTGTACTGGAGACACAAAAATAATATTAGAATCAGGCGAAATAGTTACAATTAAAGACTATGTGGAAAATAGCAGACATGAAAAGGTATTTTCTATGACAAAGAATTTACAAGTAAAACCTGCTAAAGTACAAGCATTACATAGATTTAAAAATAAGCACAAGATTTTGAAAATAATTACAAAAAGCGGAAGAGAATTAAAATTAACAGCAAATAACGAAGTACCGATTTTAGAAAATGGAGAAATAATTTGGAAAAGAGCAGATAATGCTGCAGCAGGCGATTTTATTGCAGCGCCCAGAATATTAAAAACCTATGGCTACATACCACACATATTAGATTTATTAAATCCAAAATATACAAAAGTCTATGATATACAGATAATTTCAGATCTTTTAGAAAGAGTAATCAAAAAATATGGATCTCTCAAAGCAGCATCTAATCTCTTAAATATAAATTATAACTATTTTAAAGCTCTAAAAAGAAAAACAAATAAAACTAGACCAACAATAGAGTTATTAAAACAAATATGCAATTTAGTAAAATTAGACTATCAAAATGATATCAAAGAAAAAATTACAGAAATTTCTTATGTTGATAGTAATTTTCCAAATCCTACACCAATAAAACTACCTAAGATAAATGAAGATTTATTATATATATTAGGATTATTAAATTCTGATGGCTTTATTAGTAAAAAGCAGATTATATTTGTTAATTTAGACCAAACACTACATGAGGCGTATCATAGTAAATTTGAGAATTTATTTGGTCTTAAGATTAAACATTATGATGATAAGACCTCAAGTATATCTAATAAAACAGCTTACACGATATTAAAGGCACTAGAGCAAAAACTATCTAGTCTGCCAGACAACCTTATTATTGCATGGTTTAAGGGATTTGTAGATGGCGATGGTTGGGTAACGCACAAACCAAATATAAGTATAGGAATAGCCACAGCGAAAAAAGAAAAGGCAGAATTAGTGCAGACGCTTCTATTAAGATTAGGAATACTATCAAAAATCGAAGTACAGAAAATACCTAATTCTTTTGGCAAAATAGGTAATCGCATAGTTAAGACCAAAAAACAAAAATACAATATCGTGATTAACGATATTGAAAATATCAAAAAGTTTCATTCTATTATTTCATTTCGTCAAGTCAAAAGAGCAAATAGGATTTCCAAAAGTCTAAAAAAGATAGATAATATAAAATATCGTCGCGATGTTATACCTATAGGAAATCTACTACGACAATTTAGATCAGAAAATAATTTAATGCAATATTCATTGGCATTTTCCGATCAAACAATTAGACAAATAGAGTTAGGGCACCAAAATATTACAAGATCAAATTTGCAGCAAATAGTATTAGAAAATTATGCTGGCAAAGCCTTTGAAAAATTAAAGACCTTAGCATTTTCTGATATTTTATGGGATAAAATTATAGATATCCAGCTTATGCCACATGAAGGCTATGTATATGATTTAACCATAGAAACAGCAAATTTCATAGCAAACAACTTAGTAATGCATAACTGTGCTATTGCTTATGGCGGCGAGTTAGATAAAGAAGGTACAGTCAAACTAGTAAGATTTGCTAATAGAGTTCCATTATTATACCAACAAGGAGCCTGTGCTATAACTAAAGGTGCAAGCACTATGAATTGGAAGCCTTATGGTTTACAACAATCCTCAGGAAATTTACCAACAGGAGCAGCAATAATTTTAGTACATATGGCTTCTGTATGGGCACCATTTACGTCTGAGAGTAAGGAAGCTATCGCACATTATCCAGAAATCATAAAAGAAATTAAATTAGCTTTGCAAGAATGTGGCAGATATTTACAAAGATATGTTTCTAAGAAAGTAAGAGGTGAATTAGAACAAAAAAAGCGAGAAATTTTCAAGAACTATTCTGAGGAATTAGCAGATTCTCTTTCAAAGCTCACTGGAAAAGATAAAGAAAAACTCAAGAAAAAATTATTTAAGATTTCAGAAAGCATGTATGTTTCTGGAGCACTATCAGAAGAAGAATCAAAACCAGAAAAACAAGAAAAGAAAGAAGAGAAGAAAGAAGAGAAGAAAGAAGAGAAGAAGGAGGCTAAAAAATGAGTAAAATAGATATAAACACAAAAATAAAAAATCTAGCAAAAGAAGTAGTATCAGAAATAGAAGCCTCAAAAAGTCCAAAAGTAAAACTACCTTTAAGAGGACTAAGTAATGTTTTCTTTGACGAAAAAACCCAGACAATTAATCTAGGAGATAAACTACAAACTAGAACTTTCTTTAATGTAGGACAAGCAAAGAAGTTTATGCAAACTTTCCTTATTGCTTCTGCATGTAAGGAATTAATTGCTACTGGCAAAACTACAAGTATCAGAGATCTTTATTATATGACTAAACACACTATTGGAGAAACTAAAGAAAATACATTTGATGATCAAACAGAATCTGATCCAATTATAGAAGATTTAGAAGTAGGAATTGATGCTTTAAGAGAAGAACTCCATTTATTTGCAAGTAACAGAGGCGCATTAGTAGGAAACATAACTATAGAAGATTCTGGAGATACTATAGATTGCAGAAAATTAGGATCTGGAGGTTGGAGCATTCCTAGTATTGTAGAAGATCATATTATTAAATTCAAAAAATGTGAAGCAAAATTCATACTCTTTGTAGAGAAAGATGCTGTCTGGCGCAGACTTAATGAAGATAAATTCTGGAAAAAATATAACTGTATATTAATCCATGGGCAAGGAATGGCTCCTAGAGGAGTAAGAAGATTAGTAAGAAGATTAACAGAAGAACTAAAACTTCCAATATATGTATTTGTAGATAATGACCCATGGGGACTTTATATATATTCAGTTATCAAGCAAGGTTCAATTAATCTTGCCTATGAAAGTAAAAGAATGGCAGTACCTACAGCCAAATTTATTGGATTAAGTTCTTTTGATCAGGAAAAATATAAATTACCAAAGAACGTAACAATCAAACTTTCAGATGTTGATAAAAAAAGGATTAAAGAAATTTTAGCATATCCATGGTTCCAAAAGAAAACTTGGCAACAAGAACTAAAACACATGGAAAAACAAGGAGTTAAGCTAGAATTAGAAGCATTAAGTGCTAAAGGAATTAGTTTTGTATCTGAAAAGTACATTCCAGAAAAAATTAAGAAAAAGGAATGGTTAGAATAAACTAACACTTTTTTTCTCTTAATTAGGAACTTTTATAAATCAAATTTACCCCCTATCATATATGCCCAGGTAGCATAGTGGTAGTGCGTATGGCTGTTAACCATAAGGTCGTAGGTTCGAATCCTACCCTGGGCGCTCTGAGCTGGTAGCTTAGTCTGGTTAGAGCGCTGGTCTTATAAGGCTACCTTTCGTATAGAAAGGTTTATTAAGTAAACCAGAGGTCCGGAGTTCAAATCTCCGCCAGCTCATACGCCCCTGTAGTCTAGTCCGGTCAAGGATATTGGCCTTTCGAGCCAAGGACGTGGGTTCAAATCCCGCCGGGGGCATTAAATTTTTAAGAAATTAAAAATTTCTTAGAATTCTTTTTAAGTTTAGTCTGCCAAGTTCTCTAAGTTTATATTTAACATGTACAGCAGGCTTATTTAATTTTAAAAATCTACTAAGATTAGTAGGTGTCCCAAGAATAACAATATCTACTTCAGCTTTGTTAATTATTTTTTGTAACTCCCGCATCTGTGATTTAGAATATCCTATGGCAGGAATAATTTTTTGACCTTTAAGATGCGGATATCTAGCAACATATTTTTTATAAAAAGACGTCAAATAGTTTTTTGGATTAACAATTTTTGCTTTATATTTTTTAGCAGCAAGCATACCTGCACCATAGCTCATTTCTCCATGAGTAAGTGTTGGACCATCTTCAATTACTAAAGCCTTTTTCCCCTGAATCAAATTAGGATTATCAACAGAAACAGGAGAACTTGCTTTAATTATCCTAGCTTTATGATTAATCTTTTTAATATTTTGTTCAATAATTTTAATGTCCGAAGGTTTAGCAGTTTTAGCCTTGTTTATTATGATAACATCAGCCATCCTAGCATTAATTTCACCAGGATAATAACTTATTTCATGTCCAGGCCTAAGCGCATCAGCTACAGTTATATACAGATCTGATTTGATAAAGGAAAAATCATTATTTCCACCATCCCATATAATCACATCAGCTTCTTTCTCAGCTTCTTTAAGGATTTTTTTATAATCTACACCAGCATAAACTATAGTCCCCATTTCAAGATGAGGCTCATAATCCTCACGTTCTTCAATTGTACATTTATATTTTTCTAAATCTTCATAACTTGCAAACCTTTGCACAATTTGCTTAGACAAATCTCCATAAGGCATAGGATGTCTTATCACAACTACTTTCCTACCTTTTTCTTTTAAAATTTTCACAATTTTCCTAGAAGTTTGAGATTTACCACAACCAGTCCTAATTGCACAAACAGATATAATTGGTTTCTTAGATTTTAACATAGTTGATTTTGGTCCAAGAAGCCAGAAATCTGCTCCTAAAGAATTTACCTTAGCAGCAATTCTCATAACATAATCATAAGTTAAATCAGAATAAGCTAATACACAAATATCTATTCTATGTTTTTTAATAAGCTCAGAAATCTTTGATTCAGGATAAATAGGAATACCTTTTGGATATAAATTACCAGCTAATATTTTTGGATAAGTTCTCTTTCCAACTGGCAACTGTGTCATTGTAAAAGCAATAACTCTATAATTTTTATTATCTCTAAAGAAAGTATTAAAGTTATGAAAATCCCTTCCAGCTGCACCTAAAATAAGAACTCTTCGCGCGACCATCTTATAACTATATCTAAAGAAGTTTATGAATTTTTCTATTAGAAAATCTTAATAACCCCTAGGTATTGGTATTTTTATGGAAAATCCTAAGATATTAGCTTCAAAACTTATATCTAAAGAAACCAAGCTTTCTGAATCTCAAATTCTAGACTTAATTGAGATTCCTCCAGACCCGAAACTAGGAGATCTAGCGTTTCCATGTTTTTCTCTATCTAAAGATCTAAAGAAATCTCCACAAGATATAGCAAAAGACTTAGCTTCTAAAATAAAACCTTCAGATATCATCTCAGAGATAAGAGCTACTGGTCCATATATTAACTTCTTTCTTGATAATACAAAACTCTCAAAACAAATCCTTTCTAGAATACTTAAAGAAAAAAATAAATATGGTTCATTAAAACCAAATAAGCAAATATATATTATAGAATTCCCTTCACCAAATACAAATAAACCTTTACATCTTGGCCATTTAAGAAATATAGCATTAGCATCTTCTATATCTAAAATACTTGAAAATCAAGGCTATACTATTAAAAGAATCAATCTAAATAATGACCGAGGAATTCATATCATGAAGTCAATGCTAGCTTATGATATTTGGGGAGAGGGTAGAACTCCAAACTCTGAAAAAATAAAATCAGATCATTTTGTCGGAGATTACTATGTTCTTTTCTCAAACAAAGCAAAAGAAACTCCAAATCTTATAAATCAAGCACAAGATCTTTTACTTGGTTGGGAACAAAAAGATCCTAACATAAGAGCACTTTGGAAAAAAATGAATAAATGGGCTCTTGATGGTTTTGAACAAACTTACAAAAGGCTAGGATTGAAATTTGATAAAACATATTTTGAATCTGACACTTATAAAGGTGGAAAAGCAATAGTAGAACAGGGACTAAATCAAGGTCTTTTTTTCAAAAATGAAGATGGAGCAGTACTTGCAGATCTTTCTCATGAAAATCTTGGAGAAAAAATTTTGCTTAGACCGGATGGGACTTCAGTATATATAACCCAAGACCTTTATCTTGCAGATTTAAAGTATAAAGATTTTAAATATAATAAGTCAATATATGTAGCAGGATCAGAACAAAATTATCATTTCCAAGTTTTATTTGCCTTGCTAAAAGCTTTACAAAAACCATATGCAGAAGATTGCTATCACTTAAATTTTGAGTTAGTTTATCTTCCAGAAGGAAAAATGAAGTCAAGAGAAGGAACTGTCGTAGATGCAGATGACATTCTTGATGAAATGCATGAAATAGCAAAAATGGAAGTGAGTGCTCGTCATGATAATATTTCAGAAAAAAAACTAGATCAAATTGCAGAAAAAATAGGACAAGCAGCAATAAGATTCTTCCTTATAAAATACTCAAGAAATAAAGCTATTATATTCAATCCTAAAGAAGCAATCTCTTTTGAAGGAGAAACTGGACCATATTTACAATATGCACTAGTTAGAGCTAACAAGATACTTGCAAAACAAAAGCTTTCTAAGCCAGATTACTCGCTATTAAATTCAGAAGAAGAAATTGCTTTAATAAAAAAACTAGCTCAATTCCCAGAAAAGATTCAAGAATCTTTTAAACAATATTCACCACATATTTTAGCAAATTATACTATAGAACTTTCACAACAATTTAATACTTTTTATGAAAAATGTCATGTATTAAAAGCAGAATCCAAAGATTTAAAAAATGCAAGACTTTCACTTGTACAGGCATTTACACAAACTTTAAAAAATGCCTTACATCTTCTAAATATAGAAGAAGTTGAATTAATGTAAGATCTTTTTAAAAAAAGAATCCTTTACAAAAAAGAAAAATAAAATGAAGAGAAGCTCACGCGCATGGAAAAAAAAGAACAAGTCTGGAAAGAGATCTAGATGGAAATGGCGAAGAAAGAAAATGCGTAAAGAAAAGAGAAAAAGAAAGCAGCAAAAGAAGTAATTTGAATCAATTAGCTAAACCTTAGAATTCTTATTTTTTTCAAAACAACACATTTAAAAACTAAAACTAAGCTCTTTTATTTATGCAGGGGTGCCGGAGTGGCCAAACGGGATGGGTTTAGAGTTTAAGTCAGATCAGATTTAACTTGCCCAAAGGACCCATTGGCTTAGTGCCTACGCAGGTTCAAATCCTGTCCCCTGCACTAACCTTTTTTAGAAAAGAAATATCTTGTTATAAATCCACTGCCAGATTTGAGTATACTTTTTGTTATTATAGATATCTTCTGTTTCTATTCCTGACTCGGGCTTAAAAATATCTTCTGATTCTGACCTAGACTCAAGACCCTCATTTACTTCACTATCAACTGATCTTTCAAGAGTTGAAATAAGACTACTATGTGCTTCGTATGATCTTTCTAAAGTGTTAGTTAGTTTTCTTCTTGCTTCTATGTTTTTTCTTACACTTTCTTCAAGATTACTTAATGCAATATTTAATTGTGCTTCTTGCTCATCATTAAGAGTGTATTGTGTTGCCTCTTGTCTTGTTTTAGTTTGTTGAATGTATTCTTCTTCTGGAGCCATAGAATTCATCTAAAAGTAACAAAATATAAATTTATTTATTTATATTATCAAACCTCAACTGCCTCAGTGCAAGACTAGGATCAAGACCAACGCTTAAGTAGATTCTAATTCTTACAGGGGACAATAATAGTAAGATTTATATATGAGTCCCCCCTAACTATACTTATGAGTTATTTAGAAAGCAAAACCATCAAAGGTAAGAAATATCATTACTTAGTTAAAGAATTGAGGATAGGAAAGCGTAAGAAGAAATTTCGAACATATATTGGCAAGGGAGATAAGACTAAAAAAGAACTTAATAAAATAGCCAAAGAGAAAGAATATGTTTTATGTGATAAGATTGATGCGTATTTGAGATCTAAAGACTTCTTTTTTACTTTGCTAACTAAAGAAACAATTTCTAAATTAGAAGATATAAGGAAAGACTATAAAGACCTAATAAAAAGATTAAGAAACAAAGATGATTTTTATGAGTGGTTTATAACTAAATTTACGTACGATAGCAATGCAATTGAAGGTTCTACTTTAAGCGAAACAGAAGTAGGGCTTCTTCTTTTTGAAGATATCGCTCCAGAAGGAAAGAGTCTAAGAGAAATACACGAAGCAGAAAATCACAAGGCAGCATTCGATTATCTTTTAGAATATACGAAAGAATTAGATTTGAATTTTATTCTTAAGTTGCATGATTTGCTTATGCATAACATTCTTAGAGAGAATTCTGGAGTTCTTAGAAAAGTTCAAGTTTATGTAAGGGGTGCTAAATTTATGCCACCTCCAGCGTTAGAAGTAAGAAAAAGACTCGCAGAACTTCTTCGATGGTACTATAAAAATAAGAATAAATATCATCCTATTATTTTAGCATCTTATTTTCATACTGAATTTGAGGAAATACATCCTTTTATTGATGGTAATGGCAGGGTTGGAAGATTATTATTGAATTTTATATTGGTGAAGAGCAAATTTCCCCCAATAGACATTAAAAATTCTAAGAAAAAAGAGTATTATGATGCTTTAGAATTAGCTCATGACGGTAATATTCGTGCATTCGTAAAATTAGTAGTTAAATATTTACTTAACATAAAATCATAACCAAACCTCAACCGCCTCAATGCAGAACCTGGATCAAGACCGACCCCAGCTGCATTCTGAGGACGAATGGCGAAGAATAGCGCCTATACAGATTTAAATTTTATTTCTCCATTATATTTCAAGCGAACGGCGAAGAATAATATCACTTTATTAAAAGTTTTATCTCTAGCAGTATCTTCTTACCAGCAAATATTTAATAGATTATTTTTTACTCACTAATTATGTTATTACAAAAAGAAAACATAGTAATTGGTGCACTGCATCTTATGCCTTTAATTGGATATAAAGGTTATACTAGTTATAAATCTATATTAGAACAGGCTAAACTATGCTTAAAAGCATTTGGAAATGGTGGTGCTGATGCAGTTATTATTGAAAATAATTACAACCTTCCACATAAGATAAAAGAAACTCTAGATGTCATAGAAATGATGTCTAAACTAACTAAAGATTTGAATGAAGAATATCTTTATCTTCAGGTGTAAGTTTACTATGGAACGATTTTGAAGACGCATTTAAAATAGCAAAATATGGCAATGCTAAATTTATTAGAGTACCAGTTTTTGTAGATAGTTTAAAAACAAGTTTTGGGAAAATCTTAGCAGACCCAGATAAAGTTCTTAAAGTTAGAAAAGAATTAAATGCAGAAGAAATACTAATACTTGCAGATATACAAACAAAACATGCTAAGCTCTTAGACTCTAGTAAAACTATTAAAGAGTCTGCACGAGAAGCCAAACAAAAAGGTGCAGATGCAATTATTATTACTGGTAATTGGACCGGTGATGCTCCTAATATACAAGATCTTAAAGATGCAAGAGCTTCAGTTGGAAAAGATTTTCCAATTTTAGTGAGGAGTGGCGCTGATAAAAATAATGTTAAAGGATTACTTAAATTTGCAAATAGTGTTATAGTTAGTACTTCTTTGAAAGAAGGAATCGCCATATCTCTAGAAAAAGAAAGAAATATTAAGCCATTTTCAGCTAAGATAGACATCAATAAAGTAAAGACATTTGTAGCAGAACTTAGATAATTTTATACTAACACTTAACAAACTTGTGAAATATATCTATATCAATCTTGTATAAGTTTTATTAATAATAGTATATGTCTGCAAAAGGAAAAAAATTCAAAAAGTTAATATAGCTGAACTTGAAAGAAATAGTGAACACACTGCTGAAATATATAATTGTCTTGCCAAAGATTTTTTAAATACATGAAAGATTAAAAAATCAGAGAGCAAAAATAATAAGTCATAACTTATATATATTAAGATCTTATTTTAAATTATATGGCCGCAACAACAATCTTTGCAGTATTTATTATAGGATTTATTATGATTCTAGGTGTAATCCTACAAATGGCTGCTAAAAAAAGAATCCCACCAGTATTATTTCTTTTAATATTAGGAATCTTTCTAGGCCCAGTAACAAGAATATTTGATCCTGGAAATTATCATATAGCAGTAAGCTCATTTGCTACGTTTGCTCTGATTGTTGTCCTATTTGAAGTAGGTTATAATCTTAAATGGGAAACTTTTAAAAAAGAAATTATAGCATCTTCTTTACTAGGAATTTTTGGAGTATTTTTTTCAGTACTTTTTGTATTTTTAATGGCAAGTTATCTATTTGGATTTCCTTGGCAATTTGCTTTACTCCTTGCAGCATTCTTATCATCCACAGATCTTACAGTAGTTTCTCCTGTTCTTGATGCAATGAATATTTCAAAAAAGCTAAAAGATGATCTAGAATTAGAGAGCATAATTAACTCAGTATTAGCAGCAGTAATGACAATTTTAATTTTAACAATAATGAGTGCAGGCACAATAACTCTAGGACACATAACCTCTACATTCATAAATAACATATTCATTGCAATTGGAATTGGACTAGTGTTTGCATATGTTCTGCTTTATTTATTTAGAAAGGCAGATATATCCCGTCCACACATTGTTTCAATTGGCACAGTTCTTTTAGTTTATGCAATCACAGAACTAATAGGGTCTAGTGGAGTGGTATCTGCCTTAGTGGTTGGAATGGTTTTTGGAAATGCTAAACCAGCTCCACCAGCAATAATCAAAAGTTTTGGTGGAGAAATGGAATTCCTTTTAATCACGTTTGTTTATGTAATGCTTGGAACATTATTAGATTTTGAATCATTTGCAATAATAGGTCCAGTAGGAGCATTTTTTGTTTCAATGTTGGTAATGTCAAGAGTTATTGGAGTAAAACTAGTAACTCTAAAAGAATCTCCACTAAATAGACAAACTACTTATCTTTCAGGACCAAGAGGCATAGTATGTGCAGTTCTTGTGTTATCATATGCACATTTATTTCCCAATCCGGATATAGCTATTGGCTTAGTATTCATATCAATTCTTAGCACAACCATACTAGCAGCATTGCTTCCTATATTATATCCTACTCTTAAAGAAGCAACTCAAACCAAGAAAAAAAGAAAGCGAAAGTCTTTTAAACAAAAATAATGAATAGTTCTTATTGAGAATAATATATAGAAGCATATTATTTGATCAAACGGTTATGTTTTTTCTTCCAAAAGTTTTATAAACTAGCCATCAATCTAATGCTCACTTCTTTATGAAGTAATCTTGACACCCGGCAAATCCATGTCAAGATGAATTCAAATTAGCATCAGATATATAGATGATGATGCTCTTTATGTGTGTACCAGTTATTTAATTGGTATGAATTAAATGTGTAAGGCAAAAATACAAATTGTGACAAATAATATAATTGCGACTAACAATAATTCCCGTTGATCCTGCGGGAGGATACTGCTAGTGGGGTTCGATTAAGTCATGCAAGTCAAAGCTCTTCGGAGCTTGGCGAAAGGCTCAGTAACACGTCAATAATCTACCCTTAGGTGGAGGATAACCTCGGGAAACTGAGGATAATAATCCATAGACTATGGCTACTGGAAGGTACCATAGTTCAAAGCTTCGGCGCCTAAGGATGAGTTGGCGGCAGATTAGGCTGTTGGTGGTGTAAAGGACCACCAAACCAAAGATCTGTAGGGGGGATGAGAGTTCGAGCCCCGAGAAGGACACTTAGACAAGGGTCCTAGCCCTACGGGGTGCAGCAGATGCGAAACCTTTACAATGCACGAAAGTGTGATAAGGGGACCCCACGTGCTTGCAGATTCTGTAAGCTTTTGCCAAGTGTAAATAGCTTGGCGAATAAGTGGTGGGCAAGACCGGTGCCAGCCGCCGCGGTAACCCCGGCGCCACGAGTGGTATCCGCGATTATTGAGCCTAAAGCATCCGTAGCCGGTTAACTAAGTTTTCTGTGAAATCTGGCAGCTTAACTGTCAGGCGTGCAGAAAATACTGGTTAGCTTGAGACCGGGAGGAGTCAGAAGTATGCCTAAGGGAGCGGTAAAATGCTGTAATCTTAGGTAGACTACCGGTGGCGAAGGCGTCTGACTAGAACGGGTCTGACGGTGAGGGATGAAAGCTAGGGGCGCGAGCCGGATTAGATACCCGGGTAGTCCTAGCCGTAAACGCTGCCTGTTTGGTGTTGCACGTACTTCAAGTGCATGCAGTGCCGTAGCGAAGGTGTTAAACAGGCCGCTTGGGAAGTACGGTCGCAAGGCTGAAACTTAAAGGAATTGGCGGGGGAGCACTACAAGGGGTGAATGCTGCGGTTTAATTGGATTATACGCCGGGAACCTTACCAGAAGCGACAGCAGTATGAAGGTCCTACTGAATGTAGCACTCGACACGCTGAGAGGTGGTGCATGGCCGCCGTCAGCTCGTGCCGTGAGGTGTTCGGTTAAGTCCGAGAACGAGCGAGACCTATGCCCTCTGTTGCTATTGTTTTCTTTGAAGGCAAGCACACCGAGGGGACTGCCTGCGTAAGCAGGAGGAAGGTGTAGGCAACGGTAGGTCTGTATGCCCCGAATCTTCTGGGCTACACGCGGCATGCAATGGTTGAAACAACGGGTTGCAACTCCGAAAGGAGAAGCTAATCTCTTAAATCCAACCTTGTTTGAATCGAGGGCTGCAACTTGCCCTCGTGAAAGCGAAATCCCTAGTAACCGTGCGTTAGCATCGTACGGTGAATATGTCCCTGCTCCTTGCACACACTGCCTGTCAAACCATCCGAGTTGGGTCTGGGTGAGGCTGCTGATGAAGTAATCAAACCTAGGCTCAGCAAGGCGGGTTAAGTCAACACAAGGTATCTGTAGGGGAACCTGCAGATGGATCACCTCCTTACACATTTTTGGCCGTGTTAAGCGGCCATCATATTCATAAGAACAATATCTTCAGTAACAACTTTGGTTGCTGAAGGTTGATAAGGAACCGCTGGAGTTCCTTATAATGGGCCTGTAGCTCAGTCTGGTAGAGTGCCTGCCTTGCACGCAGGATGCCCTGGGTTCGAAAGAAACTTACATACATTGTGATTTCTGAACTTCCCAGCGGGTCCATTTATATTCATCAATCAATGATGTTCAAATGCACTAGCCTAGTTTTTTAGGCTGGGAAGAAGCTGATAATAATGAGGCTATGTATGGAAGTAAAGACGCCTTTTGTGGGATGGCTTGGCTTGGAAAACCGATGAGGGTCGTAGCAAGCTGCGATAAGCTCTGGCGAGGTGCATGCAGCCTTAGAACCAGAGATTACCTAATCTGATTCAGATCTTCTTCGGAAGATGGTCATTCTATGATCGGGAACGCAGGGAATTGAAACATCTTAGTACCTGCAGGAAAAGAAAGCAATAGCGATGCCGTTAGTATAGGCGATTGAAAACGGCAAAGAACAGACTGAATCCTTATAGGCAACTATAAGGAGATGTGGTTGATTATCGTAATACTTCAATAGGTTTGATGAACTATTCTGGAAAGTTAGGCCTTAGAGGGTGATAGCCCCTTAATTAAGTCTAAAGAAGTATATTGGTAATATCAAGAGTACCATGCGTTGGAATTCGCATGGGAATATGGGAGGCAGTAACTTCTAATTCTAAATATTTTCCAAGACCGATAGCGTACGAGTACCGTGAGGGAACGCTGAAAAGAACTCTTGACAGAGAGTTAAAAGAGCCTGAAAACAAAAGGTTATAGTACGTAGCGGCTTTTCGGAGTTGCTACATTCGTTTTGAAAAATGAGCTAGCGAGCTTTTTTCTGTGGCAAGACTAATTCAAAGAGGAGTCTTAGGGAAACCAAATCTCCGCAGCTTCGGCGAGGGAGATCATCTTAACCGGTGATATAGTCACAGGGAAAAAACCAGAAGCCTGACGATCTAAGCCAGGGCAAGGTGAAGTCCCCTTAAACAGGGATGGAGGCCTGAAGAGATACTCAGTACATTGGTTCTCCTGATCTTGGTTTAGGAGTGAAAAGCTAATCGAGTCAGGCAATAGCTGGTTCCTACAAAAATAGGCCGTAGTCTAGTCTCAGTGGAGCTTACTATTAGTGTAGAGCTACGGATTGGGTATTTAGGGGAAGAAATTCCTCGGTGTCCTGTCCAACTCCAAATTTAATAGTAGTGTAGATACTGGGAAACAGGGATGGGGGATAAGCTTCTATTCCGAGAGGGGAACAACCCAGAGAAAGGTTAAGGCCCCAAAATGTTGACTAAGTGTACTTAAGATCTCATTTACCCAAAACAGCGGGGAGGTTGGCTTAGAAGCAGCCACCCTCTAAGGAAAGCGTAACAGCTCACCCGCCGAGGTAACTGATATCGCAAATGGACGGGACTAAGTCAATTGCCGATACCTTTCCCTAGAAATCTATGGATTTCTATGGGGTATGTAGGCGCTCTGCAAGGGCAGAAGTTTTCTCGTGAGAGGAAATGGACCTTGTAGGGATGTGAATGCTAGCATTAGTAGCACCTAAGTGGAGTGAGAAACTCCACCGTCTTAAGAGCCAGGTTTTCTCAGCACTACTCGTTAGCTGAGAGTTAGTCGGTCCTAAGTTTGCTCCTTAAGTGGATCAAGCGAAAGGGAAATCTGTTAATATTCAGATACCATAAAAATGCACGTGGCAACACAAGTTAACTTCTGACGTTTTGGGGTATACCAAGCACCATCATCGTGGTGTTTAAGCATATAAGTCTGAGGAGTCTCGTAATGAGGAGAACCAGATGAAAGTGCGAATAGCTCATTGAGTTTGGTAGATCCCTTGAACCCTTGAAAAAGAAGTTGAATGTTTTTTTATGACCGTACCCAGAACCAGCACAGGTGGCTCTGGCCTAGAAAGCCAAGACGTGAGAGGACAATCCATCAAAGGGAATTCGGCAAATTAGCCCCGTATCTTCGGTATAAGGGGTCCCAGCGGCTGTGATCTTTATGGTTGCAATTGCTGGGCGCAGTGACTAGAGGGATCCGACTGTTTAATAAAAACTTAACTAGCTGCAATACTGAAAAGTTTAGTACAGCTGGTGACTTCTGCCCAGTGTCAGTACCTGAAAGTTCAGTTCAATGGACCTAAGGGCTGGTAAACGGCGGAGGTAACTGTGACCTTCTTAAGGTAAGCACTGAAGTTGCCTTAATAAAATCTGGCTATATGCTGGGAAGTCTGAGTATCATATACTAGGATACTTCCAAAGTGATTTGGAAGCGGCCCCTAAAAAAGTATATGTGCAGATAATCAGCAGGAAAGACTTCTAAAATTTAGAAGAATCCTCAGAGACTATACGCCAGACGTATTTTTCCAAAAAGAAGAATGCGAAGATATAGTCCGACCTGCATAGCGATATGCAGAAGTTATCTGAAAAGATAATTCGCCATCTAAATTAGATGGTTAGTACCACAAGCAAATATTTTTGATCAATTTTTTCCTAAAAAGTTTGTGGGAAAGTAACAGACGTGAGCGAAATACCTTGTCATTTAAATAATGACGTGCATGAATGGAGTAACGAGATCTCTACTGTCCCTTGATGGAACCTCGCGAATTTTCTATTGTGGTGCGCGGGCCACAGACTTCCAGTGGGAAGCGAAGACCCCATGAAACTTTACTGTAGTTTACAGCGGTAGTATGATTGTGATTGCATAGAGTAAACGGGAGGTGTTAATCCTATGTTTTTGGGCATAGGGGAGCCGAAAGTGTAACACCGTTCTTTTATGATTGTATTACTTACTCTTTTAGAGGACACCTGTAGATGGACAGTTTGGCTGGGGTGGCACCCCTTTGAAAAGATATCAAAGGGGCCCAATGGTTAGCTCACTCGGGTTGGAAATCTGAGGTAGAGGGTAAAGCTATAAGCTAGCCTGATTGGATTTTAAATAAAAAGAAATCTAAGTGCGAAAGCATGGCTTAATGAACACTAGTGCTCTCTTACTGAGAGCCTAGTCTGACAGAAAAGTTACTCTGGGGATAATTGTGTTGTGTCGAGCTATAGTACACATTGACCTCGACGCTTGCTGCTTCGATGTCGGCTTTGCCTATCCTGGTTGTGCACAAGCAGCCAAGGGTGCGGGTGTTCACCGATTAAAAGGCATCAACCAATTTTTTTTAAGTGATGAACTCATTTAAAAAGACATGCAGTTTAACAACTTCCTTCCTGTAATAGATTCTGATCTACGTTTGGTAGATACAGGACCATTTTTGCATCAACTTATCAAAGGAAAGAAAGTATATGCAAAGCAAATTGCTAAAAATATTGGTATACCATATGATACATTTAAAGGATATTTAATGAACAGAAGATATATACCAATTAGAGTCTACATTAATGTTATAAAACAAATATCTAGGAACTCTAATGAATACAATCTGTTCCTAACCAATTTGTATCAGGTAGCTAATAAAATAACATCAATCTCTAGCAAGGCAGCAGTATTTAACTTGCCAAAGAGACTTGATGAATGTTTAGCATATCTTATCGGTGCAATACACGATGGAACTGTATTCAAAAATCCAAGTAAAAACCAATATGTAATACAATATTGGCAATATGGTAATAAAGAATGGCTTACTTTATTATCTAATTTGCTCGAACAAGTTTTTGGAGTACGCCCAAAAGAATATAAACAATATATTCAACTCTCAGGTAAGCCAGTAGTAGAGATTTTCAATAAGGTATTGGGTGTACCAAGCGATCAGTCAAAATGGAATTCATTTTTAATAGGCATTCCATGGAAATACCAAAAAATTATGATCGCTGGCATGTTTGACGCAGAAGGATGGTGTGGAAAGAACTATGATATGCGATTAAAATTCACACAAAAAAATCTAAATAAAATAAAAGAACTTAAAACCGTATTTGAAAAAAGAGGCATTAAATGTGGTTCAGTAATAAAAGATAGAGCTGCTTTTGCGATCTTTATCTGCGGTCAAAATTGTCTGAGATTTTATAATCAAATTGGAATCTATTGCAGGAATAAAAAGAAGTTGCAACAACTTAAACTGCTTGTGGGTGATCCTGATCAGAAGGCATCATGAGCTGGGTTGACAACGTTGTGAAACAGTTGGTATGATATCTACTGGAAGTGTTTGTAGTCTGAGAAGAAGACACTCTTAGTACGAAAGGAACGAAGTGTCCGAGCCTCTGGTGATCTGCTATCTGATAAGGTACGCAGAGTAGCTACGCTCGATTTGGATAAGAGCTGAAAGCATCTAAGCTCGAAGCCATCTTCAAAAAGAGACTGCATAGGATTCCTGCAGAAGACAGGTTTGATAGAACCGGAGTGTAAGCACCAAGGCAACGAGGTGTTCAGCTTACGGTAACTAAACATCCACTAACTTGCATACATAGCCTTTTATATTTATTAGTAATCATATTCATATTCGTAAGGCTAGGTGGCAAATTCCGCAGCTATTTTTCGTCAATGTCTTTCGTTAGCGAAAAGGTTGTGAGGAAAGTCCGTCCACTCGTTATTGCCAGCACAAAGTGTATGTGTTAATCCGCATAGCTGACAACAGAAAACCGTTGGTTTGAGCTAAACTATGATCTTTTGAGTGGCTCTAATTTGCGTGAAATATGTTAGCTTGGCTGAGTGCAAAGCGTTTTGGCTGCTAAGTAGAATATTTGCATGCTCTGTTCTTGCATTGCGAGAAGAGCAACAGAAGACGGCTTACAGCCTAGCCTTACATTTTTATATTCAAACAAAAACAAACGAGAATGGCAAAAGACAATAGAATAAGAATGCCCTCATCTGGGGGAGGAATAGTAAGATACTTCGAAGATGAAGTACAAAGCATGTTTATGATTAAACCTAAATATGTTATTTTCATAGGCATACTAATGGTAGTTTTACTTACATTACTACATATTTATGGACCTGCTTTACTAGGATTCTAATTTCCTAATCTAGAAATTTTTTGCTCTAATTTCCTAATCTAGGAACTTTTTTATTATTCTAATTCTTATAAATATTATATGTTAGCAATAGGTTCAGCAGGAGTTCCACTTTCCACAAAAAAACATTCTTCTCTAGCAGGCATAGCGCGTATAAGAGAATTAGGATTAGATGCAATGGAATTAGAATTTGTTAGAGGAGTTCGTATGTCTCCTACTTTAGCAAGAGAAATCAGAAAAGCAGCACAAGAACATAAAGTGAAATTAACAGTACACGCTCCATATTATATTAATCTTAATTCTATAGACGCACAAAAACTTAAAGATTCAAAAAAACGTATACTTCAATCAGCAAGAATTGGAAAAATAGCAGGAGCCACATCTGTAACATTTCATCCTGCTTATTTTGGAAAAAAATCTCTAGAAGAAACTTATGAATTTGTTAAGAAACAACTTCTTGAAATAGTTAACGTCTTAAAAAAAGAAGGTAATGATATTCAAATTGCTTTAGAAACCGTAGGAAAACTTTCACAGTTTGCAGGATTTGAAAACACAGTAAAACTTTCTGCTGAAATCAGACAAGTATGGCCTTGCATAGATTGGGCACACGTCTATGCAAGAAGTAATGGAAAGTACAATTCAAAAAAAGAATTTGAACAGATGTTAAATGTTGTTAAAAAAGAATGTGGCAAATCCGCATTAAAACACCTGCATATGCATATCTCTGGCATAAACTTCACAGCAAAGGGAGAAAGAAATCATGTTAATCTTAAAAATACTAATTTCAAATACAAAGAACTAATGCAGGTTCTCAAAGCAAAGAAAGTTTCAGGCATTCTAATTTCAGAAAGCCCAAATATAGAAAAAGATGCTTTAATGCTAAAAGAAATATTTAAAAATATATAACCAAGCATACATTTTATGAAGAAGAAAGAAAAATATATTTCAGAAAGAATTAATGCAACCAAAATAAATGTGCTAGCAAGAGCTATGAGAAAAGCTCTTTATGATTCTTATAGTTATAAAGCGCCAATATTTCTTATGAGACTGGAAGCAAAATTCGTTCTAGAAGCTTTTGATTATCAAACCATGCTATTAGATACCAAAAGAATGGAACACCGAAATATATCTGAAGAAGGCATCCCACATGATATAAGAAAACATATAAGGATATGGAATGAAGCAGGAATAATATATAACACTAGAGATGAAATAAATAATGGAAGTTGGGTGGAATATAGATGGCATCTTGATCTCAAAAAAATAAAAAAGCTTTCTTTAGAAAAAATTATAGATAATAATAAAAATACTGGAGATGAATTTTCTTATTATGATCACTGGTCAGAACCAGAAGAAATAATTGAAGAACATATAGATGAAAATTTAGAAAGAATAGTTTCAATAATAGGCCCCATAGAATACACAGATATATCTTTATTAGAAGAAGCACAAAAAATAATTAAAGAAAAAAAAGCAAAATACCAAAAGAAAAAAGGAATAATTTACAAAAATAAACTTAAAGTATTAGATGGAGCAATACAAGTATCTTCTTCTTTAATTAGACTCTTAAAAGAATATGAACAAGATATTGAAAATTCAGAAAATATTTTGTATATGGGTCAAAGACAAATGAGTAGACTCTTAAATATTCCTGGAACTTCATATAGAAGATATTTATCAGAAATAGAATCTGCAATAGATGTTTTAAAAGAAGATAAAATTATGGAAGAAGCATCTAGAATAGTTCTTGAAGTCATAGAAAATAATCCTGGAAAAAATAAGGCTTTTGTATATACTGAGCTAGGAAAACTAGGGTTTGAATCTGTGAAAGTTAAAAAAATTATAAAATATCTAAAAAAGAAAGATATGATAAGAACAAACACAAGACAAAAAGCAATTACATATTTTCCAACAAAATACTCTGCAATTATACATGCATAAAATAAAAATTATTCTAAATAAATTCCAGGTTTCCCAAGTTTGGCTTTTCCAGCTTTGTTCTCAGGATCTTTTTTCTTTGGATCATTAGAAGCAAATACCTTTACATTTGCTTTGAATTCATCAGATAATGTCTTTTCCAGCGCAGAATATTGCTTTAGCTCTGGAGGTATTACATAAATAAAAATTCTGTTAGGTTTCTTTTTAGTAATTTCAATAATATGATAAATATCCTCACGAGTTTTCTGAATCGCCTGCTCTGCCTTCTCAGCAGATTCATTAATCTTTTTCTTATCTATTTTTGGCCATTCAGACAAAGCAATCAACTTTTTTTCTCCTAGTTTACTCCAGGTTTCCTCAGAAATATGTGGAGCAAAAGGATATAACAATTGCAAGAATATCTTAATTGCATATTTGGTTGGATACTTTTCTAGCTTAACTGAAAAATCAATAAGTTCAATCATTGCTTTATTATATTCAAGATTTTCTAAATGTTTTGTAATAGCTTCAATTTTTCTCTGGGCAATTGTTTCAATGTATGTTTTCTTATCTTTATTTTCTTTAATATCTGCAAAACTTACAACTTTCTGAATGAATTTATAGATTCCTTGAACATCCTTATCAGACCATTCAAACGGTGTATCTGGTTGTGCTATAAATAATAAATAAGCTCTAAGAGTATCTGCACCATATTTATTAATAACTTCCATAGGATCAACAATGTTTCCTTTAGACTTGGACATTTTTATTCCACCAAGGTTCACCATTCCCTGATTCAAGAGTTTCATAAATGGCTCATCAAAATTTACATAACCTAATTTTTTCAAGAACTTAACAATAAATCTAGAATACATTAAATGTCCTACAGCATGTTCTATGCCACCAATATACTGATCTACAGGCATCCAATATTTTACTTTATTTTTATCAAATATCTGTTTCTTATTTTTTGAATCACAATATCTTAAAAAATACCATGAAGAATCCACAAAAGTAGTCATAGTATCAGTTTCTCTTTTAGCCTTGCCTTTGCATTTAGGACACTTAGCATTTACAAATTTTTCATTAGTTGCTAAAGGTGTTGTACCCTTTTTTCCAAATTTAACATCCAATGGAAGTTTTACAGGAAGTTCTTTCTCAGCCACAGGCACAACACCACATTTATCACAATAAATTATAGGTATAGGAGCTCCCCAATATCTCTGTCTAGAGATATTCCAATCTCTAATCTTATAATTAGTAATTTTTCTAGCTACTTTCTTTTTTACAAGATATTCAGAAATCTTTTCTATAGCTTTCAGATTATTAATTCCATTAAATTTTCCAGAATTTACTAAGATACCTTGCTCAGTATAAGCTCTTTGCATTTTCTTAGAGTCTAGTTTTTGATTTTTAGGTTGAATCACAACATTAATTGGAATTTTATACTTTTTAGCAAATTCAAAATCTCTTTGATCATGAGCAGGAACAGCCATTATCATTCCAGTTCCATAATCCATCAAAACAAAATTAGCTATATAAATAGGAATTTTTTCATTATTAACTGGATTAATAGCATACTTTCCTATGAATAACCCTGCCTTTTCCTTAGAAATCCTATCTAATTCAGATAGTTTTTTGGTTCTCTTTAAGAAATCATTAACTTCAGATTCATACTTTGTACCTCTAACCAAGTCAAGAACTTTAGGATGTTCTGGGGCAAACACTACAAAAGTACACCCATACAAGGTATCTGGTCTCGTTGTGAAAACAGGAAGTATCTCTTTAGAATCAAATAATTTAAAATTAATTTCTATTCCTTGACTCTTTCCAATCCAATTTTTTTGCAAAGCTTTCAAATGACTGGACCATTCTATCTTATCTAAACCAACTAACAAAGGATTCACATAATCAGTAATCTTAACAAACCATTGTTCTATTTTTTTCTGAACAACTTCAGTATCACATCTCCAACACTTACCTTGTTTAACATCTTCATTAGCTAAAGTAGTATTACAAGAAGGACACCAATTTCCTAGAGCTTCTTTTCTATAAGCTAATCCCTTTTCCAAGAGTTTTAGAAAAAGCCATTGATCCCATCTATAATATTCAGGATCATGTGTTGCAACCTCTCTAGTCCAATCATAACTTAATCCTAAAGCAGCCATTTGACTCTTCATGGTTTCAATATTTTCTTCTATGCTTTTAATAGGATGAATTCCTTTCTTGATAGCATCATTCTCACTAGGCAATCCAAAAGAATCCCAACCCATAGGATATATAACATTAAATCCCTGCATTCTTTTGAATCTAGCGAAGGTATCACCTAAAGAATAATTTCTTGCATGTCCCATATGTAATCCAAACCCAGAAGGATAAGGAAACATCTCAAGACAATAAAATTTCTTTTTCTTAGACTTATCAGAAGCTTTAGATATTCTAGCATCAGCCCATTTCTTCTGCCACTTCTTCTCAATCTTCTTAAAGTCCATTTTATATCTCTATTGTATATTATATATAAATATAATTATTATTATAACAATTATTAAGTATTTTAATTAATATTTACCCCTCTAAATTAAAATGCAGATATGAATAACTACATAGATATTTTAATCACATAAGATATTTTAATCACATAACATGTTTTAATAAATATAAATTAATTATTTAATGAATATTTTTCAAGAATTAGCAGAAATAACAGAAATTTTTGCAACAGATGAGATATCTGTGATAGAACTTAAAATATATCAAAGAAAGATAAATAATTATTGTATAGTAAATAGGGTTTCTACAAGGCCCTGTCCACCAAAACCTTTTTTAAGGGATAGATACGAAATACCTTCAAGTAAGAGATACTTTCAAGTAAGAGAGATAATATCTTACTCTAATAAGTCTGTTTCCGACTATCTAGTCGGGCCTGTAGCCTAGTCTGGATAAGGCGTCCGCCTTCTAAGCGGAAGATCGTGGGTTCGAATCCTGCCAGGCCCATTCTAATTTTCAATTTATTTTTTTGATGAATCTTTTTCTAAATCCTTCTAAAATCTAATTGTTTTCTCTAACATAATAAAGCATTTATAAACCCTTAGAGAGAAATAATCAATTTAACTACTTTAATGGTGTAAAAATGAAGAAATTTTTATTGTTTTCAATCTTAATCCTTATTATATTTTCCCTTTCAGGCGCAGCAATGGCTGCAAACGAGATAGCTTTTCAAACCTCCTTAGTTTCATTTAAGGGAGATCATGGTGGAGAAGCAACTCAAGAAGTCACAATAAATAACACAATAGCAGCCAAAATCACAAATATAGAACTATCCTCAACCAGTTTATCTGGCCCAGAGGTATTAGACAGCTCAGTAGTTAGTTTTGATCCAGCTACTTTTGATCTAGAAAACAAATCCACAAAAAACCTTAAAATAAAAATAAATATTCCTGAGAATGCTAGATTTGGAACCTATGCAGGAGAATTAATAGCTTCAAATGGCAGTTATTCTTCTAAAACTACTTTAAAACTAGAAATAGCTCCCCATACAGATCTAGAAATTCCAACAGTAACCATATCTAGATCTAAAGATATAGATAAGTCAGTAGATATTTCTTATTCATTTAATGTAACCAATATCGGAAACACACCTTTAAACAATTTTGAAATAGAAAAAGCAGATCTTAATTATGGCACTAATTCAATAACTAAAGATAGAATATCTTTATTTCACTATACAAGTACACTATTTCCAGGAGATAAGAGAGAAGTTACCATAAAATTAACAACACCCAAAGATACATATTATGGAAAATATACAGGAACTTTTAAGCTAATCACCTCAGAAATAACAAAAGATATTCCAATAACTCTAAATATTCAAGAAACTGCTTGCTCAGCAGGATCATTAACCTTAGAATCTGAGTTTACTGCAAAATCTGGCTATGGTGATTTTAATAGATTACTCCCAAGAAATATCATTGAAGTAACATCTATAGTTAAAAATCATGCTTCAAAAGAAATAACTGATATGGTAGTTGAAACTTGGTTGTATGACATGACTGAAGACTATATTATAGCAAAAGAAGAAACAGATTTCTTTACTCTCAAGGAATCAGGAGCAGATTCTAATAGAGATGAGGAAAGTATAGTACATTTTATAGAAATCCCTACAGATATTAACGCAGAACATCAATTTTCTATACATGTTAAAGCATACTCAGATGAAAATCCAGATAACTTTTGTAGAGAAGAAATAAAAACCATAGACATCCATAAAAACACTCATGATGTAATTATTGATGAATTCTTAATCAGACCCTCCAGTAGTATAGAATGTGGAAGATATGTTGAAATGTGCGCAATACTAAAAAACATAGGAAATCATGATGAATCAGACATAACAGTTACCTTTGAAAATCCAAATCTAGGCATATCTGAAACCACAGAAACATTCAATCTAGACACAGATGAATCTGAATCTAGTTGTACTAATATATTAATCCCTACAAATGCAGCTCAGGGAAATTACTTGATAAAAGCAACTATGAAGTTTGCTAACAAGGAAGACTCTGTTTTTAAGAACATTTCAGTCTCAGGAACTTGTTCTTCAACCCAAACCCAAACTCCACAACTACCAGAACCAGAAACCAAACCTATAACCACAGAGATAATGTCTTCAAAAGAGCTAATACTTACTGCTAGTACAGAGAATCTAGTATTCAAAGCTGAAAAAGAAACAAAAATTCCAATATTTATAACAAATAATGCTCCCATAACCAAAACATATAGTATAGATGTTAATACTTCTGGTTGGGCATTCACTAGAGTTGAGCCATCAGAACTAATTCTACCTCCAGGCTTTACTCTAGACTTTATTGCTTATATAATTCCAAGCAAACAAGCAGAAGAAGGACTACAATCTATTAATATAGAAATAATCTCAAACAACCAAATAGTTGCAACACAAACATTAGCTATAGATCTTAAAGACGCTACCCCTTCAAAAAATCAAATAACTGGCTCTGGCCAAGTTGAAATAATCAGCACAGGACATGAAGATCTTAACATATATAATCCAGAACCTACTATAAAATTAATTAGTGTAGCACTTGGAATCATATTCCTTTTTATAATATATTTCTTTTCAAATATAAACAATGCAGAAGCTGTAAGAAAAGCACTCAGTAAAAAATCTCTAAGAAAAATCACAAAGAAAATCAAAAAAAAGTCTAAAAAAAAGCGCAAGAAAGCATAGTTTTTTAGATTTTTTAGTTTTTTTTATGTTTCTCAATTGTTTACTCTAGACTATAGTAATTATTAGAAAGTAATGAAATCAAAAGTTTTTTATATATTAATGAAGTTTGCAGAAACTATTTCAAAACTCCAAAGTAACAAAAAATCAAAAACTTTAAAAACATGTCGTTACTTTCGAGAAACTAACCAATATTTTGAGGTGAAATATGAAATGTCAAATGAAAATAGAATTCCAACTAGGAGTCAATTAAATAAAGCAAAGAAAGACCAACTAATTAATTGGTGTACTAAGTATAACTTGCCAACAAACGGAACTGTGAAAGACCTAATATTAAGACTACGTGAATACTATGGATATGACACAAATACTGAAATACAAACTACAACTGATAATGAACAACCAGAACAATCACCTCAAAAAACATATGGTCAAACACAAATAAATAATAGGGGAGATAATGAAATGGAAGAAGAACAAGATAATTTAGAAGCTAAACTAGGTAGAGGTGCAAGACTAAAAAACTGGATTGCAAATAAATTTAGTGTATACAAAGATCCAGGAGTAAGTAAATGGAAAAAAGCAGCATATACAGCATATGGAATTGGTACTGTAGCATTGATTGGTGTACTTGTAAATGAACTTTTCAAGTATGGTAATACTGCTATATTCGGTGGAATGCAAGAAGTACCACATGATGAAGTTACAATGTCCACAGAAAAAACAAGCGCAATCTATACAAATGCTGATACAGGTCTAAAATACTCAGAACCTGCTGAAGGAAGATTTGAAACACCTTATGAAAGTGCATACTTTAACAACCATCCAAACACTGAATTAGGTCTTGGAGATACAGGTTCAAATGGAGAACTAATACGTCCAGAAGATGGTACTTATGACTACACACTTGGTGGAGCTACTAAAGAAGTAACTCTATATGAAACAGAAAACCACCAATTATATGCAGAAAAACCAATGACTCCAATTACAGGTGAAGAAAGAGCATGGGCTGGACTATATAGTTTTGGTGCAGGTATTGCTGCAGTAGCTACAGCTTATGGACCAATTAGAATAGCAAAAAGTCTTTGGAATTATGGTAAAGCATACAAAGCTCAAAGAGCAGCAGCTAAAAATGCACTTGAAGAAACAGTAAAAGAGGAATAAAGTCCTTTTTTACTTTATTTTTAAATGACAACCTTGGAGGTAGTAAAAATGAATAAAAAAATAATCGTTTTCGCATTGATCTTTGCACTTTTAGGTTCAATGCTTCCAGCAGCAAGTCTGGCAGTAGTGAACACAGGTCTATGTGATGAAGACGATGTATATATTGGAGATGACTCCTCAGATTTAGCAAAATCTCAGAAAAATGAAGGATATTACTGTGTACTTATCGCTGGTGGATATACTGCATGGAGAAATCTAGAAAATTCAAATCATGGAAACTTTGACTGGGATGAAGATGGAGTATCTGATAGAGCTGAATATGAAGCTGGATCAAACCCTGCAATAGCAGGAACCAGAAGTAATAGCAATACAGATAATACAAACAATGAAAATACAGAAAGAATAGTAATTCCAGTTGATCAAGAATGTATAAAGGGAGACAACTCTTATGTAGATTATGGATATTACTGTGTACAAGATGAAACTACAGGAATCTATATGTGGAAATGGCTAGCAGGAAAATATTATGGAGGCTATGATTATGATGGTGATAGAGTTTCCAATAAGGATGAAATTCTAGCTGGAACTAACCCATTAGATGCTGAAGATACACCTATTATTATAACAACATCTTGTAGTACTGATGCATATCTAAAAATCAAAGATTTTGAAATATCTAGTGATGATTTATATCCATTAGATGAAGTTGATGTAGAAGTTAAAACAAAGAACACCTACAGAGACGAAGATGGATATGCAGATTTAGATGATGTTGTATTAGTAGTATGGTTACATGATATAACAGATGATGAATCTATTGTAGAAGAAGATATAGAATTTGATATGGATAGATCTGAAACTATAACAAAAAAACTAACAATACAAGTTCCAGCAGATATTGATGAAACCCATAAATATAAGATATATGCAAAGGTTTATGACTCAAACACAGAAGATGTTACTCAATGTGCTATTAAATCAGATAATGTAGACATCAGAAGAAACAAGCATGAAATAAGAGTAGAAGACTTCGAAATTGAGCCAGAAAATGTAATTTGTGGTGGAACATCAACATTAACACTAGATGTTGTAAATATTGGAAGATACGATGAAGAAGATGTCATTGTAACAATAAAGAGCGAAGAACTAGGAATTGATATAGCTGCTAGTACATTTGATCTTGATAGAGGAGATACAGAAAAAGATCTTGTATTTGCACTAGACATTCCAGCTATCGCAGAAAACAAGGAATACATAATTGATGTATTAATTGAGAATGAAGACATCAAAATAACAGAACAAATAATTGTTCCAGTATCCTGTGAGCCATTTAATGGAAATCTAGATAATACAATCTTAGATGCACCATTAACTGTAAATATGGCTAAAGGGGAAATAAACACAATACAAATTGCACTACAGAACATGAGAGAAAAGCCAGGAACTTACTCTGTTGAAGTAAGTAATATAAGTGAATGGGCAGATATAAGCATCGAACCAAAATCACAAGTATTACAACCTGGACAAAAAGGAACATACTACATATACATAACACCAACAGCTGCTTCAGAGCATAACTTTAAGATATATGCAAGAGCAGATGGTGAAGTTGTAGATGTACACTCTGTAACTGCAGTCATTGGAGAACCAGGATTCAAGATTCCAGGTATAGAAGAAATTCCAATGGAAGCAATATTTATTGGTGGAATTGTAATATTGATTCTGTTAATAACTGGAGTAGCAATCCTAGCTAGGAGAATATCCTAAGCTTTTTTCTTTCTTTATTTTATTCTTATTTCTAAAATCATAACAACTAAAATCATAACAACTAAAATCATAATAAATTTTATAATATCTAATAATTATAATATCATATAATATCACTATAATAGAATATTTTTATAAAATCATAATAAGATATTTTTATAAACCACAAATTAGCTTATATTATTATGGGGTCATAGCACAATCAGGCACTGCGGCCGGCTCCAGACCGGCTGATCTGGGTTCAAATCCCAGTGACCCCACTCTTACTTTCTAGTTTATAATAATTAATAAAAAGGCAGAAATCCTTATTTTTAAAAATTAACTCTTCCGCAATGTAAAATAAGTGTCAGCATTGATAAGGAAGGGCTACGCATAGCTATTTTGGAGTAACAAAAACCGAAAACTATTTATAGCTTTCATTACTAAAAAGTGTTATCCAACTAATGCTTTGGAGGTATTAAACATGAAACAAGGGTTAACTAAAATACTTTTAAGTATACTAAGTATATTTCTGATAACTGGATTAACCTTACCAATTACTTCTACCTCTGTTCTAGCTAACAATGAAGATGTTAGCGAATTTGGAATTGAAGTAGCATATAATCCAGATCTAGAAAAATTAAATCCAGGCGATCATATAAATATGGAAATTGAGATTGAAAAAGGAGATGTATCTTATGACAAGCTGCATCACTCAAAATTCATTGCTTGGATTGAAGATGAAGACGGAAAGGATCTAACAGATGAAGCTCAAGTAGGAACATTTACATTAAGAAATGAAGCAGAAGATAAAATAGAAACTATATCTTTAACAATTCCAAAAGATATAGATACAAGCAAGGAATATATATTAATTATAAATCTAGAAGCAGATGAGCTAGATGAACCAGTTGAAATAGACAGACAAGTATTATCTATCGAAAAAGAAGATTATAGCCTAATAATTGATGAAGCAAATCTAAGACAATCTGGTGAAAATGCTATTACTGCTGAAATAAAGGTCACAAACAATGGTAACGAGGATCAAGAAAATATTATGATTAAAGTATCATCTGCAGATTTAAATATTGTTGAAACTTATGGACCTCTTACATTAGAAGCAGACGAAACTAATATGAGATATTATGGCATAAATCTGCCAAAAGATATAGAATTAGGAACTCATAAGGTTTCTATTAAAGTATACAGCAACGATGCATATGATATAGTTACTAGAGAAGTAAGAATTTCTAACTATAATTCAATATCTACATATGATAGTGATGGCATAGCAAACGCAGATGCAAAATATATCACTGCTCAAAAGAATGCAAAAAATATATTTTCTATAGAAGTAACAAACAAAGAATCTAATATAAGAACTATTGGATTTGAAGTAGCAGGTACAAATGCATGGGCAGATGTAAGCATCGATGGACCAGTTACACTAGATGCTGGAGAAACCAGAAAATTAGATCTTCAAATAATTCCAAATTCAGATGCAACAGGATCTAATCCATTAACAATTTACATAAAAGAAAATGGAGAAATCATAGATTCTATAACATATAATGTAGAAATCACTGGTGCTGCAAATGCAGAACTACCAGATCTAGGACTTACATTAGATGAAGCAACAATAACTTCAGGCTTAAAATGGCTGTTTGGCGTATTAATTGTTATAGCAGTTATTTTGTTATCTGTCTGGATGTGGAAGAATAATGAAGAAAAAGATAAAGGAGAGCAAGTTTACTACTAATTGCTCTTTTTCTTTTTAATTTATTTTTTAATTATCTTATAATATAGTAATCAAAAATCAACAATAATTTGGAAATGGCCGCTAAAAAAGGACATCTAAGCAGCATAGTTTTTTTTATATTAACTATATTTTTAGCTCCTTTTTTATCACATACTGCATATGCCTTTGAGGCAGTTTCTGATGACATTAGTACATATACTTGTCCCAGTAATACTAACATATTCATAATATCTGTTAAAAATGCAGATGTATCAGATAGTTACACCGTAACATTGTCTGGAAGTGCAGCAAAATGGGCCGTAGCAGCTCCCTCAGGTTTCGTTTTAGGTCCACAAAAATCAAAGGATATATATGTTTATATAACTCCAAGCAGCCTTGCACTTCCAGGCACTTATGATCTTATAATAACAATAAATGCTGAAAATTCTGGAACAAAACAAATAAATCACAAAATATATGTTAATGATTGCCATAAAATATCATTAACATCAGTACAATCCTATATTAAGACATGTGCTTGCACGCTTTCTAGTTTTGATCTAAATTTAGCAAATAATGGTCAATATAGAGAATTATATGATCTTTCTTTATCAGGAAGCGGTGCAAAATGGGCTAGTCTATCTCAAGAAGTAACCATGATAGACAAGGGCGAAGATAAAGATCTAAAATTATATGTTGCAGCTCCTTGTGATAAAAAAGGTAAATACGATATAAATGTAATCGCAAAATCAAGAGATAGCAATACATTCGCAAATAAAAACCTTGAATTTGAAATAGAACCTTGTTATAATTATGAAGCAGTTCCTGCAGTAAATTTCTATGAATTCTGTGAACATTCCCAAGTTAAGATTCCTATAGATATTAAAAATACTGGAGTTAGAAATAATACATTCAAATTAAGCCTAACTGGACCTGCTTGGTCTGCACTAGAAAAATCATCTCTTGATCTTCTCCCAGATCAACAAAACCAATCAAAGCTAATATTATTTCCAGATTATGGAGTTCAAGGAAACTATAAACTTGTTGTTAATATAGAAGATGAGCTTACTAAAAACAAAAAATCTCTTCCTATAGACATTAAAGTAAAGAAATGTCATGATATTGATCTAGAAATCGGAACTACAGAAGATATTCTTTGCCCTGGCTCAGAAGAAATCTATGAATTAAGTCTAGAAAATAAGGGAGAATTTAATGATGAATATATTTTATCAGTAGACGGAGCAAGTTGGGTAAAATTAGAAAAAACATTAGTAAGTCTTGATGCTGGTAACACTGAAAAAATAAATCTTATTGCAAATCCTAGTACAATCGACATTCCTGCAGACTATAATTTAGATATTTTTGCTAGATCTAAACACTCTCCTTTGATATATGATCATGTACCATTAGACATAACTCTAAAATCTAATCTAAATTGTTTTGGAGTTGAACTATCTGCACAACAAAATAAAATAGAAGTTCCATATGGAGAAGGATCACTGATTCCCATAACCATTCAAAATAAAGGACAAGAAGAAAAAGAATTTCTATTAGATATTTCTGGAAACGGTGCTAGTTATGTACAACTAAACCCATCAACCATTAAGATAAAACCAGAAAAACTAGAAACAGTCCACGCCTATATAGCAGTTCCAAAAGAAGCATTACTTGGAGAATATAAAGTAACTATAACTGCAAGAACCAAAGATAATTATCTATCAAGCTCAGACTCAATCCAAATAAAAGTAATTGAACCACAAAAGTCAACCCAGACAGATAATACTACACAAGAAAAACCATCAAATTCTTTTTTAGTATCATTAATTTCATCTTTTAGCAAACTAGGAAATAAAATATCGGGTTTCTTTGCAGGAATTTTCACAAGCGAACCACAAATCCCAGACACAGAAGAACCTAAAGAAACTTCATCAGAAAAATCTGAAGCTTCTGAGCAAGAACAAAAACAAGAAACAATTGAACTTGAAACTCAAATTCTTGAAGAACAACAATCAGAAGAAAAAGAACCTGAAGAACAAGAATCAGAAATCACTGAGCCAGAAGTTCAAGAACAAGAGCCAAAAATAACAGAAGAGCTAAACAACACTGAACAAGAGCAAGAAAAGGTAAATGAATCAGAATCTATAGAACCTGAAGTTAACAAATCAGAATTAATAGAGCCTGAAGTTAACAAATCAGAGACCTATAAGTCAGAAGCAAATGAATTAGAATCTATAGAACCAAAAGCAAATAATACAGAGCAGCAAAAAATAAATGAAACCAAAACAGAACAACCAGATACTAATAAATCAAAATCTCAAGAACCAGAAGAACCAGAAGAACCAGAAGAACCTCAAGAACCAGAAGAACCAGAAGAACCAGAAGAACCAGAAGAACCAGAAGAACAAAAATCTGAAGAGAAAGAACCAGAGCCAATAATAGAAGTAAAAGAAGAATTTATTGAGTTATCAGAATTTACAAAGTCAACATATCATATAGAAGGAAGCACTACAAAATTTATATATAATGATCAAGAACATACAGCAACTCTAGACACTGTAGATGAAACATCTATTATATTAATTATAGAATCTGATCCAATCTATCTAGACATGGATGTTGGAGATACAAAACAAGTAGATCTTGATAATGATAGCATAAATGATCTTGAAGTAACTCTAAGAGGCATAAAAGATGGAGTTGCAGATGTTTCTTATAAAAAATTAGTCCCTATATCAGATACAGAAGAATCTCAGAAATCTCAAGAATCAGAAAAAGAGCCAATGAATAATAATCCAGCATTCTTAGCAATTACAGGAATGTTTGCAAATATAGGAACATCAGCTAACAATGTATATAATACTATATTATCAAATAATTTCATAGATGAATACAAATACTTTATTTTAGCAGCTATAATAATCTTGATTGGAATTATACTTATTAATCTATATAGTAGAAAATTCACAGACTATCTTGAAGAAGAGTTTGATGATCAACTTGAATCAAAGGAAAAACCAAAAAAGATTAAACCTAAACCTAAATCTAAGGTACCAAAAGAAAAGAAATCTTTTTGGACAAAATTTAATGATTTCTTAGAGGATGAAGAAGCTAGAGAAAGGAAACAGAAAGAAGAACAAGAAGAAATTAAAAGAAAAATACAAAAAGATCTGGAAGAATCAAGAATAAAAAAAGAAGCTGCTAAAGAACCAGCTCAAGAAAACATAGAAGAATCAGAAAGCAAAGTAGAAGAAAACATAGAAGAATCAGAAAGCAAAGTAGAAGTAATTAAAGAATTAAAAGAAGTTAAAGAATTAGAAAAAACTAAGGAAATCCTTGAAGAAAAACCAAAAGAATTTGAATCAGAACCAAATATTATTGATAGTTCTGAAGAACCAATTAAGGAAAAACCAAAACCTGAGGAAAAACAAGAACAAACACAAGAAGAAAAACAAGAACAAAAACAAGAACAAACACAAGAAGAAAAACAAGAAGAAAAACAAGAACCAATATCTGAGATTAAAGAAAAAAAGAAAAGTTTTTGGCAAAAGTTTAATGAGTTCTTAGAAGAGCCAGAAGATCAAGAACAAGCATCCCAAGAACCAGAAAAACCAAAACCTGAAGAGAAAAAAGAACCAGAAAAACCAGAACAATTCAAAGAAGAAAAAGAAGACAGAATTATGACAAACATTCCTGAGGAAATCACTCAAGAACCAGAAAAACCAATAGAAGAGCAGAAACAAGAACCAGAAAAAACAGAATTAGCTAAGAAACCAAAAGAAAAGAAATCTTTTTGGAAAAAGTTCAATGATTTCCTAGAAGAATCTCCAGAACCTGAAGAGTCAAAGTATAAAGAGGAAAAGAAAGATTAACCCAGCGAACTCACTATATGAGTTCTCGTTATTCCTTCAGAAATATTATAACTTAATTTCTAAAAAATCTTTAGCAGCAACTGTATTCTTAAAGAACTGTCTTGCTTCCCGTAACAGAGGTAAAAGATTTTTATATCTTTGACTGAAATGTGTTAAGATAAGCTTCTTAACTTTAGCTTTCTTAGCAATCTTAGCAGCTTGCTTAGCTGTTAGATGCTTTCTTTCTTTAGCCATATCTTTATGATCACTCATAAAAGTACTCTCACAAATAAACACATCAGAATCCATAGCTAATCTAACTAAATTATCACAAACACCAGTATCAGCAGCATAACTTACCTTCTTGCCTGGCTTTTCTATTGTCGCCTTGCTAGCTTTAATCAATTTCCCTTTATATCTAATATCCTTGCCATCTTGCAATTTTTTAAGTATAGGATCCTGGCCTAAGCCAAACTTCTTAAGATAATCAAGATTTATTTTTCTCTTGCCTTTTTCTTGAAAAGCAAAACCAAGACAAGGTATAAAATGATCTAATTTAGTAGCATACACCTCGTATTCATCTTTTTCACAAATCTTATCTACTGCTTTAGGAACTATTTCTTTTATTTTAATAGGAAATTGCATGCATTTTTGATTAGATCCTTCGCATATACTGAATGATTTTAATAAATAACTAAAGAAAGTCTTAGTTCCTTTAGGACCATAGATCTCTAAAGGCCTAGTTCTTTTAGCCTGAGTTAAACTCTGAATCAATCCAGGCAATCCAAGTATATGATCTCCATGCCAATGACTTATAAAAATCTTAGAAACCTTCATAATACTCTCTCCAGAAATCGTAAATTGTCTTTGAGTTCCTTCACCACAATCAAACAATAATCCTTCACTGCCATATCTAATCAAGATTGCAGAATGATTTCTTTCTTTTGTTGGAAATACACTACTAGTCCCTAAAATCACAATTTTCATACAAATAAGGAATCAAACACTCTATATAAAATTATTTACCAAGGTTCTTTCTTAAGACCTAATTTATATCCCAAATAATTAGCAAGCAAATGCACTGAAGGTGTTAAAAACACTAACACTAAGAAATAACTATAGTTAATTTCCATAATAACACTCGAAAATATAAATGCACCAATCAAGAAATCTAACTGATCCAATAAAATAGCTCTTTCACCTCTTTCTAAACCAAATCTTCTTTTAACAAAACTTCCTACTAAATCTCCTATTAATGCTCCAGAAGCTAATAATATTCCTAAGATCAAGGTTCCTTGCAAAAACCCAATAATACTCCCAGCAATTATTCCAAATATCAATCCTAGCCAGGTTTTACCTGCCCCAAATAATTGTTTTCTACCATATTTTATTCCAAAGTCTACAGGCTTATTATATTTTTTAGCAAACTTAGTTTTAGCAACAAATACAGGAAACATATTTGCTGTATAAGCAGGCAAAATAAACCAAATCGCTCCAAAGATTAGTTTAAGGATATCCATGCTAGAACAAAACAAATTAATCAAATATAAACATTTTTAAATCCTCAAAACCCAAAAATTAATAGGAAACACTTATGGTCTATCAGCAAAAGCTGAAGGCGAGTAGTTTCTAAATATAATGGTTAAGAAAAAAACTAAATTCAAGAAAAAAGTTTCAGAAACTAAAGAAACTAAAATTAAAGAAGAAAAACTTAAAGGTTTGCTAATAAGTAACAGAACTATTGTATCAGAAAACATAGAATTAGCTCAAGCTCTCTATGATAGAAGTAGCTTTGGAGAATTTCATGGAAGAGAAAAAAAACTAGAACTATCATTAGTTGAATCTCTTTTCCTTTTAGAAAAGAAAAAACTAGATCTATATTTTAAAGGAAAAAAGTTAAACTTCAAAACTTTTTTAGCTAAAGCCACAAGACTAGAAAAGAATTTCTGGAATAGATTTTCTGTATATAGAGATTTTAGAAATAGAGGATACATCCTTAAGACAGCACTAAAGTTCGGTGCAGACTTTCGTGTATATCCTAGAGGAGTTAAGCCTGGGCAGCAGCATGCTAAATGGATTTTATTCTGTGCCTCAGAGGGAGAAAAACTCACTTGGAGGCAATTCTCTGCTATGAATCGTGTAGCTCACTCTACAAGAAAGAAACTTTTAGTAGGAATCGTAGACGATGAAGGTGATGTTACTTATTATCTTATAGGATGGATCAAACCATAAATATAAACTAAAATATATTTTATTTATATTATGTATATGAAATTGTTCATGTTCATAATTTTAATTTGAAACCAATAATAAATTATAAAATCCACTAAAAAACTTGATTAGAAAAAACTTATTAAAACTAAACTTATACTTGTAAATATGGCAGATATCTCTAAAATCCACACAATCTCAGATTTAGCAGCATTTTGTAAGAGAAAAGGCTTTGTATTTCCTAGCGCAGAAATCTATGGAGGTTTTTCAGGATTCTTTGATTATGGGCCTCTAGGCATAGAACTTAAGGAAAACATCAAAAAAGATTGGTGGAAAACTTTTGTTCAATCTCGTCAGGATGTTATTGGAATCGATGGCTCAGCTATAACAAATCCTAAAGTTCTAGAAGCTTCAGGGCATGTAGCTGGATTTAATGATCTTTTAGTAGATTGTAAAAAATGTAAATTCAGAGAAAGAGCTGACCATCTTATAGAAGATCTTCTCAAAATACCTGCAGAACATCTTTCTGCAAAACAAATCCAAAAGCTTATAGAAAAACATAAAATAAAATGTCCTAAATGTAAAGGTCCTCTTTCAGAACCAAAACAATACAACACAATGTTCAAAACATATGTAGGCCCAGTTGAACAAGATTCTTCAGTAGCATACCTACGTCCTGAAACAGCTCAATCTATTTTTTCTAATTTTGAACTCATACAAAAATCTTCAAGAGCTCAACTTCCATTTGGTATAGCCCAGATAGGAAAAGCCTTCCGCAATGAAATTTCTCCTAGAGATTTTCTATTTCGTATGAGAGAATTTGAGCAAATGGAACTTGAGTTTTTCACGCACCCAAAAAAAATCAATGATTGCCCTTTCTATAATGACATCCAGACTAGTTCTGTGAACATGCTTTCAGCAGAAATGCAAAATAAAGGCAAAAATCATAAAGCAATGACTATAAAATCAGCAGTTATTAAGAAAATAATTAAGAATAGATGGCATGCATATTGGTTATATTCACAATATCAATGGTTCCTAAACTTAGGAATCAACCCAAAAAATCTTAGAATTCGCGAACATAAAAAAGAAGAGCTTGCTCATTATGCTAAAGCTTGTTTTGATCTTGAATATAAATTCCCATTTGGCTGGAAAGAACTTCAAGGAATGGCTGATCGTGGTCAATTTGATTTAAGTCAACATGGAAAATATTCTGGAAAAGAAATAACATTTTTTGACCAAGCTAAACAGGAACATGTTGTCCCTTATGTAGCTGCAGAACCTTCGCAAGGTCTAGACCGTGCTTTTTTAGCATTTCTAATAGATGCATATACTGTTGAAAAGGATAGAGTAGTCTTGAAATTAAATCCAAAGTTAGCTCCAATCAAGATAGCTATTTTTCCATTAGTAAACAAAGACAAACTTCCAGAAGTTGCTATGAAAATCTATAATTTGCTAAAGGATAAATATCCTATTTTTTATGATACCTCTGGTTCTATTGGAAGAAGATATAGAAGAATGGATGAATCTGGAACTCCTTTTTGCTTAACCATAGATCATGACACATTAAAAGATAAAGCAGTAACAGTTCGCCATAGAGACTCTATGAAGCAGAAGAGAGTTAAAATAAAAGATCTAGAAACTTATTTTTTAAAATTAATATAAGATCTTAAAATCCTTGAATTCTCCAGTATATTTTTCCCAGCTAATCTTAACATCTTTAACTTTAGCAGATCTAGGACCTTTCTTGCACCACTCAAGCATATTTATCACTTTTAATTTTGGTCCTTCAAACACAGCTTCTACATCCATTCCAGAATTCCTAACCCATCCCTGCAGTCCTAGCTTCTTAGCCTGTTTTTTAGTGTTAGCTCTAAAAAATACTCCTTGCACTACTCCTCTTACACTAATATGAGCCCTTGTCTTCATTTTTTTCTATATACTAGATCTTATCTTCTCTAATGAATAAATGCTTTTATTTAAATCTTACATAGTTCATATATGCGCACACACTATATATTTATTACTGGAGGTGTCTTCTCAGGTTTAGGAAAAGGCATAATTTCAAGCTCAATCGGAAAACTCCTACAATATCAAGGTTATGCAGTAACATCAATTAAAATTGATCCATATATCAACTTTGATGCAGGCACTATGCGTCCTACAGAACATGGTGAAGTATGGGTCACAGATGATGGTGGAGAAATAGACCAAGATCTTGGAAACTATGAAAGATTTCTAAATATAGATCTAAATAAAGAAAATAATATCACTACAGGTAAAGTATATTATTCAGTCATACAAAGAGAACGTGCTGGTGAATATCTAGGAAAGACAGTCCAGCCTATTCCTCATGTTACTAATGAAATCAAGCGCCAAATCAAAAAACGAGCTGCTGAATCTTTAGCGAATTTTGTAATGGTTGAAGTAGGCGGACAAGTTGGAGACTATGAAAATATTCTATATTTGGAAGCAGCAAGACAGATGCATCAAGAAGGTAAGAATGTATTATTTATTCATATAGGTTTTCTTCCAATTCCAAATCATCTAGGTGAAATGAAAACCAAACCAATGCAACATTCAGTAAAAGCCCTCCAAGCCGCAGGAATCCAACCAGATTTCATAATAGGACGTTCTTCAAAAGAAATGGATGAGGTAAGAAAAGAAAAAATATCATTATTTTGTAATGTGGATCCTGAAGCAGTTATTTCAGCCCCAGACGTTGAAAATATTTATGAAGTACCATTAATCTTAGAGAAGCAAAAACTGACTGAAAAGATCCTAAGCTTTTTTGGATTAAAGTTCAAACCATCTCAAGACCTAATTAAGTGGCAAGAATTTATTAACAAAACAAAAAACATATCAAAAAAAGTTAAAATTGGAGTTATCGGAAAATATTTTGATACTGGTGATTTTAATCTTGTAGATTCTTATATTTCTGTAATAGAAGCAATCAAACATGCAGCCTGGCATAATGATGCCTCTCCAGAAATAATCTGGTTGGATTCAAAAGATTTTGAAAAAGATAAAAAAAATCTTTTTCAATTAAAAAAGCTGGATGGAGTAGTGGTTCCTGGAGGCTTTGGAAGATCTGGAGTCGAAGGCAAGATTCTTGCAGTACAATATTGCAGAGAAAACAAAATCCCATATCTAGGATTATGCTATGGATTACAAATGGCAGTAATAGAATATGCAAGAAATGTATGTGGAATAAAAAAAGCAAACTCTCTGGAAATAGATGAAACCACAGAGCATCCAGTCATAACAATTCTTCCTGAACAAGCAAATATTTTAGATAAAAAACAATATGGTGCTTCTATGAGGCTTGGTGCATACACTGCAGAACTAAAAGCAAACACAAAAGTTAGAAATCTTTATATGAATACAGAAGAAGTCTCTGAAAGACACAGACATAGATATGAAGTAAATCCAGAATATATCAAACAACTTGAAGACAATGGCTTAATATTTTCAGGATATTCTCCAAATAGAAGACTAATGGAATTTCTAGAACTTAAGAACCATCCTTTTTTCGTTGCAACTCAAGCACATCCAGAATTTAAATCCCGACCTATGCGTCCTGCTCCATTGTTTAATGGATTTCTAAGAGCAGCACTTAAATACTCCACTAATTATAGTCAATCAGAACTTAAAAAAGATTAAGGAGTAAATCATAGATCATGTTAAGTCAGACTGATCAAGATAATATAGAACAAGAAGTTAGCTTAAGAGTTATTGAGAATTTAACAAGAGAGAAAGCAGCCTCTCGAGCTAAAAAACTTCTCGGACAAAGATGCGAACTCTGCGGTTATTCAAAATATGTAGATGCTTATTTCATAACTCCAAAAAGCAAAGGGGGTACCAACTCTTTAAATAATATAATTATTCTCTGCCCCAACCATCATAAAGAATCCTCCTTAGGATTAATTTCAGAAGAACAACTTCTTAGTATTGTTGGAAAGCGAGGTAGCCTCAAGAATTTTTTTTAATCAAGCTAACTTTTTAATCAAACTAAAACTTTTTAATATACTAAACACATATTACACCATAAAATGGTCCTAGAATTAATTCTAAAAGAAAGATGGGTTGATAACATCCCAATCTATGCATTCTTTCTAGGAGTTATTTTTACGTCTATAGGAGCAATGATTTCTAGCATTTTATTTTTAGATGTGTTATCTATAGCTATGATTTTCCTAATATCTTTATTTATAATACCTTCTCTTAGTGCATTGCTTGTAGAAGAAGCAAAAGAGGGGGCAATCCGAGGATCTAAAGCTTTATTCAAAGATCATATAGATATTTTTCAAACATATCTTTTTTTATTCTTAGGAATCTTCCTTTTTTTTGCAATAATAGGAACATTTATTCCATTAGGAAGCTATATGCAAGTATTTGCTTATCAAATAGTGCAACTAAATAAAATCTTCCCAAATTTCTCACAAACAATACAAGGTTTAGCAACAGGCCCTTTACAATCACAAGCATATGCCTTTTCATCAATTATTAAAAATAATATGATTGTAAATATTTTAACATTTGCATTAAGCTTATTATATGGTGCTGGTGCTATGTTTATTATAGTATTAAATGCATCTATCTTCGGAGCAGCAATCTCTGGAGTAATAAGATCATTTGCTTTTGGATTTATAGATAAGGCAGCAGAGCTATTCATAATTATAACTATAATTTCATTGCATTTAATCCCAGAAGTAGCAGCTTATTTGCTTGCTGCAATTGCTGGAGGAATCCTATCTAAAGGTCTGTTAGTAGAAAAATTCATGTCTGAACGCTTCATAAAACTAACCAAAGATTCTCTTACAATTTTTGCAGCATCTATCATCTTAGTGATTATAGCAGCATTCATTGAAGTTTTTATTACCTCAGGCATATTATAAAACTTATTCTTAATCTTAAACTTATCACAAATATAAATATCATTAGCTTATTCTTAATTTTAAACTTATCACAAACATAAATATCATTAGATTTCTATAGTGCGTAAAATAAGCAAAATATTTTAAAACATAGCTTATTATTATATATACACTGTATAAAAATGCGTAATTTGTATGATGAATAAACAAATAGACCAAAAAGACAAGAAGATACTAAAAACCCTTTTTGAAGATAGTAGAGCAACGATCGCAGAGATAGCAACAAAGACAGGAATTAGAAGAGACTCTGTTTCTAGAAGGCTAAACAGGCTAAGAAAAGATAAGATAATAACAGGATTTATCCCATTAGTAGATCCTGCTGCACTAGGTTATCCTAATGTAGCTATCTTGCTATTCAAGCTTAAAACCAGAAATGACGCTGATAAAAAGAAATTCTTGAAACAACTAGTTTCCAATAAGTTTGTATTTCGTATTTCAAAGCTAATTGGTAAGTATGACTTCCAATGCTCAATAGCATACGAAAATACAACTCACCTAGACAGCATAGTTGAAGAGATCAAAACATACATTCCAAACATCGTTGATGAGTTTGAACTGTATCAGGTAGTTGACAATCCAAAAACAGAGAGGATTGACGACCTAATATAATTGGGAGTGTATAAAGGGATGGTAAGAAGCTTGTCTACTAAACAGATTTTAGTACTTATTTTGCTAGTCATAATTATAATACCTCTAGCATATATATTCGCTCCAGCAGGCAAAGTTCCAACCCTAGTCTATAAAGAAGTAACCGTTAAAGTTCCAATCATAAGTTATAAGGAACCAACAGCTGAATCTGGAATTACAGGCTATGCAAGTCAAGAAATAGTGCAAGGAACAATAACTTTAGAAGTTGGATCTCTTTTAGATATAAATCAAGTTAATGCAAATCCAAATATAATAAACCCTACTCAACAAATAAACTTCACAGCAAATATTACATCTGCATATGCAATAAATCTAGTAACTCTGGAATTTGAAAACACATTATATGTAATGACCAATTCATCCTCAGATATATGGTATTATGATGCTCTTGACACTAATATTTCATTAGGAACTTATAATTTTACAATATATGCAAAAGATGCCACTAATTATACAGTAAGCAAGACAGGAAATTTCACAGTAACAGATGAACCACTACCAATAACCTGTCTATCACAAATAGGAGATGCAAAGATAAAGATAGAAACAAATCTAAGAGATTATACAGTAATTCCTAAACAAATTCTACCTATAGAAAATTTCACGGCAGAAGTTTATAATAAAACTTGTATTGATAATTTAGCTGGATATGATTCTGATACATGGAGCAAATTAAAAATCAAAGATCTTGACTTTAGAAGACAATATCTAAAGGACATTAGAGATAATTGTCCACTTGTAACTTGTTGTATAACAGGTGCAGATGGAAAATGTTTAGCTAATACTACCAGCCCATCAACTAAAGATGTTGTTATATTTGGACTATCAGATTATGAATTACTTAATAAAGATATTAAAGCATTTATAATACATAAAAATCCAATTTCAATTAAAGATGGAATCACTAAGAAAGCAAAACTTTTTATGAAAAAATTCTGGTCTTCTGTATTTGGACAAGTAATATATATGCCACAATCTCACAATACACTAATTGGTTCTGAAATAGATATAATCTCAGATGACTTTATGTTTTCTGAGAATTATCCTGAAGACTTATTTTATGATATTATCTTTATAACCAATGATACTTGGGATGTCAACATATCTGCAACAGCACCTACAGAATATACTTGTACTGATTGCGAAACAGATTTAAATATAAATAGTACTGAAGTCAATATAACTCTTGATTTGGATCTTATTGATTCTACTAGCTTAGATTCTGATATTTTAGACGAAGGAATAAATATAGAGCATGGTGAAATAAATATATCTGCAACAAGTTATAATAGCTCAAACACAACCCAAAACTATATAGAATATTTCCCATTTTATGGAATCATAGCATCTTCAATACAAGTAACAGAAGCAATAGCAACTCCTGAAGAGGTAAATGCAGGAGATGCAATAACTTTCAAGGCAAAGATAGTTAAACTAGGATTATTTGATGTAGATACTGCTACTTTACAAATACAAGGCACCAAATATACTATGACTAAATCAGGAAATATTTGGTATTATAATACATTTAACACAAACATTGGTGCAGGCACATATACATTCAAAGTATATGCTAATGATACATCAGGAAAAGATACCTTTCCTAAATATGGTATATTTACAATCACAGCAGAAGAAGTTCCTGCAGAAGAACCAACACCAGGAAGAACAGGACTTATAACTCCTTCTGAACCAGCACCTCCAACTGAACCAGAAATTCCACCAGAGGAAGAAGTTCCATTAGAAGAGGAAGAAGTAATTCCTCCAGAAATTCCAGAAGTACCTTTATTTGGTCAGGCAATACAAACCCTTCTAGATCTAAGAGACTTAGGTACTTTGCGCATAACATTAGCTATAATAATTTGGATAGTTACAATAGCTCTAATCTGGTGGCTATGGCTGCTCTGGAAGAGAAAAAAAGAAAAAGAAAAAGAGAAATATGCTCCTAAAAAAGAAGAACCTTGGCCTCCAGACATCATAAAACTAAAGAGCCATTCAGATGAAGCAAAGAAGCATTATTCATCTGATTTATTTATTTTATATTCTCATATAAAAAACTTCTTTAGAAATAAAAAATAAAATAGAAGTGGGACCAGTGGGAATTTCTCAACCACGGAATTTTCCGTCAATGCTTTTGTTCTTACAGTTACAAAAGGGTTGTTTTGAACCCACGACACCTAGATCTTCAGTCTAGTGCTCTCCCAGTCTGAGCTATGGTCCCCTACTTAAAACACATACTTTTAGTTTTATAAAAGTATCGAGTCTTTTATTTTCTTAAGTATTCTTTACGTTTTTTTTCATCAAATCTTTCAATAGAATATCTAAGCATAACCCTAGGCATTTCTTTGTAATACTTGTCTAAAAATTTCTCTTCAGCTTTTTGATCTCTCTTGCCAACTTCTCTAAGCATCCATCCTACAGCTTTATGAATTAAATCATGTTTATCTCTAAGTAAAATCTCAGAAATTTTTAACATATCTTTAAAATCATTCGCCTTAATAAATTTATATGTAGCTAGAATAGAAATCCTGCGCTCCCATAGATTCTTTGATACTGCTAATTTATATAAAATAGTTCTATCCTTATCTAAAAGAAAGTCCCCAAGAATATTTGGCGCGCTTAAATCTACAAGATCCCAATTATTAATTTGTTTTGTATTTTTAAGATAAAAATCAAATATTTTTTTCTTTAATTTAGAATTTCCTTTAGAATATTGATGCATAAGAATAAGCAAACTAACTAATCTGTATTCATGTATCTTGCTTTTTAATAAAATCTGAATATCTTTCAAAGATAAATCATAATATTTTCTAGCAATTTCTCTCTGTACCGGAACTTTAATCCCAAGGAATATATCACCTTCTCCATATTCTCCTTTACCAGTCTTAAAAAATCCAGAAAGAAGTTTTGCTTGATTTTTATCTTCTAATTTTTTAAGATCTTTCTTTACAGCATTTAACATTTTACTTTAAAATTTTATCAATTTCTTTTTTAAGATACTTTATATCATGTTCTTGAGAATCATAATGAATTCCTTTAAATCCAGCTTTCTTAGCCATATCTACATGATATTCATCATTATCTATATATAATATTTCATCGGCAGACATCTTTATTTTATCAGTTATAATCTCAAAGATCTTTGTACCATGTTTATCAGTTTTCACATCTCCAGAACTAATTAAAACATTAAACATATTTTCTAACTTAAATTTCTTTTTTAGCAAATCAAATCTGTATTTAGAACTATCAGTTATAATTCCTAATAAATATTTGCCAAGATATTCTTTCTTAATTAATTCAAATATTTCTTCATTTAATCTAGCAGAACTCACAGCATAATCCCAAATCTTCATAGGAATTTTCATACCAAGACCAGCACACATTCCACTAATCACATGTTCTAATTTAATCATACTAATATTAAATGCATGCGCATACTTGCTATAGGTTTCATTAACCAAATCATCTGAAACTCCAAGTTTCTCAGCTAAAGCCTTAACTATCACAATCCTTCCAGATCTGTCTAAAGTTAATACGCCATCAAAATCAAAAAATATTGCCTTAATCATTTCCTTTTTTTTACCTCTTTCTTTTTTGATGAAACCTTTTTTCCAAAAGTTTCTAAGAAAGGTTAAAGCGCTGGGAGAGGGACATTCCGAACCCTTGGTACATTCTTTCATGAACGTTTCTTTCCAAGAAAGGTTCTTTTGAACCCTCGCATCCTTGCGGAAACTAGCTTAGCAGGCCTACGCTTCATCCCAAGCTATAGGATTTAATAGCGCCATACCAGACTAGGCGATCCCAGCATAATAAAGTGGAGCATGCTTTAGGATGGACATAAACAACATTTACTGTGATCCTAATAATCAGCTCCACCCCGTATCTCCAAAGCACCCCAAAACCAAGTTACGGTTGCTCCATTCCTGGCCTGGCCGGATTAGCTTGAAAGAGAGGCCCTTGAAGGCGAGGCTTCGACGCCAACTAAAAGGGCAGCAAGCATTCTTTACGCCGCTCCCAAAGCTTCATCTTCCCCTAAAGCGCATTGAGGATTACAGGCCCGCGCTAATGGCCCAGACTAGCCCCATAAAAAACACTTTTTATTGATTTAAAAACCTTATCCTTATATAATTTATCTGATATCTAACTCTAAGAACTCATTTATCTCTCTACCCATCTCAGGATTATTTTCTTGTATGAAATTATAATATGGTAAGAAATCCTTTGCTAACATTCCTGCAGAACAATGTAACTTTGCTCCTATTTGTCTAGCTATTCCCTGAATCTTTGCTCGCTTAGCAGCCCGTATAAATATTTTTTTAAGTATCTCAGGACGTTTATGCATAACATATCTTGGATTTACATCATTCTTTGCTTGTTGTACTCCCATCACAAGCAAAAGTCTAGCATAATACATAAATCTCCAGTGCTGCCATCTCATAATTCTACTCATAAAAATATCATAATCACCAAGAGCTCTATATGCATTACGTCTTTCAGCAGGATTAAAATATTCTATAGGAATATTTTCTTCAAGCCAATAGCTTAACATCTTCAAGTCTTCTGAGAGATTATCAACCACATGGGAGGTTGCTTCAGAATTATATGACTTAAAGATTAACTTTAATGCAGAAAACAGACTTTCCTCTTGCTCACGTTTCCATAAAGTTAGCTCTTTTTCAACTATTTTTCCAGAACTTGATAACATTTGTAAATCATTAACTGCCGCTCTCAGATCTCCATCCACATACCCAGCTAATTTTTTAATAGCACTTTCTTCATAAACCACTCCTTCTTGAGAAAGAATCTGTTTAAGATATTTAGCAACACTTAATACATTTAATTTTCTAAGTTGAACCATCACACAATAATTTCTAAGAGTTTTCAACTTTTGGCTCCAAGGATCATTTGTAGTTAGAATTATTGGAAACTTAGTTTTTTTAATCACATCAATTAGTGCTGTGGTTCCACCTCTGTCTTGTGACCCAGATAAACCATCAATTTCATCTACTAAAATCAATTTACTTCCGCCAAACAAACTCATCTGCATGCTAGCAGGTCCTAAGGTTTCAAGAACTTCATTTTTATTTCTTCTATCAGATGCATTTACTTCAATTAATTCATGTCCAAGTTCTTCAGCAATAGCATAAACCATAGAAGTTTTTCCACATCCTGGCGGGCCATACAACATAATAGCTTTTTTCTTCTGTCTATCAAAACTCTTGATATAATTCAACAAATCCTCAGTAGCCTTAGTCTGTCCAACCACATCCCTTACAGTTTTAGGTCTATACTTAATAATCCAAGGACTTTTATCTTTTGACATTATTCTATTTCTTTTTTTAGTTGCTTTATCGCAGCCTTAGTAAGTTCAATCTTATTTTTGGAAAATTCTTTTGATCTATCTAGTATTAAATTCTCTGCACATAATCCAAGACAAAAATTCTCCCAAATATCTAAAACACCACTTAACGAATCTTTTTCCCACCAGTCTTCAGCAGTCATTCCAGAAAGTCTAGCAATTCCTGTTGCCCCTAAAAAATCTAATAGATCTGCATCATGTAGCATTTTAGCTTCCACTGATATTGGATTTCCTGTAGGCACATGATTAATTATAGCATCCCAAACTAAATCAATTTTATTTTCTGGAAATTTAATTCTGTTTAGAAATTCAGAAGCGATTTCAGCTGATTTTTTCTGATGTGGATCTTCTCCCTGTCCAATATCATGCAAAAATGTTGCAGCATGTAATATTTCATCATCAAACTCATCATTTAGTTTTTTAGCTAACTTATAAGTTCTCTTAAAATGATCAAACCCAGCAGGCAATTTTCCTTTTAATTCTTCTTTAGCAAAATTTTCAATTTCTTCCCTCATTTTTTTTACCTCAAAATCATGAAGATATTAAAGCAAACTCAGATATTAGCGCAGCTAACTGAGTAAATTCATCTGAACCTTCCACCAATCTGAATTCATATTCTCCGCAAGCCCTTATAAGTTTCACTTTAATCTTATCATCAATATAAGAATTTAATACTTCTTTTTGAATTTGCCTAATCATATCAATTCCAGACAACCCATGTTTAATCATTATGTTTTGCATCAATGATTTAGCTTTTTCAAATTCTCCAGAAGTAGCATCCTTAATCAGCTGAGCAATCTCTTTAGGCTCAGCAAATGAAATAATCTCAGATACAATCTGTTTATCTACTTTTTTAGAAATCGCAGAACAAGCCTGCAGCATATTCTCTGCTCTTCTACAATCACCTTCACAAGCAACATATAATAAATCTAAAGCATCAGCATTAATATCAATTTCTTCATTCTTAGCAATATTTCCAAGTATATTTTTAATTATTTCATCAGGCAATGGCTTAAATCTAAAAATCGCACATCTTGATTGTATCGGACTTATGATTTTACTAGAATAATTGCATGATAAAATAAAACGAGTATTCTGAGTATAGTCTTCCATAGTCCTTCTCAAAGCATGTTGAGCTTCTTTTGTTAGTGCATCTGACTCATCTAAGTAAATAATTTTAAATGGCACATCTTCTATAGCCTTAGATCTTGCAAAATCCTTAACTTTATTTCTAATAATATCAATTCCTCTCTCATCACTTGCATTTAATTCAAGAATATTATCTCTCCAAGTATCCCCATATAAGTCTCTAGCAATAGCTATTGCTGAAGCAGTTTTACCAGTTCCTGCAGGACCTGCAAACAGTAAATGAGGCATATTTCCACTTTTTATGAAAGCAACTAACCTTTTTGTAACATCCTCTTGTCCTTTTACTTCAGCTAAAGTCTTAGGTCTATATTTTTCAGTCCAAACTTGTAACATTTTCTTTTGACTAAACTTTTTTAAAAGTTAGTAGCACTCTCCAAAACTATCTTAAAAATTAAGATATATGTTTATAAGCTTTTATTTTTTAGAAGTCAATACTTCCTAAGAACTAGTATCTAATAATTCTTCTATTTGATGGTATTGATTTTTTATATCTTTTTCTAATCTATCCTGCTCTCTTACTTCTGTAGAGTTAAAAAACATATACCAATCCTGCTTACACCTACAGTCCGGAAGGTTTCTAATATGTTCAAAATCTTTAGTAAGATTCCAAAAGACTATACTATCTATTACATAAGAAAAGCATTCTTCACAGGTTGAAGCAAACTCAATAGGCTGTGGGGAGGATCTTATCAGACCTTTAATAACTACTTTATTATGTTCTGGCACTATAACCCGTAAAACTTCTAAAGGCAACCAAAGTTTTGCTAACTCATACATTCCTTTGTCATACATAAATTTAGTTAAAGTGTATGGTTGAAGATTAGTGACCATTATTATAATTGTATCCACATTATTTTCAATCGCAAATCTAGATGTTTCAACCGCATCCCTAACATCTTCTTTCATATTTAGAAATGGTTTCCCAACTAAAACATAAGCATCTGTAATGAGATCACATTCTTGAGCAGTTTGAAGAGCTTCTACATAGATTTCTAGCTTAGTGCCTTTATTTAAACAAAAATTTCTAATAAAATCATTTTTTGATTCTAAGCCTATACCTACAGATACTTCATCAAAATATGATCTTACTATTTCAAGTTTTGTTCTATCAATAAGATATTCAGGTCTTGATTCAAAATTAAGAGCTTTATATCCTGCATCTCTTAGCATACCAAAAATCTTCTCTATAGTTTTAAATGGAATTTCTTTTTCATCTAGTAAGCTTCCAGCACTAGTAAAATTAATAAATGGATATTTCTCAGGATTATATTTATTTATAACCCATTCAGTTTGTTTAAGCATGTCTTTTTGATTATAAACCCCAGATAAATCAGCTATCAATTGATAGCCGCAAGTAACACATCCCCCTCCAGCAGAAAACCAGCTACAAGGACGTGTTTTAAGTTCATTTAAAGGCATAATATATGGTTTTCCATGCCATGTCCTTTCTTCATAATAAAAACCAGGCATATTCTCTTTATCAGATTTATCCTTACTATATATATGGCTAGAATACATAGGTGCTCTTATCTTTTGCATAACTCTAATAATATCTTTTTGATGCATGTTATTTTATTTAAAGATAATATTATAAATTTTATTGGAATACAAAACATATAATGCTAACAAGAATTAAAAAATACTGGAATGATCAGCTGACAGAAACTATTAGACATGCATATAAGACTAAATATTATAGTAAACTTTTCAAAGAATTAAACATATCTTCTAGATCAGACCTTTCCGAAATTCCTATTACTTCTTCTTTGGATTACAGAAATAACATATTTGAATTTCTTGCTACAGATCTAAGCAAAATTAAGTTTATCTCACAGACAACAGGCACTACAGGAGAACCTAAATTAATATTTTTCACACAAAAAGACTTAGATATTATGAGAACAAGAGCAGAAGTATGTTGGTCTTGGTTTAATTTTAATAAAGAAGACAGGATTGCTGTGCTAAGTTCATATACAAATCCGCCTTTAGGTCAATATTATGAAAATGCATTTGCAAGTTTAAGAGTTATGCAATATCCAGCAGGTGTAACAAGGTGCCTGCAATCTCAGATGAATAATATTGCCAAACTAGGTATATCTATAATCGCAACACATCCATCAATTCTAACTAGGTTAACAAAAACATATATTCAGTTAAATCCAAAAACCAATATAAAAAATATAATTTTATCAGGCGAACCATTTTCTAAAGAATATAGAACTAAAATGGAAAATATTTGGAATACAAAATTAATTAACCTTTATGGCTCAATGGAAGCAGATATTATAGCAATTAATTGTAATAAATATCTAAACAAACATTTAATGTATAAAGATATTCTCGTAGAAATCCGTACAGAAGATAACAAAATAAAAGATCAGGGTACTGGAGAAATTATTCTAACAGTTTTAAACTCAGATGGTTTTTCGTTATTAAGATACGCAACTGGAGATCTTGGCACTCTAAGTTTTAGAGAATGTGATTGCAGTTTAAAGTGGCCAATACTTAATATAAAAGGCAGAGTTGATGATATTATTTTTATAGCTGGAATGAATATCTTTCCTTCAGATATAGAACACTTTCTACTATCTTTTCCAGAGATTTCATCTAATTATCTTTGCTACCTCAAGGAAAAAGAAGGAGTAACAATATTAAAAATTATCATAGAAACAAAAATTCGGAAAGATAAATTAAAACTAAAAATACTAAAAAAAGCATATAAGATATCTCCTGAGGTTGATTTACTTTTAAATGAAGGGTCTATGGTCATTAAAATAGATTTTGTTAGCCCAGGATATTTAGCACAGACAAATAGAAAAACAAAAAGAATTATTGACCTAAGAAAAAATAACTAACTACCAAACATTACACTTATAAACTTAGTTTTCTAAATTTTATAAATGAAAGAGCTCCCTAAGAAAATAGATTTCAATAGCCTGGAAAAATGGCAGGAATACTGGGAAAAAGAAAAAATCTTTAAATTTAATCCTAAATCCAATAAGAAAATCTTTTCTGTAGATGTTCCTCCAGTATATGCTTCTGCTGGGCATCTTCACATAGGACATGCCTTGCATTATACTCAATTTGAATTTCCAACAAGATATTGGAGAATGAATGGCAAGGAAGTTTACTTCTCTCCATGTTTTGATGATAATGGCTTACCAACTGAAAAGATGGTAGAAGAAAAATACAAAATAAACAAAGCCACAACCACTAGGGAAGAATTTGTAAAACTTTGTCTAAAAGAATCAAAAGAAGTAGAGAAATTATATTCTGAAAAAGTATATAAGAAACTTGGACATGCTTATGATTGGGATTTGCTTTACGTTACAATAAGTAAAGAAGCTCAAAAAGTAGCCCAAACTTCATTTTTAGATTTAGTTGAAAAAAATCTAGCCTATCGTGGAGAAGAGCCAACTATCTGGTGTATACATCATCAAACAGCACTAGCCCAAGCAGAAGTGGAAGACACACAAAGAACTACTATATTAAATCATATTAACTTCAAGCTAGAAGATGGAGAAATAATAAATATTGCTACTACACGTCCTGAATTTTTACCAGCCTGCGTAGCTATTTTTGTAAACCCTCAAGATAAAAGATATAAAAAACTTATTGGAAAGCAAGCAATAGTTCCAATCTTTAAACATAAAGTAAAGATAATGACAGATGAAGCTGTAGATCCAGAATTTGGAACTGGAATTTTAATGGTTTGTACTTTTGGAGATAATGCAGACATAGAAAAATGGAGAAAATACAAACTAGATACAAAAATAATTATAGATAATGATGGCAAACTAAATGACATTGCTGGTAAATATAAAGGCCTAACATTAGAAGAAGCAAAAGCTAAAATAATTAAAGAATTAAAATCCCAAGATTTAATAACAAAACAAGAACCATTACAACAAACTATAGGAACCTGTTGGAGATGTTCCACTCCTGTAGAATATATAGTAACAAAACAATGGCATATAGACATACTAAGTCATAAAAAAGAACTTATTGCTCAAGGAAAGAAAGTAAACTGGCACCCTGCTTTTTATAGAAAAAGATTCGAAGATTGGGTAAGTAATCTTAATTGGAACTGGGGAATCTCAAGACAAAGATTTTATGGAATTCCTATTCCTGTTTGGTATTGTAAAGATTGTGATAGTCCAGTATTTCCAGATAAGAAAGATCTTCCTATAGATCCATTAAAAGATCCTGCTCCAAAAAAATGTAGCTGCGGGTCTACAGATTTAATTCCAGAGGATGATGTCTTTGATACATGGATGACTTCTAGCATGACACCGCAAATTGCTTCACAATGGTTAGAAAATCCTAAAGTCTTTGATAAAGTATTTCCTATGACTCTTCGCCCGCAATCTCATGATATAATAAGAACCTGGGCATTCTATACAATAACAAAATCATACTACCATCTAAAATCTATTCCTTGGAAAGATGTAATGATTGGAACATATATTTTAGATCCTAAAGGAAAAGGTATGCACAAATCCAAAGGAAACGCTATTTGGTTTGATGACTTAATAAAAAAATATGATGTAGATTCTTTTAGATACTGGGTTTCCACAGCAGGAATTGGAGAAGACATACCTTTCAAAGAAAAAGATATAATTAGAGGCACAAAAATCTTAATTAAACTCTGGAATACAGCCAGATTTATTTTCATAAATATAGATAAAGTTCCAAATAGTAAACAAAAATTCACTCCTTTGGATTTATGGATTACAAATCAATTACATAAAGTTCTAAACAACTATCATAAATTCTTCCAGGAATATAAAATTACAAAAGCAAGAAAAGAACTAGAAATGTTTTTCTTGCATGATTTCTGTGACTTCTATCTTGAGGCAGTTAAACATAGAATTTATTCTGAAAATAAAGAAACCAAAAATGCAGCAGTCTATACTTTATACAATATATTCTTTAACATAATTAAAATGTGGGCTCCAATCATCCCGCACATAACAGAAGAAATCTATCAGACTGCTTTCAAAGAACAAGAAAAAGAGAAATCCATACATCTCTGTCAATTTCCAAAGCAAAAAAAGCCAAACAAAAAATCTCTAGAATTAGGAGTCCTTGCTAAGATGTTAATTTCTGAACTAAGAAAATGGAAGCAAGAAAATAACATCAAACTCGGAGAAGAATTCGACTTAGTAAATCTTACACATCCAGATGTAGACAAACTAAAAACTCTTAAGCCAGAACTTGAAGGAACACTAAGAATAAAAAACCTTCACATCTCAAAAGGAAAATTCTCTATAAGTATGTAATCATATTAGCTTATTCTCTATAAGTATGTAATCATATTAGCTTATTCTCTATAAGTATGTAATCATATTAGCTTAACTCTATTTTCACCAAATCTAATATTACAATAATGACAAATAAACATTGCAGGTTCTCTATTAATAACATAAATCATAGGCATAGCGCCCTCTTTATAAATTAAATTAGAAATACAACTACTATTAGGACAAGCTACTATATTATTAAGAATCTCTGGAAGTTTAACTTTACCTTTTCTAACAACATTAGAGTGTTCTATGAAACTAACAGTTGAATCTGGAGTAACCACTGCCAACATATTAAGCAAAGATTCAGAAATATTTCTATTAGATACTTTCAAGATTAATTTCTTCTCCCCATTAGTTCTTGTAACTCTTCCAAGACTAAAATTAATTTCAGGATCCTTTAGTCCTAATATAGAAGATACTTCTTTGAATTTATCTGGAGCAATATGATCTATAACTATACCATTTTCAATAGGTGCAATAATTCCTTTCTTAGCACTAGGTCTAGGCTTAACATTTTGAAATGAAGCAGTCTTATACTCTTGCTTTTTCTCAGTATATATTTCAGAGTCATTAAATATTAAATCTAACAAAGCTTCTCTTATATATATTCCATTCTGTGCTTGTTGAATATAATAAGCATACTCAGTATTATCAACAGAATAATCTAACTCAATTGCATTCTTGTTTCTTGGCAAAGGATGTAATACTTTTAAATTAGGTTTAACATTCTTTAACAACTTAGCATGAAGACTAAATAAATTTTTTACTCTATCATAGTCTTCCTTACCTTCCATAGTATCTGGGAATCTCTCTTGCTGTATTCTAGTCATATATAAAATATCAACTTTTTCAGCAACTTCTTGCAAATCATTAGAAATCTCATAATCATGTCCTCTATTCTTTATCAAATCTAAATAATATAAAGGCATTTTAAGGACATCTGGAGAAACAAAATAAAATTTGTTACTACTAAACATCGTAAGTGCACTAACTAAAGAATGTGTAGTCCTTCCATATTTCAAGTCTCCAACAACCCCAATTTTTAATCCATCTAATTTTCCCTGAGTTTCTTTAATGCTTAACAAATCAAGCATAGTCTGAGTAGGATGCTGATTTTTACCATCACCAGCATTTATAATAGGAATCTTTAGAGAATCAGCAGCAAATCTAGCAGCACCATCTAAATTATGTCTTATAATTATAGCTTGAGCATCATAATTTTCAAACATTCTCAATGAATCAACTAATGGCTCGCCCTTAACCACAGAAGTGTTTGATGGATTCCCAAAACCAATAGCTTCTGCACCAAGATTTTTGATTGCTGCATCAAAGCTTTTCTCAGTTCTTGTACTAGGTTCAAAGAAAAGTGATGCAATTCTTTTTCCTTTAAGAAGGTCACTAATTTTATTAGCATTCCCTTGCTTATGCAAATTCTTAAACTCCTCAGCCCGCTTTAGAACTATATCAAAATCTCTAGCAGAGAAATCATTCACAGAAATTACGCTTCTTCCTTTAAATCCCATAATTATTCAAAAAAAATATAGTCAGTTAATCATTTATATTATTATTGCAACTGAAATAAATACAATGAATAATCTAGATACTATTCACTTAGATCAGCATCTAATGATAGATAAAAGACTACTTAATAGATTAACTAAATATGCAGATCTTACTAGTAAAGATATTGTATTAGAAATCGGCGCAGGCTCTGGCAACCTAACAAAAAGACTAGTAGAAAAAGCAAAAAAAGTTTATGCTTTTGAAATTGATCCACACTTCAAACCAGACTTAAACGAAATCAAAGAAAATCATCCAAATCTCATAATGAAATATCAAGATATCCTTAAAGCAAAGCTTCCTAAAGTAGATAAAGTTATAGCAAATATCCCATATAGTCTTTCAGAACAAATTATAACATTATTAGCTGGCTATAAATTCAAACTAGCAGTATTAACTCTTGGAAAAAACTTTGCTGAATTAATAACTCTAAAGAAAAACAACAGAAGAATTTATTTTTTAGCAAGAGCATACTTTGATATTCATATAAAAGAACTTGTTCTACCAACCGCATTCAACCCAGCACCAAGAATAAATTCTGTTGTAATAACAATAACACCAAGATCAAAATCCCAACTAACCAGACAAGAGTTCATAACTAGAGAACTCTGGCAGCAAAAAACCAAGAAAACCAAGAATGCATTAATGGAAGCAATAATAAATCATTCCAGACATCATAAAGAGCCTTTAACTCAAAAACAAGCTAAAACACATATCTCAAAACTCAAACTTCCAAAGAAGATTCTAGAAAAAACAGTACAAAGACTTTCAGGAACAGAATTATCTTTAATTCTTAAGCAAGTACAAAAATAATCTAATAAAAGTTTTTTTAAAAGCTTAAAACATATATCTACTAAGGAAAAAAACTTTATAAATAGCTAATTAAAGCCATTAAAAATGACAATATACAATCCATTAGAGATCGAGCCAGAAATATTAAAATTCTGGGACAAAGATAAAAGCTTCCAAAAGTTAATGTCTAAGCTTAGCAAGAGCAAGAAGCAATTCTCGTTCTTAGATGGGCCTATAACAGCAAATAACCCTATGGGAGTTCATCATGCCTGGGGCCGTGCATACAAAGACCTCTTCTTAAGATTCAAAGCAATGCAAGGTTATAATCAAAGAAGGCAAAATGGATTTGATTCTCAGGGTTTATGGATTGAAAGGGAAGTAGAAAAAGAAAAAGGCTTCAAATCCAAAGAAGACATTGAAAAGTTTGGAATTTTAAATTTTGCAAAAGCCTGTAAGGAAAGAGTAGAAAAATTCTCAAAGTTAATAATCCAAGATTCCATAAGACTTGGTTATTGGATGGATTGGGGCAACGATTACTATACTATGACTGATAATAATAATTTACATAACTGGTACCTCATTAAATCATACTATGATAAGGGATGGCTATACAAAGGAAAAGATGTTGTTCCTTGGTGTGCAAGATGTGGAACCGCTTCATCTAAACATGACATAATAACAGAAGGTTATCTTGAGATTACACATCCAGCAATTTTCATGAAATTTCCAGTAATTGGAAAAGAAAAAGAATTCCTTTTAGTATGGACAACAACTCCTTGGACAATGCCTGCTGATTCTGCAGTAGCAGTAAGTCCTGATATTGTTTATGCTAAAGTAAAACAAAAAGATGAAATATACTATCTTGCAAAAGATAGATTAGATATTTTAGAAGGAAATTATGAAGAACTAGATACTCTATCAGGAGCAGATATAGTAGGAATAAGCTATGTTGCTCCATACAAAGATCTTCCAGCTGCAAAAGAAGCCACATATTCAGTAATAACTTGGGACTTGGTAAGTTCAGAAGAAGGAACTGGAATGGTTCATATAGCACCTGGCTGTGGTCCTGAAGACTATGAACTTGGCAAGAGAGAAAGACTTGCAACTATAGCTCCTTTGGATCAAGCAGGAGTTTATATAGAAGGTTATGATTGGTTGACAGGCATGTCTGCAAAAGATGCAAATCCAAAAATCATAGAAGACATGAAAAAACGAGGCTTCATTTACAAAATCGAAAATTATACTCATCGTTATCCACATTGCTGGCGTTGTAGCGAAGAACTTGTTTTCAGATTAGTAGATGAATGGTATATTAGATCAGCTGACATCCGTGGAAAACTAATCTCAGAAAACAAGAAAATAAAATGGTATCCAGAATATGGAAAAACTAGACAAGAAACCTGGTTCAAGAACATGAGCGACTGGCTCATCTCAAGAAAAAGATTCTGGGGACTTCCGCTTCCAATTTGGGAATGTGAATGTGGTAAGATTCATGTTTTTGGCAGCTTAGAAGAACTAAAGAAGCTAGCTCTAAGTCCAAAGAAAGTAGACAAGCTTCCTGAATTACATAGACCATGGATTGATGAAATTAAGATCAGGTGTGAAACTTGTGGAGCAGAAGTGGAAAGAATTCCAGATGTAGGAGATGCTTGGTTAGATGCAGGCATAGTTCCACTATCAACAATTGGCCCATATCTCAAAAATAAAAAATATTGGGAAAAATGGTTCCCAGCAGATATGATCTCAGAAAATTATCCAGGTCAGTATCGTGGTTGGTTTAATGCACTATTTTGGGCATCAGTAACTTTAACAGGAAAAGCTCCATTCAAATCTGTTTTTGGATATGAAACTTTAAAAGATGAAAATGGAGAAGAGATGCACAAATCCAAAGGAAATGCTATCTGGGCTAGCGAAGCATTAGAAACTGCAGGTGCAGACCCAATAAGATGGCTCTATATAAAACAAGATCCAACAAGAGAATTATTATTTGGCTATAACAATGTAAATGAAGCTAAAAGATCTTTGAATGTTTTCTGGAACATGGCAAACTATCTAAAAATCTTAATAAACTCTGATTTCAAACCAAAAGAACCAAAGATAGAATCCTTGCAAGATCGTTGGATAATATCAAGATTAGAATCCACAAAACAAGAAGTTACAGAATCTCTAGAAAATCTAATGCCCCATATAGCTTCAGCAGCATTAGAAAAATTTTTCCTAGAGGATCTATCAAGAACATATATTCAATGGGTTCGTGATATCTTAAGTAAAGAATCCAAAGAAGCTCAAAATACTATACAAATAATATACAAATGTCTTTTTGATACTACAAAGCTACTTGCACCTTTTATCCCATTTTTAACAGAAAAACTTTATCAAGATATATTTAAACAATATAATAAAGAATCAAGTATTCATCATATAGATTGGCCTTCTGCAAATAAAGCAAAAATAGACTCTACTTTAGAAAACCAAATATCAATAGTAAATGAAGTTTCCTCACAAATCCTCTATCTAAGGGAAAAAGCTCAAAGAAATGTAAGATGGCCTATTAAAGAAGCAATCATAGTAACTACAGATCCAAAAATAAAAAAAGCAATCAAAAAACATCAATCTATAATCTCAGAAAAAACCAATACTCTTGAGATAAAAACCCAGGAAAAAGAAATTAAAGGCGCTGAATATAAAGTAAAAGCAAACTATTCAAGATTATCTAGATTTGGAAAAGATGTTAGCAAAGTAGTAGTTAAATTATCTCAACAAAGTCCTAAATCTATATTAAAGAAGTTCGAAAAAGATAGTAAACTTACAATTAAAGCAGAAGGTACAAACTTTGAAATTCTAAAAACAGACTTAATAATTCAAACAAAAGCACCAAAAGGATTCCTTGGAAACTCAGCACATAAATATTCTATCTATATAGATTTAGAGGAAACAAATGAAATGCTAGCCTCTGGTTTTGCTAGAGAACTAACAAGAAAGATTCAGGAGCTAAGAAAGAAATCTGGACTAAAGAAACCAGACAGGATTCTATTACATCTTGAAGTCTCAGATGATCTAAAAGAACAACTTTTAGCATTCATAGCAGACATAAAAGAAAAAGTTGGAGCAGATGAATTTGCATTTGAATCCACATATCCAAAAAAATTCAAAGATGATTTCAAAATCAAAGATGAAGAAATAAAGATTGGATTTAGTGTTGTTTAATTTAATTATAAAATTTAATTATAAAATTCAATTTATAAAATTCAGTTATAAAATTCAATTATGAAATTTAATTTATAATATTATATTCAAATGAACCTTTGTAGTGCTTGCTTACTTAGAATACTGTTTTACTTAGAATAAATTGCTTAGAATAAATTATAAAATATAATAAAAAAAATTTATAATCAATCCCCTTTCTGCTGTTCTTTGAACCAGGTTTCCTTATACATTTTCTTTCCAAGAAACCAAGAACCTATTCCTGTTAAGCCAATTCCTATCAAAAGCAGCCAACTATAATCACTTTGTACACCAATTCTGATTTGTATGACAAACAGCCAAAAAATTAGAAAAAGTAATGCACCAAAGCTAATCATATAATATTTTTTCTCCATGTTTCAGTTAGGAAGATTCATAAAGAGGTTTAGCTTCCTTATTTTCACTCCCTTAAAGAAACGTTATATTTATAAAAGCCTTTTTAAAGGTTCCTCCCTTTTAAAGACCCTGTAACAAATATAACTTTGTGAGGTGCTTTTAGAAATGGGAAAGGTTTTTGCTAAAACCCAAAATGTTGTAGTCTCAGCTACAATACATCGAGATCTGCCTTTAGAAAAACTAGCAACAAAATTAGAAGGCGCAGAATATAATCCAGAACAATTTCCAGGATTAATTCTAAAAATTGAAGAACCAAAAGCTTCTGCTCTTTTATTTAGCTCTGGTAAAATAATATGTACAGGAACCAAATCTATAAAGGAAGCAGGAAAAGCAATAGCAGCAATTGTAAGATTAATAGAAAAACTTGGCTTAAAAGTTAAAGGCCGACCAGAAATCGAAGTTCAAAACATGGTTGCTTCTGGCAGCGTAGGTGGAAAACTAAATTTAAACGAAATAGTATTCAAATTCGAAAACACAGAATATGAACCAGAACAATTTCCAGGATTAGTTTACAAGCTCCCAGAGTCCCATATAACTTTTTTATTGTTTGGAACAGGAAAGATTGTAATCACAGGAGCCAAATCAGAAAAAGAAATCATCGACTCAGTACATGTTCTTAGAAAACAATTAATAGATGCAGAAGAACTCGGCGAACCAAACTAAATTCTTTTCTTTTTATTAATTCTATTAATAATTCTATTAATTTTTAAAGAAGCCATATAATCAAAATCAGAATAGGCTGATGCAATAAATAAATTAACAAAGAGTTTCTTCCAAGAAAAGATAATGGCCTAGAAATTAAAGAATCCTTTCTTTCTCTATAAATTCTCCTGCCATCCTTAAAAAATATGCTTCCAGCCCAAAGTCCTAGTAGCATCACACCCAACCAAGGAAATAATGGAAAATAATCTACACTATAAAAGCTGCCAGATCTAATTCCTAACCATAAAAGCCAATTATATTCTGCCTGTAAACTATTAAGAAACAAACCAAATCCAATTATTAGTCCAGCTAATACAGGATTATATAACTTATATTTCAAAGCAAAATATCCTAGTATTACAGCAACTCCAATAAAATGCAAAATTCCAAATACAACTGTGCCTTCTTTAAGGAAGAAATAAGTCATTCCAGTAATTAGCAAACCATATCCAAATATTTTCAAGCCCCTAAAGAAATATTTTTTCCAAAGATTCTTATCAGATTTATCTTTAACACGGGAATAACTTATAGCAAGAGAGATTCCAACCAAGAAGATAAAGATTGTTGCAGTACTTCTAGCTAGCAGCCACCAAGGCAAAGAATCTATAGGAATTTCTTTAATCTTAAAATAATTCAAATCAAAAAAACCATGATAAACAATCATCATGATTATAGCTATACCCCTAAATGCATCAATCTCCCAGAATCTTTCAGCGCAGCCCTTTTTCATTTAATTTTACTTAACTTTATTTAGATATCCATTCAAAATAAGCATAGCATCTGGTCTTTGATTTCTTCATGAAAATCCAAACTGCTATAAATAACAATTTTATTTTAAATTATTTTAAAGTTCTTACAGATGATTTAGCACCACAAGCAGCACATCTCTTAAATGTCAAGCCACGTTCTTTCATAAGTTCAGTATCTGGCTTACCACATTGATCACACATCACAAACTCTTTAACATATTTCTCGATCTTTTCATTCAAGAAACTAGAATTAAATCTCCCTACAAAAATAGTTCCTCCACTCTTTATATCACCAGTGGTAGCTAGTTCTCTAAGCAAGAACTTAAAAACATGATTAATATCTCTTCTAAGATCATTAGCAATCTGTTGTAAGTTAGTTATGATAGTCCTATTTCCTTGAATACTTCCTTTCACTTTAGGAATTTCAAATCTTACTTCTTCCTTACTAACTTCAGGAAGTTCCTTGTATGCTTTATCAAGCATTTCATCATAATTATACTTAAACACCATAAAATCCATGAGAAAACTTTGCTTTAAGAAGTTTTTGTTTTAACTGGCCTTGTAGAAACCCTTGTCAAATCTAGCTAGATTTAGCAGGTGAAAGGCGATGTTAGAGATGACTGTGGCAGATATTCTAGTAGTTTTGGGTTTGAAATAAAAGGGAATGTTGGAAATGATTGTGGTTGGTATTCGGAGAACTCTGAATTTAAGATAAATGGGAATGTTAGAGATATGTGTGGTTGTAATTCTGAGAGTTCTAGGTTTAAGGTAAAAGGGAATATTGGAATGAATTGTGGTTACGGTTCTAAAAATTCTAAATTTTATCAAAGAGGAAAGCTAATTAGGATAAGATGAAGACTATTGATGTTCTATAAGAAAAAAAATAATTGTGCTAAAGTCTCATTGAGGCAAATCCAAGAACTATAAGCACTAACACCCAGGTAGGTATTGTGGTAAGGTAGCCTGCATAATTTAATGCATATAACACTCCTATTATAAATAACAACCTACCAAAGCCTCCTTCATGTATTTTATGATAACACATCCAAGATTTCATATATGGTGGTTTATCTATAGTATATGAAGAAGATGGGATAATAGTCTTAGAAGATGCTTCTATCTTTGTTCCTATAGCTTTGCCAATTTCATCCCATGTAGGTTCTTTTTTAGTTGTTTTTTTCTTCTTTTTAGCCATTTTAGCTCCTCCTTATTAATTTATTTGTCGAATTATTTGGTAGATATTTTTACCCATTTGTCTTGCTTCTTTTGATATTTGGTTTTAACAGCTTTCCAAGCAATCCTATGTGAGATTTCTTCCTGTCTAGGATTATCCTTATATTGTTTGAAAGCAGAATTAAAAGCTTTCATATATATTGTTTGAGCACTTTTAGGAAGGTTTTCTTTAACTTTGTCTGGTAGATCTTCTGTTTTGTTATAGGGCATCTTAGGACTATAACGTTAGTAATATAAAAGTTAAACGCTTAGAGAACCAAAAAGAAATGATTTCTTTAAGTAATTTATAGTCTTAGTAGACAATATAGTCATAAGGTCATGAGTTCTTTTAATAGATTATTATTTAATACATTATATATTTGTTAGATATGGGCCTACTGGGAATTTCTCAGCTATAGGGGTTTCTACTAATGGTTTCCCGAAAAACTGTATCGAACCCAGGTCTTTTGGTCCGCAACCAAACATTCTATCCACTAGACTATAGGCCCATAGAAAAGTGTTTTAGAGAGATTAAAAAACTTATGTTTAGCTATTTTTGTATACTATAATGTTGAAAGACATATGCTGTATTAAGATTATAGTAAAAATATTACAATAAAAAATATAATAGCCCCGACCGGACATTCTCAACCGCGGATTTCTTCCGCCAATGCTTCTTTCTAAGAAGGGTTGTTTCGAACCAGTGTCCTAAGGTCCAGAACCTCAGATGCTTGACTTATAGATCTAATAATTTTTTTATTAAATTCACTACACTACGGGGCTATGTCTAAAATAATAATAAGCTAGTTTTTAAAGTATTCGAATGTTATGGACTTTTAAATTATGATAGTGCTTCTATACCTTTTTTAGTAACTCTCTAGCAGTAGTATAAATCATAAAATTTATAAGGTGAAGCACAAAGGCATAATTATGGCATTACCATTTTATATCATGGCAGAGAATGATGATAGAGAACTTCTTAAGATAGTTGAAGATTCATTTAGTTTTTTAGAATCACTAAGTGGAATAAGTATTCCTAGGAAAGTATTTGGTTCTTATTTTTGTAAGGATGATTATGGAAGCATAGATTGGTATATCAAAGAATCTACTGATTATAATCCATATGCTAAAAAGAAGCAAGTTAATGCTGCTAATTTATTTAATTTATTTGGTAAAGAACCCTGGCAGGAACAAAATAGACATTATGAATTAATGGTTTTAAATAATGATTTATTTGTTAAAAATACTAGGTTTATATTTGGCCTTACTTGTAAAAAAATAGATTTTAATGGGAAATTAAAAGATGATTTACTTTGTGAGCAAATATATGGTAGAGCTGAGAATAAAGTTATTAGAGAACGGAAACCATATATATCTGGGATTGTTCAATCTGCTTATAGAATTAAGAATTGGTATGGAGAAGAATGGAAACCTGCTTTTAAGACTATGATATTACACGAGCTTGGGCATTTCTATGGATTGGCTGCAGAATCTAATCCTAATATGCTAAAACCTGGTGATAGACGTACAAAAAATATGTTAGATGTTTGGCATTGTAACAATAGAGATTGTATTATGGAGCAAGTTAATATCGCAGGGAGGTTAGATTTGTTAGAAAAAACAAAATATCTAAATAAACATAATTCTAAGCTATTCTGCGAGTATGATTTAGAAGCATTAAAAAAAAACATCTGCAAGTTGTATTCTTCAAGAAATGGAATTAAAATCTTAAATTAGAGGAGTTATTTACTTTTCTGTTATTTACTTTTACTAGTTGAGTTTGTAAAGCTAATTTTTAGAATGAATAATAATTTTCAAAAAGTATTTTAGATTTGGAGTTCTTATGCTTTGTTTTTTCTTTTTCTCGCTCCTGTAAATGAACATGGTATTTTAAGTGACAAGTATAACAGATTGCTTTTAGATTATCTAAAGTATTTCTACCTCCTTTTGAAATTGGAACTATGTGATGTGCATATAATCTTATGCGCGTCTTTCCACAATCTTCGCAAGTATAGTTTGCTAGCTCTTTTACGCGCTTACTTAAATCTTTCCAATAAGGCCATTTATTGCTATAATCCATAATTTTCTATTCCTGTATTTTTCAGCTGTGTTTAAGATTTGTTTTTTATTTCCTAATTTAATTCCATATGAAAAATTCTTTTTTTATTTTGGATTTGTTTATCTTTATCTAATATGTCCAAAGAGAATTTTGTTTGAGTTACTCCTAAGTCTTGCAGAAAGCAAAGACATTGATAATAGATGCTATTTTTAGATTCTTCTAAATTATAAAGATTTGAAACTGTTAGATTTAGTAATCTTTGTGCTACTAAATTCTCAAGATCTTGTTCTGATATTGCATTGTAATTACTATATGCTATTAATTTATGTGCATCGCTTGGGAATATCTCATAATTTATGGAATATACTATAGTTGTATTAGCATTGACTTTATAATTTAGTCTTAAATTATGTTCTCTTCTATCTATAAATGCTATTTTCTTTTTAAAAAGATAAGATAGATTGCTCTCAGTATAGTGATTATTCAGAGGACCTTTAATTTCATCTTTTGTAATTATATATTTAGTATTTGGATTATTCTGGAGGTACTTTTTAAAGGCCCTCTTTCTAACATTTATTACTTGCATAAGATACATGGTTATTTATACTCATAGACTAGATTTACAAGATCTTGTCCTAATCCTCCCTCACCATTCTTTTTAATATGGTCTTTAGCTTCTTTGATCCAATCTAAGAATACAGATGTGTTAGGGTGATAAAGTGCATATTCTAAATCTCTGTTGTTAATTGGATCTAAGCTATTAATATCATTATCTTTATTTCTAGCTAATGCTAGTTCTGCTGCAATATTACAAATATTTTCAATATCTTTTCCAGTATATATACCAAAGTTATTTGATGCTTGTGCTAATAATTTTAAGTTAACATTTGAACTAATTTTACTTTTTTTAAGTTTAACTTTATAAATTTCCTCTATAGCTTTAATATCTGGTTGTGGGACAAATAGTGTTCTATTGAATCTTCTTCTTACTGCAGGATCTATCTTCCAGATATAGTTTGTGGCACCTATTACAATTGCTGCATGATTATTTTCTTTTATATATTCATCAAAATCAGATAATGAAGTTAGTAGCTGATTAGTTTGGGACTGCGCATAATGGGATCTAGTCTTGGTTCTCCTGCCTGCTATTGCATCTATTTCATCTAGTAATACTATACATGGAGAGTATTCTTTTGCTTCTTCAAAAATTGCTTTTATGTTTTTTTCTGTATTACCTACATATGGATCTAGTATTTCTGCTAAAGACCTATGAATAAAATATGCTCTTGCTTCACCTGCTGCTGCTTCCACACTAAAAGTTTTACCACATCCTTGCGGGCCATGAAGCAATATGCTTCCTCCGCTAGATAATCCAAGAGCTTGCCTCTTTTGGCTATAAGTTTGATCTCTTAGTGGAGTTATGATCATATTATAGATTTGTTCTTTGAAGTAATTCATGCCTCCAATGTCTCTAAAAGTTGTTTTTGGTATTTCTGGCTTTCTGAAGTTTTTCTCATAGTCTAGATTTCTTCTTGCTTTAGACTTTCTCTGATTTTTTGGAAATGCGGAAGGTTTATCATCTTCTACATAATATATAGCTTCTATCTTTAATGCTCTTTTTTTAAGATTTAGTGCTTTTTTTTTAGCATCAAAATCTAAGCTTTCTTTGAATCTTTTACTATATTCAGCTACTGCTGCTTGGTAATTTATTAGTGCTCCATATAGATCGCCTTTTTTTTCTTTACGCCGTGCTTGAATTTCTAATCTGCGTGCAGAGTCAATCAACTTAATCACCTCCTAGCTATAAAATTTCTAAATATATAAAATCAGATTCCAAAAGTTCTGACTCTGGAATCATTTTACTCTTCTTCATTTGCTAACGAATTTGATCTGTTCTGTACTGGTCTATATATTTGGTTTATAAAATCATCCATATTCCCTTCAGCATATTGTGGATCATTATCTAGCTGTTCTCTTTCATAAAGAAGTTCTTGCGAATACTCAGATAGTTCTCTCATATTCCCTGCATGGTCATATTTTCTTGAGTTACTAATTATACTAAATAGGCTTTTTTTAGGGATTATGCGTCTGCTATGTTTTGCAACTTTGATTAATTCTCTATCTGCTTTTTTTCCTATAATACCTGCTTCTGCTCTTGCTGTAGCCTCGCATACAATTAAAAATCTTTCAGCCATTAGATCCATAGCAATTCTTGCTTGCTCATATATCTCTGACTTAACATTAAGCTCTGCTTCTCCTATCTTTTTATCATTATATTTTTTAGCAGCAACTAATGCTTCTTTTCGCTTTTGTCTATAATCCTTACATGCTTCTTCATATAGTGCTTCTATTTTAGTTCTTGAGTTAGTAATGGTATCTATTTTTTTCATTTCCCTATGTTCTTTCCTTATTTTTCTATTCTGTTCATAACCTAATGCTTTGAGTGCTTTTTTTCTTCTCATTTTAATAACCTCCATCCTCCCCTACTTTCTTTATAGAGGAAAAGATCATGAAGAATATCTGTGGCTATGCTGCCTCTGATGTTAAACTTTTTCTCTAGATAATTTGATTTTATATCAAAGGCATCTACATTATTATAGAGAAAACTTGCAAATGAATCTGAGGAGCTTGATCTTTTTATCCAAGTAGAAAAATATTCATTTACTTTGTTATGCATGCAAACTAGCTTATTATTTGTAAGGTTTAATAAGAATATAGAAGATGTTTCAAATTCATTATTTTCAAGTTTACTTAGATCCAAATTTCTACTGAATTTATTTGTTAGAAGTATTTCTAATTTATATGTTAAAAGGTCTTCATTAGCTCTTAATATTAGTGAGTTTAAATCTGCATTTTTGGCTTCAGATACATACTTGACAGAAATTGCTAATGGAAACTTTCTATTAGGTCTTAGTGTTAAACCATAATTATCTATTTCTAGTTGTTTTTGGATTTGTTTTCTTTTTGGTTTTTTATATATGTTTGGAGGAATAAATTCTATTGGAGTTTTAATTAGTTTATATTGCAAATTTTTAATATATGTTTTTGCAAGATCTGGTAATGGCTCTAAGTCTTTTTTTGCTAAAGTTATAGTTTTATTATATATTGAAGTATTAGGTTCTATTGTTTCTGAGTTTCCTAATCTATAGAATACGGATTGGATGTTTTCTTGCTCTTTTAGGAGCCAAGATTTATTTAGTATATCTAGGTAAGATTCTAAACTCTCTAGTTCTGAGTTTAAATTGTTTTTAAATTTTAGTTCTGTAGCTGCTTCTGTAAAATATTTTGATAGCTCCTTATCAAAAAAGAAGATATAGTTTCTGATATTTTGTGCAAGAGCTATATCTTGTAAATGATAATTTTTTTCTGGAGTAGAGATTAGTTTATCTTGAGTATCTATGTTTTTCTTTAAGAGGATTGCCTTGTTTAGAGTTGTTTTTATATTTTGAAAATAAGGGTCATTGCTATCTAAATGTTCAGCCATTAGAGATTCTAGATCTGAAATTGTTTGATTTAAGCTTAAAATTATATTGGATCTTGCATAAGATGCTTTTCTCTCATATCTTGAGATTACTGCCTCCCAAATATGTGGGAGTATCTTAAATCCAATACTTGTTATATTTGTTATAGGTTCAATAGTTGTCATAGAAATATTAAGACGATACTAATATAAGTATGAATTTAGCTTAAATTTTCTGAATAAAGACTTCATAAGTTGTAAGATCTTTCAGTAACTTTTATTTTTATCTAGTGGCAATATGCTAAAATATATATTTTATGTATGTGAGCTATATTTGTATATGTATTTTTTATGTTTTGAACTTATATATTTTATAGATTATTTAAATATGTCTTTTATAGTTCTCAGGCTAATAGAATATTCTAGGGTTTATATTTTTTGTACATATTTAGTTTTTGTATTTTTTCTTGCAGATCTTCATACTTATCAAAATCTTTGTAAATATTAATTCTTGTATTTTTTACACCACTATTTTTTAATAATTTTCCTATAATCAATATACTTGACATTCCATAGAAATCCATATCTGTTAAACAAATATTTGTTTCTCCTAAATAAAAATCATATAGATGGTATACAAAATATGCTATTAATATATCGTATGTAGTTATTCCCCCCATACCTCTTTTGCTTTTTCTTGCATCTTCTTGGCGAATCTTACGCCTTATACATCTAGTACCTGGAATTTTTTTAAGAACTATATCTATAGCACGTCTATTTTTCTTAAAGCCTTCTAAAAAATCTAAAATCGATATAGTATAGTCTCTAAATCTATAATTAACTACTACACTAAGATCATTCTTTACGTGAACATACTTAAAATTATTTTTATTGGTATGAATCACTAACTGGGATAAATATTCTGTTATAATTAGATTTTTTTTATAATGCTCTGCTTCTTCTTTTGCAAAGTTTAAAAAATCTGATATTATTTCTTTTTGTAATTCATAAATTTCTTTTTGTGACTTATAATTTAACTTTGGATTATTTATTCTTTCTTCTAAATTAGAAGAATATAGTCTAGAAGGATGTAGTTTTTTTCTTTTTTTAATAAGCGACTTTAATATTTCCTCTTGTCTGTGTGCAGAATCATAATTGGGATCAATTTCAATAGATTTTCTAATATAATTGAGCGCTTCTTCATACCTCCCAGACCATTTTAAAGCTAGTGCTTTATTATAAAACAAAATAGGATTAGGTAGTTTTTCTAGAGTTAATGCTTTGTCATAGTATACTATTGCTTCTTTATATTTTTTAAGTTCAGTAAGTATTTTACCTTTTAAATTATAATACTTAGAATTATTTGGGTCTATTTTAATAGCTTTGTTAATTATTTCTAATGACTCCTGATGATTGTTGGCTTCCCTTACTTTCTTATAATATGCATTTGCAAATTGTGGATCTATAGATATAGATGGAGCGAGCTTTTTGGCAGAATCCATATCTTTTAGGGCGCTATCTGTTTGATTTAATTTTAAAAGAATTAATGCTCGCTGATGGTATGCTCTAGCACTTTCAGAATATTCTGATATGTAGTTATTGATTATTCTCAGAGCTTTTTGATATTCTTTAAGCTTATAAAGTGTTCTTGCTTCTGCAAACCAGGCATCTTGTTCTATATCCATATTAGTTCTTCCAAGCTTTTTATACATTTTCTCTTACCTTGCGATAACAATCGTAAGCTTCTTTAAATTTACCTTGTGCTTCGAGTACTTGACCTTTTTGATAGTTTGCTTGTTTATTTTCTGGTTCTAGATATAAAATTGAATCTAAGGTGCTCATTGCATGAGCATATAGTCTTCGATTGCTATAATACTTTGATATAAAAATTGCTTTATCTAAGTACCCTAAAAAATCCGAATAATAATGAAGTCTGTGCTTTCTTTTATTTTTAACAAGCTGCCTTTTCATTAGGCTCATAATTGCTGCGCCTATTGCAAATTCTAAATAAGAATAATTTACCAATCCTCCTATTAGTAATACTTCTAATATGTTTTTTGGATAGATTTTTCGTTTTAATTTCTTAATTTTAGGTGTATGTTTGACTAAAGTATCTAATGCTGTTCTTTTGAAATATCTTTTACCAAGTTTTTTATTGATTTCTTCAACACTTACTGGTTCCTCATATATTTTTCTCTCATTTAGACCTTGTCGTACAGATATATTTATTTTAGTATCATCTGCAGTATATGTTATTCTATAATTTTTAAATCTTAAAGTCATACTATTTTTATATATTTGCTCTATCGAAAATGCAGACTTATATAGCCTTGCTTCCATTAATACTAATCTTAATATATTTTTAGAAGAAAATCTACAGTTTCTTAGCTTTGATATTTTAGTCTTTGGCAATATTATGTTATATTGCTTTAGAACTGCATCCATATGAATCGGGCTTAAATCTAGAGCTTTTTTTGGGTCAGTTTTAAAAAGGTACCAAGCCTCTGCATTATATCTGTTTAATTCTAAAGCGCGAGTATATGATTTTATTCTTTGATCAGATTCTTGGCGACTTGCTAGATCTAAATAGGCATTAGCTAGTTCTGAAGAAACTTCAGAATTTTTTGCTAATGCTATTGATTTCTCAAATAAATAAATTGCTTCCTCTAAATTTTTAGAAGATTTCCGTTTATTATATATTTTATGCCCTAGTTCATAGAATGCTTCTGCTGCAATCTTTTTGATTTCTTTATTAGAAGAATAACTTAGAGCTTTTTCGAAATGTTTGATGGCTTTTCTATGTTTTTTCTTATTTAGTACTTTTTTAGCTTGTCTAAAATGAATTTGGGAGATATAGCTTTCTGCAGCAAAATTTTTGTAAGGTAGTATTGCTTCCAAATAGTTTAGGGCAGACTTATACTTTTTTTTATTTATAAGCTGTTTTGCTAGGCTAAACCAAATTTTTGGGCTGATATCATTATTTTTCTTTAGATAAATACGCTTAGCTCTCTTACTAAACTTATATGCTTTTTTATGCTGTCCATCTTTTTCTAATGCTAATGCCTTATAATATAAAGCCTCATAATTCTTAGAATCTAGTTCTATAGCCTTTTCAGAGTTTATGATTGCTCGTTTATAACTATTTAATTCAATATTTGTTTTAGCTTCTAAAATTCTTAGCTGAATTTGATTTGGATTATAGTCTAATGCTCTATTTATTAATCTTAATTTTCGTTTCAAAAAGATACTATTTTTTTTATCTTCTGGTTTTGTTTGCAAATTTGCAAAACTAAAATAGGCATCTGCTAGATCTGGTTTTATTTCATTTGCTCTATCTGGTGCAAATACTAATATTTCTTCAAGAATTTTTATTCTTTCTTTGAGGTTAGTTTCAGTTTTAGAAATGCCTATTCTTGCGTTTATAGAAAAAGGATCATATTTTAATGTTTGATCAAAGAATTTTTTAGCTTTTTTAAGATTTTTTTGTCTTAGAGCTAACTTTCCTCGTATCTCTAAAGTATATGGGTCTAAATTTTGTTCTAGAAGTTCTTCTAATTTCATATCTGCAGACGTATCAGCAAATTCATCAATAGAATTATTATTTGAGAATTGAAGCTTACTAATTTGCTCGCTAAAAAATAAATTTAGTGCTGTAAGCTGATCTATTTTTTTATAGGCTAAGTCTATGAAGTTATCTATTTTTTTATTGCATCTTTCTTTGTTAATCTTTGATTTATTATTTGGCGATAACTTTTTACTTAATTCGTAATGTTTTGATATAATTTTTTTTTCTTTATTTTTAAGTTTAACTATATCTAAAATTACTTGAAGATAGTCTAGAACTTCTTTTTGTTTTTCTAAAAAATCAGATTGTATGTCTTGATATTTTATACTTAGTGCATTACTTAACTTGTATATTTTCTTATTCCAAGAAATATTTGACTTTAAATCTTTTTTTAATTGTCTTAGATTTTTAGCTTTTAGTATTTTTCTTACTTTTTGATCTTTTTTTGCAACCAAAGATGTTACAAATGGATTATTAAAATATTTAGTAACTGTATAATTTTGGCTGTCTTCTGGCATAATTATTTCTTGTCCAAATGATAATGCAGTATTTAGAAAAATCTCATTTAGGTCTGAAAATAAATGCTTATATAGTTCATAACTATGAGCTAATATATGTGCATTGTCTAGTATTTTAAATTCTTTTGCACCTAGATTAGCACTCTCTTCTAATATATCAAGCATATATAATGCTTTATTTAGTTTTTTATCTCTTCGTCTATTATAGAAGTTTAAATATGATTGATATTTTATATCTTGTTTTGCTATATTTTTTTTAGTAATCTTTTGTAATCTAGCTTTGATTTTTTTTAGATTCTTCTTTCTACGCTTATTTTTCTTTGCTTCAGATATAAATTCCTTCCTATTCATTCTTCTTCAGTAGCTTTTTCGCACAGCGAGTCCAGCGCATAATAAATAGCTTCTTCTTCAAAATCTTCTCCAATCATTGAGTCTAAAAATTTATCATAGAAATCTGTGTGAATACTGCTTAGATCTAATGTATCTGAAAGTACAAAATCTCTTGCCCTATTTAAGATAAGCTTGTTAAGTTCCATTAATTCATTTATTCTGTAATATGAGAAGCTGCAAAATTCAGTAATTATTTTAGTTTCTAGATTTCTATTATACTTTGCATCTTCACTATCTTTGCTACATAATTTGGCATCAGCTTCATAAAAAGAGATTAATACTTCTGCTTCGTCTAGCTTTTGATAAATCCTTTTAATAACTTTTTTTCTATAACTAATAACTTTTTTTTGCAGATTTATAAATTTATTATGTAATCTCTTAGTCCTTTCTTCACTTTCTAGCATATTTGTTGGTATAATTCTATTCCATTTTAAACTAGATTTTAAGAATTTTCTAATATATTTAAAATTAATATCTTCTTTTTTAAGTTCTGGCTTATTTATATTTAAGGTAAAGAAAGCATCTTTGTATTCATTAAGCAATATATTATCTTTTGTATCATACTTTAATTCCTTAAGGAATGATTCTGTTAGATAACTTAATTCCTCTTTTAAATTATTAGTCCATATAGGAGCATTATTATCATAATTAAATACATATCCATCAACCCATGTTCCTACTGGGTGCGATATGTTAGCACCCCTTTTTGCATTATCTGAGATTTTGCTATTTAGTTTAATTATATTTTCAAAACACTTATCTAGCTGCTTATAATATTCACTTCTAATTTCTTTATGTTTTTCTGCAAAAGAATTAAATTTTGTTCTTGCTTTTTTTGCTTTTTTTTTTCTTTTATTATATTTTTTACTCTCCATATTTAATCTTTTTCTAGTTTTAGCTAATTGACTCATAATATCACCTTTGGAGATCTTTAGATATATCATACATTTCAGACTGTAGCCTGTCTAAAGTTACATTATATCTTCTTAGAGTAGAAACATATTTTGTGATTCCCATGCTAATTTGTAGATTGTCTTTTGCAGCATATAATATGCTATTTACTTTCCGAATCTCTTTTATTTCGCATGTTATTGCCTGAACTATAGATTTAAGATTTGAAATTAAATCTTCATGCAATTTTTCTTTGGCAGAACTATATGATTCATATTCTTCTTTTTTTTGTTTGGTCTCATAATATATATATTTGGAAAATTTTTTTCTATGTTGTTTTATTTTTTTAAGTTCTTGTTTTATAATTTTAGATATAGTTTTTTTTCTCTTTCTCAGAATTTGTTTCTTATTAAATCTAATGCCTAACTTAGATAATTCATTCCAAATCTCAGGCTCATTCTTTCCATGAATTAAATAATTTTGGATATGTTTTACTTTTTCTTTTTTATTTTTAGTTAAGTATATGAGTTCCAAAAATGTTTCTGCTTTTGTATTAAATGTGTTAAAATTATTTGGCTTTATTTCTTTAGAAAGTATTGTTAATGCTGAATATGCGTTTATATTATATGCTTCAGCTTTAATCTTATCCTCTACTACTTCTGCAAGAGTTATCTGTGCATGAGCTAAGGATAGTACTATATCATTATAGTCTGATTGTGCTTTTTCTTTTGGGAAAGGGCTTTCTTCTGCTTCAACCTTCTGTTTAGTATTTTCCTGCGCATTCAATAGACCCTTCATTCCACGTTCAAGAAGATCTAAAAGTTTTGTTTTTTCGACTTTACTTAAATTTTGAGAATAGTTTCTTAGAAATCCAGATAGTTCTGAAATATAAAATGCTGCTATACTAGTAATTTCTAATTTTGAGTTAGAAATAACTAATAAGTCATCTGCTAATTCTATAAGAGTAGTTCTGAAATATTCTTTTACTTTTTCATAATTATGATGCTTATTTTCATTTATTTCTGACAATTTAAAGTTAATAGCGCTTCTTAAGGTATTTACATAATTAACTACTCTCTCAAGAATTTCTTGATCAATTTTAAGATCTTTTCCAAAATTAAATAAGTGCGTTTTTGGAATTTTCTCTGGTATTGTTCCTCTTTTTATACTTAGCGCCTCTTGGAATAAGTCTGCATGCGAATGAAATTCCTCAGGGCGGAATAAATACCTAGTGCATTCTTTTTCTAGCTCTATAAGATTTTTCTTAGGTATTACTATATCTGTAGATGCTATGTAATATGAATGAGCCATTCTGCAAATAGCTTTAGATAATTCTGCTACTGCTTCTTCTCTTTTTTCATCATCATCTTTATTTTTTAGGATGTCTGCTAAGCTTGAAAGAGTATATCTTGTATATATCAAAAATAATTCGAATGCCTCATATCTTGGGATATTTATTTTTGGCAGATCTTCAAATTCTTCAAATACATCATAGCCCATTAAAATTTTATGGCAATTCCAAATATAAGAGAAAAGGAATTTACTAGCTAAACCTCGCCAATTATTAATTTGTTTTTTAGATCTACCGATTGCTCCACTTTTAAATGCATCTATATTTTTAGGATTTATGCTATTCTTATCTCTTACCCATATTTGCGCCTTAACTTTACATCCGAGGTCTGCATTTATCTTTTCAAGATCTTCATTCAGCTTATCTTCTAAAGTGTTAATTTCTGTTTCTATGTCTTTAATTTTGTTAAATTCAATTGATCCATAATGTTCCTTATATAGTTCAGGATTATCTTTGTATTCCTCTAAGGCATTATATACATTTGGATTAACTAAGAAATCTATATCAAAATCAGAATATTTATTCATGTCCCCTGAATAAATGCTACCAGAACTAAATGCGCTATGGCAATAAAAGCAAGAAGCATCATCATCTTCTATTGAAAATTTAGAGTCCATAAAGTAATTGCAAAATTTGTCTTCTAGAAAGCTTGGAATATCTTGAATAGTTTGGATAGGTTTTGACATAGGGAATCACTTTTTAGTATTATTAAGTAACTAATCCTATATTTTTTTAAACATTTCTAAATTATATATTCTAGTCACTCAATAAACTTAAGACGCTACCTATATTTTAATGTAAGTTCTAAACTATATATTAATAAATTTTAAACATTCTGAAATTGTTTTCAGTATTTAGATATACTTAGGATGTGGTCGTTATTTAGGACATCTAAATTAGAATTAAAATAATAATTGTATTACGCTAAGACATTTCTTTGCAGTATTGTTTTGCTCTTTGTAATAATTTGCTCAGGAATTTTTTTCCTGCTTTTGTCTTGAATCTCGAAGCTTTTTCTTTTTCAAAAAAGTCTAAAAACCTAATGTAGTCTTTTTTAGAAAATGTAGGAGTTACTCTATCTACATTAATTTGTCCTAAGCTATCTGCTTCAAAAACTAGTTGCCCATCTGGAGAAGAAGTTATTTTATCTAAATTATCATGAGTTCCTACTAAATAGACTATCTTTTCAATTTCTTCTGTAGAGTATTCTCTAATTTCACTTAATATTATTTTAGATAATTTTATTCCATTATCCATTTGCTTTTGTTTTAATTGTTCCTGAGATTCAAAACTAAGATTTTTTTTATTGAGAATGTTTGCTCCTCCAATATCATGTAAATACATTGTAGAAATTAGAATCTTTGGATCTCCTTCTTCATAAACCAATAGCTTTTTCATCCAATAGACTGTAGCCATTGTGTGTGGTATATCCCAGTTAGGGCGAGCTTTATCTAAATATTTTATGGCTTCATTCTTTAGTTTTTCCTCTAGTCCTGCATTTAGATCCATAATTTAAAAAAGATCTACATATACTTTAATGAATACACCTAAACTTTGCTGTAATGTTTTAAAGAAGATAGGAAAAGTTTTTATTTTAGTATGTGTTTGGCGGAAATGATGAAATCCTTTACAATTAAAGATATAGAAGATGCAATAAAATCCAGTGCAGATTATATGCTTTCCTTGCAAAAACCAGAGGGGTTCTGGGGAGTGGATAAGGTAGAACATAGAGAACCTCCATATTATCAAAAAAAAATAGTTCTTACTGCTCAAGCAATATCTGTATTAGTTTTGTCTGAAAGTAAAAACCTTAAAGCAATTCAGAAGGGGCTTAGATTTTGTATTAATGAAGAACTAAATAATAATGATGTAATTGACTTATGGGCTTGGAAGTCTATTGCGCTAGGTTTTTCAAATACCAAGATTGCTAGAGATAAAATGGCTAAAGTAGATAACTATATTCTTTCCAAACAAGATCCAAAAGGATTTTGGCCTAATTATCCTATTACAAACAACTTATCTAATAAAATAGTAGTTAGTGCATTTAGAAATAAGATATATGATAAAAGCCTTAAACTAATTAAAAGCTGGTTTTTAAATAATAAAGCTAAAGATGGAATTGGTTGGGGGTTTAATAGCTTATCTAATAAATCAGAAATAACATTTACTAATAATGTGCTATTGGCTTTATTTATTTTAGGATTAAATCCAGATAATAAAGATCTTAGAAAAATATTAGACTTTATATTTAAAAAACAAAGAAAAGATGGAGGTTGGCCTTCCTCTAAAATGACAATCTCTAACAAATCTACATGTTATTCAACTTCTTTATCTCTAGCAAGTTTGCTTTGTCTTAGAGGAGAATGTAAAGAAACAGACAGAGCAATAAAATTTCTGTTAGACATGCAAAATGAAGATGGAGGTTGGCCTTTTGTAAAAGGAGAGGAATCAAAAATATATGTTACTTATTATGTTGCTAGAACATTAAGTTTTTATCTGTATTTGAAAAAGATGCATAGGACTTCTAAAATAAGGTTTTTAAAAAATTATATGAGTGTATCTCAGATTAATACTTTCTTGTTTAGTGAATTTGATGATGCAGTTATTAAGGATTTTAGAAAGAGCATGTTTGAGGCTATTTTAAATTCAAGAACTTTGGGTGTTACAAAAAAAGCTATTGATAGAAGAGTGAATATTCTTAGATTATTAAATGAGCGCGGAGATATGGATATAGCAGAGATTATAGATGCTTTAAAAGAATTTCCAGAATATAGTTATTTGAATAAAAAATCACATATGACTCAAATAAAACTTGATGTAGAGTATCTTAGAGATATGAATTTATTAAATGTGCAAGATTATAGATATTACCTAATTTATAATTTTTTTGAAAACAATTGAAAGGAAAGTAACTAAGAAAATAAACTATAATCATAAATTATATGACTCTTTTATTATTTCTGCTATATCTTTAGGGCTTAAATTAAATGCCCTATCATCTTTGGGCCCAAATAAAATAGTATCTTTTCCAAACCAAGGCGCATTATTTTCTTTAGTTAATTTAGGCATAATTTTAATAAGTAAGTATGGGCTATTTGGCTGGTCTGGTCCTTGGTCTGCTGATGCGAGATTATATCCTATATTTGTTTTAATTAAAGCAAATCTTGTATTATATATCCATTTACCATATCCTTCTGCCAACCAAAAAGGAGCATCAGGAGAGATATCTAATGGACCTCCACCGTTTGGAGTTAGATCAAAATATACAAACTTTTTATTAAGATATGTTTTTGCTCTTTTAGTGGCTTCATAGTTTATATCTTTTAATCTCCTAACAAAAATATGTGCATATATTTCATTTTTAAATTCAGACTCTTCTATTTGGCGAACATAGGTATTGATAAGTTGTCCGCTTGGTTCTCTTGCAGTAAAATACAAATCTGAAAGAGTATCTATAGATATTTCCATGTATTTATTATTTTTGAAAGTTTCTGTATTTCTAGTTATATCTTCAAATATATTTTCTGTTATAGCTAATAATGTTTTGTAGCCATCTATCACTGCACGTGCTGTGCCATCAATATTTGCAGGTGGGAATCCTTTTAGAATTTCAATTGCTGGAGTATCTCCAAATGGCTTTATGTGTTCATTAAATTCGAGTAGAGTGGCTTCAAATATTTTTTGTAATAATGAAAAAGCTATTTTTTCATAATTTTCTGTTATTTTATAATCTTCATTAAAAATTTGTCCACCAAATGCAGTATTGTCTGAGAAGAATGCTACTTCCTTTATTAATTTTGAATATTTTTTTGCAAAATTAGGGTTTAAGAAACTAGTCATTGATAATACTCCATCAGGATCAAAGTTTGATTGTCCTGTAATTACTATAGTATTATCTGAAGTATAGTTTGCTTTACTTAGACCTTTTAATGAATCTATAACTCCTGCAGTAGCAGTTTCATAAGATTTATTATATGCTCCATGATGATCTATTACTTTAACCCATTCTGGTAGAAAATCTTCTATCTCTTCTCTAGATCCAGAAAACAAAGGATAGTCTACTACTAGAATATTTTTATTTTCTCTAGACGCATCTAATTTCTGAATAATTTCTTCATTAGATCCGAATCCAAATTGATGGTTTATTATTCCAATAGTCTTATCAGAATTTAAAATAAGTTCTAAATCTTTCATTTTATTGCCTTCAAAAGTTGCTGTAAAAAAGAATGGTTAAAAAAGTTTCTATAATAGATAACAGAGCCAGTATGGTTTTCTATAATAGATAAAAGAGCTGATATATTTAGCCTGAATCAGAGTCTGATCTTCTAGTGTGCAACTGAAGATATTATTTATCAGGACTGGAATATATAAAGAATATATCATATAGATATTAATTGTTTATTATATTAGTCTGTCATGATTATTACTTGTGCATGAGGTATGTTATCTATAAAAACTATATTTTCCTGGTTTACAAGGCCTGCTTCTATTCCTGCTTGAACTGCTTCTTTTCCAATTAAATTTATGTTAACAGCTTTCCTTAGAAGTGATATAATTTCCTTCTTAGTAGCTTGTTCTCCTTGGTAAAAACGAGGATTTACAAAAAACTCTATTTTAGTTTCTGAAGATCTAAGAGTTTTTCCTAAAAGAGATTTATCACAGACTGCTATCATAAATCCATGTTTTCTGTTATATAATTTATAGTATAACATTATTCTTCCTCCTTAGACTTGTAGCCATATTTTCCAATTAATGGAACAAATCCATACGTTCCTAGTATTTCTTGTTTTTGCTCTCCAGAGACTTTTATGATTTTATACATTTCCTGAATATTTTGTTCTTGGTTCTTAGTTATTGGAATTATCATAATGCCTTGTTCTTTAAGCTGGGAAAACAAAGTATTTGGTAATGTTGGTGCTGCTGCAGTTACTATTATTCTATCATAAGGTGCTTCTTTTGGGTATCCTAAAGTGCCATCTTCTAAAATTAATTCAATATTCTTATAATTAATTAAATTTGATTTTGCATAATCATATAGTTCTGGAATACGTTCTATGCTAACTATTTTACCTTTCTGTCCAACTATTTCAGATAAGATTGCAGATTGATAGCCAGATCCTGAACCAATCTCTAGGATTTTATGTCCTAAGTTAGGTTCTAGTGATTCAGTCATTACTGCAATAGTATATGGTTGAGATATAGTTTGATGTGCAAGTATTGGTCTGGCTTCATCAACATATGCGTGTTTTTTATACTCTGGGAGCATAAAATCCTCTCTTGGTACTTTCTCAAATGCATGTATTATTTCTGGAGTTTTAAGAATACCTATATCTTTTAGATTTTTAATTAATTTTACTTTTGCTTGCTTTAATCTGCCCAGCATATAGATGTAAAAATGACTTAAGAATAAAAGGTTTTCCACAGGAAACATTGGAAATTAAGGCGTTTGGAATACAAATATTTTAAATATAGGAAAGTCTTCAAGATTTTTAATGGCTTTGGAGATGCGCTCATGCTAGATTATGAAGATATGATTACAAAGTTTAGAACTTTCTTTGAGAGATATTATTATAATTCTCTTCTGACTAATATTAAGAAAGGCAAGAAATATATTAATATTAAATTTGGAGATTTAGCTAAGTTCGACTTAGACTTATCTGAGGAGTTGATTTCTAAGCCTCAGGAGATTTTAGATTTAGCTGAGAAGTCTCTAAAAGAGTTTGATATTCCTGAAGCTGAGCATCCTATTAGAGTTAGAGTTATTGATTTGCCTCAAGCCTATTATCTTTCTATTCGAAATATTCGAAGTAGTCATTTGGGAAAGTTAATTTGGACTGAGGGTTTGATAAGACAGGCATCTGATATCAGACCTAAAGTTACGATTGCTACATTTGAGTGTCCTAGCTGTAATGCACAGATTGTTGTAGAACAAAGAGATACAAGTTTCAAGGAACCTGCAAGATGTCAGTGTGGCAGGAAAGGTAAATTTAGACTATCTAGCAAGAAGATGGTTGATGTTCAGAGATTAGTTATAGAAGAAGTCCCTGAGAGTTTAAGCGGAGGGGAGCAGCCAAAAAGAATCAGAGCATATCTTTCAGAAGATCTTTTGGATGCAGATCTAGAGAAGAGAAGATATCCTGGAAATAAAGTTAGGATTGCTGGTGTGATTAAAGAGGTTCCAGTATCTACAAGAACTGGAGGTAGAAGTACAACCTATGATTTAATGATTGATGCGAATTCTGCAGAAACTGTTGAAGAAGAGTTTGGAGAACTTCAGATATCTGCTAAAGATGAAGAGTTAATTAAGGATCTAGCTTCAAAGTCAAATATTTTTGAAAAGTTAGCTAGGAGCATTGCTCCAAGTATTTATGGGTTGAATGAGATTAAGCAGGCGATTGTTTTGCAGTTGTTTGGAGGTACAAGAAAAACTAGAGAGGATGGTACAAGTACAAGAGGAGATATTCATATATTCTTGGTTGGAGATCCTGGAGCAGGCAAGTCTCAGATTTTAAGTTATGTTTCTAATCTAGCACCAAAAGCAAGAATGGTAACTGGAAGAGGCGCTAGCGCAGCTGGAATCACAGCAAGTGTTGTTAAGGATGAATTTATGGGCGGCTGGGCTTTAGAAGCTGGCGCACTTGTTTTAGCGAATAATGGAATAGCATTGCTAGACGAACTAGATAAAATCTCAAGAGAGGATACTTCAGCAATGCATGAAGCTATGGAGCAACAGCGTGTTACTATTAGCAAAGCAAATATTCAAGCAACTCTAAGAGCACAAACTTCTATTCTTGCGGCTGCAAATCCAAAGTTTGGAAGGTTTGATCCTTATAGTCCTATAGCTTCACAAATAGATCTTCCTCCCACGCTGATTAACAGGTTTGATCTTATCTTTACTGTGAGAGATATTCCAAACATAGAAAAAGATGAATTAATAGCTAGGCATGTTTTGGAGTTACATAGAGATGATGATGCTAAAAAAGCAGATATTAGTCCTGAGGTAATTAGGAAATATATTGCATATGCAAAGCAGCATTGCAAGCCAGTGTTAAGTTCTGGTGCTCTAGATGAGATTAGAGAGTTTTATGTTAATTTAAGAAGTACAGCTGCCTTGGAAGATTCTGAAGTAAAATCAATTCCAATTTCTGCAAGACAGCTTGAAGCTCTAATCAGGCTGTCGGAAGCAAGCGCTAGAATCAGGCTTTCTGATAAAGTAACCAAAAGGGATGCACAGAGAGCAATTGGATTGCTAAGAAGCTGTATGGAAGCAGTAGCACTAGATGTGGAAACTGGTAAGTTTGATATAGATAGAATTGCTACAGGAATCACAGCTACTGATAGAAGTAGGATTACGATAGTTAGAAGAATTATTGATGAGTTAGAAGGTAGAGTTGGAAAAAACATTCCAATTTCAGATATTCTAAATGAAGCAGAGAATGAAGGACTAGAAAAAGCTAAGGCAGAGGATGTTATTGAAAACTTAAAGAAAAAAGGAGACATCTTTGAACCTAAGCCTGGATTGATTCAGAAGATTGGTTAGAGCCTTTCTTTGGCAAGAAACACTCACAAAAGAAGCTAAAAAAGATTTATGCAATAAGTAAGTTGATTTTGAGATACTATTAGATTGAATAAAACTTTATATATTAGCTATAATTTTGATTTAAAATGCCAGCTGAATCTCAAGAGATAAAAGAAGGGGAAGTTCAGATTAAGAGACAGGTAGCTTTCAAAGTATATATTTCTGATATAATTAATGGAGAATATGTTAAACAGGAAGGCTGGAATCCTAATTATGTGATTTTGGATGATAAAAAAGTTTCCAGGGTAAACCTTTTAGCTACTGTTGTGTCAAAGTTTTCTAGTGAAGATGGAAACTATGCTGCATTGACTTTAGATGATGGCACAGAAACTATTAGGGTTAAGGCATTTGGTCCAGATGTTATGAAAGTTAGAGAGATTGGGATTGGAAATATTGTTAGCTTTATAGGAAAGGTAAAACAATACAATAATGAAACTTATCTTGCCCCAGAAGGAGTTAGGAAAGTAGATGATATTAATTGGATTCTTGTTAGAAAGCTTGAGTTAGGAAAACCTAGGAAGATTGCTGGGATGAATGGTAAGAAGATCAAAGTTATATCAGAAGATGAGGCTAGGGAGAAACTTAAGGAAGAAGATAAGAATATTACTGAAAAAGTAGCTAATCTTATTAGAGCCTTGGATAAAGGAGAAGGTGCTGAAATCGATCAAGTTATAGCAGGATCTGGTTTAGATGAAGACGAGGCTAAGAACATAATTATTTCTTTATTAAAATCTGGGGATGTTTATGAACCTAAAAAAGGCAAGCTAAAGATGCTGGATTAAAACAGCCTTCTAGAAACCCTTAAAGCAAATAATTTACACAACAACTTATTCTTCTATCTTAAAATTTCTAGACTTTAGTTTAGAATCATAGCATCTTTTCCTTTGCTTATAAGGATACTAGTCATATAATAACACAAAACTTTATAAGTTATATAGTCTTAATTTTTCAAAGGAGATGATATCATGGGAGCAATAATAGGTGAATCCCTAAAAAAAATAAATGCAGTAAGAGAAAAATTAGAACCAAAATTAAAAATTGCTAACAATATCGTAATAAAAGATGTTTATATAAAAGACTTATTTGTGGGCGCGCAAGCTGAAAAAGTACTAGCCTTCGATTATCTTTTTACTTCAAATTATGGAGAAACCACAGGCCATATTAACATAGAAGGATCTGTATTTTATAGAGATACTCAAGATAAGTTAAATAAAATAGTTGAATCCTGGAAAACCAATCAAAATCTAAGTCAAGAAATAGCTCTTCCTGTATTGAATAAAGCATTAGAAGCAAGTCAAGTTCAGGCAATAAATATAGCAACCCAACTTAAACTACCAATGCCTGTAAGAATGCCTGTTTTCAAAGCAGGAGGCTCCACTCAAGAAGTAAAAGGTGCAGAAGATACACAAGAAGTAGAAGCTCCAGCTCCAGAAACCCATAAAGAAGGCGGAGAAGCACCAGCTGAACAACCTTCAGAGTAAAGGATGAGTGATCCTGTACTTAAAGATATAAAAGAAGCTTTTAGGGACCTTGAGCAAGATTTTGAGAGCAAAGAAAACTCAAAAAAAGGCCCAGGGAAGCTCATTTTATCACTTTTTATTATCTTTATTTTCTTTTTTAGTTTTATTCCTTATTACTCTCTAAAGCTTGACCCGCATCCTGATTTGCAAGTTATAGAGGATTTTAAGCTTACATCTCAAGAAAAAGAGCTGTTTAGAGATAATATAGCTCATTTTTCGTCTGTAAAGCAGGCTGCTAACAAAGTAGACCCCTCACTTTATCGACCATTTACAACAAGATTAGTGACTACAGCATGTCCATTTAAGTCAAAAACATGCTACGCAAAGGCTATTTACCTATATGTAAGAGATAATATCTATTATGTCTCAGATCCAGACTTCGAATACGTGCAAAATCCTGCTGAAACTCTCACTTCTGGAGGAGATGATTGCGACGGCAAAGCCCTTTTATTGGCTACAATGCTTGAATCTATAGGGATTGATGCTGATATAGGTCTCACTTTTTCCCATGCTTTTGTTCGAGCTCAAATTCCAGAAGCACTCACAAAATATAAACATCAGGGATCTGACTATGTCTGGCTGGATTCAACCTCTCACTTTTCCTTTGGGTCTCACAACATAAAAGACTCTGAAATCAGAGGTTTTATCGAAATTTAATTTTTCAATTTTATCTCAACTTTTCCTCTCAAATTTCCTTATTTTTAGCGTTATAACGTTATAACGCAGGCTTTACGCGTAAAGAAGTAACGTTATAACGCGTTATAACGCATAATATTAAATAAGGGATAAGTAAGCCATATTTACGATAACTAACCGTTATAACGCACGACATAACGTTATAACGTATAAGATTTACCGTTATAACGCAAGATTTTTATATCTTAAAACTCTAATTATTAGTAATGTTTAAAAAAATAAGTTTTGCTTTAGGTATGAAGAATAAATGGGATAAACTTATAGATGAGATAAATAAAGGATTCAGACTAACAAAGCAAGACATGATTTCTAATTTTTTTGAAGTTAGACAAAATCGAGAATATATACTTAAACAACATAAACATATTAATTTACTCACAAATGAGATAATGAAGTTTAGACATGAAATAGAAGATCTAAAGAAAATCGCATTACATCGCCCTCAATCTTATCAAGAAGATTATGAAATAAGCTCACCAACGCCTGTACTTAAAGAATCTATGGCAGAACTTAAGAAAACAATACCGCAAGCTAAATATCAAACAATAACAAACTCAGAAAGAGCTGTTCTTTCAGTTTTATTTGATGCTGAAATGCCTCTAAGCTATGAAGTTATAGCACATAGATTAAATATCAGTCCAAACAGTGCCAAAGTACATATCAATTCCCTAAAGCGAAAAGGCTATCCTTTAGAAACGTTCCAAGGACCTAAAAAATCAAAACTTTATGCAATAAGAAATACAGAAAAAATTAGACAATTTTATGGTTAATATTTATAATTAAAAACTAAAACATATAATTATTAAATAACTAAAAGAAATAATCATAAATCAAAAGATATGATCAGATCATTTCTTGAATTTTTTTCTTATATTCCTCCTCAATATCTATTTGACTTGGAGTACCATAAACATCAATAGTAGTCTTAATGCTGCTATGCCCTACTATTTGTTGAACATATTGCAAAGGCATGCCTGCCTTAAGAGCATTTCTTACAAAACTATGTCTAAACAAATGTGGGTTTATCTTATTTCTTCCCGGATTTGGATGATTTACTCCTGCCCTTTTAGCACATTTGCATACTATCTCATTAATTTGTTTCAAACTTAATGGTCCAGGATAACTTTTAGCACTCGTGAATACATATCCCTGTTTCCTATTCCCAAGAAGTTGCTTAATATCCATAATAGTTAAATTATCTATTGGCACAGTTCTAGGCTTAGCCCCTTTTCCTTCTTTAATATAAATATGATTTTTTTCAAAATCCACATTTTCAATTTTCAAATTTCTGAGTTCAGCTCTTCTAATCCCAGTTCTAGAAAAAACCTCAATAATCACCCGATCACGGAATGTTGGAGCATTTTCTATTATGCTTTTGATCTCATCAGAACTTAAACAATAAGTACTCTCTTTGGCCATATTTATTCTCCAATGTAATTTACGTAACACTTCTATAAAAAGATTACGTTAACGTAACTTTTTACCTTTTTTACGTAACAGAATAGCCAAAATGTAACCTTTTCGTTACTTTTATCCTTTTAGTTAGCAGATCTAGCAAAATATCTATAAATCAAAAGGAATTAAAGAAATAATTAAAAGATTTAATCAAAAACTAAAATATGTAAGATAGATATACAATCAAAACTTTTAATCAAAGATTAAAATATTTTATCTTAAAAATTTTGAATCTAACTCTTTAAACATAGTTTGTTTTTGGTCTTCAGTATTATTATGATGTATAATATATGAAAAATCATAATCCCAAACTATTTTTCCCTTTTTATAATTTTAGGATTTTCATAATCAAAAGGACTATAATATTTTCCATAAAACTCATCTCTAATCATATCTGAAGATAGTCTTAGAAAGTCATAATTAGAAATAATTTATTTCAAGAATTATTAGGAAAGAAATATTGATTAGAACATTAAAACACATATAGATATTTCTTTTATTGTAATAAAGAAATTTTAAAAAAAGAAAAATAAATATTATTTACCAATCTATACTTATAAAGTTTTCAAATATAAAAATTTTACAAATTTATAATATAAAAATTCAAAAACATAAAAATAAGGAAATTAAGATTTCAAAATATATTTATACCATAGTCTTCTAATAGTAAAAAGTAATGGCTAAAAAGAAGACCTCAAATAAAAAAACCTGTGTTGTTTGTGGGGATTGTGATTATAATTTAATGAAGCAGCTAACCAAACTTAACCAACTACTTTGGAATATTGATGGATATATCTCAGATGCAAAGAAAGCAAAACATAAAGAATGCCAGAAAGTGCTTGAAAGGCTTAGAGATGACACACAGAAAAACGCTGAAAGACTTAAGCAAATTTTAATAAAGAAGTGTTGTGAAGGCAAATTATAAGAATCCTATATTAATAGTGCAGAACTAACGCATATTCAGAATTATCTTTGAGTTTTTCTAATTAATTTACTTTAGTTTTCTAATTAATTTATTCTAGCTATCTGTTTTTATACAAAATAAGCTGTGTTGTTTTTCATGAATCATGCAACACAGCTGTTAAAACAAAATAGAAAGTATTATAGAGGCATAATTACCACTATTGCTGCTTAAAAATTTAAATTTACGCAAATAAATCAGATAGAGTTGAAATTATGCCAAATAATATATCAATTACAACAAGAAAAGAATTAACAGACTTTATTTTCTCTTTCTTGATTTTATTTTATCTTTAATAGCACCTAACTTAGCAACTAATCCTATAGGTCCATAATAAAATGGAACTAAAGGTAGCAATGCTAGAGTTTCCTTAGGATTTTCAATCTCTTCTTCATTATACGCTGTAAGTGCAGAAGCTATTCCTAAACCAATACCATACCCCCATAAAAGGAATTTAGAATAAGATTCACTAAAGTAGTTTGCTAACCTATCCCAATCAAAATCAAAATTTTGAAGATAGTCTGCAATTACATCTCCAAAACCATAGGCTGCACCAGCCAAAGACGCTCCCAATAATCCCCATCCAAAATATTCCCATACAGATACTACACCATACCTATTCCTAGGAATATTTTTAGCTATAAAACCAGCCTTATTGCCAAGCTTAACATTCAGATCGCCAACAAACCATTCTCTTAATTTTTTATAATGGTCTTTTATTGTATTTGGAACTTGTGTGGTAACTAATACATTATTAAAATACCTCATTTTATATTTTTGCTTACCCTCATCTTTTCTACTTAAAGTTTGAGTAGTTATTTGATAGTCATCTCCTTGGAAGAAAACTCCAGGATATCTTTTGGCTTCTTCTATGAATACTTCTTTATCATAAATATTTCCTGCACCAGCAGCATTATTACACATGCCTTTTTTAGCAGAAAATTTTCTCATAGAATTGGCTATTAAATACTGTAACCTTTGCATTTTTACAGCAAAACTATTTTTATTGGCTTTTGGTATTAATCTAAATGCGCCTCCAGCTGCTTCAGGATCATTTTCTAAACTCCTAACAACACCATCTAAGGTTTCAGGGTTTTCTATGCTAGAATCATCATCTAAACAAACCACATAATCAACCTCATATCCAAGAAGATCATTTGCTTGTTCAGCAGCAGCTCTTAAAGCACCAATCTTAAGTCCATTTTTCTCTTGGTATAAAAAATGTATTTTACTATCATTCTCTTTTTCATATTTTCTAAGATAGTTTGGAGTATCATCTTCTGAGCCATCATCCACTAAGATCATAGGGTGTCCTTTCTCGGCTAGATCTTCAAGGGTTGGAAGAGTTCTATAAATATCTCCGCTAAGTCTCCCATTATACATAGGAGTTATAATAACATAATTATGTCTATCCAGTTCAACTTCTCTCATTTTCAATCTCTAATAATTTTAAGAAAGCACGCTCTAAGGCATGGCTTTTATTTCTAAATCTGCCCTCTCTGATTGGATCTTCTATCTTCTTTAAAGTGTCCAAGCTTACGCTTATACTTAGCATAGGTTTCATTACCTAATAGTATTAAATACTACTTTAAAAGCTTTATGCTAAAGTCCATTGATTTTCATAGGAAATGACTAAACTTTTTAATCAAAAGCGAAATCTTTTTATATAAGAACAATAATTTTAATAATTGATTATAGAAAATGATTAAAATACTTTTAACTGCTCAAGAACTGCTAGAAATCTTGAGAATTATTCTCGCGCCCAAATATACAAACCATACTTTTTTCTCCGGGGGAGTACTGAGCACCTCTAGTCTCATATCCAAGCTTTCTGTATCTTGTTATTGCTTCTTTTCTTGCTAAGCTTCCACGGGCTTTGGTAGAAGCATTTTCTCTGATTTTAATTACAGATTCTATTCCTTTCTGTTTGCAAAGATTAAATGTTTTCTTGCAGTCATGAAGTCCATCTGCAATAAACTTCTTGGTCTTCTTATGCTGCAACATAGCTCTTGCAGCCCTGATTTCATTAAGAGTTTCATCTCCAACCTTTAAGTTTATAATCTTTCCATCAGGAGTGCCCATAATCACAACTTTAATCCAGCCTCTCTTTACTTTCCACTTTTCTTGTATCCATTCTCCCCTGTTAGAAACTTTGATGCCTGAGCCATCAACAGCAACAATATCATTATCTGAAGAGACATCAAAGCTAAGACTCATAGCATTCATTCTTCTGTTGATTTGGCTATAGCTCATAATTGGAAAATGGAAAAATATCTTTGATAAAACACTTAAAACACCTTGCAGTTCTCTATAAGCAAAACCCTTAGCATGCAAAATTGCTAAAAATTCAATCATAGATTCAGGATAGAGATAAGGATTACCTATCTTTTTGTGATTCATTTCTTTAATCTCATCATTCCACAACGAGAGAAGTCTAGGATTGATATAGAATTCCCCTCTTTTGATAAGCTTAGAATTATAAGATTTCCAATCTCTTATAGCCATTATACTTATTATATATAATAAGTAAAAATATTTAAATATTACCTTTTATTTGTAATAAGTATGAAAGCTAAACTAATTTCATACGAATTAACTAATTTAGACCAATATCACAAAGTATTGGTTAATAGAGATTTGTTTGGGTATACTGATAATTCAAATAATGGTAGTTACCAATATAAAAGAAAAGGGGTTCTCAATAGTCTATCTCATTTCAAGTTAAAAAAAGGTGTTATAATAGTCAAAAATCAGGATCAGAAAAAGGTAAGTTCTGTGTTAAACAAGCATAAGGTTAAACATATGGTATTTAATATTTCCATCAAACAAACATTGTTAGGTTAATTATGCAGCACAGCTCTTTTCTAAGAAAATAAATGCTCACGTCCAAAAACCTATTTTTTTCCAAAATTATCACTCAAGAGTAACGAAAGATTTATATATTATAATTTTGCATTAATATTTAATAAACTCTATGAAAAACTATAAAAAACTATGAAAAAACTTAAAAAGGGAGATAAGGCACATACGGAAATTACTTTTGAAGAAGCTAGAAACTATGCTGCTGAGAAAGTAATAGAATTAAATGACAAAAGAGATGCTGGTAAAGCATCATATCATGAAATAGTTCTTTTGAATCTTCTTTCAGCTAAGTTAGGATATATACCAGTCTCTGAAGAAGCAAGCAAAAAAGCAACCACTCAATTCATAGAAAACCATAAAGATGATCCAGAGCTTGAACAATATATAGATTGGGATAATAAAGATTCTTGGCTTACAACAGATAGTCCTTATGATCTTAAGGTAGAAATAAAAAAAGAAACTCTTGATCCTAAAAAAGCAAAGAAAAGAAAAAGCAAAGAAAAGAAAAAGCAAAGAAAGAAAACAGGATTTGGAGCATGGATTAAAAGAAATGCTATGAAAGTAGGTGCAGTTGCTCTTACAGCTATCATGGCAGGATCATATGCTGCCAAAACATTAGATGCTAGTTTATCTAATAATGGACATATTACATTATATAACCCATTTAATGATATAGATAATTCTGATGATCCATCCGATAATGAATTTAGTAATCCTGCAGATAACCATAATGATATAGATACCCCAATAGATACAAATCTAACAGACCCAGCAGATCCTTCAGATAATCCAATTGAACCATTAAATCCTCCGGAAATAATAAAATATCCTTATGATTTAGAAGCAATTGTTTTTGGAGATCCAGAGATTTATGATTTTAATGCTACAGGAGCAGCAGAGTTCTTTATTGATTATAATGTTTCTTCAGACTTATTTGAAATAGATCCTGAAACAGGAGTATTAGCTAGAAAAGATATAACAACTACTGGAGTATATGATATATTATTTGGTGCAAGAAACAAAGCAGGGCAAACTCAAAGACTAGCTAAGGTTAATATATCTGCGCCAGATCCTAAGATAAATTTGTCTGGGATTTCAGATCTAGGAGATGGAAGATTTTTTGGATTAGGATTAGACCAGGAATATGCTAAAGAATTAGTAGTTAATTTCTACAAAGATGGAGAATTAGTTAAAAAAACAATACTTAATCATACCCCTGCTAAAAAGAGTACATTGCTTGCTACATTAGATCTTTCAGATCTAGAAGGGGCTATTGATATAGAGTTTGAAGCTCATGGATTTTCTGATTACAACAAAGTTGCTAAAGCATCAGCGCAAATATTTGCTGGTGATGATCCTATGCAAATATATTTTAATGCAACATCTGCTGATGGAATTTTTTATACTATTAGTATTAATGCAACAGACCAAGATGATAAAATTGTTTCTTGTGAAAGAACAGTTGAATCAGGTACTTATCTCTCTCATGAGCTTATAAATGTAAATAATACCCAATTTAAAGAAGACTATAAGATTAGTTTTAAGGATGGAGCTGATTGGATAAGAATCAAATATAATATTGTAGATAAAAATGGTAATGAATATAAAATAAATAAAAAATTAGTTAAGGATCAAAGAGATTTTTATTTAGCAGCACTTAATTTGGACTCCAATAATCAAAATCATACTAAATTCATAGATGATTTTATTGCTAAAGCCTCTCAGGGAGGATTATGTAATGCAATAGAATTACTTGCTAGTGCTTTAGAACAAGCAGGATATGGAGATAGAGATCTAGCTAAACTTATTGCTCTTGAACGAATCTCTATCTCAGAACTTGAGAATCTTGAAAATATGACATCTGTTCTACAAGAAATTAAAGATACTGGTGCATTTATGCTAAAACTTGCAGAGTTAAACAACTGGGATGAATCTATGCTTAGAGATATAGTTAATGGATATAACAATCTAGATGAACTAGAAAGACAAGCATTGTTCTCAGGACCCTATAATAGAACCTTTGGAATGGATTCTGGAGACATGCTTGAGTTTGTATATAAAGATTTAGCTCAGGCAACTGGCTTAAATACTTCAGATCCAAATGATATGAAAATTTTACTTGCATATGAAAACACATATTCAGATTTTACAAATGAAACTGAAGATTCTGCTTTTGTAAAACAATATATGATTGATCTAGCTAATTATATTGGCATAGATAATCTAAGAAATCTCTCAAATAGTCAAAATGGACTACAACAAATCCAATTAGTAATAATGCCAACAATCCATGGTGCAGATCTTTCTAATGCTTCCCTGCAAGATATATTTATTACACAAGAAATAAGGGATTGGGCAGATCAGTTCTGGCAGGCTCATGAGCAGGAACTTATAGGCATGATTCATAGGAAAATGTCATGGGATGCACTGCGCAGTATTGAAAAATTAATATTTTCAGAATTAAATCAAAGAGAACATAACACTTTAAGATATTATTATTGTGACACATTTGCAAATATTGAAGATAACCTTACTATTGCACAATCTGGGAAGAATGCATCAATGTCAGAATCATTGGCAAGAGTTCTTACAGCCCAGATAATTAATTCGCAAGACATATACTGCGAACGGGAAGAAGGGTTAATATATAACCCTTCTACTCCAGGAAGTAATGCATTTAAAGTAATCCCTACAGGATCTTTTAACTCAAGATCCAAATATACTTATTTATACAATGAAATATTTATGTTTGACGGATCTGGTTCAGGAATACCAGAACGAAGAATGAACTTACCAGGAACTTCAGCAATTCCAGAAGGCTATTCTGGAGATGGCTATTATAGGGGAGATTTTAAAACATTCAGAGGAGATGAAAAAGAAATGGATAATATACAAAACCAGGCTAGGAATAATAAAGAAATCAAATTTAATAATGCAAACCAAGAAATATTAGAAAATTATGATTTGTGACTACTTTTGATAACAACATTTAACATTAAATTTTAATAAAAAACCAATAGATTTTTTAATTTTTTCTTAAATTTTTAAGAGAGTCTTTTTAAAAACTCTAAATTTTAAATCTCATAACAGTATAATATATTTTTTATATATATTAATAATATTTATAAAGGATGATTTAATACACAAAAACCAGAAGTTTACACATATTTTCACAGATTTCATGTGATTTTATGATATTCCTATAAAAGGGGAAAAAATGGCATCTCAGAATAAGAAGTTAATAGTACTATTTAGTTTGGTTTTCATCTTATTCTGTTCAATAATTTCTTTTTCTACTACTGTTTCTTATGCTTATGAATCTAATCAAGAAAACCAACCTTTAATATTCACTCTGCTTGAGAATCTTTCTGAGTTTTTAGATAAGGCTTTTGAATTCATAAAAGCAGGCAGTATTACTGGTGCCTCAACCACTAACGTTACAGAAGAGCCACCAGCTGAAGAGCCACCAGCAGAAGAAGAACCTCCTGCTGAAGAGGAACCACCAGCCGAAGAACCTCCAGCTGAAGAACCTTCAAACGAAACCTCTGAAGAACCTCCTGCTGAAGAGGAACCACCAGCAGAAGAACCTCCAGCTGAAGAACCTTTAAATGAAACCTCTGGAGAAACATCAAATGATACAGCTTCAACTCCAGATCCAACTTTTACACCTCCTCCAGAAGATATTATAAATCAAACTCAGCCAGACAATGAAACTCAATCTGAAGATATAACAAATACAACAGAAACTTTAAATCAAACACAAGATACCCAAGATAACACTACTCAGGAAGATGATAATTCTAGTTTCATAAATCCTCCAGCTGAAACTCCTGAACCAATATTTACTCCACCACAAAATCCACCTCCACCAGCATCAATTCCTGAAACAATATTTAATCCACCTCCACAAGAATTCATAAATCAAACCCAAACTCCAGATATTATAAATATCACAGAGTTAGAACTTCTTAATGAGACTCTTAATGAAACTCTTAATGAGACTCTTAATATTACACAGTTTAACATAACAAAAAGAAAAATATTAATGAGTAAATTCACTGGTCAGAGAACTACCAAGCCTTCAGAACTTGAAAATTTATCTGCAGTTAAAGATTTTACCCTGGAAATTTCTAAGAGTGGATTAATAAGATTCCCAGGCACTCTAGATCTAACTGAAGATACTAAAATTAAAGGCACTGCTCAAGCAAGCATGTTTCTAGGAGAAGAAAATCAAACCAATCAAAGTGATCTTAATTTAGATAAATATGTCTTAATAACTAAAGGAAGAATTGCGATTGATTCAGAAAATCTTCCAGAATTAAACAAGCCTGCGCAACTTATAATGGAAGATCTGCCTTTTAAACATACACCATTAATTTTTATGTCAGATAAATTTGGAGTTGCTGATTTTACCAAGGTTTGCCCTCCAGATGTTTGTACAAATATAAATTATGATCCAGATACTGGCACTCTTGTTTTTGATGTTGCTCACTTTACAACATATACTGTATACTGGGAAGAATCTTCTAGTGCAGAATTTGGTTTCTCTACTCAAAATCAAAATGCAGTTGGCTGGTTTAACACTTCAGATGATGAAATTAAGTTAATGTTAGATTATAATAATTTTATTGAAGATACAGATTCAGTAAGTGATTTAAATTCTTGGGATTGGTTTGGCAAGAATGCAGACACTGGTGCAGACATTCCAAATGGAATGCTTTCTGATGGAATCTGGTTCTATGAAGGAAATAAAAACACATATAACAGCCAATGGTCAAACATGTCAACAATAAAATTCAATGTTTCTGTTCGTGAAGATTGGGAGTTTAGTTTTGATGCTAAAGATCTAAGGAAAGGAGTAGATAGTAATGATGATTTTGCAATTTATTTTAGAGGAGATTATCCATCATCTGGCTGGAATATGGGAACATCAGCAGGTAAGCATGCATGGATAGCTTTTGATTTAGATACAGGAAATTATTATATTGCAGATAAAGATGCCACATATGGATTTACATCTGCTAATATAACAGATAATAGCACTCATCATTTTATAATAAGATATGATTCAGTACAAGATAACTTGACTCTTAGTACAGATGGAACAATTGTAGCAAATATAGAAAATCCAGATTTTGATATTAATAAATCACAAATAAATACAGTAGTGCTCTATTGGAGACTTTTAACTAGTTCAACAACTCCAAAAATTAAAACCCTAAAGCTAAGAGTAGTACCAAGAGATCAGTTTGTTACAGAAGCAATAAGCATAGGAACCAAGCAACCATATAAAGTATTCTATAATGTGAGTGTTCCAGAAGGAACAACACTCAAGATAGACTTGTTAAATATATCTGGAACTCAGGAAAAAAAACTTGCCCATATTTCACAATATCCAGGGACTAGCGCAGAAGGAGCATGTTTTCAAGGTTGTACAGGTAATATGATAAACCCTGAAAATGCTATAGATGGAGATCTTAACACATATACAGAATCTCCAATCGCAACAGACACATATGCAAAAACAAATCTAACTATTAACTTTGGAGAGAATAAAAGCAAGCTAATTAAAAAAATTACATTGCATAAAGGACTTTTAGGTAACCTTTCATATATGCCTGATATTATTGAAGTTTTATATAGAGATGCAGAAAGTTTACATTATTTTGGAGAAGGGGGTGTAACTAGCGATTATGCTCATGAACTTAATTTCACAGAATCTACTCCTGTACTTGCAGATGCAATTATTATACGAGTTAAATCAGAAACAAATTCTAGTGAATATCCTTCTTATCCAGGACCGCATAAAGTAATTATTAGAGAAGTAGAGATCTATGAAGCAGTTTATGATGTATTAAAATCAAACATATCTAATGGAGAAGACATAACTTCCTGGAATGGATCAGTTAGTACATTTAAGTTAAGAGCAGATATGGAATCAGATTCTTCCAGCACATTAACTCCTACATTATATGATTGGCAACTTTATTTTCCAACAGATTATCCGCCGAATCTAACTATAGAGGACCCAGATCCCTGGGACATACTTTCAACAGATGAAATATTACATATAATTAATTGGACAACATCAGATTCTGATGGAGGATCTGATAGAGCAGATATATTTTATGATACAATAAAAGCTGGGACTTCTAATTTAATTGAAGATAATTGGACTTTTACAAATATGTCCTGGAATATTACAAATATACCATCTGGAAAATATTATATAACAATCTCATCCTATGATGATCCTTCTGGTGGGGTAAAGAACAATGTTTCTATGGATCATTGGTTTACAATAAGAGAATGGAGAGATGAATTTGATCTTAATGAATCAAGAATTTCAGATAAGGAAAATGTAACTGTGCATACAGACATAAAAGAAGCTAATCTCTATACTAGCACTTTTACAGAATATAATTCATTTGCAGATCCAAATGCTTCAGATCCAGAATGGACAAGAGTATATACTGCTCCAAGCTCTGATAATATACTTTCTTGCAGTTCTTGTACAGAATCCAAGGCAATAAATATTGATGATGATTCAGCTTCAGGATATATAGAATACAGATTAGATCATCCTTCTGCAGAATTTAATGTTCATACAGGTTATACTATTGAAACTAGGTTTAATGTTACAGATTCAAGCACATCTGGAGCAGTATTTTTAAGAATTTATGATGATATGAATGATGTTCTTATTAGTCTAGAACCAACAGTAGTCAAAGTACGTAATAGCTCAGCCTATGAAACAGTAGTTAATCTTGGAGATACTTCACAATGGCATACTCTAACAATATTAGGCTCAGAAGCAGCTACTGAAGGATACACTAAACTAGACTTTTATTTGGATGGAGAATATAAAGATACAGCATATACTAATTATGGTGCTGGAAGATATGATTCAGGATATGGATTATCATTTGGTACACTTGCTTCTGGAACAGGAGAAGGAACTTGGGATTATATTTATTGGGATGACTCAGGCGCATATGCTCCAAATGCTACTGGAAATATAACATCCACACTAATAACAAAACCATCTGGATATTCTTGGGACAAGATAAAACTAAATAAACAAGGAGACATAGTAGTCAGCATTTTAGATCAAAATAGTAACTCTATACCAAGATTTAGTAATGTAAACAATAATCAAGATATCTTTGCTATCTTAAATAATTCTATAAGATTGACTGCAGATCTAAGTATGGATGGCACAAGCCCATCTATAGATTATTGGGCAGTTTCCTGGGAACTAAATACAAGACCTCAAGTAACTTCAACTATATTAAATTCAACTTCAGCACATAATTTAGCTTCAGGTAACTTGACAGCCCATATCACAAGTACAGATCCTGATGGGGACAATATAACTCATATAATCAACTGGAAGAAAAACAGCACATCAATTGCAAGTGCATACCTACCTTTTGATACTGTAGCAGATTCAAAAACTAAAGAATATATTTCTGGAGACAATAAATCGCTTTATGGTGATCCAATATGGTCTTCTGAGGGAAAAATAGGAGGAGCATATATATTTGATGACAATAATGATTATATTAGCATAGGTCCTTGTGGAACTAATACAGGAACAAACTCAAATCCATTTTCAGTTGAATTCTGGGCAAAACTAAGTGAAAGCCAAACTTCTAAATATTTTTATAAAGAATCTTATAACACAAATTGGGAAAATAGTATTGGATTAGATACTACCGGCAGAATACAGTTTTTAGTTTGGGAGACACTTTCTACATCGAAAAATGCAACAGATATATCTATAATGAATTCTAATCAATGGTATCATATAGTAGGAGTATATAATGGATCTCATCTAATGCTTTATGTTAATGGTAGCCTTGTTGGTGGTCCAACAGCAGCATCAGGAGTATATCGTTACTCTGCCTGGAAAACAATTGGAGGATATATTAGTCCTCCAGATAGCATAAAAGGAACTATTGATGAATTTAGATATTACAATATATCTCTGACAGCAGACCAAGTCAAGGCACTTTATAAAAAGAACAATACAGTTATAGATAGTTCAATGACTTCTAATGGAGATATTTGGACTTATGAAGTAACTCCAAATGATGCCAGGAGTGATGGTATATCAAATACTAGCAACTATATTGTTGTTAATGGGAACCGCCCACAAATAACTTCAGCAATCCTAAACTCAACCTCTGGAACTAATCTTACATCAGACAACCTAACTGCCTATGTAACAAGCACAGACCCAGATTCAGATCCGGTTACAAATATAATCAACTGGAAGAAAGCTGGATCTAGTCTAGCAGTCCTAAATGCACCATTTGATACTAACACACTTTCTTTAGCAAAAGACTACTCTGGCTATGGAAACAATGGAACTATATACAATGATGTCTCTTGGACATCCTCAGGCTACATAGGAGGAGCCTATGACTTTGATGGCTCTGGAGACTATGT
>JAFCGI010000036.1 GCA_017608235.1 Candidatus Pacearchaeota archaeon
TGAACTATTGGATTTAGATGATAAAAAACGAATATTAAGGGGTGTACTAGAAAAGAAGATACGATTTAGTAGTCATAGCAAGGGCAAATATACTAAGGCTATATATAAGAGCTTGTACGGTAAGTTTGATTTGAAGAAAGATACGGTTGATTTGATGTTAGATAATAATATTATTGATATTGATGGGAATGTTAATAATAATGTTATTGAGTTTATTTATATAGTGTTTTTTACAAGTTTTGTGTCAATTAATAACAAGAGTAAAAGCATTGAATGTTTTGATTGTTGGTTTAAAGAATTTGTGTATATTGCTTATTTTGAATGGTGGACTTATGGCAAGTTACGGAATGATAAACAAGCGATTTATTAACTTTAAGCTTTTTTTAATTAAGTAAAGCATATAATTCATTAACGGCTTTTTTAAGGAGTATATAAATGAAAACGGAAGTTATTATGAAAAGAGATATTTTTGGTGAGACTATATCTCAAAAATCAAAGAGTGAGTTTTTATCTGCTACTGATTTACTTTTAGCAGGTAATAAATATAGATTAGCGAATAATTTGCCATTTACCACACTAAATGCTTATTTTTCTTTTTCAAATTCTAAGAATAAGGAGTTTATTGCTGAACTTAGTGATAAGTATGATAAAGTTAAAACAGATGGTAGAGGAAAAGGGAATCATATATGGGTGCATCCTCTTTTATTTTTAGATATTGCTTTGTGGCTTGATCCTAGATTAAAAGTTCAAGTTTACGAATGGTTACAAGACCACTTACTAGAATATAGAAACAGTAGCGGTGATAGCTTCAATAGAATGAAAGGTGCTTTATATAGCAAGGCTTCTAATAAAGCCATGTTTAGTAAAAATATTCAGATTGTTGCTAGATATATAAGGCTTGAATGTGGTGTTAAAGATTGGGAAACTGCGACTGAAAGTCAATTAAAGCTTAGAGATAGGATGCATGATTATATCTCTTTTGCTTGTGATATGGTTAAGGATGCAAACACTGCTGTTGAAGTTGGTATTAAAAAAGCTAAGGAATTAGATAATGGATAATTTTATTGCTAGTGTATTTTTTATTATGGCTTTTGGTGCTTTAATACCTTTTATTTGGAAGTTCTCAAAAGTTATTGCTAATTCTTATGAAGATATGTTTAATGATATTAAAGGATTGAAATTATGATTTCAAGAAATTATATAAATAACATGGGTGTAATCCCTATGTCTGATTTAGAAAAGAAAACTTTGGAAGTGTTTATGAAAAATAATCCTGGTGTATGTTTAAATCTTACTGAAAAAGAGATTTACAGTGCTTTTAAAAATTCTACTGTTTTTGCTTTTACTAGACTAAGTATTGCTTTTTCTCCTATGGTGGAAGATTTTAAAAAAGCTACTAAACACCTGGAAGTTACTTTTGTTGAGAAAGATATAAAAAAATCTAGCTATCTGAAAGATTTATTTAGTAAGATGCTTTTTGATATGAGAGGGTTATTAAAATGAAAGTAGCATCAACAACACCATACATAGAAGAAGATTTAGATTTCTTTGAGATTATGTCTGGAATGGATGAAGTTAATAATGAAATGGCAGATAAACAAAACGATAGACTAAAAGAAGAGCAACCATCGTGTCATTTTAATAAGATGGATTATGATGATGGTGTTTGGTTTTGTAAGCATTGTTCACATGAAGTAGAATCAGAAGTTGCACCTCATGATGATACAAATTATGATTATTGAATTACAACAACTAATCATCTTCTACAAAAACGAATTAAAGAAAAATCCTAATTGTCTTGCTAGTAAAACTCTACTAGCAAGAAATAGGAATAAATATAAGGCTATTGAAAAATAGTCTATATCTCTTCTCCAAGTTCTATAATAGAAAACATTTCGGATGTTCCTGTTTTCTCGTAGCTACCTGTTACTATAAAATAATCTCCATGTGTTAAAGTGAAATCTATTTTGGTGTCACTTGGGTTATCTATCGAAATACTATTATCTTCTTTTATTCGTCTTGCAGAAATCAAAGAAGCTGAACTTCTATCAAGTTCTAATAATGGTGTTCTTATTCCTGTATCTGTTGCATTTAAAGCATTGTCGTATAAAATTGCACTTCCATCTATTCGTTCTTTTAATAATAAACTACCATTAGCCCAAATTGGATTTCTTGATAAATACACTTTTATAAAACTATTCTTATTTGCACTGCTAGAAACTCTTAATGCTTGAACATCTCTTGTGTTGTGTCTACCTTTGAAAAATTGAGGCGAATGTGCCACCAACAACACTCTATCATCTGCGTTTATACTTTGTGTTACTATTGGATATTGTGGATCATTTACAATAGGTGTATATTCTATCTTATCTATATTTCCGCCTTCACTCGTTAAATCTGCACATCCCATTAGCATTGAAACTTCATCGCCTTTATTTTCACTTCTAAAATATATTGGAAGTGCTGGATTACTGATTATTGGTTTTACCCCAACACCTGTGTTTACATGAGTATGTATCAACTTAAAATCAACATAAAAGAAAGCATTTCCAGCACCACGCCATTGCGATTGAATATCATATAAATGCTCTTTTTCTATATCTATTCCCTCGTCTAAAACATCCTGTGTAATATCTTTTTTTATATCTTCTATAACAAGGATAATCACTTCTTCGTCTAAAGTTCTACCTACATCAAATGTTATTGTTTCTGTTGTGGCATTGACTGTAAAGTCCGTTGTTGGATTCCATATAACGCTATCGGCTAATTTTGTTCTTACAACTACATTGGTTTCAGATGTTATATCCCTTTCGGTAAATATAAAATCCGTTTGCCCAGAAGTTGATGTAAAATATTGCCATTCTGCCTGTCTTACTATTGCGGATAAAACACCACTATCGAGCTCAAAGAAAAGTCCAGACTCTTCAGTAATTCCACCAAATTCTCTTAAACCTGATGCATCTTTATCTGGCAAAACTCCTGCTGATGAAAATAACCATCCTCTGTTTGGTTGATAACGTGGATGCCTTCTACCTCTAACTACACATGAATTGCCATTAGTTCCTCCACTTGTGACATTAAACCCACCTTTTTTAGATGTGGCTCTTGTAGATGTATTGGCAATAGGTAATTCAATATCATCTTCATCAACAAACCATGTTTTAGGGGATATATCAAAAGTTGCCATAGCGTGAAGAACTGAATAATCTGTTACATTTTTGTTTCTAAAATAAGCATCATAACCTAATGCATTTGGATTGATATTTACTTTTAAAGATTCATCAATAACTCCAACCCCTGCAATATGAGTTGCTTTTGATGGCGGTCTTTTTCTGATTATATTTTTATTATCTATAAATACCCATAAACTAGATATTTCATCACCTGAAAAATCTCTTGGAATATTCCTTAAAAAATACATACTATTCGTTTCTTTTGGATCTGTTGGCGGTATTAATTCAGATTCTATAAAAGATACATCTTGATTTAATGATTCTATTTCACATTGTTCAAATTGAGTACAAGCCAAAACCCATTCTTTAGTTTTTGATGTTGTTGTTATTGCAGTTGTTGCCATAATTAACCTTTTAGTATTTTAAGATAATTTCTTTCTATATTTCTTTCTAATTTTATATTATATGTTCTTTCAATAACTCTTTGAAATTTTAATAATCTTTTTTGGTGCATCGCTTTATCCACAAATGAATATATCAATCTCAATCCGCTATCTACTCTAATAAATACACCTCTTTTTGTTACAAATGGCATAATACCTTTTGTTTTGTATACCGGCTCACCTTTTTTTCTTGGTGCTTTTTCCATGATTGTATTTATTGATAATCCTTTTGGGATTTTCTTATTGTTTGCAACTCCTGCATAAGTTGCTAAATTTTTTCTTATTGGTACTGCAATTTTTTTACTCTTTGGAGTTTCTACACCGCCAAATTGTTGCAA
>JAFCGI010000037.1 GCA_017608235.1 Candidatus Pacearchaeota archaeon
AAGTCAAGGAGAAGTTACAGGGAAATGTGGAGTGACTTGTACAGAAAACGATATAATTTTATCGGGAGATGTGTATTATATTTGTAAAGCTGGAGTTTATAAACCAATTCTAGATATAATTGAGTTTTCTTGGGAAGAACAGCAAAAGCTCTTAGATTTAATAAATCAATTAAATATGACTGTTGAAGAAAAGGCCAAAATAATTGATGATTTAACTACAACCCTAGAAGGACAAATTATTATGATAGAAAACCTTGAATTAACTATACAAGAAAAGGCAAGAATTATTGATGAACTGGAATTAAATATAGCTGACCAAGTAGCCCTTATAGACCAACTGGAATTAAATATACAAGAAAAATCAGTTATTATTCAAGAATTAACCACTACCATAGAAGAACAAACTCTATTAATCAGTCAAATGGAGTTAACAGTTCAAGAAAAGGCCGACATAATAAATGCTCTGCAGTTAACAATTGATGAACAATCTCAGACCATAAATAATCTAGAACTTTCAATTTCAGAGCAAGCAATGATTATAGACGATTTAAAATTAAATTTACAGCAAAAATCAGATTTAATCAACGATTTAAATTTGAACATAGAGCAACAAGAAGAACTGATTAACCAATTAGATTTAACAATATCTGAAAAAAATGTTTTGATAAGTCAACTAGAATTAACAGTTGAAGAGCAAGCACAGCGTATAATAGATTTAGAATTGACAATTTCAGAACAAGCAGATTACATTAATAGTTTAGATTTAACAGTTACTGAACAAGCTGAACTAATAAAAAATTTAAATTTAAATATACAAGAGCAAGCCGCCTTAATAAATTCTTTAACAGTGAACCTAGAAGAAAAGACTCTCTTAGTTTCTCAGTTACAATCAGAAAATGAAAATCAAGCCCTTTTGATATCTCAGATGGAATTATCACTTGCTGAGCAAGGAACAATTATTGCTGGATTAGAAAAAACAATTAACGATGATGCTGAGATTATTAAGAACCTGGATTTAACAGTTTCGGAGCAAGCAATAATTATAAATAATCTTAAGCTAACTAACATAGAACAAGCTAATTTGATATCTCAAATGGAACTTACAATTGCTGAGCAAGCTGAAACTATTTCTGGTCTAGAATTGACAATTGCTGAACAAGCGATTATAATTGAAAATTTAAAACTTCCTATTCAAGAACAACTTGATTTAATATCACAACTTGAAATTACTGTATCAGAACAACAAGAAATTATAAATCAACTTCAACTACAAGTAGCAGAAGATGCTGAGTATATAAAAAGTTTAGAATTAACCCTTGAAGAGGAAGCTCAGTATATAAAAGATTTGGAATTAACTACTCAACAACAAGCTCAACTAATTATTGATTTAAGACATACAAATGATGAATTGAGTATCCTTATAAATAATATGAATTTGAGTATTAAAGAGCAAGCAGAATTAATAGATTCTCTTAATTTAAAGATTCAAGATGATGCTAAAATTATTGCTAACCTAGAACTAGAACTAGAAGAAGAAGCACAACTAATTAAAGAATTGAGATTAACTGTTGAAGAAGAAGCTGTTGTAATCAGTAATTTAAAACTAAGCCTAGAAGATGAAAGAAAGCTAGTTAAAGAGTTAAAAGAAACAGTTGAAGAACAACAGAAATTAATAGATGAACTCAAAAATTATAAAGCAGAACAAAAAACAAAGTGGATAATTATTTTGGGTGGACTTTTGCTTACTTTAATTTTAGTGATAGCTTTAGTAACTCCGAAAAAAGTGAAAAAGAAAAAATAGGTGAAAAAATATTTAATAACAATCTTTATCAAATAAAAAATATTAAATAAAACATGGCAAAGAAAAATAAACTCTTAGATTTATTAATCTGGTTAGTTGGCTTGGTAGTAACTTTGGCTGTTGCCTTTGGATTGATTGGTAAAAGTTTAACTATACCTTTCATTCCAGAGATTATAACAGTTGTTGCTGGATGGATTGTTGTTGTTACATCAATAATCGGAATAGTAACTAAGATAATAAGTTAAAAAGAGATAAAAAAATATGAGAAGGAAAAAAAGTAAGAAAAAGAAAGAGCTTAGCATATTTAAAGGTATTGTAGTATTTGCGATAGTGTCGTTTTTCACATGGTTACTAGTGGGTGGACTTTTAGAAGTGTTTAAAATAGATGCGTCACCCTGGATTAAAATAACTGTAGGTTTAATAGGATTGTTTATTGCCGGATTAATAGGATGGAAAAAGTTTTGACTATATAAAATCATATTTATCAAAATTCATTAAATAAAAAATGGCAAAGAAGAAAAGAAAAATAGGGTCAAGAGGAATTATTGTAACGTTAATAATACTGGTTCTTCTTTTTCTTATGTTTTTTGTTTATGAGTGGGGATTGCAGGAAGTATTTTACGGTTATACCTCTCTTTCTATAAGTAATGTTGAGATAGTAGATGATGGCCAAAAAATAAGGATTTATGGAGTAGCAAATGGAGCTGAAAAACTTTCAATTGATTTTAATCCATCTGATATTAATGAATATATAAAGGATGATGGTTATGCTGCAACAAAATCAGTTACTGGGTCAATAACTATGACAGACCCCACAAGAGAATTTTATGCTATAAAAGATTATTCTAAAATATTTACCAGCATAGGTTATTATGAATTGAGTTTATTTAAAAGTTGTGAAAATAATAGGCCTTCTGGATTAGATTCTGATGTAAGAGTTTATAGAGTGAGAGCTACTGGTATATGTGCCTATGAGAAACCTGAAGGCATTTATGCTTATTTCTCTGGAAAAACAGTAGATAATACTCCAGTAAATGTTAATATTGGTGGAGCAACTGGAGTATTAAATCCTTCTTCTGGAATGAATGTTTTAACTTTAAATGATGGAAAAACAAAAATAGAATGGGTCGGAAATTTAGTAAATTATCAAGGATTAAATACACCTTACTATGCTTTAATGTTTAGTAATTCAAAATATACTAAATTAATAAGGCAAGATGCTTGGAGTTCTTATGAGAATCTTATACAAGATTTTAGAGCTAATGCTGATATAGGTTTATTTTCAACAGAGCAAGCAAAGAGTGAAATAGCATCTTTTAATAGTGCTTTTAATCAAATTTTGAAAGATATGACTTCAACATATAGAAATTCTGTTAATATCATAGATTTAACATTTACTAATAACGGTTTAAAAGTAGGTTTAACTACTGCAACAGTTTTTCCAACATTTATAATAACACTAGATGCTTCAAAAGTTGGAATAATTGAACTGAAAGGAGAACCCAACATTATTTCTTGTCCAAATGATAAAGAAATATTTTCTGGTGAGACTTACACAACAAGTGTAGCAGTAGAAAATAAGGGAGCACAGGATGGAAGTTTCTATGGACAATTAACTTGCGTAGGACC
>JAFCGI010000016.1 GCA_017608235.1 Candidatus Pacearchaeota archaeon
TCCTATAATTGAATATTTTTCTGCCATCGCATCAAAGCGAGCTCGAATAATTTCGCCTATTTTTTGAGCTTTCTCCGTAAAATTCTCCCTTTCCATAATTTCTATTACTTTTAAACCAGCTGCACATGCTAATGGATTCCCACAGAACGTGCCACCAATCCCTCCAACCTGAGAAGCTTCAATAATTTCTTCTCTCGCAGTTATCGCACTCAATGGTAAACCTCCGGCTATAGACTTAGCTGTAGTAATTATGTCAGGAACCACTTCCCAATATTCGCTTGCAAACATCTTACCAGTTCTACAAAAGCCAGTTTGAATTTCATCAGCAATAAGGAGAATATTGTTCTTCTCACATATTTCTTTTAATCTATTTACAAATTCATCCGGAGGCAAAATAAACCCGCCTTCTCCTTGAATTGGCTCCAAAATCACTGCAGCAACATCTTCGGCACTAACAACACTACTAAAAATCTCGTTTAATCTTTCAACACACCTAAGGTTACAACTGCTTCTTTCAAGACCATAAGAACATCTATAGCAATATGCAAAGGGGATCTTGTGGATTCCGGGGGCAAAAGGCCCAAAACCAAAGCTATAAGGTTTTACTTTACTAGTAAGAGTCATGGTCATAAGAGATCTCCCATGAAAAGCCCCTTCAAAACTAATAATATCTGTCTTCTTGGTATATTTTCTTGCAATCTTTATTGCATTTTCTACTGCTTCTGCACCACTATTAACAAACATTGTTTTTTTCTTAAAATTTCCAGGAGTGATCTCGCACAACTTTTTAGCCAACTGAATATAGGATTCATATAACACTACATTAATACTAGAATGAAAAAACTTCTCCGCTTGATCTTTCACCACTTCCACTACTTCTGGATGGCTATATCCTATATTTAAAACTCCTATACCACCAGCAAAATCCAATAATATATTTCCATCAACATCTTCAATAACTGCCCCTTCTCCTCTTTTTATAAAAGTTGGCACAATATTAAAAATACCTTTAGGTACAAACTCATTTTTTATCTTTAATAATTCTTCTGCCTTCGGTCCGGGAATCTTTGTCCTAACCTCTGGCTTTTTTATGTTCCTTATACTTTCTATTTTCAAAATCTCTCCCTCCCCCTTATTCCTTAAATTAATGTTTATTTTCTAAAAAGCCAAACTAACGAACTAGGACCTATGGGTAAATACAAAATTATAAATAGGGCTGATATGATAACCGCTATGATCTCTACTTGTTTTCCATTTGAGATCTTATAAGGCCTATCTAACCCTAGTTCTTTAGCTCTAAGTGCAACAAAAGATAAAGATATTATAAGATTAGATTTGTAAAATCTTTCCTTCCTAATATTTGATTTTTAAAGAGCGAGTTTTCTGAAAGCCTATAAAACTTGTATATAAGCTACTAACGCTTACAACTTCTATTTTCCTATTTTTTTCATATCTCTTCTAGATTGGGAAATATCTAGATAATTATATAGTTAATTTGATGTATTAAACCTGTCTTCTGCCCAATTTGCTGCTCCCTTAATTTGAAATATCCCTTTCTCATCGAGAAATCTCACAATTTTTATTTTCTCTTCTCCTTAATACCTCACATAAAGAGGAATTCTCACCAAAATTAAATATCATTTTCATTAACCGCCTTTTCAATTCTCTCCAAAGATTCTTTTAAAATAATTCTTGGACAACCAATATTTATCCTTTGAAAACCTTCCCCACCTTGGCCAAACTTATATCCGTCTAATAAACCTACTTTAGCTTTTTCAATCATAAATTTTCTAAGTTCTAAATCATTTAAACCTAATTGCCGACAATCAAGCCAAACCAAATAAGTTCCTTCCGGTTTTATTACCTTTATTTTTGATATTTTTTCTTCAAAAAAACTCATCAAATATTTTACATTTTCTTCTAAATACTCTAACAATTGTTCTAACCAATCTTCTCCAAAATTATACGCAGCCTCCAGGGCTACTAAACCAAAAACATTACCTCTTGTAAGTTTTAAAGAACTAAGCTCACTCTGATAAATTTCATAATATTTTTTATTTGGTATAATTATAACAGATGTTTGTAATCCGGCTAGATTAAATGTTTTGCTTGGTGCATTAAGTGTAATAGAATTTTGTGCAAACTCTTCAGATATAGATGCAAAAACTATATGCTTATATCCTTTATAAATTAGATCAGAATGGATTTCATCAGCGACAATAATTACATTATTTTTTATGCATATTCTTCCAAGTCTAATTAGGTCTTCGCGAGTCCAAACACGGCCTACTGGATTATGAGGATTACAAAGAAAAAATAATTTCGCCTTGGAATTGCTAGCTTTTTTTTCAAAATCATCAAAATCTATAACATATTTACCATTCTTTAGTTTTAGTTCATTATCAAGTATTTGCCTTCCATCTTCCATTATTACCTCAAGAAATCTTCGATAAACAGGTGATTGCACTATAATTTTATCGCCTGGTTGAGAAAAAGATAAAGTAATAAAACTTAATGCAGGAACTACCCCAGGGCTATAATTTATCCAATCTTTATTAATTTCCCAATTATGTCTTTTGTTAAACCAATTTATTATTGATTCATAATATGAAGATGATTTAAACGTGTATCCAAAAAGACCATGTTCGGCTCTTTTTATAATAGCATCGGTTACAGGTTTCGGTGATTCGAAATCCATGTCAGCAACCCACATTGGAATAACATCCTCTGTCCCAAATATTTCCTTTTTTACACCCCATTTTTCGCTTTGTACACGTTTCACCACTTTATCAAAATTATACTTCATTTTACATAATCTCTTTTCTTTATATTTTATTTAACACCATATAAAAAATAAATATCGCATTTGTATAGCAGGCGGCTTTAAGAGCCTCTAAAAGAGGCTTAAATTCCCATTGTTTACTCTCTTTTTTTAACTTTCTTTTAAATACTTTATATATATTAGCATATTTTAATTTCATTCAAATCTTATAAGATAAGTTCTTTAATTTAGTCATAATTTATAATATATTCTTTAAAGGTGAAACCATTTAACCATTATCACCTTCAAAGAAGGTGGTTTTTTAAGTTAAAATAAATTTTCATTTTACTTTTCTCAACAGCCTTGTTAATTTGTTTATATCCTCAACCTCCTCAAGGTTTTCAACCAAATACCATATTTCTTTCACCTTTTTAAAGGAGTAATCAACTAAAAGCATCTCAAATTTATCTTTAATTTCTTTTTGAGACATGGGGTTTTGCCATGAGCCTAGAGGTTGCTCCACTTCACAAAAAAAACGTCTTTGGCTTGTTACAATTTCAACACTTGCACTTTTTTTTGATGGAAAAACGTTTTCATATTTAGAATCAGGTATAATCCTTACTTTTTTTGAAATATCTAATAGTTCCTTACTTATTCCATCTTTGAATAAAAACTCTTTTGGTTCAACTTTTTTCCCTAATATCACCAGTGCAATACAATATGGAATACTATATTGAGCGGTTTCAGTTGTTCTAGGAATTTGAGAAGACATATATTGAGTTAATTGAAACGATCTAACAATTATTTCTTTAATATCTTTATGATTTAGAATATTATCTTTAACAATTTTTGCAGTAGCATCAATAATTGCATGTGTCCAACGACAGGATGAATAAGGTTTAAGGTAGGTTTCTGTTATAAGATATTTAGATCCTAAAGTCTTGAACAACTTTTTAGTTTCAAATAATTCATCATATTCAAAAAAATCTGTACAAGCTGTAAAACCTAGCTGTGCTAAATGTGCTGCTGAAATACCCACAAGACTTGCCCAACCTATACACTCTTTTATCATTGGTACATAGACAAAATCTTTGACCTGAGGCCTTGCAACTGAATGCGATATAGCAATTCCTAATGCATTAGCAAGTTGATCATTTTTTAGATCCAAAATTTTAGAAGCTGCAACAGCTGCACCAAGCGAACCCCATGTACCTGTTGCATGGGAAAAACGATAACCATGTTTTCTACAAGCTGCAGTACGAATTGAAATTTCATATGAAGCAATAATAGCTTCTAATAAATCTTTTCCACTTTTTTTCTCTTTTTCCGCAACTGCAAGTAATGCAGGCATAATACATGAAGCAGGATGACCACCCGACAAGTCGTGACCATCTTCAAAGTCAAGGGAACAAGCTGAAATTGCATTTGCCCATGTCGCTCCATAAATAGACCATTTACCATTTATACCAATAATAGTAGCTGGACCTCTACCCCAGTTTTGGGCAAACTGCAAAGCAATTCTAGATGCCATTGTTTTTCTTCCACCAATAGAAACTCCAATAAAATCCAAAAAGGACATTTTGGCTGATTTAACTGCAGTTATAGGAATATTATTATAGGATATATTTCCTATAAACTGATTCAAAAGTTCAAAGTTAGACATGTATTTCTCCTTTTCATTTTTAATGTATTACATCAATAACCTTACTTAATTAAAAAAGTTGGTATTGTTTAACCTTTTACTTAATCTGGGCTTCGACAGTAAACAATGAAAAACACTAAAAACAAGTACAAAAAACTTTCAAGCGACAGTTTTCGCCTTGCTCGCCGGAGATAATTCTGAAATCTTAAAGAATAACTTCAAGTAAAAATTAAATCAAGTTTTTCTATCTTGTGCCCATGCAAAAAACTCTCTTCTAACCCACTTGACTTTACCAATACCTAGTATTCCAATATTATATTCCTCTCTAGCTGAGGTAGAATTGTGATTTAATCATTAGCACGAGAATTTGGTAACTTACTCCATACTCATAGCTTAATAATTAGATTTTAATTTTAAACTAATATATATACATCACAACACTTTCTAGATAATCTTGTATCTCTAGAACGATAAACTAGTTCTTTTTTATTTTAAGCCGCCTTCGAATATTACTAAAATTCATATACCCAATAACCAAGATAAATAAGACAATACCATGCCGGTCAGTTATTTGTCCCGGTCCTAGTAGTAACAGAGCACTCGAAAATAATAATACCCGGATCACCCAATTTGTAATTTTTCGGTTCACAAACCAACCCTGTAATGCACATGAAAGAGCCCAAATACCAATAAGAGATGTAGCCACAGCCATAATAATGCCCACTGGTTCGCCAATTAAAATAATACTTGGGTTAAAAGCAAAGAAAAAAGGAATAATATACAATGTTATACCGAGCTTCATGGCTGTAAAACCTGTTTGCATTGGATCACATTCTGCTATTCCAGCCGCAGCATAAGCTGCTACTGCAACAGGGGGCGTTATTGATGAAATCAAAGAGAAATAAAAGATAAACATATGCGCTTGAATTATTGATAAGCCAAGTTCTATAAGAGCAGGAGAAGCCAATGCAGCTAAAATTATATAAGCAGGTGATGTTGGGAGTCCCATTCCTAGGATTAAGCCTGCAAATGCAACAACTATTAAACCAAAGAATAGATTTTCTCCTGTAAGCCGAGTGAGAATACTAGTAAAAGACAGCCCAAGACCTGTAAGGCTTGTTATTCCAATAATAATCCCAGCTGAAGCACATACTATAGCAACAGGCACTGCTACTTTGGCACCTTTTTCTAATACATTCAAAGTATTCTTAATTGACTTAAAATCTTTTCTTAATAAACAAGTCACAAATGTACTTACTATGGCCCAAAAAGCTGCTTTACTAGGAGAATAGCCCCGGACTAGTATTATTAAAATCACTAATAAAGGCACAAAATTCATCCAACCTTGCCTTAAAACTTTCCGGATATCTGGAATATTTTCCTTTGATAAGCCCATAAGTCCTTTTTTTGCTGCTTCCATATCAATCATCAAGAATAAGGCTATGTAATATAGAACAGCTGGGATGATTGCATGTTTTAAAACAATTATGTAAGAAATACCAGTAAATTGTGCTAATAAAAAAGCTGCTGCTCCCATAACCGGAGGCATTATTTGTCCACCAGTTGATGCAGCTGCTTCTGTCGCGGCTGCAAATGTAGGATCATAACCAATTTTTTTCATGAGAGGAATTGTAAATGAGCCCGTAGCTACAACATTAGCAACTGAACTCCCTGACATTGTTCCAAATAAGGAACTAGCAACAACAGCAATCTTGGCTGGTCCCCCTCTTTTAGTGCCCAACAAAGATGTACCGAGATCCATTAAAAATTTCCCACCCCCAAATTCCTGATAAAATACTCCAAAAAGTATAAACATAAATATATAAGTGGACGAAAGTCCCAAGGGTAGACCCATTATTCCCCCAAGAGTAATGTATAATTCCTCCAGTAATCTTGGTATGCTTATTGAACGATGAGAAAATACACCTGGTAACATTTCCGTATTTAAAGCAATTAACAAAAATAGAATATTTATAATCACCAGTGGTACACCTACTGCCCTTCTAGTTGCCTCCAAGACAACTAGGACGGCTAAGGCTCCCAATAATATTTCAATTTGAGTTATGCTTATAACATACGGTATCCTTGTAATAAGATAATCATTCTTAGAAAAAATATATAGCATTGCCAAAAAAGAAATTAAACATAATAATATATCAAGTACAGATATTTGCCTTTTTTCTTCAACATTTTTCCCGGATGGATACAATAAAAAACATAATATTAATGCAAAACCCAGGTGAACACTTCTATGAATAAAAGCTGGAAATACTCCAAAATATGCTGTATATAGCTGGAATATCGACATACTTATAGCTGTATATTTTATAATCTGACCCATTTTTCACCTCGTAATGAATGACCCTGCGGCAAGCCGCAGGGTATCAAAAATTAGAACAACCTTAACTGTTTCAAATCTTCCTTCGGTTTACCTTGTTTTTCTATATAGTTTTCCACTTTTGACCAGTTTCCTCTCTCACCAACAGTGGCAACATAGTATCCATCAGACCAAAATTCTCCACCCCATAACTCTTTTTTGATCTTTGGATGCCTTCGGAATATCTCCCTGGCAGTAATACTTTTGAATATTCGTACTATTTCCCCTGGTGATATCTTAGGATGGGCACTGGAAAGAAGATGAATATGATCTTTATCCATTCCCAAAGCTTCCATCTCTATCGCATGCCGTTCTTGTATACCCTTAGCTATCTCTTCTATTATCTTTATCACCATCTTGTCAAGCAATGCCTTGCGATACTTCACTGGAAATACTATGTGATAATGTATCTGCCAAGCACAATGATATCCTTTTTGAACTTCTTCTTTACTCATATAATCATAATACTTGAGAATTTAAAAGAATCTTCACTCAAATAAACATAGATAATTATTTCTTGTCTTGTTGTAATATTGCTCCAAACTTAAAAACTTTTACCTAACAAGTTTTTTCTAAAGTAAAATATGGTATATGAAAAGACTCTTAGAGATACAGAGAGTTAAAAATATTGAATATAACTTAGTTAACTTATCGATTCCACTCCTTCACAAACGTAGTATGTTCAAAACTCAAGCTGTGTCTGTACTGTTTCTTCTTCGGGCTGGAATTAGATGTATTTACAAATTACTTCTAAGTTGATTCTTACAGTTGATACAAAATAATCTTTACTCTAAATTCCTTTTTGTTCCAATATATCTTCTCCAAGAAAGTATACTTTCTGCTTAGAGATCTACTTGTATTCTTCTTGATTATTTCAACTACCATGTTTAACGCATTTTTCGGGGGACCATATAGAGATAGATATGATCTTACTTTATACCTATCTCTATGCACTGCCATTCATGATAATTTTCTGATTTCCAGTAATTTTATTGCCAGATAACTTTTCATACCAGTTTCTAATATTTTTCTCCTGTATTGGGTTAGCCTGACAATATGATATTGGATCTTGTATACAGCATGGGCTGCTTTGTATAGTTTCATGTCTTTCATTCTATTAAAGAACAACCAGAAGAAACAGGAAAGATGTTCTCATCTCCACCTTTACAGGTGGGAAGTTCTCATTGGATTAATATAAATTTAGCTAACAATTGATACTTTGTCTCATGATTTATCAATAAAAAAGTTAAATACACAATTAAAACTTCATAATACTTAAATATTATTACCTAAGCAAAATTATCAAAATTTTGCTTAGGTAATATTTAAAATTTCTTTCGAGACACCTCAAACATTTATATTTTCCTTGATCCTAGTATTTAATAAAAAATCCTTATCTGGCTTCACTATATTAACTTTTCAAGTTTTAGTTTTAGAATTGATAAATGTTTAAGATGTTTATGTTTAATCAATCAACCAATCGAGCACCAATTTCTTTGTAATATTTTAAAGCTCCTGGGTGCACTGGGAGTTTCACATCATAGATTATAGTTTCTTTAGTAACCCAGTCTAATGTACTAAGTGCATTTTTCATCTTACCCCAATTTTCCCAAAGGGCTTTAGTTATCCTATAAACTAGCTCTTCATCCATATCTTTATGAATTACCCACACTAACAATGTCCCTACTGTAGGCACATCATAATCCTGACCTCTATAACTACCTTTAGGGATTACCATTTTTGTTAATTCTGGGGCTACTTCATTAACTATTTTATCTCTCATTTCTTCTCTTATACTAATAAAATTAATATCTTTTAATAAAGCAACTTCACTAATTCGGGGATTGGGCACAGTGGTAGTCCAGCAAGCAACATCTATATGACCGTCTTTCATTTGATCAACGATCTCCGTCCAACCATAGGGCTGCACTATGCCTCCAGCTTTTCGAACATCATCAAAAGTAAAACCATGAGCTGCTAATATTTTTATGTTAGCTTCGTAAGAAGACTGCCCAGGTATTGATGGGCTATAACGTTTACCAATAATATCTTCTACTTCATTAATTCCAGCTTTCCTTAATGCAAATATTTGTGTATACATGGGTTGAAGAGCCATTAAAACAGTCAAATCTCTATGTGGTGTGTTATATGGTGCATTTCCTTCCCAAGCATCACAAAGAGCATTTGTCATAGTTATCCCGATATCAGTTACCCCCCGCTGAACAGCCATAGCATTTGCCGTGGCCCCACCAGGCTCAACTCCCCAATTAATTTCCGGGATCGCTTGATTTAGCACTTCAGCAGCTGCGCCGCATATTAGATAGGGAGAACTACCTATTAGCCCTGCAGAAAAAGTTACATGTTTGGGTGTATCTTGCGCCGATGAAGAAGCTATACTAATTACACTAAATACAAAAAACAAAAAAGCTAAAATAAGACTCACTAACAAAATTGATTTTTTACTAAACATCCTTTTAACCTCCATAAGATTTTCTTCTTTTTATTACTTAATATTTGATACTGCTAGTTATTATTCATAATTACCTTCTACCTCCTTCTTTGAAAGTTTTTCTTTAATTATCTTTTCATTCATAGATATGCGAAAAATTTCGAATCTAATAGCCAATATAATCCTAAAACTGACCCTATCACACCTCACTTACTGGGTCTTCTATATCTATATGCCTTTACATTCCTTCGTTCTGTTTTAGGGATAAAAGCGGAGATAGTTTTTTTAACTTAATTACTACCTCATTGGGCTCATAGAGGTCTACTTCCTTATCTCCGCTTATCGGCACAATGATATAGACAACTTGTTCCATATGTTTTTTCTAAACTGATTAAACACCAATTCTGCCTGGTATCCGATCTTTTTTTAACTAGGTAGAGTTTTTTCATCTCGGCATTTACGTCAACTATGGTTCTGGCCATCTAGTATGACACAATCCTTAAATTCTTCCACCCTTGCTTGGGTATGGTAGTTCTGCTTTTATTCTGACCTAAGCTGTCCTTAATCAGGTTATATCCGGCCATTTTACTAATCTGGTCTATAGTTTATAGTTTACTTAGGCATCACACCACTTTTTAGATAATCTTTTATCTCTTCCGCATTTAAGCCCGCCAATCCTAGCTTTTCCATTGTTCTTGTACATAATGTTTCATAATCAGTGTTATTCAGAAGTGAAGACATTAAAAGAATGGCTTTCATTGTTGGAACCTCAACTTTAAGCATTTTAGCAAGTGATATCCAAAAAACCATACCATACCCAACATCCTCAGTGATATAACGCGCGGTTAGACTTGATGGGCCCTTGCTAGACCATTCACCACAAAAAACATCACTTGTTGTATATGCCTCATAAAGAGATGCATTTGTTTTAGAATACCCTGATTTATACAATCTGTAGAGAGAAGAGTATTCGGGATACCCTAAGGCTCTACATAAAGAAAGCCTCTCATTGTCGACAGCTTCAATAACTCTACTTACTGACGGTGTAATTGCTTCTTTATAAAGATAAAACTCCCCTTTCGAATGCTCAATTCGTCCAGCATTTAATATAGTTGCGGCTGAATGGGTAACTGGGTTACCATTATTAAGGGATGTTTCAAGAACATCATTAGCGGCTACAGCAGCAGGAAACAATTCTTGAAATACACTTAAAGTATCGTTAGTATATTTAGCAGGGAAACAAGCAAACAAAATCCACTTAAGTAAGTGTTTTACCATTACGGAATTTGGACCTATTATTCGAGTGGCATAAGGCAAGGTATTAGTTTCAGCAATTTTAATTTCTTCCGTAAATCCTTTCTCACGTAGTACTTTAGAAAATTCTAAAGCTCCGCCAGTACTGCCAGGAACAAGAACTATAAGCTGTTCTTTTTTTATGAAAGGAGCCATTAATTCTGCAACTTTCTTATGACCATTTGACACAGTAACAACTAGTATAATATCTGCTCCTTCCACCGCTTCATCAATGTTTGTCGTCACTAAGTTTAAACGTGCTAATCCTTGACGTGTCTTACTTTTGATCTCTATTTCTCCCTTTTCTTTAATAGTTGCTATCTTCGAACTAAATTCTGGAAACTCATATAGATTTACTTTATAACCAGCTAGTGAGAAATCTGCGGCCATTGAACATCCACCATTACCCGCACCAATAACAGTAATTTTTTTAATCATAATTAATCATTCTCCTTTGTTTTTATTATTTTTAATTTTAAGGGCCTTTAGTTTTTCATCTTTTGGAATCCCAGTATTTATATCCCATTCTCTTATTTTATAATACTCTCTGAGCATTTCTTTAAAGATAGGAGCCTGAATTGAATGTCCAGCAGCAGGCCCATCAGGTAATTTTTCATTGAAAAATCTGTTTGGTAAGTTGTCTTGATTAGCTGATATTCCTTCTCTTACTGCTAGAATCCTTTGAAGGTTCCAAATGCGCTCCCCTATTATTGATAAATCTTCTATCGTAAAATCAAAGCCTATAAGAGCTTTTAACGTTTCTGCCATCAATTCTTTTGGCATGCAACTATCAGCATTAAAACAAAGACCAACAGCGTTGACCATAGTCCTATAATCTTGTTGTGTTTTTACAAGCAATGCTTTGCCACAAATTGAATATCTATCGTATCTTTCACTCAATTCTTCAGATATTGTCCAGGCTTTTAGATGGCAAGCCCCTCTGGAAGATGTCGCATATGCTAAGCCCATACCTATCGCTCCTCTGGGGTCATAAGCAGGAATCTCCATACCTTTCACATGCATTGCAAAACTCTCAGAATTGCCACCAAGTTTTTGAGCTACTCTGTATACGCCTTCCGACAATAAGTTACCAAAACCCCGCTTATATGATATATTTTTTAATACTTCAAGTATTCCTGAAGATCTTGGTGAAAGAAGGCTAAGTTCTTCCTTATTGCATATTCCTGAAAGTAATCCTTTTTCTTTTGCCTCTAATGCAAATCCTATAGTATTTCCTGCTGATATTGTGTCAAGTCCGAATTCGTCACAAATTTCTGCACATGCAGCAATTAATTCTAAGTTATTATTGCAGCATTGGGGTCCAAAAGCCCAGATTGTTTCGTATTCTGGCCCTCTACAAAGAGTGCCACTATAGAATCCATTTCGAACTAAGCTAATTTTTTCACATGGGATGGGACATGGCGAACAATGGTTACTTCGTACAACTAATTTTTTAAGCATAGTTGGCCCCGAAATATCCTCAATTTGGTTAAATGTACCAAAACGAAAATTACAATTTGGTAAAATTCCAAATGAATTTATAAGTTCTACTAAATACGAGGTCCCATATTTTGCTAAATTTCCAGAAGCAACTTTTTTCTCTTTACAATTAATAGCAAAACTCTTTTTTGCTTTGGAAAAACCTTTTTTATCATAAGGTTCAACAATATTCTTCTCAGTATTTATAACTACAGCTTTAATAAGTTTTGATCCCAGTACTGCACCTAAGCCACCTCTACCAAAAGCACGACGACCAGCTATAACACAAGCATACCTAACTAAATTCTCACCTGCAGGACCAATACATGCTACTTCGATATTTTTAGAAATTTCTTCTTCTAAAAGAGATATAGTATCTGAGGTCTTTGCTCCCCAAAGGTGAAGGGCGCCACGTATTTCAACTTTTTTATTATCAATGTAGATATAGCTTGGCTCGCTAGCTTTGCCACATATAACGATACCATCAAACCCTGCCCACTTTAACTTGTGTCCAAACATTCCCGAAGCGAAAGAATCGGTAGGGAATCCAGTAAGAGGAGATTTGGACATAAGGGTACATTTTGGAGTAGACAAAAAACCTGCTCCTATTAAAGGGCCTGTCATAAAAACTATTTCATTTTCTTCTGAAAACTCATCTATTCCCGCTTTCATGTCATTATATAGTATCCATGAAGCTAATCCAGGTCCTCCTAAATAATTCTGATAAATATCTTTGTCTAATATATCATAATTAATTTTTCTATTACTCAAGTCTATTCTAAGAATTCTGCCTGTATATCCACCTAATTTCTCTGGAATCAATATTATAACCTACCTTCTTTTAAAATTTTTACAGTATATAACAATTGGTTGTCGTTTTTAGATCTTTATAAGTGTTGACAAAGAAACATAGCGAGCAAGACTACCAAGCGTTTGTTGCCATAATCAAACAGTCATTCCTCTTTCCTTAGATACATAGGAAATAGAGCCGGGATGCTCCCATTCTTGAACGGATATCAATCAATATATACTAAGTTTCTTCTGATCCTTTTTTCTAACCTTTTGTGCTTCTAAATATGGTTTTAAAGATCTAAAACCTTCTCAGAGAAAGCTTTTAGATCTTTAACTTAATATTAATGATTTGCAATCTAGTGTGACTTTATTAAATAATTATTAAAATTAGCCTAAAACCTTATATATATAAGGTTAATTGCTTATATCTAATTGTATACACTAAAGGGGATTTTAGTCTTTAATTTTAATTCACTCAAACCCATCCCTTCGGCAAGAACCTTGATATCAGGGTCCATCTCTTCCAGACGGTAAACTGTTTTGTATCTACCTTTAGTCTTCTGTAGGGGACTTTCGATAAAAGTTGCCAGTCGGATAGCAGAGAGTTTTTCTAGTAGAGCATCTGGTGTCCCGGTAAATCCATTTTCTCTTGCCCTCTTACTCGCTACCATAACCAGGAGAAAGGCCAAAAGACATATAAATCCGTGGACCTCTATCTTTTGGTCGGTCCAGTGATATTGTGGTCTTAAGGCCAGGTGAAAAGGATTCTTTATCTTCTGAAAGACATTCTCTATCTTGGATTGTCCCCAATAAGCCAAGATAATCTCTTTAGTACTCCAGTCGTGTTGATTGGTAATTAATATACGGTATCCGAATTTACGGTTTAGGAGATCAAATTCTTTCTTATCTACCCAAAAATCAAGGTCAAAGGCATCTTCTTTAAGATATTCAAGTCTCCAGCGAATAAGGTTCTCAGGAAGACGAGTAGTTAGCAATTTTATCTTTTTCTCTAAGTCCTCTTTACTCCTTTTTTTACCCCCTTTGGTGGGTTGTTGGATCTTTTCTTTTAATTTATGAAGTTTGGCAAATATCTTTTTTATATCAACTTTAAGGCCATTGATCTTATTGGATAAATAAGCCTTGGTATCTTTTAAAAGCTTGATTTCTTAATAAAGTCACGCTAGATGATTTAAAGCTTATTTCTTTAAAAATGCTCCAAAATATTCAGGGTCATGCCTATACATTTCCGCATCACTTACAAGAATCAATCCTACGTCTTCTAACATCCATTTCTTAAAGTTTTTTTCATTCAGTAATACACCTTCATCATCTCCAAAACTTTCCCCAATTCTATCTTTTTTCTTGACAGTCATCCACTCTAAATATTTGTCAAGTGCTCTTTTCGCACTAGCTACAACATGCGGTGCACCAATATGAATAGTTGGGAAATGCTTACTGAGTTTAAAGTATGCATCCCAGTCTATCTCTATGTCATTTTTTTCCATATCCACAGTACCCTTGTATTGGTCTTTGTCTAATATTAATTCGGCTTGCTTTAACATTAAAGCTACTTCAGCTACTCTTTTGCCGGTTCCTCGAACTGATCTCATACCAAATATATCTTTTTTATAGCCATCATTTGTTGCATAGGGCTGTTTATGTGTTGCGCCACCAAGATATGTACCATGTGGATGGTGATGACCAGCGCCTACAACTATCATATCTTGGGTAAACATCCAATGGTGAATATCATCAATGGTTAATTCCATTCCTCCATGAGTATCCCATCCAATTGCTAAGGCTGCACCAACTTTCCTTCCCATAGCCCCCCTAAACTTAGTACTTGAACCGTGGCAAAATCCGAGAGTTCTATCAATAAACGTTTTTAGTCTTCCTGTCATGCCACCCCAGTATACAGGCGTTGCAGCTATAATTCCATCAGCTTCAAGCATTTTTCTCAGCACTATATGTGTATCATCTTTATTCACACAAAAATATATGCCCCCATCTTCAGAAAGTCGATTATAACAAGCGCAACATCCCCTGCAATTTTTAATTTCATAATCCATTAGGCGAACAAATTCTGTTTCTACCCATGGTCCTAACATTTCTGCCGATTCAAGGCAATCCCTTAGCATCCCATCTGTAGTCTTATTTTTTCTACATGCACCACTGATACCTAAAATTTTTACTTTCTTCATTTAATTTAACTCCTTTTTTTAATTTTAATCTCAGGATTACTTCTAAGTCTCATTATTTCAGTGTTTCCTTTTAATTTCGAGTTCCTTGCATTATATAAGTAAGCAATTATTGTGCCAAAAATTATATTTTAATCTTTTTTTATTAATTTGATAAAGACATACGTACAAATAACGCTTGTGGTTAAATAAAAAATGATAGAAAAAATATTTCATTTTTCTATCATTTGTTGTTTACTAATTTCTTTCTACGCTCTATTAATGTATTTCTATTGCTTATTATCTGTCCTATATTAAAACAGTTGTC
>JAFCGI010000017.1 GCA_017608235.1 Candidatus Pacearchaeota archaeon
TTGATTGCTTCTTTTTCATTGGAGGAGCTCCCATAAGCACCTCCACTTAGCTTTTTTAGAAATTAATAGGTAGAGCTAATACTTAAGAATTTTGATATGTTTTCGACAGAGCCTTATCTAGGGAAATGTTTAAAAAGGGGCTTTCAAGTAGATAAGTAGATATAATGGCAAGATTAAGAGCTGCTTCAGCATATCGTAGATTGAAAAGAGCATACACTCGTAGATCTAAATATAGACAGAAGTCGTTTATTAAAGGTGTTCCAGGATCTAGAGTTGTAAGATATGATATGGGTGATTTAACTAATGCTTCTAAATATAATAACAAAATAGATCTTATTGCCAAGGAAGATATAAATTTAAGACATAATGCTATAGAGTCTGCTAGAATGAGCAGCAATCGTTATTTGGAGAGAATGCTTGGGAAAAAAGCATATGTTATGAAGATAAGAGCAGTTCCACATCATGTTATGAGGGAAAATCCTTTGGCTACTGGTGCAGGAGCAGACAGGTATTCTACTGGGATGAGCAGGGCATTTGGTAAGCCAATTGGTTTTTCTGCAAGAATACGTGCAGGAGATTCTATTTTTACTATAAGAGTAAGAGATAGTGGTGTGCCTGCTGCTAAAGAAGCAATGAGGAAGATTAGATCAAAACTTCCAATTGGCTGTTATGTAGAAGTCAATAAAGTATCTTAATTATTTTGTTTGGAGAGTCGCAACTTTTTTATTGTACAGTGTTTATTTCTTATTAGAGGAAAAAGTAAAATGGCTAAGTATATTAGATGGTTCTCTGAGTTGTCAAAGAAGGATGTTAATATTGTAGGTGGAAAGGGGGCTAATCTTGGAGAGATGTTTTCTTCTGGGTTTCCTGTGCCGCCAGGCTTTGTTCTGACTGCGAATGCATACTTTGATTTCATAAAAAAAACAGGGCTTGGTTCTAAGATTCAAGATAAGTTAAGGGGGTTGGATGTAGAAGATACAGCTAAACTACAACAAGTCTCTAAAGATATTCAGGCTTTGTTTCTAAGTGAGAAGATTCCTGAGGAGATGGAAAAGGAGATTATTACTGCTTATGATAAGATGAGTACTTCTGATAAGCATCTTGAAAAAGTTAAAGGTAAAGCATTAGAAATAATAAAAGCTGGTAGGGATTTGAGTTTTGTTGCGGTGAGAAGTTCTGCTACTGCTGAAGATCTGCCTGAGGCTAGCTTTGCTGGACAGCAAGCTACTTTTTTGAATGTTAAGGGAATAGATCAGTTATTTAATGCTATACAGCATTGTTGGGGGTCTTTATTTACTGCCAGGGCTATTTATTACAGAGAAAGAAATAATTTTGATCATATGAAAGTAGCGTTAGCTGCTGTTGTTCAGAAAATGGTTAATTCATCTAAGAGTGGAGTTATGTTTTCTATAAACCCAGCAACAAATAATATGAATCAGATTGTGATTGAAGCTGGTTGGGGATTAGGAGAAGCTATAGTTCAGGGTTCAATAGATCCTGATATGTATGTTGTTGATAAGACTACTGGTGAAATAATTGAAAAGAAAGTAAATTTTCAAGATTGGTATTTTATTAGAGATTCAGATACTGGAAAGACAATTAGGGCAGATGTTCCGGAACATTTAATGAATGCTCAGGTTTTAACAGAACATGAAATCAAGGTTCTTGCTGAATTAGCTAAAAAAGTAGAAGACCATTATGGTTTTGCTCAGGATATGGAATGGGCTGTAGAAAAGAAGAATTTGTATTTAGTTCAAACAAGAAATGTTACAACAGTTAAGAAATCTCCAGTAGATGAAGCAGAGTCAGCAAAGATTTCTGCAGAGGTTTTAGTTAAGGGATTGGAAGCAAGTCCTGGAATTGCAAGTGGAGTTGTAAAGAAGATATTTAGCATGGATGAACTTAATAAAGTGCAAAAAGGAGACATACTTGTAACAACAATGACTACTCCAGATTTTGTGCCTGCTATGCAGAAAGCTGCAGCGATTGTTACTGATCATGGAGGCCTTACATCACATGCTGCAATAGTATCTAGGGAGATGGGGGTTCCTTGTATTGTGGGATCAAGTAATGCAACTTCTATTTTGCAGGATAATATGGAAGTTACTGTGGATGCTACTAAAGGGGTTGTGTATAAAGGAATTTTAAAGCAGAAATTAGAAACTATGAAAGCTCCGCAAGTACAAGCTACACAGGGAGTGCCTTCTGTTGAGTATGAAGAAGAAATTGAGACTGCAACTAAAGTTAAAGTAGTTATGGATCTTCCTGATTATGCAGAGAAGGCAGCAAGAACTGGTGCAGATGGTGTTGGCTTGCTGAGAATTGAAACAATGATTGCTGGTAGTGGGAAACATCCTTCTATGTTGGTTAAGACTGGCAGAGAGCAAGAGTATATTGATTTGTTAGCAAATAATATTATGAAGATTGCATCTGCTTTTAAGAATAAGCCAGTATGGGTTAGAACTTCTGATATGAGGACTGATGAATATAGAAATCTTGAAGGTGGAGCTCAAGAACCAGTAGAAGCAAATCCAATGCTTGGTTGGCATGGAATTAGAAGAGCAATGGATCAACCAGAAATTATAACTGCAGAGTTTAAAGCTATCAAGAAACTTTGGGATGCAGGCTATAAAAATATTGGAGTTATGATCCCTTTTGTTACAAGGATAGAGGAAGTTAAGAAAGCTAAAGAGCTTCTAAGATTTGTAGGATTAGAGCCTGGAAAAGATATAGATTTTGGAGTTATGATCGAGACTCCTGCTTCTGTAATGATTATTGAGCAGATATGTGAAGAAGGAATTGATTTTGTTAGCTTTGGAACTAATGATCTAACTCAGACTACTCTTGGAGTTGATAGGAATAATGAAAATCTACATGAGATTTATAATGAGATGCATCCAGCGGTTTTGAGAGAGATAGCATCTGTTATTAAGACATGCAAGAAACATAGCGTTAAGACTAGTATTTGTGGGCAAGCAGGTTCAAGACCTGAGATGGCAGAATTTTTAGTGAGATTAGGAATAGATTCTATAAGTTCTGCACCAGATGCAGTTCATGAGATTAGAAGAACTGTATATCAGACAGAGAGAAAAATTTTATTAGAAGCTGCTAGGAAAGGTGCATAATAATTTAATTCTAACTTTTTTGTTTTAATAATATTTATAAATGATCTTATTTAGTTTCTTAAAGAGGTAATAATCATGGAAGAAGAAAACGCAACTCCTGAAGAAGAAACACAGGAAGAACCTACTGAGGAAACAACGGAAGAAACTGCTGAAGAAGAATCTACTGATGAAAAAGAATCTACTGATGAAGAAGAGTCATCTGATGAAGAATCAGACAAAGAGGAAGAAGATTCTGGAGATGAAGAAGAATCATCTGATGATGAAGAAACTGATGAAGAAGAGTCATCTGATGAAGAATCAGACAAAGAGGAAGAAGATTCTGGAGATGAAGAAGAGTCATCTGATGATGAAGAAACTGATGAAGAGGAAGATTCTGGAGATGAAGAAGAGTCATCTGATGATGAAGAATCTACTGATGAAGAGGAAGATTCTGGAGATGAAGAAGAAACTGCTGGTGAAGAATCTACTGATGAAGAAGAATCAGACAAAGAGGAAGAATCATCTGATGATGAAGAGTCTACTGATGAAGAGGTTTCAGCAGAAGAACCAGCAACAGAGGAATCTGTAACAGAAGAAACAAGCGAAAGTTCTGAAGAATAAATTAATTTATTTCTTTTTTAATTTTTTAAATTTATTTTATTATTTTAATCAATTACAAAGAATTCTTTATCTTTTGTGATTTCGAACAAGCCAAGAATTGCTCCAGCATCTAGCCAAGCATGTGCATAGTTTAAAGCACCAAAAGCTGAGGCCCAGTCATCTTGTTTTTTGAAGTGTTCTGCATCACTATAGTAGTTTTGAGCAAAGTCTAAAAGTTTTTTAGCAGAGCTAGGATCTTTTTTAGATATCCTTACTGCTTTAAGAGCTCTTCCAGTAACTAGAAACTCTTTTTCTAGCCTTTTCTTAGTGATTTGTTTTTTCATAATGCTTTTAAAGCGAATTTGGGTTTAAAAAACTATGGAATATGACTTAGAATTAGATAGAATAGTAAAAGAAATTAATAGTTCTAATTCTAAGAAAGTTTTAGTTCAGTTGCCAGACGGATTAAAATCTAAAGCTGCTGAAATAGTGGATTTTCTTTCTGATAATACGAAATCAGAGATATTTCTTTGGATGGGAAGCAATTTTGGAGCATGTGATCTGCCATTAGATGTAGAAAAAGTAGGCATAAATTTGCTGATTAATTTTGGTCATTCAAAAGTAGATACAACCTAAAGAAACCTTTATATATCGTAAAAGAGTATTCTCAATTGAACGCGTAATAACGTGCGCGCGTTATATACAAAAATACGGGTGAATGAAAAATGTTTGAGGGAACACTAGGAGTTGGCGTAGGCCTACTCATTGGATTAGCACTACTAAAATACAGTGGTTATGGTGACGCCCTAAAGAAAGAGCTCGGATATGTTGCTTCTGGTGCAGTATTTTTACTACTAGCAGCAGTTCTACCAACAATATCTGCAGCTGTTGGAGTACTAGCTCCAGCAATTGGATGGGTAAACATAATCTTTGTAGTAATTGCGTTCATATTAGTATTAGTAGGAGCAATTACAGGTGCTGTACAAATCTTTTCAAAGATTAAATAAACAACACAAACTTTACTTCTTTTTTTTCTTTTAAATTTCTTTAAATTGGTTAAGGATAAGCTTTTAAACCAAGATTTCTGAGATTTTTTTATGAGATTAATGCATATAGAAGTTAGAATCAAAAAACCTATAGTTCCAGTTATAGAGAAGTTTATTTCTAAACTTAAGGCTAAGAAGATAGGAATAGTTATGACTATACAGCATCTTTATCAGCTGAATGAAGTTAAGATATATTTAGAATCTCAGGGAAAGCAAGTGTTTGTGGGAAATCCTAGAGGTAGAGCTAGCTGTTTAGGACAAGTGTTAGGATGTGATGCTTCTGCTGCAAAGGCTGTTGAGCAGGATGTTGATTGTTTCTTGTATATTGGAACTGGAGAGTTTCATCCAATGGCTGTGGCTCTGACTACAGAAAAAGAAGTATATGTTTTGAATCCTGTTTCTGAGACTCTTAGTAAGGTTTCTGAGAAAGACAGGCAAGAATATATGAGAAAAAGAGTTATGAGGATAGCGAAGTTTAATCAAGCTTGGAAAGTAGGGATAATTGTATCTACTAAGCCAGGTCAGAATGCACTTGATAAGGCAGTTAGGTTTAAGAAAAAAATAGAAGTTGATGGAAAGAAAGCATATATTTTTATGTGTGATACTCTAAATCCTGGGGAAATATTGAATTTTAAGGATATTGAAGTATGGGTTAATACAGCATGTCCTAGGATTGTGGATGATCAAGAGTTATATGAGAAGCCTATTATAAATCTTGAAGAAATTGAGGAAGCAAAAGATTTATAAGTTGGATTTTACAGTGATTTTATAATAATGGATTATGAAGTTATAGAAAAAGAAGGAACAACACTTAAAATTAGATTTAAGGATATAGATCAAGGATTTCTAAATTTAATTAAAGCACAGCTATGGAAAGATCCAGCTGTAGATATATCTGGTTTTAGGGTTACACATCCAATTGTGGGTGTGGCTGAATTTACTTTAAAGACAAATAAGAAGCAAGCAAAAGCAGTATGGAATAACGCAATTACAAATCTTGAAAAAAAATTTGATGGTTTTCAAAAAGACCTCAAGAAAATTGAATAAGTATTATTTTCATGAAGCTAACTTTAAAGCAAGGACAGGAATTAGTTAAACTAGCTAGAAAGGCTATTTCTGATAGTCTTGAGAATAATAAAACAGAGATTCCAAATTTAGATTTCTTTAAAGATAAAAGAGGTGTTTTTGTTACATTGGAATTTGCTAAAAGTAAAGATCTTAGAGGGTGCGATGGTTTTTCTGAGCCTATTTTTAAGTTAGGAGAGGCAGTAGTAAAATCTGCTGTATCTGCGTCTAAGGATGATGTTAGATTTTTACCTTTGACTAAGGAAGAACTTGATAGGATAGTGATAGAAGTTACAGTATTAACAGAACCAAAGTTGATTAAGGTAGAAGATCCTAAAGATTATTTTAATAAAATTGATCTTGGAGTTGATGGATTAATAGTTGAGAAGGAAGGTATGTCTGGATTATTGCTTCCACAAGTTCCTATAGATTGGGAATGGGATGCTGAAGAATTCTTGGATCAAACCTGTATTAAGGCAGGGTTGACTCAGGAGTGTTGGGCAAATCCTGATGCGAAGGTTAGTAAATTTCAAGCAGAAATTTTTGTTGAAGAAGTTCCTAATGGGAAAATAGTTGAGCGGAAATTGGTTAAGAGGAAATTAGGGAAATAAAAATATAGGAAACTTTTTAATATTCTTATGAGTTTATAGTCTTGGTTAAAAATGAGCCCAGCCCGAAAAAAAACTAAAAAAATTGTAAAAAGGAAAGTAAGGAAAAAAGAAGTTAGATCTTTAGGAGCTAGTAGAACTATTAGTTTTATAGATGCAGTAAAACTTCCATTCCAAGACATAAAGAAGCTTCTTATTGGTATGTTATTGTTATTTATACCAATCGTTAGTTTTATTGTAAGAGGTTATTTCTTGAAGTGTGCTAAAAAAGCTATGAATTACAAATTTAAATTGCCTGAGTGGGAAGGATGGTGGGATTTGTTTGTTAAAGGCTTTTTGGCTAGAGTAATTGCATTTATTTATTTTCTACCTGCAGTTATTGTATTCTTTTATGTGTTTGGAACATCAATGATAGAGTTAGTTATAAGATTAGCAGATACCGAATTGGTTACTGATGTTGCAGCAAATCAGATATTAACTACTTTGTTTTCAAATATTGGAGGGTTAGTTTTTGCTTGTGTATTATGTACTTTAGCATGGTATTTGGCGCCAATGGCTATTTTGAATTTTGTAAAGAAAAATAAATTTTTATCTGCGTTTAGTTTAGCAGCAGTTTTCAATAAAGCATTTAGTATGAAGTATTTTAATGCTTGGGTATTGGTTGTTGTTTATTCATTAGCAGTTATAATAGTATTTTCAATGATTCCAATAGTTGGTGGAGTGTTTGGTACATTTATAGCAGGAGTGACTTTCTATACTTTGCTTGGTAATGTGTATTCAAAAATCAAGTAATTTTTTTATTTTCTAATTTTAGATAATTGAGGAAAGAATATGGCTAAGAAAGAAAAACCTAAATCATTGCTTGGGAGAATATGGTATTTTATTTGGTATGAAGATTCTTGGTTATCTTTTTTTGTGGATGCTTTATTAGTTATTATTTTAGGAAGATTTGTAGTATATCCATTGATAATTATATTAGCTGGAACAAGTTATCCTATGGTTGCAGTGGTTTCGCACAGCATGGATCATCAAGGTTTGGATTTTGATGCTTGGTGGGCTGCTAATGGAAATTGGTATGAAAGAAATAATATAACTAAAGAAGATTTTAGAGAATTTTATGTACATAATGGATTTAACAAAGGGGATATTTTTGTGGTTAAAGGAACTAGTATGCAGGAGATTGAATTAGGAGATATTATTGTTTATTCTGTAACTGAGAAGAGTAGTCCTATAATACATAGAGTAGTTTCTAAAGATAGTAATGTTCTTTCAACAAAAGGAGATGCTAATAAAGATATGATATCTTTTGAAGAGCGAATTTATGAACAGCAAATACAAGGCAAGGCAATAGTTAGGATTCCTTGGCTTGGCTGGATTAAAGTGTTTTTTTTGGAGTTATTTAATCTTTGATAGAAAAGCTTATATTAAACTTAAAGCTATGAAGTGGGAGTTGAGGATTGAGTAAGATGGATTTTTGCCCAAAGTGTGGAAATTTATTGATTCCTGAGAAAAATAAAAGAGGAAATGTAAAGCTTGTTTGTTCTTCTTGCACATATAAGGATAAAGCTGGAAAGGGATTGAAGATTAAAGAAAAGATTAAGAAAGAAGAAAAGCATTTTAAGAGAGCTGGTGAAGAACTTTTAGATACTTTGCCAAAAACCATGATTGAGTGTCCAGAGTGTGGTAATAAAGAAGCTTATTGGTGGACTCTTCAGACTAGAGCTGCAGATGAGCCAGAAACACAATTCTATAGATGTACTAAATGTCGTTATATTTGGAGAGTATATTAATGGCTGAGCCAGAAAAAAAAGAAATAATTAGAAGAGCACCATCTGTTGATACTAAAGTTAAGGATCTTAGAACTTTAAAGACAAATAGAGTTTGTTTGATTGGAACTGTAGTAAGTAAGAATCCTGAACTTTATTCTTTTATTTTGGATGACTCTACAGGAAGCGTTCTAGTTTTGCTGGATGATCTTAGCTTGTTTGAGAATATAAAAGAAGGACAGTTTGTTAGGGTTCTTGGCAAGATTTTTGGAGAAGGGGATGAGATAGAGATTCAAGCAGACATAGTTCAAGATTTTTCTGGAATCGATAAGGAATTATTTAAACAAGTATATTAATTTTGGATTTTTTATTACTTTATTGGACTGAATAATTTTTTTATAGGCTAATTTGCTTGTTATCTTTATAAGAGGTGAAATAATCATGAATAAAAAAGGAATGAATGGTGTATATGTTGGAATGTTAATAATAGGCCTGATTTTGGGTTTGATAGGTGGGCTTTGGCTTGCAAAAATGGGCATAATTGATCCAGCAATGTTGCCTTTTTAGGAGGAAAAAAATGGTTGTGAAACATTTCCGTAAAAGGGAGCTTCAGAAAGAGAAAATTACTTTTATGGAGCTTATATGGTTGCTAATTGGTTTAGCTTTTGGATGGTTTGCTGGAGCAGGAGCACCTGCATTAATCTTGTTGATACCAGTAGCGTTTTTAGCAATATATGCTTATGAATTGCTAGTTGGTAAGAAAAGACGCTAATGAAGTTAGGCCTATATAACTTACTATGGATTTTTTATTTCATTCTAATTTTGTTTTCTTTAGTTTTTGTTCCTAAGTATTCTTTTCTGATTTGGATTTTTATAGGAACTATTATTGTTGCATTTTCAGAATTTGTGCTTGTGATGTATTTGCATAATAATCCAGATAAGAGTGTTAATTTATTTGGAATGAGATTGCAGGCACCTAAGGAAACTAAAATAAAGTTTTTAGATAAGGATGCAGTTAGATGGTATTTATATTTTGGATTATTTTTTATGTTTTTATTGCTGAGCAGATATATTATAGCTAGATATTTGTTATTAGCAATAATTATCTGGATATTTATTGATTTTTTCTTGGTAATTTATTTAAAGAAGACTAAGAAAACTTTAAATTTTTTAGGATTCAAGATTAGATATACCAGCTAAGAGATCAAAGCTTTTTTATATATTTTGTAATTATAGAGTTCTAATTTATGAGATATAATGGGAAAGTGTGATGATTGTAATGGTGATTGCAAATGCCAAGTGGAAGCAGAATATTGTATTTCTAGTAAGGATAAAGAAGTTCCAGAACCTTGGTTTCCTGCAGATATAGGTCATAGTAAGTTAGAGTCATACTTACAACAAAAACTTAAAGTTCCATTTGAATTTAATGATACTAAATATGAAATTCTTATAAGTTATATATTTCATAAAGATATAGATGGTAGAGTAGATAAAAGAAAATTGAATATAGAAATATTATATCTTAATGTTCCTAGTGCAAGTAAAGGATTGTTTGCTGAGTTTGATAGAGATGATTTTTATGAGACTAGAGGAAGTTTTGGACTTGTTAGATGTAAGCATGATACTAAACATAATCCAACTGCCACTAAGTTTTTTATCAAATATGTGCAACCAGTATTAGAGAGAAATCTTCCAAATTATATGTCTGATTTGATCTATTTTAAGCCAGAGCAATTAGATAGTGAATAAGATATTATATGTTTAATAATAAAAAGTCTTATAAATAAATAGGGCTTTGCTTTTTATAATAAAAACTTATTAGGGGATACAAAATGTTTAGTCTTAAATTAGATGATCCAAAAATACTTACGTCTAGTATAGGAGTTATATCAGATTTTATATCTGAAGCTACATTTTCTTTTAAGAAAGAAGGTATAAAACTAGTGGCAATGGATCCAGCAAATATTTCTATGGTTATATTAGATATATTGCCAAGTGCATTTACAGAATATGATGTAAAGGAAGAACAGGAGATAACTATTAATCTAGATAATTTAAAGCAAGCTCTTAAGAGAGTTAGACCTGGAGAGATTCTGAATATAGAATCTGCAGCAAATAAATTGAAGATATCTATTACAGGAAGATCTTCAAAGGAGTTCTTGATTCCGTTGCTTGAGAAAGAGGGTAAGGATAGAAAGATTCCAGAATTAGAGTTTAATTCTATTATGGAAGTAGATTCTAATGAATTTAAAGAATTTGTAGAGGATGCAGCAGTGGTAGATGATGCTTTAGTGTTTGAAACTAATGGAGATACATTTTTGCTTAAAGCGGGAGATGCTGGTAGTAAGTTATGTATTGAGCTGAAGAAGGGAAGTGATGCATTATCAAATATAGATTCTAAGTCTAATTCAAAGTCTATATATTCTGTTGAATATTTGAAAAAGATGGCAAAGTCAGCTAGTCTCTCAAATATAGTTAAGATGGGTTTCTCATCTGATTATCCATTAAGATTGGATTTTGTAGCTTTAAATAAAGGCCAGATGAGTTTTGTTTTGGCTCCAAGAATTGAGAATAAATAATAAATAGTTTTTTATATTTTGAATTCTTTGTCTTATTTGATTAAAAATGGTATTAGGATTTAAACGTGTTGGAAAGGAAACTGTATCTAAAAAATTTGAAGGTAAAGAATTAAGACTTACTAATAGAGAGCTTAGGTTGATTAAAAGAATATTGAGGATAGAACTGAAGATAAAGAAAGCAGAGAAAAGGGGAGATACAAAAGAAGAAATTGAAGAAGAAGCTTTGCTTTTAAAAACTCTTATCAAGCTGTTTTATTTTGAGATGTATAAGTTTAGAATTCAGAGATTAGAGGCAAAAACATCTCCGGAAGTAAAGGCAATATTAGATGAACAAAAAAGTCAGATAGAAAAGGAATTAAAAACTTTAATAAGAGAAATTCAAAGAAGTTATAGATTAGAAGCTGGAGTCTGATTTTTATTAGTTATTTTTATTTATTTTCTTTAATTTTATATTTGTGTTCTATTGGTTTTTTATGAAATAATGGTTTCTTGTAATAGCTTGGCTTTTTATGCTTTGGTTTTTCGATAGAACCCATTGCTTCTCTTTGTAGAATTAAAATATCATCTGTAGTAAGTTTCTTTTTTGCTTTTAGTTTTTCTTTTACTTCAGCACTTTTTCTCTCGATGAAAATAGTATCTTTCTTTTTGTGAGTTTGGAATATATTGTCTTTTAGCTTAGAAAATTCTGTAAGAATATTGCTGAGGTTTTTATTTAGTTGATTTATTTGATTCTTAGTGGTTTTTATAATATCATAAAGTATGTTTTTTTCTTTCTTTGCTGTAGCTATTTCTTTTGATTTTTCTGCAAGTTCTTTGTAGATCTCTGAACTTTTTGGTGCTAGTTTTTGAATTTCTTCATGAACTTCATCTGCTAGTTTTTTATATTTCTTTAAGTCATCTCTTAGTTCTTTGATGTCTGAGAATTGGTCTTCATATTGTTTGTTTTCTTCTATTTGTGCCTTTAATCTTTTGATTTGATCCATGTATTTTTTTTCTCTGTCAAAGCTAAGAGCTTCTGTTTGTATGGACATTTCTATACTTTCAATTTGTTTTCTTAATTTAGAAGAAGGAACTATTGATTTATCTTTATTTTTTGGTTTGTTTTGTTCTAATTTTTCTTTGATTTTAGCTGATAATTCTTTTACTTTATTATTGTATTCTTCTCTTTTTTCTTTTAAATTCTTTATTTTGTTATCAATATCATGTTTTTCTTCTTTAAGCTCTTTAGCATTCTGCATGCTTTTAGAAAGCTCTTTAGAAATATCTTCTTTTTTCTTGTATCCTATGTCTTTTTCTTTACCTAAATTTTTAAGCTTAGAGCTAAGTGTAGCTATTTCTCTTTTTAGTTTTTCTATCTCTGGATTTCCTTGCATATACTAATACACCGTTTTTCTTAATTTTATACATGTTAAATAAAAAAGTGTTTAACCGAATAAAGCACCTAATCCTGCAGCAGCTTCTTCTTCGCTTTTACCTTCTTCTTTTTTCTTTTCTTCTTTCTTTTCACCTTCTTCTTTGGCTGCTTCTTCTGCAGGGGCATTTGCTGTAGCTGGGGCTGCGATGCTTGCATCTTTTATTACTTTATCTATATCAACATCTTTTAGTGCAGCGATTGTAGCTTGTATTCTTGCTTTATCAGCTTGTACGCCTGCAGCGGTTAGTACTTTTTCTATAGTATCTTCACTTATTTCTTTACCTGCTTTATGTATCAGCATTGCTGCGTATATATACTCCATTTTTTCACCTCTTATTGATTCTGAGCATTATCCTTTTCTTTTTTAACTTTTTCTTCTTGAGCAGAAGCATTTTCATTTTCAGCTGGTTTTTCTTTAGTGGGAACTTTACTTTCTTTAGCTGGCTCTGTTGGAGTTTCTTCTTTGGTTGAAGGCTCAACAGGAACATGCTTTTTTACTTCCTTGTTTAATATGTGGGCTTGAGCTTCTGCTTTTGAGATTATATGTTTTACAGTTTCAGATGTTAGTATATCTTGAGATTTTGCTAGTGCTAGTGATTCTGTAAATGCTTTTTGTATTAAGTATGTTGCAGTGTCAGAATTCACTATTCCTAGAGAAACTGCTAATTTGAATGAATCAAGATGAGCTGATTGTAGATCTGATAAGAATTTTTCTTCATCAATATCCAGGATAGCTTTTTCATATATTTGATTTTCATGTATTGCAGATATTAGATCTATACCAATTTGCATTGGTTCGATTTCAAGTCTGCTGAGAATGTTAGCGGTAAGTTCATTTATTTTGTCTCCTTCTTTTACAACTAGAGAATCTTCTTTAATCACAACTTTTCCAGATTCTATTGCTGCTTTTATTCCAACAGAACCTAGTTCTCCGATGATTGGTCCTGGAGAGAATGGTGTTGGTCCTGCAGAAACATATATATTGTTTGGTGCTATTTGTCCTGCCTTTGCAGGTGCATTTGTTCTATTTTGTTTTAATATTTTAAATAGTTCGAAAGCATTAGCATTTGAGAATAATAATGCAGGCATACCTTTTAATTTTGAATTTAGTTCTTTTAATTTTTCATTGCCTGAAGCCTCTATAGCTTTTTTGATGATTCTTTTGCGAGTCATTCTTATAAGTGCAAGCTCTTTTAGTTTGGATCTTATTGATCTGAGTTGTTTACTTGGGAGATTTTGCATGTTTACTACTGCTATTGTTTTGTATTTTGAGATGTTATTAAGAATAGCACTAACTTCTTTTTCTTTCCATTTAGCAATTTTTTCTGCGCCTTTCTGTTCTTCAACCATTAGTCTAATCTAACTATGCCTCCCATGGTGGTTTTGAATAGTATAGAATTAATATTTTCTTTACCTCTTAGCAGTTTGTTTTCTAGTTGGTCTAATAAGAATAAAGCATTGTCTGCTATTTTTTCTGTATCTATGGATTCATTGCCTATGGAACATTGTATTACTGGACTTTTTTTGACTGTTAATTTTAATGTATTTTTTAGTCTTTTTACAAGAGGTTCTATGTTTGCTTTTGGTGGAATAATTTGTCCTGCTTTTGGATTTGGCATTTTTCCATTAGGACTTAAATACTTACCAAAAACTTTAGCTATCTCAGGCATTAGGTTTGCCTGCGCAATAAAAAAGTCATAATCTCTTGCTAGTTTTTTGCTGTTTAGTTTATCATATTTTGAGAATTCATCATTGCTTATTGTGAGATCACATAATTTTTTTGCTTGGTCAAGTAATTCAGGACCTACTAAAGCACATATTTTTTGTTTTTTTCCTTTATCTTGTGGGAGGGCAACAAATTCTTCAAATTTGTCTTTTTTGATATCAAAGCCTTTTAGGTTTACGATTATATCTATGGATTGTGCAAAGTTTCTTTTTTTAGATTTTGTCTTTGCTTTTTCTATTGCATCTATTATTTTTTTCTTATCCATTTTAAATATACTTTAGTCAGGAGAGAACTATTTTTTGCCCTCCTGCCAAAGCAGTAAATATTGGGTAATATGTTGGGTTTTTGAGTGTTTTTAAATATTTTGGTATTGGCGGCTCTGTCGAAAACATATCAAAATTCTTAAGTATTAGCTCTACCTATTAATTTCTAAAAAAGCTAAGTGGAGGTGCTTATGGGAGCTCCTCCAATGAAAAAGAAGCAATCAAA
>JAFCGI010000018.1 GCA_017608235.1 Candidatus Pacearchaeota archaeon
CATGTTCTTATAACCTATTTAATCAACAACTTCAAACAAATCGCTTCCAGTAATTTCCTGCTTCTGCTTTTTTGTGACTTTTGTTTTGTAGTAAATACAATTTAAATCAGCTTCACTTAAATCAGCTCCTCTTAAATTAGCTCCTCTTAAATCAGCTTTCCATAAATCAGCTCCTCTTAAATCAGCTTTCCATAAATCAGCTTCACTTAAATCAGCTCCTCTTAAATCAGCTTCACTTAAATCAGCTTTCCATAAATTAGCTCCCCATAAATTAGCTCCTCTTAAATCAGCTTCACTTAAATTAGCTTCACTTAACTTAGCTCCTCTTAAATCAGCTTCACTTAACTTAGCTTCACTTAAATCAGCTCCTCTTAAATCAGCTTCACTTAAATCAGCTCCTCTTAAATCAGCTTCACTTAAATCAGCTTTCCATAAATCAGCTTCACTTAAATCAGCTCCTCTTAAATCAGCTTTCCATAAATCAGCTTTCCATAAATTAGCTCCCCATAAATTAGCTCCTCTTAAATCAGCTTCACTTAACTTAGCTTCACTTAACTTAGCTCCTTTTTTAACTGCTTTCTCAACAGCTTCTTTAAAGGTTTCTGCTTCTGTTTCACAAATTACTTCGTCTGTATATCTGTTCTTTATTTGTATTTTATTTTGTTTTTTTATACAGATAATATTCTCTGCATCAATATCCCCTGCATTAATATCCCTTGCATTAATATCCCATGCAGTAATATCCATTGCATCAATATCCATTGCATCAATATCCCTTGCATTAATATCCCTTGCATTAATATCCCATGCAGTAATATCTCTTGCATTAATATTCCATACATTAATATTCCATACATCAATATTCCCTGCATTAATATTCCATACATCAATATCCCCTGCATTAATATTCCCTGCAGTAATATCCCTTGCATTAATATTCTCTGCATTAATATCCCATGCAGTAATATCCCTTGCATGAATATTCTCTGCATTAATATTCCCTGCATCAATATTCCCTGCAACAGTTAAATTAAGACACCTCTTAATATCTCCTTCTACTTTTATACTTTCGTTAAAAGTTGTATCCTCTTTCAGTATTAAATCTCCTTTTATTATTTTCATGGATAATAGTACCCCCAATTCTCAAAACAAAACTTAGGCATTCTAAATATTCTATATGCTATAAATCCCCATATCTTTATTGTTTTTAATGTCATATTAATTTATTTCCTGCTAATTTATCTATTATTTTAATGCAGATTTCATAAATCTCATGAGGTTTTTTGTAAACTTTATGCGGGCTTACTTTTGTATCTGAAAATTCTTCTTTCAACCTCTTAATAAATTCTTTGATGTGTGGAGTTTGAATAGCCCCATCATAGATTTTCTCACTCAAACTTTTAAATTCTTTTTCCATTTTTCCTTGATTAACAATTTACTTAAAATCTTTCTCTTCTTTTTTTCATCAATATTGCTCAAAGGATTATAACTTGGTTTTTTCTGTAAAGATTTAATTCTTTTATAAAGTTTACCTCTAATCCTCTGTAATGAATCCAAATTTTTACATTCTTCTATCCACCCAATTATTTCTAATCTTTTATTTCCAAAACTCATTTTTTATATCCCCTATTTCTATAATTTCTTTTAAACAAAAAATGTTTATTAAAAAAGCCAAACAAATAAAATCCCTCTAACTTGTTTCCATATTTATCTTTCATTTTTGATTATAAAAAAGGCAGGGTATCAAAAGAGGTAAAAATGCGTATACAGATTTCACAACCCTGCCATGTCAAAGAGAGTGTATGTCAATGACTATCAATAAGCTTTAAAGCACAAGTATCCTCTATCATCTTCTGCTGTCATAATTTCTTTCTGTTCTAATTCTTTGATAGTTTCAACTCCTACAAATTTCATCAAAAAAGCTGTTGATGAGTTCTTAGCTATTAAACCATCTTCATCTTCATTATACCATAAACCAACAGTCACAAGTTTTCCATTTTTCTCAAACTTAACTGCTGAAATATCTATAAGTTCATCTCTTAATGAATGTTTAATAGAACAAATTACTTTATCACTTTTAGCTTTTTCTACTGTTTCTATTCTAACTTTCTCAATCTTCACTTTTTCTGGCTTTAGTTTTTCTTGTTCTTTTGTGCCAATCTTTTTATTCAGTTTATCTTGATTTTCCATTTTTATTTTCCTCCTGTTTTATTTAATTCTTTTTCCTTATCTTCACAACTCCTGCAAAGGGGTGGAATGTGAATTATTTTCCCACATCTTCTACATTTATTTTCTTGTTTTGGGTTTATTGCCATTTTCTTCTGATTCCTCTTCTAATTGCTCTTCTAAAGCGATTTCACGCTCTGTAAGGGCTTTTTCTGCTCTTATTAGGTTATTCATACACATTTTTCATCACCTTTTCTCTTCAATTATTTTTTTCATTTTAACATTTACCCCTATATCTTTTTGCTAAGGTTATTCATTTTAAGAATTGCCTCCAGCTACCTCTTTTTCAGCGATTCCCTTCTCTCCTGTGGAAAGATTCTCTCTGGAGGCAATAGCATTACCATTAATTTCCTTGACATATTTCTTCTTACAAGCTCCAATGTGGGTTATGTAATTCCATTCATTCTGTTTTTTAGAACATGAAGTAAATTCTTTTCCACAAAGTTTACAGGTTTTCTTATACATTTTTGGTTTCATTTTAAAAAAGAACTACAAGAGGTAGTTCAAAATCCACCTCTTGTTTGAATAAATCAAAATTGGTTTCCTCTTTGGAAACAATCGCTTCAATTTTTTTATTAAGTTCATTGTAATAGAGAGAGGGAGGGGTAGTATTTAAAGATTGTGGTGATAGAATTCCAATGATTGTGCGAACTTATTAAGTTTCTGAGCTTTTAATAGACTAACCCAATTCTTTCTGTTTTGCTTGTTTCTTGCTAACTCTCTGAGTTTCTGAAGATCTCTCTGGTCTGAACATAAGAATCTTCTTCTTTGCCTTTTCCACATCTAAAATAATTTCAACGCCTCTACCTAATCTTCTTTTACTTCTAATTAAATTTAATCTTCTTAATGCTCTTCCAACCCATTTAGTATTTGTCCATTTCCCTTCTTCTTCATCTTCCTTCAAAAACTCTTTAAACTTTTCAGTGAGTTCTTTAACTGGAATGAAATCACTATGATCCTGTTGTGAAACAAAATCAATTAACATAACATCCTTGCTTTCTGTTTGTTCTTCTGTCTTCTTTTCACCTACAATTCTTGTTGCTATCTCTAATATATTCTTTAAAATCTCTTCTCCAATCACATCTGCAATAATAAATAAAGGAAAAAAGAGTTCTAAGTTCCTACCTGAAATATCTTTTTCTTCTATCTTATTAAATAATGATTCTTGTTGTAGTGTAGTAAGTGTAGTGTTGTGTTGTTTGTGTTGTGTGTAGTTAGGTGTAGGAGCAATATATTTATCATTAATGTAATTATTCCAAGCTCTATATAGATGTTTTACAGTAACTACACTGCACAAACTACACTTAATTAGATTGTGCGAACTTTTCACAAGGGAAATAAGCTCATTTTCATCAAAATCTTCCACCTTTTTAGTGATTTTAACTACACTACTTTTTTCTAGGATAAGGGGGATGCATCGATCTCCAAGCACCTCGTCCATACCCCAAATGTTAGCCATAGCAATAGGAGCATACACAAAAAACTCTTCAACTACCTGTTCATCCCCTTGTTTTTTCATCCTTTTTACTTTCATACCTTTCTTGTATGCTGAATTAAGTAGTTCTCTCAATCCTGCTTTTTCTTTTCCTGATACTCTTTCAAATTCATCAATGCAAAAGGTTGCATCATTTGCAGTTCTAAATAATACAGCTTCTTTTAAACTTGTTAATAGTTCACCATCTTTACTTAAAATAGAAATTAATTCTAATAATCTTGTTTTGCCTGATCCCCTCATCGCATTTATATAAAGATAGGGATAGCTTTTAAATTCTTTATGTAAATAAGTTCCCATGATCCAAAGAGCAATAAGAGAATAGTAATCTTCTCTCAAATCAAGATATTCTCTTAAGATTTCATTAATTTGATCATAAATTTCTCTTAGTTTTTCTTTTACTTCTTCTGGTGAAAGTTCTTCTTCTTTTATTTCTTCCTCTCCTTTACCATCAATGTTGTGTAGAATAATATCTTTTTTTATTTTCTGGATAAATATTTTCTTAGTTTTTGTAGGAAAAGATTTTTTATTATAGTAATCACATTTATTTTTGATTATTTTATCAATATCAACTGATGGAAATTCTTTCTTTAATTCTTTATAATCTCTTATATCTATTCCAATTGGTTTAGAAGTTAAATCAAATTCTTTCTTCTTTATTTTCCCGCCGAGTTTCTTCGCTGTCTTCTTTAGTTCTCTTTCTTCTTTAGTTGGTTTCTTTTTAGGATATTTTCTCCCTTTTTTTTCTCCTTTTTCAAAATTCTTCAATTTTTCTTTCAGACTTTTTACCATCTTCTTTTTTTTCTCCTTCTTTAAAATTCCCAATATTTTTACATGTCGGAATGTCAGATAACTTTTCTTTTAATGGAACATTTTTTAAATCTCCTTTTTGATGTCCTTTGTAGTTTGATTTATATTTACATTCATCACAATAAGTTTTATCTTTGGAAAATGTTTTAGCACATTGTGGGCAATATTTTACAATTAATTCTTTTGTATCTAGAAATTCACATGGTTCCTCTTCTATTCGTACCCAACTATCATAACTGATTTCTATTCCTTTATCATTTTTAAAGGATTTTTTCTCATGTTCTAATGTTCCCAAACAAACACATAAGTTAAAAATATCTCTATATTCTTGACCATAAGAACCATCATTCCTACTATTTCCTATTGTAAATTCATGTCCTATTTCTTTATTTAAAATTTCTTTCTGTCTTTTTTCAAATGCATCTTGATCTGCAAAATCTCTAACTTTAAATCCTTTCATTCTTGCTAATATGTGTTTTATTCTTTCCTTTGCATAAGTTTTAGGAACACCAAATTCACAAGAAGTTTTTTTCCTTCCCATTTTTATATCCCCAAAATAATCCACTACTTCTTGTACTTTTTGATTTAATTCTTGCCATTTATCAACTGGGATTAGGTTGTTTAGAATCTGTTTGATTTTGTTATGGTGTTCATATTTTTGGCAATCTGGAGAACAAGAATTACAATTAGGGCATAGAAAGAATCCACACCATAAACAAATCTTAACTTTTTTCTTTGTTTCTTTATTTTGAACATCAAAAAGTTTTTTACAATTATTACACTTATATCTTACTATTTGTTTACATCTATCACATCTAACTTCTTCGTCTTTTAAGAAGACTTCTGTTTTGCAATTCCAACACTTTCCCATTATTTCTCCTCCTGTATTAGTTTAATTTCAGAATGCACGAATGTAACTTTGTTACCTTGAGTAGAAATAATAGTTATCCAAACAAGATTAGGATTTTGAGAAATATCTATATCAACAACAGTTCCAGTATATCTTCTGTGAGAATTAGTTTCTATGTAAACTTTCTTACCTTTCCATTCTTTCCATTCCATTGTCCAGAACTTAAATCTTTAAGCTATTTAAACTTTTATAACTACTCTTAAATTAAAAACCTCAAAAGAGAACTAATCAAGAACTAGCTTTTTTGTTCTCTTCTGAGGAAAAGAGGTGATTATTATTTTATCTTCTAACTAACTTTGCTCCCTTTATTCTAACTGCTCTTGCTTGTTTACTATTTAAATAAGCATATCCTTTTCCATACATTTTTTTTGAAAGTTGGTTTAAGAAAGACCTAACTTGTTTGTTTGTTGCCATTTTATTTTTTGTATCCTCCTTTCATCTTAAATACTTTTGATATTTATAAAGTCTTTTTGTTCCTCCGCCTTTTGCTCTCACCATAATATAAGTTTTCCCTGTTTTACTTTTGTGAATCACTGGTTTCCCTTTCCTGCCATGATATTTTATAAACCTCTTACTTCTACGAGGATATTTCTTTTTAACCATTTACTTCGCCTTAGCTTTTCTTTTACCTGCTTTCATATAACCATCAACCTTAATTCTCTTCCGGCTATGTGGTTTTTTTCTATAATAACTATCGATTCTTTTCATCATGCCCTCCTTTCAACTAAATATTTCATCAAAATTCATCTTTGGGGGTGCTGGTCTTCCTTTATTTCTTCTGGCTTCTTTTTCTTCCATTTCTTTCATCTTTTGCCAGACCTTTTTACTACCAGCTCCAAGTCTGCTTATTCCAGTTCTCACTTTTTCACCAGCTAAAAGATATTTTCTATATTTTAACTGAGTAATCTTTTTTTTCAGTTCTTTCTCTTTAGCTTTCTTCTTATATTTCTTTTGAAGTTCCTTTAATTCTTTTTCTAAATTTCTTTTCTTTTTCATTTTGATTATAATACATGAGTGTCAATTAAGTTCTCTCCTGTTTTAGTATGAACCCTGCAACATCAGGGTAAAAATAATAATTTAAATTTCGGCTATTGTTCCACTTGCTCCACTACTGCCATAACTTATTGAACCACCACTTCCACTTTTTGGGAATGTCTTAAACGCAATTGCTAACAAGATTCCAACCACAAATAATATTACTATTATTGCTAACCATCCTGGTATTTCTTCGGTTGCGTTTATTGTTTCGTCAAGACCTTGACAGCCTTCACTTGTAGAATGCTTGTAAGAATAACTTACATTCCATGCTATCGGAAACTCGCTTGTTGTGTTGATTATACTACCCAATTCTGAGTAAGTATAGTTTCCTGAGTTGATTGCTACTGTTGCTCCTGTTGCGTTTATTACGCTCAAAACAGTAAAGCTATTGTAACAATATAATGTTGATGTTGTATGGTTATTAACCACATAAACATTATTACCTGTTAAGGTAATTGTTTCATTAGCCACAGTTGTTGTTGTGTCACCCATGGTGTCACCGAATTCTGTAAGAACCAAGAATCCAATTCCAATAACAATACCAATTATCAGTAAAGTTATTATTATTGAATGCAGAGTATCTATTTGACCTTTCTTTTGCATTTTCTAGTACAAGCAAAGAGTTGCTTATACTCTTGTTCCAGCTCTAGGCAAGACACTAAATACAATTGTTAACAAGATTCCTACAATAGCTAAAATTACTATGATGGATAACCACGATGGTATTTTTGCAAGTGCCTGTATGGTATCATTAACACCTTCTTCTGCTCCACTACCAGCTGTCATTTGATCCATAAATTCTTCTAGCACTAAAAATCCAATACCCAAAACGATTCCAATAACTACCAAAGAAATTATTATGGTCTGTAATGTTCCTATTTGCCCTTTCTTGTTTCTTAGAATGCTTCTTTGCTCCATTTGTTTAACCTCCTATAATATAATTTATTAACATAAAAAACCTATTGTTTTTTATATTTATATTTTAAAAAGAATTTAAAAAGAATTTAAAAATAAATATAAAGCTTAGTTTGTTCTTGTTTGTTATGGTACAAGACGAATTTGTTAGAAAAGCGATTTCTTCTAAGTTATCAAATCAAATAGAAGAGATGATAATTAAAATAAAAGAGTCTTTTGGTCTTACTATATCAAAAATACAGGCTTCTAAAATTGTAAGCTGGAAAGCTAAGTCTTATAATATTCAATTAAATGAAAAGAAACTACTTTCGATTTTAGTAGATAAAGAATGAGATTAACAGAAGAAAAAAGTTTATTTGGTTTAAGGAATATAATAATAATAGTTGTTATAATAGGAATTCTTTTAGGAATTTCATTATTAGTTTTAGAATCTTTTAAAAGTTCAGTTGAATCAACTACCAGTGGAAATGAAACTTATTTAGATAATGTAAATATAGAAAAATCTTTAACTCAAACTCCAACATCTCTTACAGCAACTCGTAAGAATCAAACATGGCTGGATTTTGATGGGGTGGATGATTATGTGAATTTAACCGATAAAGATATTTTTAGTCCATCTGCAAATAATAATGTTACAACATTTTCTATTTGGTATAAGTTTCCCTATGATTTTTCAGGAGTACCTGGAGATTATAGAAATATATTTTCAAAAAGGAGTGCACCAAGTAATTATGAATATCAATTACATGTATTTAATTCAAGTGCAGGGATTAATTCTAATTATACTATGTTTCAGTGGTGGCAATTTGATGCAGAGGCAAGTAATGTGGTGTATTTAACTTCAAGTTCTACAGGAATCATAGGAGGTTATAAACCAGATGTATGGAATAATGCAATAATTTCTATTGATGGTACTCATATTAGTACTTTTATGAATGGAGAAGCAATGAAAAGAAGTTTAATTACAAAAGTTAGTAATGCTACTGGTTCTGCACCACTTTTAATTGGAAGTAATGATTTTTCTGATAGAAGATTTAATGGTTCAATAGATGATTTTAGAATTTACAATAATTCTTTTATGCCTCTGCAAGTTGCTAATTTAAGAAATAGTTTTTCAAGAGCAAGTAATTTAACCTACATTCCAATTTTAATGTATCATAATATTGATAATATTGATACTACATATTATGTAAATCTAACTAATTTTGCATCTCAGATGTCTTGGTTAAATGCTTCTGGTTATCATACGATTACAGATGTTGAATATTATAATTGGACGCAAGGAAAATTTATTATGCCTACAAACCCAATTATGTTAACTTTTGATGACGGTAAGACTAACACCTATACAAATGCTGCTCCAATTATGGATGTTTATGGTTATAAAGGAGTAATAGGAATTGTGACTGGTTTAGTTCCTTCAGGAGCTTCAACAACTAATATGAATTGGACTCAAATTAATGAATTGATTGACAAGAATTGGAGTATAGCAAGTCATTCTCAAACCCATTGCACTTTAGGTTATAAAACTGGTATGTCAATTTATTGTAATGATAGCATTACAAGAATAGGAAATTTATCTCAAAGTAAAGTTGATATAATAACAAATACAGGAGTAACTCCAATAAGTTTTATTTATCCAGGAAGTGATTACGGAAATGTAGTTGGAACATCTCATAAGAGATGGATAACTTATCCTGACGTGATGGGTAATTGTTCTCTTAATTATTCCATGTGTATTGGGGCTTACTCAACAACGTCTATCCCTTTATATAATAATATCAATTCAGGATTTTATACTGGTGATTTAAACAGAATACTTATATTAAATACTACATCAATTTCTGATTTTAATTATGCTTTAAATTATACTTCCCCTACTTTACAATCTTTTGGACAATGGAAATTAGACGAAAACTCAGGCACAACTGCTTATGATGTTTCAGGTAATGGAAACAATGGAACAATCTCAGGAGCAACTTGGAATAATGATGGAATTAATATAACATTAACAGAAGATACTGATTACACAATCTTAGGAGCAGTATTCACAGTTATAAATAGTGATTTAGCTTGGACAGGAATAGATATAAGTTATAATTATATAATTTTAAAAGTATCACAAATTGCTATTACAATTACAATATCTGCAATACAAACAATTCCTATCTGGCTTCCTATAATTATTATTTTATTAATGGTTGGTATCTTACTTGCAATTGTTTTTAAAATAATTCCATTGAAAAATTCTGGTGAAATCGCAGAAGTTTAAATAAAATGAAATTAAATTTAATGAATAAGCGTGGAGGAATTCAAACTATAATAATTATGATTATTATACTCTTCGGGATAGCTCTAGCTGCAATAATATTTTCAAAAGTTTTCTTGGATGTAACAGGAGAATTAAAAACATGTGATGAATTTAGCAATAATACTATTGATACAATAGAAGCTGCTGAAATGCGAACTGTTCCTTTACTTGATTATATGATCTTTTTCTCTTTGATAGCTTTGATGGTTGGCTTGATCATTTCAAGTATTTATCTTAATGTTCATCCTGCGGTAGTTATGGTTTTGATTATTGCGTTATTGGTAGCTGTGTTCTTTGCTGGACAAATAGCAAATGTCTTTTCTGATATAACTGCTGACGACCAGTTATCAGCAACAGCTGGTGAGTTTGAATTAACTAATGTAGTTTTAGGGGAGTACTTTCCTTTGATAATTTTAGTTGTTGGAATAATTGTAATTATAATTTTGTATGGTAAATCAAGAAGGGTTGGAGAGGTAGAAGTATGAAAAAGTTATTGATATTTATGTTTGTATTTTTGCTTACTTTAAGTTTCGCTTCTGCTTTTGATTGGGATGATGGGACATTAATAGCTTATTGGGAATTTGAAGACCAAACATCAGAAGTTAATAGTACCACTTATGATTTATTAGCTCATACAACTTCTCCAACTATTGTAGATGATGGTTTGTTAGGGAAAGGAAGCAATTTTACGGGAAATGATGGAAATGCTTGGAGAATAACAACCCAAACAACTGAAATAGGTTTAAATAGAACCGATCAGAATTTTGCAATTTCTTGGTGGGAACGACTTTATGAAGAGGCAGCTGCACAGCAAATGTTTTCTAATAGAATAAGCACTGGTTTTTATATGTATTTATATACAGATGAGAAATTATATCTAGCTAATTTTAATGATGGAAGTGGTGAATTTGGTTCTAGTGGCACTTTAACCAAAAATATTTGGCAGCATATTATAATAACAAAAAATTCAAGTCATTTATGTATGTATTTTAATGGTGTTCAGGATTCTTGTCAAGCGAGAACAGGAGATGTTGTAGACTATGATGGAGTTAATATGACTATTGGATGTAATGGAAACCCATCAGGAACATATAGTGTTCATGGAACACTTGATGAAATAGGGTTTTGGGCTAGAAATTTAAGTGTAAGTGAAATAAGTGAGTTGTATAATGGAGGGATCGGTTTGGCTTATGCTGGGGGCATACCCCTAGTAGATTTAATTTCTCCGGAAGATAATTCTGCTATTGCAGGTAATGCAACAAACTTCACAGCAAATTATTCAGCACCCCATCCATATAATTTAACTAACGCTACTTATTATGTTTGGGATTCAACTGGGAGCATTTTTAATAATTCTGTTGTAGTATATCTTAACGGTACAACAAATTCAACAAATGAATACATAAACAATTTTACATTGGGGCATTATGATTGGAATATTTATGCCTGTTATGGAAATGATACATTTAATAATTGTAGTTTTGCCACAGCCAATTATTCTTTTGATGTTGGAGCAACGGTTGATGCTGAAAGTTATAATAGTATCACGTATGAAACTTCTAGCGAACGCTTTGGCATTAATATAACTTTACTTGAAGGCTCTACTTTATATGGCGTTCAGTTAATTTATAATGGGACACCTTATGATGTTTCAGACATAACTAACTCCGGTGATAGCTATTACTTAATTAAAACAATTGACATACCCACTAATCCTTCATACTTTTCAAATACAACTAGAAACTTTTATTGGCGTTTTATTTATGTTGGTGAAGAGCAGGGTGGTCAAAACACAACGACAAGACAGCAGTCTGTTGGGTATATAGTTTTGAACATATGTAATGCAACATATATAACAACCTTAAATTTTACTTATTATGATGAGATAACAAGTACTGAAATAAATTCAACTGAAAATTCAACAAGTATTCAAACAACATTCAATTATTATCTTGGTGGAGGCTCGACTTATAAAAATTATTCATATACTAATTTGACCAATAACCTTTCTTCACAATACCAATTTTGTATTTATCCTAAGTGGCAGAGTTTTAGAACTGACATGGATTTAGAATATGAAGCTGTAGGTTATTCTTCAAGAACTTATTATTTAAGGAATGCAAGTATAACGAATGTAACAAATGAAATTAAACTTAATTTATTAGAGATAGAAGATTCTATTAAGTTTTTTATTGATGTTAAGCAGGGAATGAATCCATTTACAGAAGCTGTTGTGACAATAAGTAAATATTTCACAGGCGAAGGAATTTACAGAACAATATCAATAAGGGAAACAGATGAAGATGGAGAATTTATAGAATACCTAGATCTAGACCAAAGATATAAATTTTTAATAGTCAAAGATGGAGTGAGTTATGGTTCAATAATTAAACAAGCTTCTTGTGAAGAAGCTCCCTGTAAATTAAGTTTACAATTATCAGAAGCAGTTGTTGATTTATGGCAGGGTTATTATGCTGTTTTTGCTGAAAATGTTGCTTATTCTTTAACTTATAATGATACTAGCAAGAATGTTACTTACACTTTTAATGATTTAACAGGCTTGGCTCAATACTTTAGGCTTTTAGTCACACAAATATCTTATAATCAGACAGGAGAAGTTATTTGCAACACTACTCTTTACACAACAGCAGGAACTATAATTTGTGATTTATCAGCTTATACTGATGGTGACTTCAGAGCCACAGGGTACATAAGTAGAAGCCCAGAAAGAACAGTTGATTATATTATGATAGCTTTGCGGTTTATTAAAAGGGTCTTAGGTGAAACAGGAATTTTAATGGCGTTGATTTTAATAGTTACCATTGGTTTGGTTGGAGCTTGGAATCCTGCAGTTGGTGTTATCTTAACAGCTTTTGCTATACTTATGATGAAGATGATGGGGTTTGTTGCATTTAGTTACACAACCGTTATTTTAATATTTATTATGGCTATAATCTTAATTAAACTTATGAAGACATAAAAATGAAGTTAAGCGGATTTATAATGCTTGTCCTGATGGTTGGCTTAGCTTTCGCTATGATAGGCGGTATAGTATCAGACATGCAAATTTATTATCCCAACGTTTCTGTTGGGACTAACTTTACTAAATATGATTATAAAGAAGAAATAGCATCAAACCAGACTGTACTTCAAGGCTTAATTGAGAGTATGAATGATGAGGACACTGGTTGGTTCAAAGCAACATTATTGGGGGTTGCTGCAGTTCCTGTTGCTATGTTCAAGGCAATAACTACTTTATTTAAGTCATTAAGTCTTGGAGTAATTATACTCTCAAGTATAGGTGAGGATATAGGCATACCCGGTTTTGTTATAAACTTTGCTGTTGTAGCTTTAACAATCGCTGTTACATGGGGGATAATATCTTGGTGGAGAAATAGGAGTAAAGTATAAAATGTCAATGTTTGAACAACCAGAAAATATAACGAGCATGTTGAGTTTTTTAAAATATGTAAGTACCTTAACAGAAGTTGGGGGTGTTCCTTTTTTGGGTATTGGTATGTTACTTGCAATTGGCTTTGTTTCTTTTCTTGTAACAAAAGCTTATACTTTTGAAAGGGCTGCAGGTTTTGCTTCTTTTATAACTTTAATGTCAGCAATACTCTTGAGATTTATGAATTTAATAAATGATGTTATTTTATTTTTTGTAGCTGTACTATTTGTTGGTTCAGTGATAATGTTAATGCGTGAAAGGAATGTTGAAGAATATGGAGTATAATTTATTTACTTAGCTTTATCTTCATAAATATTTTTGCTGGTATTCCATCCCTCTCCATAATTAATCAGGCTTTTTCTTTCTTTAAATTCTTTTAATGTTTTTATTATCAATAAAAGAAGACCGATCATAGCCATCCCAATTAAACCATACATTATTCCAAGATAAATTGAAAACTGTACATCTTCTGTAGCTATTGGGAACAATATATCTCTGCTGTAAATATAACCTAAATGAATTACATAAACCCCAAGTATTAAAGAAATTAACATAAAGAATAATGCAATCGGAAATAACTTCTCTGATTCAGAAAATTTAAATCCAAAGAAAGAAAAGAAGGCAGCTAATAATATCATGGCCATAATTAATCCAATTGAAGCAAAGCCTTGTCCTGTTGTTATTGCTTGTCCTGTTGGAGTAATATAAAAATTATAATTCCAGACTATTATTTCACTTGAATCACCACAAAATCCATTAACTAGATACTGCCCAAGAGGTTCAGTATAATTAGAGATTAAAGTATAATTAAATTCGGTTGTGTCTTTGGCCATTACAACATTTTCAATTATTGTTGTTGAGTTTGGGTATACAACGCTGGTTATATTACAATAATCACAAGGGGATGTTTCATTCCCACAGATTTGTATCAAACTTACATTTGTTGAGCGTTCAAATGTACCAAGGGTTGGAATTTGTGCGTTGATTATAGGCAGGGCTAAAATAGAGATTAGCCACGCTACAATGAACAAACCTATAAGTATTTTGTTTTTCATTTTGAATCCTTAAGCATTTGAATTTCTTTTTTTAAATCTTCTACTTCTTGAATTAAATTATAGATTGTCTGGTAATTCCAACTTGCCATTTGATTTATTGATAAAGCATATTCTTGAGGATCTCTA
>JAFCGI010000019.1 GCA_017608235.1 Candidatus Pacearchaeota archaeon
TGATATTGGGGAAATAGATTTTAATTGGAGTTCTGGTAGTTTATTAAATATTGATACAAATTGGTATTCATTAAATTATGGAACAAACACAACAGTAACAGAAAACATAACTCTAACAATTATTAATGGCTCTAACATAATTAAATTTTGGACTAATGATACAACAGGATTAGAAAATTACACTTATGTTACATTTGAAGTAAACACTCAACCAACAGTTCCTATATTATTATATCCTTCTAACAATGCAAAAATAGGAAATTCAAGTGTTGTTCTTGGTTGCAATGGCTCAACAGATTTACAAGGAGATACTATTTATTATGCAATCTATGCAGACACAAGTAACCCACCAACAACATTGGTTGCACCAACAACATTGGTTGCAAACTCTTCAACAAATACAGAATATAATTACACAACAGAAGGGAATATATTTTGGAGATGTAATGCAGAAGATGGAAAGAGTGTGAGTGGTTATTCAGACCCTTATTATTTCCAAATGGATTCAACAAGAATACATAATGCAACACTTAGTTATGATTCTTCTATTACAGAAGGTGCAAGTATTTATGTTGAAGTTAATGTTACAATAAACAAATGGAATACAAATGATATATTCTCAAATCTAACTTACAATGGGACTGATTATACTTCATCAAAAGAGTTACTTACAACTTCTGCAGATGAAGATGTATATAAGTTTTATAATACACTTATAGTTCCAGATGTTGGTGGAACAACAACACTAACTGGATATTGGAATTTCACACTCCTTTTGAATGATGGTACAACAGAAATAAATGATACTTATAGTTTCTCACAAACAGTTGAAGAAACGGCATTATTTGCTTGTGATGGAACAACAAATTCTACACAATTCATGGCTTACAATTTTACATTATGGGAAGAGACCAACAATACACAGATACAATATGTTACAGATGAAAATGATTCAGAAGTAAATTTTACTGCCGGGACAATTAAAGCAAACTTCCTAATATGGATTAACAATATAACAATAAATAATACTATTTATGTTGATGATGAAAATATTACTGAATTAGATGTTTGTGTTAGTCCAGTAAATGCGACATTCAAAGCGAATGCTGTTATAGAATATTATGATGGTGGTTATGACAAAAGGAATTATTATTTAGATAAAAGCACGATTGCTGCTAATACAACCAACACAGTTCCACTTTACATATTACTGACTACAAGGGGGACTGGGACAACTGTTTATGTACAGGATAGTGGTGGAACTGGATTATCAAACCACTTAATATTCATTCAAAGGTATTATCCTGAAACAGATACATACACAAATGTTGCTATGGGAAGAACAGATGATTTAGGTAATGATTATATATTCTTAAGATGGTATGATGTGTTATATCGTTTTGTTGTAGTTGATACAAATGGAGTTGTTGTGCATACATCTATACCTGCAAAAATAAGTGGTGATACAATAACACTTACAGTTCAACCAGAAACATTAGAGGACATTTTAAATGAATTTGATGATGTTACAACAACATTGGTATGGGATAATGCAACAAAGATTGCTAGACTAACTTGGGTAGTTACAAGTGGGAGTGCAAGAGAAGTTTGCTTAAGATGTATTGGAATTACTGCAACACATCCTTCTACATTATATGATTTATGCGAAACAAGTGTTGGATCTACATTGTCTTGTAAATTAAATGAAAGTGGTATTAATGAGTATTCTGTTATTGCTTATGGTGAAGGAGATATAACAAATAGGCTTGGTGTATTAGAAATAATACAAGGAATATGGAAAGATATTGCAACAGAATTAGGTATTGAAGGTATTGCTTATACATTATTATTAAGTGGAACACTAGCAGGAATGGGATTAGCAATGGGTTCTGGTGTATTGGCAATTGGAGGAGTAATATTAGGAATACTATTTATGAGTATATTTGGATTTATTAAAGCAAGTATTGGAATAATAATGGGAATTGTTATAGTAGCATTAATAGCAATAACTAGGTTGAGGAAATTATGAAAATAAATAAGAAAGGTGAAATAACTGCAATGCAAGTAATTACAGGAATTGTTTTACTTAGTATGGTAAGTGCTGGTTTATTTGGTTTTATGCAAACTCTTGTTGTTAATTATGAACCAGATGGAGCTCCACAAATATCTGTTAATGAAACTGAAAATTATGCAAGGTTTAATATTTTAGATAAATTAAATTCAACAGCAATGAATTTAGATAAAACATTAAGAACAAATGATGAGAAGATAAATCCATTACAATTTTTTATATTAGTTCCAAAAGCAATTTGGGGTGGGATGGTAATATTATTCACACTACCAGCATTTATACTTGAACTAATATTCGCAGCAACAAACATATTGCCTGGAATACCATCTTGGGTTTTATTAGGTGTTAATGTTTTGGTTAGTGCATTAATTAGTTTACTTATCTTATCAGCAATAATCAAATGGAAGATGCAATAATGAGAAATAAAAGAAATGGAGGACACAATGACCTTTGATATAGCAAGTAATATAACTGGATTAACTGATTGGTTTCAATATGGAAATTATGTTAGTGAGGGGCACTTTGGATGGGTTATATTATTAACTTGGTTCATTATTTCATTAGTGATTATGACAAGAGGTTATGATAACAAAAGTGCATTTATTATTGCTTCATTCACTACAACAATATTTGGAATATTCTTTAGAGTTATGGGTTTAGTCAATGACTTAGTCATGTATTTCTGTATCATTGCAACTATATTTGCAATAGGGATGGGGATGAAAAATAATTAATCTGTGGGCACGGGTGGGGGACACAGTTTTATATTAAGAAAATCTTGTTTACTCTTGCATAAATATAACGGAGGTTATGCAATATGAAAAATAAACAAGGTTATGAGCTTAGAAACCTTGCAGGTCTAGCAATTGTTTTTGTTGTTTTGACAATAATTATTTCTTTTGGAGCAACAATTTTAGATGACATCCAAGATGATCAAACAAGTGATGATGCTGACTATAATGCAACTGGAAAAGGTTTAGAGAGCTTAAACACATTTGCTGATTGGTTACCTACTTTAGCATTGATTGTTGTAGCTGCAGTAATAATAGGAATAATTGTGAGATACTTTGCATTTGGAGGTGCTGCTTAAAATGAAAAGTAGACAAGGGTTTGAATTAAAAAACCTTGCAGGTCTAGCAATTGTTTTTGTTGTTGTAGCAATAGTAATTTCTTTCGGAGCAACAATAGTAGATGACTTACAAGACGAAGTAGACGATGGGTTAAATGAAACAGCATACAATACAACAATATCTGGGTTGGATGCTTTACAAACATTTGCTGATTGGTTACCTACTTTAGCATTGATTGTTGTAGCTGCAGTAATAATAGGAATAATTGTGAGATACTTTGCATTTAGTGGAGCTGTATAAATGAAAACTAAGCAAGGGTTTGAACTAAGAGAAGTAGCTGGATTAGCCTTAGTATTCCTTGTAATTGCAATAGTAATTTCATTTGGATCTACAATAACAGATGAATTACAAGAAGAAGTAACAGAAACAGGTTCTGCAACCACAGTAAATAGTACCCAAACTGGTGCATTTGTAAATGGAACAACAGTAACACTAGAAACATATCCATACGAATGTAGTATAAGTATGACAAATGTTTATAATGGTACGGGTACAGAAGTATTATTTGCTTCTACTGATTATAGTGTTTCTGGATGTAATTTTGTTTGGTTAGCAGATGATGAAGCTGCTTTGAATCTCTCATATACTGCAACATGGGCAGAAGGTGGCGGATATAATGCAACTGTTAGTGGACAAGATGGTCTAACAACTTTTGCTGATTGGTTACCTACTTTAGCATTGATTGTAATTGCAGCTGTTGTTATTGGAATAATTGTGAGGTACTTTGCATTTAGTGGAGCTGTCTAGGAATACAAAGATGAAAGGAAATAACTTTCTTTTTTTTCTTTTTTATAATCAAAAATATCTTAAAATAAATGGAGGAAATAAATATGGGAATTGTTAAATATTTAAAAAAAGCCAGAAAGAGAGCAGGATATGGTTTATCACATCAAGAGAAAATGACAAGGCTTGGTCATCAGAAAGATGTTGCTAAGATGGAAGTTGGTATTGCAAAGCAGAGAGCAAAGATAGCACAGCTTAAAGCAAAGACAACCAAGTTGCGTGGAAAGGGAGGTAGCTTTCCAATTAGGTTTAGAACTCCTGCAGAGCAAAAATCAATGGGGTACTCATCAGACATGGGCTTTGGGTTTGGGGTTAAACAGGCTAGTCCTAAGACAACTATAAAGAAAGCCAGTCCAAAGGTTAAGAAAAGGAAGAAAAGAAGATGAAAGATAAAACATTAAGTCAGCTTTATGCTGATTACAGAATGATTTGGATGGGGAAACATAAAACACTTAAGAACTTTCCAAAGTTTGAATTTAAAATGAAAAAGATTGGAGGTAAATAAAATGGTAGCAAAGGTCAGAGTTAAAGGACATTTGATGAAAGTTCCTGGGCAAAGAGCCAAGGTTAGAGTTCGTGGGCATTTACGAAAAAAGTAATATGAAGAAGAAAGATGTTAAGAATAAGTCTAAAGTTAAGAGACGAGGAAAGAAGAGTAAGGCTAGAAAGAGAAAGAAGAAGATTAGATCTAAGAGAAACTAATTCTATTTATTTTTAAATTTATAAAGTTCGCATAATTCTATATTGTTTAAAACCAATACATTTATTAAGTAGTTGTAATTCTATTATTATATATTCATAATGGAGGAATAAAATGGAAATATCATTTACAAAAAGAGTATCTAAAGCAGGGGATCTATTAATGATTTCAATACCTGATGATATGAGGGAACACTTTAAACATAAGACATTGGTTAAGGTAATTAAGATGCCAGAAGCTGCAGATATTGTTAAAGAACAAATAGAAAAAGAGGAGTAAATGTCATTACTAAATATTTATGGGTGTATATGTAAAGAGTGTAATCAATGGCATGATATGATTAATGATGGTGTGTGTATTAATTGTAGGAAAAAAAAGAGGGAGATAAGTGATAATGGATAAAGCATTTAACAAAAAGACAAACAAAACCATTGATGCTATAGAAATATTTAAAGATGGTTCTTATCAACAAATAAAAAAGAATGAATGGATTTCCCCAATTGATTCAATAACAAATTGGGATGAACTAGAAAAGTTAGGAATAAAAGAAGTAAAGGTTCATTATGTTTCTCCTAAGCGATGGATAGATAAAAATAATAACAAACAAAGATTTACATCCTCATGCTTTGCAGTATATCCAAATTCTCCTGCAAAAACGAAGGGAGGAGAAAGTGAAGAACATAAAAAATTAAAAAATTGGTTATTTGAAAGATTAGCAATTGATGATTTAAAATTATTATATTCCCAAGGAACTAAACCTCATAGATATAAAAATTTTATTAAGTTGTCTGAACTTGAAATAGATTGGAGTAACTACCAAATTCCAGAGGCAACAATTAAATCTACTAATAAAATAAGGGCAGATATCTTATTACCATTTAAATCAAAAGACAATTTCTTTGGAGATGGAATTATTTTTGAGATACAACTATGTGGGCAGAAAGAAGATAAAATATATGAAAGAACAATTGATAGAATAAAAAAAGGTTATTCTGTTGTTTGGGTGTACCCTACAGATTTTTATGAAGATAAAAATGGTTTAACAATTAATGAAGAATTAAAAATATATCCTTTTTCAGTATTATTAAATGAAGATGGAAAAATATTTTTAAATGAACTAAGAAACACAATTGAAAAACAATGTAGATTTATGGATGAAAAAAAAAAAGAATGTAATTTAAAAATAGAAGAAGTAAATAAAACAAAAGAAATAATAATAAATAAAATAAATAAAGAAGTATCTATCTTATATGAAAATCATCTAATAAACATTTCCAATGAACATAAAAAATATATCAATGAGTTTTCTAGTTCTATTAAAAAAGAAATAAATGATAAAATTAAATTAAATTTTTTTGAAGATAATGAAGAAAAAATCAACCAAATTATTGAAGATAAGGTTCAATATTGGATGAGAAGAATCAATTGGGAGTTATTCTCAAATCAAGTTAAAGAAAATATAAATTCAATTGATTTTGAAAATAGAGCTAAAATAATAATTGAAAGGTCTGAAGAACAAATAAAAAATATTTTAACTACTACAAATTTAATTAAAGATGCTATTGAAAATCCTCCTAATTGTTCTAAGTGTAATGAACCATTAAAATTAATTCCAAAAAAGAATGGTGGGGTTGTATATCATTGTAACCTATGTGATGAATGGTTTAATATTCCTAATAATTTTCAAATTGTTTTGACGAGAGGGATTGAATAATGATTAAAATAAAATGGATAAAAGATAGTGAAAATGGGAAAATGGGGGAAGTTGGTTATACTAATAAAAAATCTGCTAAATTATATGTAGATAAAGGTTATGCTAAATATGTTGAAGATATAAAAAAGAAAACTAAAAAGGTCAAAAAGAAAATTGATATTAAACCACAAACAAAAACACAACTACAACAAGCATTCATAGATTGTTGTGTTGCAAGGAGAGAGTATTATTGGATATACACACCAAAACCATTTATGCAAAAGAATAAAGATGCAACTCCTACAGCTCTAACTGATAGTATTATTCTACAACACATTGCAGGAACAAAAGTTCTTGGGCTTTCTCCCTTTGTTAATGATGGTGAAGTTCTTTATGGTGGAATGGATTTTGATGTTCATGGATTGACACCAAAAGCAAAGGAACTCAAAATAAAAGAATTAGGTGAAAAGAAATACAAGGAATGGGAAGACAAGTATTTAGAAGAACAAAGAAAACAAATTGAAATAGATATTCCAAAATTAACAAAATGGTTAGATAAAAACAAATATATTTATTTCATAAATAGTTCTGGTAGTGAAGGTAGACACTTAAGAGTTTATTCCAATAAACCAACTAATGCAAAAGTTATGAGATACTTCTTAATTAATTTACAAGAACAATTACTTGGTGAAGTTAAAACAGAAATATTCCCAAAGCAAGATGTTCTTAATGAACAAACTGAAGATGGAATTATTAGACCTTATGGAAACCAAATGAAAGCTGTTCTAGCTATCCATCCAAGAACAAAAAAACTTGCAGGAATAATAAAGAATAAAAAAGTATTAGATAGAGAAGAATCATTAAAATTTCTTTATGAGTTTTCACAGAAGATACCAAAAGCTAATACAATTGAATTTGATATTCCTCCAGAACTAGAAGAAAAACACAGAAAGAAAAAGTTTACTGGTGAATATAAAAAATCTGGTGAATTTAAAGTTCCTGGTTATTGTAGGTTCTTTGAAAATGTTGCTTGTGTTGAACCATTGCCTTCTGGAAAAGCTAATAGACATGATTACTTAGATGGGAATGCTTACCAATACTTACAAGATAAACAAAACTTACTAAAAGATTATATGGAAATTCAAGGTAGAGATCACACTGCTTTTAATGATTCAAAAAAATGGGTTTTCAGTTGCCAAGTAATTCATAAATATTTAAGAGAAAATACTGGAGAAGGAATTGAAAGAGGAAAGAATTGCTGCGATAATTGCCCATTGTTCTCTAGTGAATATATGCCAGATATGCAGCCCTTAATTGAACATAGACACAACAAACAAAAGAGAGAAGGAATAATAAAGGATATATTAAAATCTAAAATAAATTCTAGCCACCTAGAATTTGAAGATGTCATTAATGAATTAATGTTACTTGTAACTTACAAAGAAAGTACACTAATCCAAACATTTGAAGAAATAAAAAAAGATACAATTGATGAAGAAATAAATAAAAGAAAACAAATGTTTAAAGAGATTGATGAGAAAAAAGAAATTGAGATTGAAAAACAAAAAGGAACTACTGCTGTTGAAATTTGGAAAATTGGTAAACAAGTATTAGAAGCATTAGTTGATAAGAAAAGAGGAAAAGCAACAGAAATATTAGTTGAATATATTTTAGATAATAATTATATTTATTCTACAAGGGATGATGAAAATTCAGAAATGTGGATTTATTCAAAAGGAGTTTATATCCCACAAGGAAAAACATTTGTTAGAGAAATATGTAGGGAAATTTTAGGTAATGCATTCACAACAGCAATAGGAAATCAAGTTATAGATAAACTACAAGTTGATAGTTATATAGATCAAGAAGAATTTTTTGTTAATGATAATATAGAAGAGGTTGCTGTTCTAAATGGAATTTTAAATATCTTTACAAGGAAATTAAGAGATTTTGATCCAAACACTATTTTCTTTAGTAAACTACCAATTAAATATCAATTAGATAAAGATTGTAAGACAATACAAAAATTCTTTAAAACAATACAAAAAAGTAATGAAGATGTTTTAGTTATGCAAGAAATTTTTGGTTATTTATTATATAGAAAATATTCAATTGAAAAAGCAATAATGCTTTGTGGTAATGGTCGTAATGGTAAAAGTAAAACCCAGGAATTAATGAAGAGATTTATTGGTGCTGAAAATTGTAGCAATATTGAGATACAAGAATTTGAAACAGACCCATTTGCATTAGGAGAATTGTTTAATATGTCTGCTAATTTAGCAGGAGATATATCTCCAAAAGCTTTGAAAACAACTAGTAAATTCAAAACACTAACAGGTGGTGATACTATCAATGCACCAAGAAAATTCAAAACAAGAGTTAAATTTGTAAATTATGCCAAACAATTGTTTTCTGCAAATGAATTACCTATAACTTATGATTTAACTCCTGCCTTTTGGAATAGATGGGTTCTATTGGATTTTCCTTATACATTTATTAGTCAAAAAGAGTTTAATAAATTAAATGAAGATGATAGAAAAAATATTATGATTGCTGATGTAAAAATTATTGATAAATTATCTACTGAAGAAGAACTTTCTGGTCTATTAAATTGGTCTCTAGATGGATTAAAAAGATTATTAGAACAAAAAGATTTTAGTTATTCAAAAAGTGTTAGTGAAGTTAAAGATATGTGGTTAAGGAAAAGTAGTAGTTTTCTTGCTTTTTGTATGGATAATCTTGAATCTGATTATGATTGTAAGATTCTTAAGTCTGAATTGAGAAAAGCATACACTATTTATTGTAGACAATATAAATTAAGGATTAATGGAGATAAAGAGATTAAACACATACTAGAGACCACCTATGGTGCATCTGCTGAAAGAAGTAGTTATGATAATCAACAAGTATATGCTTGGGAAGGTGTCAAATTTAGTCAGGGTAGTCAAGGTTGCTATGGTTTTTCATTTACTAAGGAGAAAGTTAAAAAGGGTATAGAGTCAGAAAACCCCAGCAAACCTAACTACCTTAACTAAATACACACCTATTTTGCATATGGAAAAACTAAAATGAAAGAAAAAATCAGTTATGAAACAATAAAAAAGAATAAAACTTTAGAACAATACACCAAAGGTTCGCATAAATTAAAAAATGGAGGTAAAAATGATAGAGAAAATAAGTAAAGATGGAAAAACAATTGCAGGAATGGGGTTTGCTAAAGAGTATAGGAAACCAAGTATAATAATAGTAGAGGATCAGACATCAGAACAAAAGCAATTCTTTAACAACTTTGGAATTGATTATATAGGAGATGAATAATGCAAAGAGGAAAGGTATTCAAGTACAAATACTCAACAGATAAGAAAAACAATGGTTTTAGTAGAAGATGGGTAGAGATAGAAGAAACCAGCATACCACCATGTATAAATCTTATACAAGATAAAGAAGGATTATCTCTTTTCAATGGTACAGAGCTTAAGAGCTGCAGAGAATGTAGATACAAACTATTTGAGAAGTGTTTATATTATAAAGCAAGATGGAAAAGAAATTTTTAATTAAAATAGGAAAAATTGATGGAAAACTATTTACTTACACAAAAGAATTAAAAGTGATAAAAAGAAAAACCAAGAGGAGGTAAATCAAATGGAATTAAACAAAGACCAAAAAGAAGCAATAGTTAATCTTATTTTAAGGCAAGAAGAAGTAAGTATTGCTTTAAAGGCACAAGATGGGGCTAATCTATTGGCTATAGCTCAAAAACTACAGGAAAAGAAATGAAAACATGTCCATATTGTGGTTCGCAGAATATAGTAAAGGTGATGTATGGCTATTACTGTAATGATTGTAGGTTATCATTTCCAATACCTTCAATCACTCGTAAAAGTAATATGAGCCCAAAGAACGGAGGAATCTTATAATAAGTGAAAGGATAAGGTAGAAGGTTTTTGACACCCTCTTTCCTTTTACCTATCCCACTATATTATTTGGTGAGAGGGTTGGATAAAAAGATAGTTTGTTCACTCCCTTTTTTCTACCATCCAACCCCACCAAAAACAATAAAACAAAATGAGAAAACAAAACACAGAAGTAATCAAATTAGGCAAGATGAGTATTGTAACAAAGGAAAAAGGCTCATCAAAGTATGAACCCTTCACTTACATAAAAACAGCCCTTAAAGTCAATTATTCACACACTGCTAAATATTTTCCAGATACTAAGAAAGGATTGAAATGGGCAATGGCTTATTTTGATTTCCTGGAGAAAGGTGGAAATGCTTATGGATCTCAAGAGTTTAGAGATTACTTAAAAGAAAATCATATTCCTGAATAAGGAAAGGAGAAATAAAAAAATGGAAAACGAAAAAGAAGTACAAGGAAACGCAAAAGAATTACCAGTGCTAGGAGACATACTCCCTAAAGCACCACAGGTCTTAGAGGACTTAACACCAATAGATAAAGAGAAATTAGTAAACAAAGAACTAACTATCTTTGAAATGCATTTCTTACCAAGTGGTTATGGTAAAGATGAGAAGTTTGCTGTAGTAAAAATAATGGTAGATGGAGAAGTAAATAAAGTAACTCTTGGAAGCAGAGCAATCGTAGACAAGTTACAGAAAGTTCCTGTAGATAAGATACCATTTAAGGCAACTTTGGTAACAAGGAAAAGTCAAGAGAGTGGGCGTACATATTACGACATCGAATAATAAAGATGAACTGGAATAAGATAACTTCCTTTTTTTTTATTTTTTTTGCAGTAGTTTTTATATCAATTACAATAATTTCTTTTGTAATAGGATTAATTTATGTTGGGATAGCATTATGGAGTTCATGGTTCGCATAACTCTAAACACGCTATGCGTAATCTCAACTGAAAGGTTTATATATAAGTATAAGTATAATAATATAGAGGTATAATAGAAAATGGAAATAAAATGTCATAAATGTGGATTGAAATGGGATACAAAGAGTGAGTACATTCTTGTGAGTTGCCCAAGTTGTGGAGCAAAAGTTAGGAAAAAAAATGACTAAAAGAATACTAACACTATATGCACCACACGGATTTGAAGATAGAGAAAGAGGAGAAGGAATAAGAGACATTTTGAAAGATATAGGAATGTCAAGACATAACCTTAAGGAACAATCATTTCAAAAAAGGTTCTTAGAAATACCAGAAGGAAAGATACCAGCACTAAGAAAGAGGCTTAGAAAATCAAAGAAAGATGAGACAATTAAGATATTGTAAAACCAAAATAAAAGAGGGTGATAATGATGAGGTCAAAATTAGTTAGTTTAGAAAGAAGGGAGAAGATGTCAACTGCAAGAATATTTGATTATTTTGTGACAAAGGAAAAACAAAACATAGTAAGGTATGATCCAAGCTTTGGATACAGGGAGATAACAAATGACAATAAACATATATAAAAAACCATTAATGCACATCTATGGAAATTTATATCTAAACAAACCAGTAGTTGTTGGATTAACAACAATTGTATTTGGTGTACTAATGAATATGTGTGGTTTAGGTTTGGAGACATTAAAGCTATCAGTTTTCTTTAGAGGAACAGGAATCTTAGTTTTACTTTATGGAACTTATGTTTGCTTAAAGGGGTTGGCAGCAGAATGACAACAAAATATCATAATCCTTTAATGGAAAAGTTAGAGGGAGGTAAAGAAATATGAAGAAAAAAATATATATAATAATGGCTTTAGCTCTAGTAGTATCAGTAAGTGCTTTGCTTTATTCTCAAACAATAACTACAACAATAGATGTAGAACAACCAATATCAGTTGAAGGAGTTGAAACAACTATTAATGGAATGGCTGGAGACCCAACACCAATTATAGGAGAATTAATTACTGTTTCAAACGTTGCTAATTTTGATGTTAATGTTCAAGTAACAAATGATGCAATAGAAGAAATAGAAACAAGTTATGTTGGAGAATTGGAACTAACAGAAAAGACAGTTAATTTTAATGAAAATGTTTGGTTAATTCCTGGAGACGCAGATAAAGTAAATGTGAAGTATACAATGATTGGAAATAAGTTTACAGCAGAAGTTACAAACCCAATTACTGGATATGAATTAATTTACTATAAGGATAATAGTGATAGATTCAATAGTCCAGCACAAGCAATCTTAGTTGAGGATGTTGATAGAAATCTACCTTATGACGAAGATAAAAATAGTGAAGCAGATGGTACATATGATTATTGTGAAACTGGAGAATATGATACATGTCATGGAGCAAAGATTTGGTATGTTCCAAGTGATGCAATAAATGGAGACAACATAGATTGGGGTAGAGCAAGTGATTTTTATTATGAGACAAGCTTAATTCAATTTAACTCTGATGGGAAATTAACAGTTTATCCAAGTCCAAATAGTATTGAGTTTGTTCCAGAATTCACTTTAGATATTGCATTGGAAACAGGAGAATATACAGTAACAACAACTGTAACACCAGTTGAATAGGGAGAAATCCCATTTCTTTTTTTTTATTTTAAGAAAAACAACAAAACAAAACATGGAGAAAAACAAATGAAAAAAATAATATTAATAATGGCATTGTTGATAATAGTTAGTTCAGCAAATGCTATCTTTGGTGGAGAATCAGAAACAATCTATGAAGGAGATTGTAAAATATCTTATGTGAATATAACTGGAAGTGAAGAAATAGTTGATAATGAATTTACACTAAGCAATAATTGTATTTTTGATAGTAAGTGGATTTACAACTGTACTTGTGATGAGCCAATAGTTTTCACACCAGCAGTAAATGCAGTTAATACATATTTTATTAGTACAGATATTTGGAAAGAGAGAGAAGAAACAACACCAGAAACAACAAGTAGTGGAGGATCAAGAAGCCACAACTATGAAAATCAAGACAAGATAATTAAGGCAGTACCAAAAGTAGAAGTTGAAGAAGAAGTAACAGAAGAGCCAATAGATACACAATCAGTAGATGAATTACCAACACATACAATAGTAGAAGAAAAAGAAATACATTGGGATATAATAGGGTTGGTAACATTACTTATAATAGCACTTGGAATTGGAGGATATTTTTTATTAAAAAAGCAAGAATGATTGCTGCTAACAATAGAAAAGGGAAAGAAAATGGAAATTGATAAAACTATGGAATTAAAGATTTTTAACTCATCCAATAAAGAAGATATTGGAAGGCACATAAGAGTAATGGACATCTTAGAAGAAGTTTTAGATACTAAAAAACTTAATTGCTATAAAGAAGTCTTAGAGCATAGAAGAAGATGTGATAAGTGGGGAAAGGAGTTTTGTTTAGAATGTTTTGGTGGTGGATTAACTAAATTTTTAGAAACTATAAAGAAGGAACTTTATTCCTATAAGACACAA
>JAFCGI010000038.1 GCA_017608235.1 Candidatus Pacearchaeota archaeon
GCCTCTACCACCTTTTTCTGCTAATCCTTTATAAGTAATCCTTACTTCTTGACCTACTTTTACAGGGGACATTCTTGAATTAAGAATTGTTGAACCCCATACTTGTATAGTATCCCCACCTTTTTGTTCAAGATGATATAACATACTTTCATTAGGACCAACTTTCTCTTCTACTTTAATCAAAAGACCAGTAATAGAATCTTCTGCTTTTTCTGGCTTCCAAAAATTACCTGTACTTTCTTTCCAATCTGACATTATTTATCACCACCCTTCTCTGTTTTAATTGTTGTCTTAAAGAATTTTTTATACTCCTTAGTTGTAATCCACGAAGGATCAAAGCTATTACTCTGAATTGATAACTGTTGATTAACTTCTTCCCATAAAGCTTCCCAATCAACTTTTTCATTTTCTCCTACATCGGCAACTATTCCACAACTAGCAGTTATATTAGAATAGTTTGGTAGTCCAAACTTAAATTGTTTATGAACTGTAATTTCTTTTATTTTCATTTTCTATTAAAATAACAAGGAGCACCTTTGAATATAGTTTATCTGAATACCAAAACTTCCAAATTTTCTTCCCACATCTTTTACAATAAGTCAATTCATCTTTTCTTTTTAAGTTATACCAAATATTCATTTCTCTCATTAAACTTCTTGGTTGTGGAATTAAATTAGAATAAGACATTATTTTTCCTCCTTATGATAGTTATTAGCAAAGGCATCTGCTTTAGCCATCATATTATAAACTCTATCCCAATCTTTAGTTTTAATAATTTCTGCTACTTCTGATTCATCTATTGTTCCTTCTTTATAACAATACCTTAGATAATCCATACATTCTTTAACATTTGTTTTTGTATGTCTTGTCATATTTAATAAATCTTGTAAGCTAGAAACTGTTTCTAATGGATGTGTATAGTCTGTCATTTTCTTAGTTTATTTTCTAATACTTCTCCTTGAACGTGATCGCAAAGTAAACAACAACCTAATTCAAATATTGCTTCTGTATTATATTTATCTCCATAAAGCTTTTTACAAACAGGACAAACTTTAGGAGTCAACATAAAATTAAACTTTTCTAAATCTTTTACGTCTTTTTCTAAGTTACTGATAATTTCTTCAATATTCATATTATTCATATACCTTGATAATAACTTACCATATACATTTATATTTGTCAAGTGCTATAGACCTATATTTATAATATATCATTTATTCCAAAAAGGTGCTTCTAACGGGTTTTCGTCATCAGGCTCATTTGCGACACTTGCGACACTTTCGACAGATGCGACAGAAAGGAACTCTATACCATAGTAGGCACAAAGCTCTTTTATCTTATCTTCTTCTTTGTCAAGCACAACGGTTGAAAGATTATCATGTCCAGCTCTCTTAATATCAAATCCTATAATCTTCCTAACAATGTTACCTATTTTTCTTTCACTTAACGGAAACTTAACACCTTTATTGATAACTTCTGCTATTGCATTGAGGGTTGGCTCTACTTTTCTAATATAAGCATCATATATATAGTCAAATATTCTACCATCTAATGATTCTCTTCTTTCTCTTAGCGTTTCTTCCTGTTGTTCCTTTGCAAAATTAAGAATTTTCTTTCTAGCTACATCATCTGCCATAAAATAAACAGGAGTAATTACCTGTTGAACTCTACCATTGAAACATTTTAATTCTTTGAAACCATATTCAATACTTGACAAATCAATTTTATCTAAATTTCTTAATCTCCAAAGCAATAATTTATTTCTTATATGTAATGCTTCTTCTAAAAATCTATGTTGTCTATATAAAGGAACTTTTCTTTTATTCTCTTCCATCATAATTTCAATTATCCTTGACCTAAATCCTGCTTCATTTACTGGTTTCTCTGAAGTAAACAGTTTAGGAGATTTAACCATATAAGCTCTAACCTCTTTCTTTTTATCTCCTTCTACTCTTAATACTGCTTTATTGCTTACTCCACTTTTAAGAAGTGCTAACATTTCCTTATAAGAATCTCCACCAGGATTAAACTCATCTAACATTAACGTTCCTTTCCATTGTGAGGCTATTCTAAAAATAGAAGCTACTGTAATTGCTCCTGATGCATCTATCGGCTTATAACAAACAGAACCTAATACTTCCATAGCTGTGGTTTTACCAGTTCCAGTTCTTCCTAAAAACTGAACATAAGGTATAAATGGAAATCTCTCATATACCCAATAAAACATTACCAAATAAGGTAAAAAGTTTTCAAAAAATTTAGGAACTTCAAAATACTCAAACAAGAAAGATTTTAGTTGTTTTATTATTTTATTTACTGATCCATACTCTTCAATATCACTTGGTAAAAGTATCACTTTATTAGTAATTAAATCATTCATTATAGGTCTAAAAATGACATCCTTGTCAATAAATTCATCTTTTCTGCTAATTGTGCCTGTAGACCTATCGAAAACGATGAATTGGGTCTCTGAATCATCTGTAGTAAGTGTCGCATGTGTCGCATTTACAATTTGCTCTAGGATATATTTTTCTGTAGATAGATAAGATACATATTTAACGTTTTCATCATCTTTTTTCTTCTTATTAGAAGAAGAAAGCTCTTTTTTCATTTCTTCATCAAATTCTGACATAATTCAGATAACCTCCTTGCTAATTCTGATCTTTTTTCAACTGTTTCATAAAATTTAATCCTTGCCATCATTTTTTTATATTTATTTTGTTCTTTACAAGATACAAAATACCAATCAATAGCTTTATTAGAAGTATCAGAATACATTCTTAAAGCAGTTGTCATTTCAAGATTCATGTTTACTTATCCTTCTTAATTCTTTTAAGACATTAGAAATTTCTTTTATATAAGCTAGATTAGCCTTAATGTATTTTTTCATTTCAGTAGGAGTTCCAAATTCAATATCTGTAAATCTTTCTTCTAGTTTTTTGGAGGAGTAACTTATTTGTTGAACATTACGCATAACCATCTTTAGTTTTAATAAATCTGAAGCTATTTGAATTTCGTTATTCATAATTCACTTTTCAGTAGTAAATAAAAATTATCATCTTGATACCTTGTTGTCAAGTATTAAATTATATGCTATATATAATATTACCTGTCCTAGTTTTATACTCTAAGGGTAATATTACTAGGACAGTTTAATTATATCATC
>JAFCGI010000039.1 GCA_017608235.1 Candidatus Pacearchaeota archaeon
TGTTCAGGTTTGTTCTTTGTTTTTGCTGGTTTATTCTTTCTTCTAATTCATCTGGCGAGAGAATCTTATTTAAAAAATCTATATCACTGTAGTTACTACTTAATCTATACTGTTTTGCAGTACCATTCTTTGATTTTATTAGCTGTAGATATTCATAATCTTGTAATATCCGGAAGTTATTGCGTATCTGTGCAAAACTCCAAGAGGTATATTCTCTAATATCCCTTCTCTCAAATATTATTTTATCAATGGGAATGTTATCTCTATTTGATCTTTCTTTAAGATATTTTTTGATTAATTCTAACAGTTTTCGTGCAGGTCTTGGTAAGTCATCCAGGGTATTATCCAGTACTCCATCTGAGAGTAATTCATAGGCTATTCTATAATCATAAGGAGTGCATTCTATGTATTCCAGAACTTCATTATTCTCAAGCTTAAGCTTTTTCCTCTTTCTCTGGTATTGATGAAGGAAACATATAACATTGATTAATCTTAAAAACTTCTCATTATCCCGCCTTGTCTTCTGAGCGTAGATATGTTTACTTCTTATTTTGTCTAAATCTCTCTTATTAAGATAACCTTCCAGTGTATAGTTTTTTCTCTGGACTTGATGTATTAATCTTGTTTGATCCTCTGATTCATCTATGCTTATTACAAAACAACGGTTTAAATTCTCTGGGTTAATATTACTGCTTGTTGTAGTTTCTACAAATGCTATTGGTCCTTCTACTTTGATATTTACTGTTTTAATCTGCCCTGTTAGCTGGTCTTTCATGGGTATAGCTTTTGTAATACTCTTTTTTGTAATAAGTTCACGTAGAGGATAATCTGATCCTTCACTCCCTTCTTTTTCTCCAATCACAATAAATCTATGTTTTAAATCATCTTTACCATAATAATAGAGAGCTTGGGCTGATAAATCACTTATACTTTCTAATTCTTCAGGAGGACATAGAGATTCTGTAACTTCTGCAAGTAGACTTTTACCTGCGCCACTTCTGCTTATTAGTATTGCATGAAGTGGATTATCCATTAATCGGGATGTCATAACAAGGTATAATAATATTTTATTCTTTCTTTCACGTACATAACCAAGCCTTTCATAATCTTTTTCTATTTCATCAATGAGATTAGGATTTTTGAGAAAGCTGAGTCCAATATCTTTTTGATACTCAGTTAATACCGGTTTTGTTTTCTTCTTTTCTTTCTCCTTCTTCTCTTTATGTTTTTCAATTACTTCAATAATCTGGGTTAAATCATTTTCAAGCTGAATATGGTCTCTTATATTAAACTTATCCATTATGTTATAGATAAAGTTTAACCGATCTCTGTTTTTATATAAATCAATCTGATCAACAAATACATCTTCTTTGGTATATACTTTAATATTTGCTTTCATGTTCATTGTGTATTCAGTAAAGTTTCCTATTACTTTGTAATTCAGGTGTGGAAATTGAAACAAAAATCCATTTTCTATTTCTTGGATAATATCTGAGCTTTGATCTTTTTCATTTTTATTAGATTTACCGGAGAAAAGTTTATCGAGGTACTCTTTTGCACCGGACTCTTTTGTTTTATTAAAATCTATTGTTGCTCTTCTTGTAGAAACTCCATTCTTTGATAATTCATAATAAAGTCTCATTTTACCTTCAAAGGTGAAAAATACTCTTTTTATATTATGCTCATTGATAAACTTTACATACTTTGAATCATCTCCAAATAGAAAGGTTGTATTTGGATAATCATTCTGGATTAGAAATAGTGCTTCAAGAGGACTATTAGTGAATATAATCTCTTTTGAATCCTGGATAAATGACTGGTTAAATATTCCGGAATCATTTAACATAATTATTTTATTCTTACTTCTAGGATAGATATTGTAGCCAATGATATTAATAACCTTTTTCTCTTCATTATATATGGGGATTGTTATATAGTTCTTAAATACTTCTTTTCCATTTTTAATAATACCAACTTCTTCAAAATGTTTTAATAATCCATCATTTTCATCAATTCTTTCTAATAACCTTCCATCTGAGTAACCAAGTAAGAAGTTCTCAAAGATATATTTTTCATATATCCCATACTTTTTAAGAATTGATAATATACGACAATTTTCAATAAGAGTTTTATTATAAACTTCTACATACTTCTCCATGATTTCTTGAAACATATCTTTAATACCTCCTTTTATGGATTTTCTATTCATAATATCCTATTTTACCATGATTAAATATATTATGATATATATATTTATCTATTTGTTTAATATATTATATATACTACCCTCTACTCCTTACTTTGTCAATACTTTTTATGAATTGATAATTACACCTTTATCGTGTATACTTACTTTCATGAAAATTGGTGATTATTTAAGAAAACTACGAATGAAAAAAGGTCTTTCCCTTAGAGAATTACAAAAAGAAATTGGCATTTCGTATAATACACTAGGTTCCTATGAAAGAAATACTGCTCAACCAACTTTAGAAAATATCTACAAGATATGCAGGTATTTTGAAGTACCTATTGAATACTTATTTATAGGAGATAAAAGCTTTAAAGAGTTTAGAGATAGTGAATTACTTTCATTGTTTAACAAGATTGACAAGCTTGATAAAGAGGATCGTGATTTTATTAAATCTTATCTTAAAAAGTATCTTGATGCAAAAGATAGATTAGATAAAGTAAAAAGAGAGATGGAGCAAGATGGATTAAATAATGAAAAGAAAAAAAGAGATAAAAAATAAAAAAAGTTCAAAAAGGGCTTGATTTTTAAAACAATATTGTGTTCGCCCTCCAGTAAAAAATCAATTACTGGAGGTGCAACATGGTTACATTTAGTATTCCCCTTAAGAAGAAGGAAGGAGAAGCATTTGAGCAACAACAATATTTTCGATTCTCCGTTCCTGAATGGTCAGTATTATTTGCTGGCTCCCGTTATTTAAAGGTATCACAAAGAGTATGTAGTGAGTTAGTAGAATCATTTGCTAAGCTTGGGTTTGGTTTTTACATTGGTTGTGCTAATGGTGTTGATCGTTCTTTCAGAAGGGCAGTTTCAGAATCACCACATAGAGACAACTGTTTTGTTGC
>JAFCGI010000040.1 GCA_017608235.1 Candidatus Pacearchaeota archaeon
GAATACCAGGCCTCAGAAAATTTAGTCAAAGCTGCAGAAAGAATTGCCAAACAGCCCACTGCTTTAACGCTTAGATACTTACAGACCTTAACTGAAGTTGCCACTGAGAAAAATTCTACAACTCTATTTCCCATACCTATCGACCTGATTAAACCTTTTCTGGAAAAACTAAGTCCAAAAGAAAGTAAAAAATAAAATATCCTCCCTCTTTAAAGATGAAGAGGGAGGAAATAAAAAACAGTTTTAATTATTAAATCTAAATCTAATTTTTTATTACCTACTACATAAAACATAAAGGGCAATACAATTTAATTTTACAATACTCTTATCTGCTCTCGAAGGAGCTATTACTGGTACCTTTGTACCTACTATTATATGTCCAAAAGAATAATTAGTATAATATGTAATCATTTTGCCAAAAATATTTCCCGCGGTAATATTAGGAACAATAAGAATATCAGCTTTACCGGCAACCTGGGAGACAATTCCTTTTTTCTTGGCAGCAAATTCTGAAATAGCATTATCCAAAGCCAGGGGTCCATCAATAATACAACCTTTAATTTGACCTCTTTCATTCATCTTGGAAATTATCCCAGCATTAATAGTCTCTTCCATATCCAGATTTATGGTTTCCACAGCAGCAAGTAGAGCAACTTTGGGAGTTTCTATCCCCAATTTGTGGGCAACTTCCACGGCATTATTTATAACAGCTACTAAAACCTTTGCATCTGGCTTAAGATTTACCCCTCCATCACTCACTAATACCATTTTAGGATTTTTTTCTCTTCTGTCTTCAAAAACAAAAACATCACTAATAATTTTACCTGTTCTTAAACCCCATTCTTTATTTAACACTCCTTTTAAAAGAGTAGCAGTTTTGATCTTCCCCTTAAGAAGTGTTCCTCCTTCTTTTACTTTCTCTACTGCTTTTCGTACTTTTTCTGCATCATCTTTTGCTTCAATAATTTCTTTTACAAATTTATCTTCTCCTATTACTGCAATAGATTTTTCTATTTCATCCTTTTTCCCTACTAAAATTCCTTCTCCAAATCCATAATCGTAAGTCTCCTTTAATGCTTTTAAAGTTTCAATATCTTCACCGCCAGCGACAACAATTTTTTCTCTTCCTCTGGATTTTAAATTAGCAAATAATTCTTCAAAACTATTTATCATTTATAAATAAACCTCCTATAGATAAATTAAATTTATGATTACACTGATTATATAGATGATTACTCAGATTAACTGTAAGATTACACAGATTTAAGAATAGATTACTATCACAGATTACACAGATTATATATCTGATTACACCAATTAAAATAGTACACAAATTACTCAGATCATACTACCACTACCTGAATGGTAGATTTTAAAGAAAAATATCATATCATTCCACACTTGATGCGGAATTTATAAGCAAGGGCATATTGCAATATATCTTTACAATATAAAGATGGATTCCCCCCGCATCCGCGGGAATGACATAAAAGGAATGAGAGAATGGCCTAAGATGCGAAAATGATACTTTTAAATCCGAAATTTAAATTTAATTTTACGAATATATTTTTACTTTCTCTTCACCATTTATCACTCTTATAACCGCTTCAGCTAAAGCTTTCATCTCTTCTTCTCCCGGGTATACTACCAATGGGGCTATCCATCCTACTCTATCCTTTACCTTTTTTACTAAAATCTTATTATGAGCAATACCACCAGTAAGGATAATTGCTTCAATTTTTCCTTTTAATACAGTAGCCATCGCTCCTATTTCTTTGGCAATTTGATAACACATTGCCTCAAAGATTAATTTAGCGTATTGGTCTCCTTCCTCTATCTTTTTTACAACCTCTCTCACATCATTAGTTCCCAAATAAGAGACAAGACCACCTTTATGAACAATAAATCTATTTAATTCTTTCTCTGTATGTTTACCCGAATAGCATAAATGGATTAAAGTGCTATTAGGAAGCAAACCGGTTCGCTCAGGTGAAAATGATCCTTCATCATAGCTATCAACTGCATCAATAATTCTCCCCTTCCTGATAGGAACTATAGATATACCTCCCCCTAAATGAGCAACAATAAGATTCAATTCCCCAAGCTTCTTCCCCTGTTCTTTGGCATAACGGAAAGCATTAGCTCGAATATTCAAAGCATGTGCTCTGGATTTTCTTTTTATTCCTTTCAATCCTGATATTCGAGCAATATCGGTAAATTCATCAACCGATACCGGGTCAGCAATATAGGCAGGAACACTAATACTTTCGGCTATTTCATGAGCAATAATACCACCTAAATTGCAAGGGTGTTCTACGGGAGAATTTTTTAAATCATCTATAAGTTTTTCATTCACTTTATATGTTCCAGCTTCTAACGGTTTTGTTATTCCACCTCGACCAATAACTACTTTTAGTAAATTAATATCTATGTTTTTCTTTTTTAGTGTATCTAAAATTATCTTTTTTCTGATTGTACCTTGTTCTGATATAGATTTAAATTTAGAAAGTTCTTCTACAGAATGAGAGATAATCTCCTTAAAAATCTCTCTTCCTTCCTGATTGAATAGAGCAATCTTGGTAGAAGTTGAACCGGGATTAATAACCAGAATATTTTTTTTCATATTTTCCTCCATTTTATAACATCATTTTTATCAGTATATAGTTCATGAATACACAGACATCGCGAACTCT
>JAFCGI010000041.1 GCA_017608235.1 Candidatus Pacearchaeota archaeon
ATCAAGATTTTCCTCGTAAGTACCTCTTCTCACGAAAACACGGTCTCCATTCTGAGCACTATTGATCGCCTCCTGAATTGTTAGATAATCATCAGGTACGATGATGTCGGTAAGCTGTCTTCTTAAATTTTCATTTTCTGTCACTAACTCATTTATATGAGCCGTACCTATTTGAGAAAATATAAGAATAAAAATCCCAAATAAAGCTATCAGCATCTTTATATTATTTTTTTTACTAATTTTTTTCATTTTTTTCCCTCCAATTTTTTTTAATTTTTGTGTGTCATTGATATATACGATGTCCAAAGGTACCACAACCAAGGATGGTAGCCGTTAATATTAGTGGATATCAATTTGTTTTTCATATTCCATAATTAGGTCTGTAATTATAATATTTTTTGACATAATTATTCCGATATGAATAAATAATGGGATTCCCATAAGGAATACGATTCTAATATGTTACCAGAATTAGAAGAATTTAAAAGACGTAGAAAATTACTTGGCTTAACTCAAAGCCAAATAGCAAAACTCTCAGAAGTAAGCCAGTCTCTTATAGCCAAGATGGAAAAAAATATAATAGACCCTGCATATGGTAAAGTAAGAAAGATAGAGCAAGCATTGAACAAAGAAGAAGAGAAGAAAAAACCTAAGGCAAGAGCTAAAGATATTCACACAAGCATGATAGTGAAAATAGAGGCAACTGATACTATCATATCAGCAAGGAAGATGATGCTCAAACATGGATATTCTCAACTTCCAGTTTTTAATAAAGAAAGAGTTGTAGGAAGTATTACAGAGAACGAGTTTCTAAATGCTTTATCAGAAAAAAATAATTATTCTATAACGCCTTCAATGAAAATTGGCAAGCTGATGGAGGCCCCTTTTCCACAACTGGATGAGAATACACCCATTGAACCAATAAAATCATTATTGTATTACTATCAAGCAGTTCTCACTACCAGGAAAGATAAAATTGTTGGAATTATCAGCAAATCTGATGTACTCAAACTTGTAAAAATCTAATATCATTTATTGATTATACTCACTACTCACGAATCTTTGGGAAATATAAGTTAGGAAATTTAGGAAATTACTTCTAAAGACTATCGGAAATATTTGAGCAGTCCGATTTACATTGGTTTTGATATATTTCTCTATCATCTCACAGTATCTTTTCCAATCGTAATATGCAAAAATGACGAAATTCTATCTAAAAACCATGCCAAATATTTATTATAAAGTTTGAATTTTTTATTTTTTTCTCCTAATTTCATATCCTTCTAATTGTTTCATAAGTACATTATACATTACTTTTTCAATTTCTTTCTTTCTTTGTTGATCTTGTTCCATTATAATTTTCTCATCAAGGCCAAGGCTACAAGCACTACAGAATTTGGCGGAAGGATCATTATCTATTCCACATCTAGGACATTTAATCGGAGTAAATGTTTCTTTTTCTGTTTCTTCTTCAGCAAATCCATGAAGTTTTAAAATTGCTTTATCTGTGTCTCTTCCAGATAAATGAACATAAGTAGCTGCTTCTTTACTACCAACAATCCAACCCATATAATTACATAGTTGAGCTTCTGTAATTTTTTTTGCTAATTCTGTTGCCCTACTGTGCCTAAAATGATGAGGATTCACAGGTTTAGTTAATTTAACTCTTTTTTTAGTAACCCTCAATAACTTGTTAAAATAAAAGTATTGGCCTTGTTCACCCATATTAGGATGATTCAAAGAGCAAAATAACCATGAGTCATTATTTTTATTTGTTGGATGATGTTTTATCCAATTACTAATTGCAGGAGCACTAGCTATAACTCTTATCTTTCTTGCTCCAGTTTTACCAAAAAGTGTAATTCTTGCACCAAATTTATCTGGTTCAACATCATTAATTTTTATATTTAGAACCTCACCTATTCTAGCACCACTTTCATATAGAAATAAGATAAATGCCTTATCTCTAAGGTTTAAGGTACCTTCAGCAAGGTTTTTTATATCATCAATTGTAAGAAGTTCTTTAGGTAGTTTTATTCTAGTTTTCTTCATTGTTGTACTAATCCAAGTAACTTCAGGGGGGTAACAACCTTTAACATATCTTTTTCCTTCTTTTTCTTTAATGTATTTTATTAATCTTTTCAAAATTATTTTATAATCTCTTTTAGTCCATTCTGAAAAATCAGAGTTATTTATTCCACCGACTAGATCTTCAATACTATCTTTGTTTAATTTAGTGAAATCCTTGTTATTTATTCTCCTGGAGATTTGTATTGTTGTGTAAATATATTTGCTTTGACGGTCCTTTGTTAAATCTTCTGCTGCTAAATGTTTTACAAAATTAGCGATAATTTCCTTGTTTTTTGGATTAATCTTTACTTTATCTAAATAATTTAATGCAGTTCTAAGGATCTTATCTTTAGCTCCGTTATTAGGTTTATTTTCTTTTTTAGCCATATAAACCACAATAACAGATAACGGCCCTTAATATTTAACCTTTGTGTTAGAGGCCCGAGCCGGGATTTGAACCCGGCACAGAGGATCCACAGTCCCATATGTTGCCAGACTACACTACCCGGGCCATAATAACCTGAAGTATTAAATTTCTGTTAACCAATTAA
>JAFCGI010000020.1 GCA_017608235.1 Candidatus Pacearchaeota archaeon
ATAACACTCCTAAAAAAAACCAAAATTTCCAAAGTTTAAATAACTTAAATTTAGCTAGAACATAAATAATAACAGTAGCAATCAAAATAAAAACAAACAAATATAAAAAAGAAAATTCCTTTTCTATTTGGGGTCTTTCAAAACCATAAGGCAGTTCTTCTTCTAAATAATGATCTGTTACGTATAATCCAACAAATTGAGATATTAAAAATAAGAAAACTAAGATTAAAGTTATTTTAATATTATGTTTCATTTTTTAATAACGTTTTTAATGCTTTTTATTGATTTCTTTTTAAATCTTTTGATTTATATTGTAGTGTAAACACATATTTAAATTATAATTACCTAGGGAGGGTCAAATTGGATAAAGGCTCCAATAAAAAAAGAAGCATCTATTCAAAGAAGAAATTAGATGACCTTGAAGATAATGACGAAATATCTGCAGAAGAAGCATGGTTTATGCAAGGTTATCTAGATGCTGAATAAACAAAAATAACACAATATAAAGTAAATTTTTACAGGGAGACCTGTGTGGAATTCTTATAAAAAAGAATAATGCTCCGACCGAAACTTAGATTGAATATGCTCTTACATTAACATAAGATTAAGTGATATATAAATGTTGTCTTCTATAATACTCAATAATTGGAAAACTGAAAGATAATGAAACATTTATAAATTGTTTTGATAATTTAAAATCATGAAATTATGGGTTGGTTTAATCATAGTAGCTATTATTTTTGGTTTTTTATGGGGTTATTTTGGGGACAGACTAAAAGGAACTATTGATCCAGCAATTAAAGAAGCAAACCCTTATATTGATGCCATAGTGTTTGAAGATATTAACCTTAGGAGTACAGCTTCTTCTATTGTTAGCGGTTGCTATTCTGGAAATAAAGAATGTCAGGTAAGTAAGATTTATAGATATGTTATAGATAATTATGATTATTATAGTGACCCAAGGAGCCGGGAGCTTATACAGTCTCCTTATGAAACAATGGAAGTAAAGGGGGGAGATTGTGAAGATTTAACAATTTTATTAAATTCTCTGCTAGAAAATTTAGGTATCAAAACATACCTTGTTTTAACTGAGAATCATGCTTATAGTCTTGCTTGTGGAATTAATGTAGATAATTTATGGGGATATATACAAAAGGATATTATCCAGGTAGTGGGGTCGGACCTGGGAAAGGAGAGCACATATATTGTTGAAACTAAAGAGGGGAAATTATCCTTAGTTAAAATAGAATATCAAACTATTGCTTTAGATCCCGGGTATGTGTGGTACTATGGAGGAGATGGTTCTACCTTTTCAGACCCAATTCAATATATGGACATAGAGTACTCCATTTCTTCATCTGAACCATTAGATATTTATTTTGTTCCATCAAATACAGAACATTTAAAAATAGCTAATATGCAAGATTTTACTCATTATCCCTCATGTAAAAAAGAAAGCATCTATAAGGCATCTGGCTCCTGCGATTCTATTGGTCAAAAAGGAGGTATAGTGCTAGTTAATACAGATCATCAAAAAAGAGCAACAGTTAGTGTAGATTTGAGATTTCGTTATTATTATTCACTTTACAATGTTCTAAGTGATGAAAAAATCTCGTATTATGCCATCGGAGAAGATTCTTGTGTAGTTCTTGATGCTACTGCAGGAAAATATGGATATCCTGGATATGATGCGGACCTGGCTGGAGAAAAGATTGCAATTGATCCAATAACTAAAGAGTATACTTATCTTAAATGATTTTTTTGATTAACAATTAGATAGACTTTTAAATATAGAATATTTATTTAAATTATGGATAAAAAACAATGGTACAAGCTAGCAATAGCTTCTTTTTTGTTAAGTATGCTATTTATATCACTCGATATGAATAATGGCTTTATTCCAACACCATTTGGAAATCCTTGTAAGTCATATCAGATTGAACAACCATTAAACAAATATGATATTACTTGTATTTTGGGAGGAGAAATATATGAGCCCTTTATTTATTTGTTTAGCCTATTGTGGGTTTTTTTCTTAATTTTGGCTTGGTTAGAGCCGAAAAACATGGAAGACGATGCTCCCAAACATCTGAAAGATATTGTTAAATTATCTAGATTAGAACATGAAGTGAAAGAATTAAAGAAGAAATTAAAAGTTAAGTAAATCAAAACCTGTTTTTGTTGTTTTATTTATTTTTAATATTTGAAGACAGTAATCCAAAAGTATATAAATTTCCTTAAATCCTGCTATACTAGCAAAAATGGGGGTCTGTGAAATATGAGGAGATTTATAATACTATTAGTTTTTCTATTATTCCTTCCTATTATTTTTGCCACAGATATCAATTTAAAATTTTTAGCTAGTTCATCTCCACAAAGTTTTACTGTTTATAAAGGTGGTTATGTTGATATTCCCATCACAGTAAGCAACACTGATTCAATAATTCTCAATTGCGAAATCAGTTCTTCTCTTGGAAAACAAGACATACAACTTAATGCGGGTTCACAAAGAACTATATATTTAAGATATAATGCTCCAGACAAAATAAAAAATCTTCAATCAACAAGTATAACTATCACAACAAATTGTGAAACTTCCGCAGCATCTTATACTTGTATGACTACAGACTTCCCATTCTTTACAACTTGTTACTATGTTCCTACTTCTTTTATTCATTCAGTATCTATTAGTTATACATTAAGCCCTCAAGATGCACAAAATCTTGCAATTATTGAAGGATACACAAATCAAATTTCAAGTGATATAACTTCTGCTGATTCAGCGTTAAAAACTTTAAAGGATCTTATGGATAAAACTCCTTCATTACTTAAACCATCAGATGCTACGGAGAGGTATAGCACACACCAATCAAGCTTTAACACAATTAATGAAAAGTTTAATACTGCAATTGGATACTTAGAAGAGGAAATTTATGATTATGCAAGCACCTATACCTCAGAAACCTCTGATTTGGATTTGCTTAATAGCATAGAATATAATGTAGTTATTCTTACTGGTGAAATCAATACAAATATACAAAGCTATAAAGAAATTGTAGTAACTTTTAATACTTATGTTTCAGAAAGTGAGAGTTTACTTAAACCATATACCACCAAATCAAATTCTGATATATTATCTCAATATAACTCTTTAACAGATTCTGTAAAGAACAGATTAGAAACTTATCAATTTGATTCATTAATTCAAGCCCAGAATACGGTTGATAACTATAAAAATAGCTATACTAGCTTTTTAACACAATTAAAGAATCGAGAGTCTGAAGCATTAACAAAAGGAATTACAATCCTTAAAAAAGAGACTTCTATTTTTTGTGATACTAATGGACTCTGTTCTACCAAGAATTCTTTGAAATCTAAAGCAGAAGATTATACCCTACAACAACTTTGCGATAGTTATCAGGCTGCTAATCAAGAAGCCACTGATTTCAATCAAAAGATTTATACAAAATATCAGCCAGTATTATTAAAGTTATCATACGATCCTTCTTCTTTGAGTAAAAAAGAACAAATATCGTTAATACAAACAATAACTCAAGAAGTTACTTCGCAAAGTTCCCAAATAGAAAAGGATGTTAGTGAATCAATAAAACAAGTTAATAAGATGGGTAAAACCGTGGATACAACTAACTACTCTCTTTTAGTCGAAAGGTTTAATGGGGGGGATCTCGCAGACAAAAAGAATTTATTAATGGAGATAAATGAAGAAAAGGATAATATTGCAATCATAAAAGAAGACCTGATTTCTGGAGAGGGGGGTTTCTTTAATTTCTTAAAAAAATTATATTACTCTTTATTTGGATCCAAACAAACCATCCCTTCAATGGTCTTAGGTAAAGTAGAAGCTATAATTGTGACTAGCGAGGATTTTGACAACTTTTATTCTACAAGCTGCGTATCTTTTGGAGATCTTAAAACAAGTGAAGTTAATGCACCTGAGATAATTATGATAAATCAAAAATCAGATATTAAAACAGAAGCAAAGGCTCCTGGGAAAACATGTCTTGATGAAAATGGGCAAAGAACAACTAATTGTTGTGATGATGATAGTTATAGAAACAGAGTTGATTTGTATCCTATAATTTTTATCCATGGGCATGCTGCAGAAACTGGGCAAAAAACTGTGCAGAATTCATTAGATACTTTTACTCAAATGTCATATTCTTTTGCTCAAGAGGGTTATATATTGAAAGATATTTTGTATCCTGAAAAAGCTACAGAATTAACAAAAGGAATATGGGGATATTGTAAACCTGTTGCATTAAGAGTTACTTATTATGAAGGCATTATGAACGGAGGTTCTGTCCAATACAAAGACAGTATTGGTGATTATTCTCCAACTTTAAGTAAAGAAATTGATGCTGTGTTGACTGCAACTAATAAGGATAAGGCTATAATCATATCTCATTCAATGGGGGGAATTCTTAGTAGATATTATATAAAAAGTGGAGATGGTCAGTCTAAGATTGCTAAACTTATCACAATAAGTAGTCCTCATTATGGGACTAGAAATTGGATCTCACTTCTTAGCAACCTAGGAGAGCTAGAATCCAAAGAAATGCAACCCAACTCTCCATTTTTAAATTCATTAAATAATCCAGTAGACTGTCTTGTTGATACTTATTCCATTATGGGGAACAGTGAAACTTGTATCGGAGGACCCTGTGATAAAGTAATATATGTTTCAGATGCTAAGCTGAATAATGGAAAAGAGTTTATAGTCTTTGAGGGACCTCAATATGAACATTCTGATATTGTAAAGCAATCAGATGTTGTTGAAAAAATTTTTAAAATTATAGGAGTATAATTTTGTTAAAATGGGTTTTCATTATAAAAGAATTGGTTTTTGGGATTGGACCATAATTGTATCTTGTATTTTACTAGATTTTGCTTTGATTTATTTTAAATTATATTTACTAGCAATCAACCTAACCATAACTGCGGGGTTATTGTTAGCTATTTCTTATGTTTCAAAAATAGAAATTAATAAAGAAAAATTGCCAAAATTTGAAAAAGGGAAGGAATTCCTTAAATTAAGGCTTCAAAAATACCAAACTTATTCTATAATTCTTATCTCTTTAGGTTTTGGTCTAATGATATCTTCTATTGACGATGCATTTAATCAAAATCAATTCACTCTTCTTTGGCTTAGTTTACTGATGTTCATAGCAGGTTTTTTAATTGAGACCAACCAAGTAAAGCCTAGATACAAAATATTGGGGAATTACTATTCTTCATTAAAAATCGAAAGGAAAGGTAACCAAAGAGGCAATTAAAAAGACGCTATTAATGGTTTATATTTCTTAAATCCCATTTTATAAATTTTTATGATAAACTTAATCAAAACCCCTATGGGGGACATGCCTTTTATTTCTTCTTCGTTCCATTAACCATAAAATAAGGGATAAAATAAGTCCGACCAATAAAAGGAAACAAGAAACATTCCATCCAAAAATATCAATTGTTTTACATTCTTTATTCTGTGAGGATAAACTTGTTTGACATTTTGTAAGATTATAGTTTATAGAGTTTATTTCATCTTGGAGAGTTGATTTATCTTCATTAAGTTTTACTATCTCATCTGACAAACTTTCTTTGTTTTCTTTACATATCTTTAATTCTTCTTCACATTCTGCCTTATTACTTGCTGCTCCTTTAAAAGATAAGGATCCATAGAATACTTTAAAATTTTCATCTATTCTACCCCATGACGAAGATTTATACCTAAAATCATAGTTAAGATTAATTATGTCCCCCGTACCTGAAGCTGAATTTTCTATTTTGATGATTTTTTCTAATTTTTGATCTTTTGATATTGTATCTATGCTTAAACTGTTCTGCTTAGTATTGTCTTCGAATATAGCTGGACCCAAAATTGTGAGATTTAATTCGAATTCCTTGGGCGTACTAGTCCATGGTTTTGATATCTCTACAGTTAACTTTTGATTATTGGGAGAAATTACTGTTTCTTCCATTAATTTTATGCTAATTATATCTTTTTCTTCTTCAAGATTAATATCTAGGCCTTGAGCTATTGTAGATCCAAATAAGATAAATAGGAGCAATGTTAGAGCTAGTTTTATTTTCATAAAAACCACAAGAGCCTTAGAAGCTATCTTTATTTAAAACTCTTTCTCTTTTAGAGTTAAAACGAAAGATTTATAGCTTTTTATTTCCTTTTTAATAATATGACAAAAGAAAAATCTATTTATGAATTTAGTATGAAAGATTGGAAAAATCTTGGGATATACCTTATCCTGCTTGGTTTGATTTTAATGTTTATAGCTAAAGAATGGTTACTTGGGCTGGGATTCTTTCTTGTGGGCATAATTTTTACAGCAATATTTCAAGGACCTAAACTATTTAAAATCTTAAAACGGAAGAATTGGTAAGAGAGGTTTTCCTATTTAATTTTGATTATCCATTTTCCGTTTATTGGCGTTCTTATCAGTTTTACATGTTTATGAAAATTAGGTTTAATAATTTTGCAATTATTTTTAGTATCAATTTGCCCCCTAACCACATGTATATGAGTACTCTTCCAACTTTTTCCTTCTAAATCTGGTTGCCTCACTTCAACAATTAATCGCTCTTCTTCTTTGTCAAAAATGAACTCTGATGAATGATGGGTTGGGTGTTTAAACCAAGAAGATCGTGCTGCAACGATGGAGCCATCTTTACTCCAAAAAAGGTTTAGTACACATAAGTCTAGTAGGCTAATTTCTTTTAAATTTTGAGAGAAGAAATGATCTATAATCTTTAGGATATCTTTATCTTTTATATAATCAAGAAGGATACTAAATGGCTGTGGAGCAAAACATCCTATGTTTTTTAAATCCTTTTTCCATTCTACCGTAATTCTTTCTTTTTTATTTCCCTTCATATCCCTTAAATAATATATTCATAATTGGTCATTTATCACTCATTAAGGAGGGGTTAAATTAATGTGTATGGATGTTAGATTTGATACCACTTTTTTTATATTATCTCTTTTAATCGTTACAATATCTATGCCATTCCCGCATGTTGTTCCAATTTCCCTATATATCTTTAAAAAACTCTGGATATAGATTGTTGTAGTAATCAATAATTTTGCCAATTCTATCGCTTCTTCCACAGATAACTTATCAAAGTCGATGGCGAGACCAGAACCCCCTTCTTGAGGTAATTTGATTAGTATCTTCTCTATTATCTGATTTTCTCCATTAAATAATGCAATAAATTGCACATATTCTTCTTCTTGTGTATGTGGAATCCTACTTCCTTCTTGATCGTGAAACTCCATGTTTGACTCTTCATTAATAAAATTCTTAGATTGGTTATTATAAAAAACGTGCCTTAATTTTGGTCTTTCACCAACATACCCTGCAACATGCAACCCCATCAAGTATGGGGGAGTGAATTGTTCAAAATAAGATTTACATTTTTCCGAAAATATATCCACATCAATGAGGCTACCATCAAGTTGACTGAGTATTTTATCAATATGTTCCTTAATCGGTTTGTTATCCAATGTAGCAAGACCCCAATAAGAAACCCCAATTTTGTATTCGTCAAGGATTATTATTTTATCTTTAGATCCTATACCTTCAAGACGATGGTTTTCTATTTTGGATATTTTTCTATCTGCAGCCATCACAATCCCATCTTTTGTTATTATACTAAATACAACTGTCATCTTGAAAAAAAGAGAAATTCTTTAACTTAATAATTTTTATATAAAACAATGGCTATTTTACTATTTAATTCCACCATTTACCTTGTTGAGCATAAAGATAAAAATTATCTACCTTAGAAGACCCAAGATTCTTATTATTTCCATCCAAAAATTCTAATGTACTTATTATCAACTCACTACCGGAAGCAAGGGCTTCTAGTTCTTTTTTAAATTTATTATTTATCAAAATAGTCACTTTTGTTAAATCAGCATCGTAGTTTTTGATTTCTATATTCTCCCCGATTTGAGAAATCTTTATTTTAAGCTTAGCATTTTCTTCTTGTTGGAGATTATCAAATTTAGGATATATCTCTGGATCATATTCTCTACAATGTTGTAAACATTCTCCTTGAGAGCACTCCACCCAAGCTTTAAAATTAAGGCCCTTAGATTCACATTGATCTTTTGCTTCCTGTGTTACTATACATTCTGAAGATTTTAAACATTGTTTAGCACTACAAAAGCCATCCAAACATAAAGGTCTATTATAAGGGCAGTCTAAATCTTTTTCACAACTACACTTTTCAATATCTTCATAATTACACTTAAATTTTGTTTCACTAGAACAAGTTGTTTGTTTACAAGGATAGTCTATACATTCTTCGGCACACCCATCAGTAAAAAACGTAGCAAATGCATTGAACTTCCATTCATTTTCAATGTATTCTAATCTCATTGCTGGAGCTCTAGCATCGTAGATGGAGCTAGAAACAGTAAAATAAGCATAAGCTACTTTTTCAGAATCTATACTAACTTTATCTAACCTTATAACAATATCAGTATTTTTTTCTGATGCAAGGAAAAAATTAACAAAATCTTCTTTGGTTCTTTCTTTTTTTAATTCAGGAACAAATAAGTCATACATAGAACTATAATCTCCTTGTTCCCAGTATCTAGCAAATTTCTCTGCTGTTTTTTCGGCTTCTTCATTTGTACTTAACCGATTTGTAGTGCAACCTGAAATTAGAATTAAACAAACGATAAGTGGAATGATTAACTTATTCATTTTTAAGTAAACTCGCATATTACTCGTATAAGTATAAAACACTATATAAAGATTTCTATAATATGTCAACGTTATATGATGATGTAAGTTTTATAGTGAGGAATAAGAATCGGAGGCTTGTATTTGAAGCTTTGGATGAACCCAAGATTCCTACCCGACTTTCTAAAGAATTAAAGGTAAATATAGGATTTGTTAGTAATATCTTAATTGAACTTTTACAGAGGAAATTGATTGTATGTTTGAATCCAAACGAGAAAAGACACAGATATTACAAAAGAACTCCCAAAGGAAATAATGTTTTAAAAGAAATTGCTAAAATAAAGGAATAAAGACTATATTTTAATTTCTTTTTCATACACAGCATCCACTTCACAACTTTTATTTTTCTCTTGTAGTTTAAACAATTGTTTTTTCAATGTTTGAACCAATTTTATCTTCTCTCTAGCAATAACTTGTTCAGGCAATAAGCCCAACAATTTAAGGTGTTTAATCAATCTTTTTTCAAGTCTTTCTATATAGTGAATATCAAATAAATGTCTCTCTTTTCTTATAAGATCGATGTGATAATTTTCCCATTCATACAAATGACCAATTCTTTCCATCTCATGTGCTCTCATAAGTCTAACAAAAAGCATGGCTGTTTGCTGGATTAATATTTGATTAGAAAACTTGAGTTTAATCCCCATTTTTTTAATTTCTTTCTTAAGTTCATTTGAAACATCCCAAAAGAGATACTCTTCAAACAAACAACAATCATCTTCTCTTCTAAGACTACATTTTGCCTTACAGTTCTTACATAATCTAAAACTTTGGTTATACATAAATTGGCTAAATGGATTATCAAACCCAGATTTAAGAAAAAGATTTAGTGCTCCCTTTTCTACAATTTTTGGACTCATTTTTCAAAAAATTATTTAAGTGTACAAAGGCTTGTAACCTATTTAAATGCTTTTGATTCTTCCTTTTCAATAACCTTTTTGTACAGCTCAACTAATTCAAGCAATTCTGATAAGGATATGAGCCTCTCAGGGCTAATTCCCAGCTTATCATAATTAATTAGTATTTCCTTAATCCCATAGAAAACATTCTTGAATTTGTTTCTGATTCTATACCTAAAAACTTTCTGATGATTTTTATTTAATTCTTTAAATCTTCTTATATTATTATAATCAGTTAAGGTTAACATTTTATTTTTTATTTACTTTTTCTTCAGAAACATCTTCTTTTATATCACAAATAAGTTCAATATTTATCCTTCTAAACCTTTCTTTTAAGTCTGTAAGTTCTCTTGCTAATTGTTTTTTAATAGAATCTGAATTTAGCAAAAAGGTTTCAACTAATCTTTCCACTACATGGCTCCTGGGCAATCCTTCTTTGTCTAATGCTTCAACAATACTCCTTCTCAAAGACATATTACATGATATCTTTGGATCATAAAGATCTCTTCTTTTCTTTAACATTTTCCCTTCATCATAACACATTTAGGTTAAAAACAACAAATTTGTTTGTATGTTTGCGCACATAACTACTTAATTTCCATATCCTCCCCATCTTCATTAAAAAGATCATCCATTAACTTTTGTAACCATCCCGGAATATTTTTATTCAATTTATTATACCTCCCTCTAACTAAATTATTATTATATTCTATATTACAATAAAATTTATAATATAAAATAAAAATAATAAAATCAAATCAAATACATACAACACCTTCCTTCTTTTTTACAATAATCATATATACATACAAGCACACATAATCTTATTAATTTAGTATGGGTCTAGAATGATACAATGTCAGAATTGTATCCAAGAAAATTTAAACTATGGGATGATGTCAAAAAAAATTTCAAGGAAACTTCTTTTAAACTTACTGAGCAGCAGTTTGAGGCCATCAAAGAAGTTCGAGGCAAATTAAACAAAAAAAGATTAAGGGGTCTAACAGAATTTAACAATGTCCCTCTCTTCCTAGATCTTTATGGCTCTAGAGGAGAACTTACTATTGACGATACATTACAATTTATAATAAGAGTTAGACTTCGTTCAGATCATAAATTATCAAGAATATTGATTAAGAAGAAGAAAATTTCCCCTTATATCCTTTCTTCCAAGTTTATAAGAGAAACAATTGATGGATGGGTTCCAGTGATCAAAGACTACCTAAAAAAGAAAGAAGAAGATCCAAATTATCTTGAATCAGAAGACCCAGAAGATATTGAATATAAAACTTCTTGGGAATTAGTTCAAAAAATCGAAGATCTTAACTTTAAAGACAAACAGAAAATCCTTAAATCTGTGGATTTGAGAACTTTAAACCAAGAGATAGATTGGATAAAAGCAAAAATAAGATGTGTATCATTAAACTTGATTAATTTGAAAAAAGAGTTAAAGTTTGCCACTAAACTAAGAGAAGAAAGGTTCTATAAAACTAACAAGAAGTCTTAATTTGGTTTAAAAGACTAAGTGCTTCCTGATCCTCTTTAACTTTCTTCTTAACCTTACTAAAAACTTCTTTATCATCCATTATCAATGTTATAAACTTACTGATCAAATCATTTGTTTCTAACTTATTCAAAGCTTCTTTCCGATTTAGGTTTAGTCCACATTTACTACAATATTGTTCTGCAAAACCATTTTTTTCATTACATCTCATGCAAATCTTGAAAAACTCTTTTTTCTCACCGTCTGCTTTTTTGATTCCATATAAAGTTTCAACTTCGTCTTTACATTCTCTCCCCGTCAAATGAGAATAAATCTTGATTTGCCTAGTTCCACCAACCCATCCAGCATAATTTTGCAAAGCAGAATCACTCATCCCCAAGATTCTTTTGTATGTGATACCTGAGTGTCTTAACCAGTAAAGATGAGATGGCTTTGAAATCTTTGTTTGATTAAAATATCTCTTATAATTTAGTCTAGCTTTAAACACACATAAAGGTTTCTTTACATCTTTATCATAGAAGAGAAAACTCTCTGGATCTTTGTTTTTATGATGGTTTAACCATTCTGCAATATAAGGAGAACTTTGAATTAAGAAAATAGGCCTAGACCCAGTTTTCCCAGAAACAGTTAACTCAAACCCATGATCATTTTCTTTAATATCTTTTAACTTTAAACTCAAATACTCGGATGGCCTACAGCAACTTTCAAAGGCCAAAGACACAAGACACCTATACATTGATGAATCAATTACTTTGATTATCTTCTTTATGTCTTCCTCTGTTAATGGATGGTTTTTATCCTGATCACTTAATTTTACATTAATTTTAAGCCATTTTACAGCTTTAGGATATTCTTCATTATCTCCAAATAAAACTTTATAGAAACGCTTTATTACACTCTTAAAGTCTTTAACGGTGTTAGGTTTGTAACCATTGTTTTGGATATATTCAAACAGTTTAACAATATCCTCTTTTGTTGCTTTATCAAAATCCACGCCAATTTTGGTACTTATTGTTTTTAGAGTATAAATATACTTTAGCTTTCTTTTATCAGATAAACCCTCTGCTGTAATAAACCTAATAAACTGTTTTATGAATTCTTTATTCTTTTTACAAATATTCCATTTATCAATAGAATTTAAGGCTGTTTCTAACCTAGGTCCAACATTATACAGGTCTACTTTATTATTTACCATCTTCTTGGATAAGCCCTCCTATCATTTAAACTTGGTATTACTGTAAGAGAATATCCAAAATAGAAGTATGCTCCGACCGGGATTTGAACCCGGGTCTTCGGATCGAAAATCCGAAATGATTGACCGAACTACACCATCGGAGCATATGGGCCCGATGAGATTTGAACTCATGACCTCCGGC
>JAFCGI010000042.1 GCA_017608235.1 Candidatus Pacearchaeota archaeon
GAATTTAAAGACAATTCGAAAAGTTCTGCCTATTGACCTTCTCGGGGAGCCAGACAATAACATAGGCAGAACTTCTTTATCAAATGGTTCTGCCTTTTTTATTATTTTTTAATTCTCAACAGATACTAATTACTTCTTCTAATTTTTGATACACTTTTTCAGCTTCTTCATTCATGCAAAAAGTTCGAAAATCGTTTTGTTGGGGGAGCCAAGACACTTCCAAGCCCTTTGGCATTTGCTGAAGGGCTTTTTTGTTTTAAATTTATTACATAAAAAGAAGGATTTTTATAAGTTTATATTGTATATTTAAATAAGGTATTAGTTAATAATCTAAGCTGAATTTTTAAACTTTGGCCATTATTATTACTTAATTTATAACGTTATTCCATTAAGCTAAAATTAAATAAAAAGGGGAGTATAGATGAAAATTGATGAACTTCCTAAAAGTATATTATTAAAAGATGAGCATTTTAAAAAATGTCTTGATATTATTATTGAAACTGTAAGGAATGAGATTTGGAAAGAAAATTTAATTAAACATTATACCAAACACGGAATTGATCATTCCGAAAGAATTTCCCAATACTTAGGTAAACTTTTAGAAGACTTCCCCACTCTATTAAGCCAACAAGAGCGTTTTGTATTACTTGCAGCCATATTTCTCTACGACATAGGCAATCAATTGCCCAAATACGCAGGCATTCCTATTAAGTTAACATATAGCATAGAAGAATTGGAGAAAATAAGGAAAAACCACCATCTGTCCAGTTATGAAGCAGTAAAAGATAGCATTAAGGTTAATGCTGAGCTCCCTTTAGAATTAAATCTTTGTAAAGAATATACTGATTTTATCGCTGATTTATGTAAGTATCATCGTAAGTTAGATCTTAAAGTACTAAGGGATACCATATAGCAGGTGATCCATTAAGATTACACCTATTAGGGGCTTTCCTTAAATTGGGTGATGAACTGGATGCAGATTATCGAAGGGTAGATATGGAGGTATTAAATATAATTGATATCCCAACTGAAAGTAAATTTTATTGGTGGTCTCATTATTATGTTCAGAGCATCTCTATCGATCAGGGCCATATTAAATTATTCTTTAGGTTTCCGGAAGAATATAAAAATAATAATTTAGTAGAGGTTTTTCAAACCAAAAGAAAGGAATCTCTAAGAAAACAGTTTTTAGAAGTGTATGATATCTTTGAAAGTTATGGAGTAAGACTTTATCGTGATATTGAAATAGAAGATACAAATTATCTTTCTGCTGGCTCTTTAAAGCAAGTTCCACCTGACCTTTTAGAACACATAAATATAACCATAACTCAAACAGGTAGCAATTATAAAGAACTATCTCTTAAAACAGGGGTAACCTGGGAGATTGATGGAGTACTATATTCAGATAATGAAAAAGTAGTAGAGGCCTTAGCTAAAATCTCTCAACTTATGAATAAGTACAAATATAAAGAGACAGTTAAAATAATCGAATATGTTCGCTTATTAACAATGTCACCTAAAGATAGGATGATCTTTTTAGGTATTGCAGGTATCTGTTATTATTTTTTGAGTGATTTTGAAAAAGCAAAAAGTTACTATATGGACCAATTAAAGCTAACTGAAAGGGGAGACTTAAAAAAAGTGTACCCACTTGATACAATCCTTAACCGGTCTGCTTCATTAGGTAATATTGGTATTGTCTACCGGATTCAAGGAAAACTAACGGAAGCCCTCAAATTCTTCCAGCATGCCTTAGATATATACCTAGAGATTGGCGACAAAAAAGGGGAAGCCATGCTCTTGACAATATAGGCATTATTTACCGGAGACAGGGTAACTTGGATGAAGCCCTACAGCATTATCAACAAGCATTAAATATATATCGAAAGATTGGCGGAAAAAAAGGGGAAGCGCATACACTTGGTAATATAGGTGTTGTCTATTTGACTCAGAACAAACTAACGGAAGCCCTCAAATTCTTCCAGCAAACCTTAGATATAAACCAAGAGATTGGCGATAAAGGAGGGGAAGCCAAGGATTTTAGCAATATAGGAGTTGTCTACCAGAAGCAAGGAAAACTAACAGAAGCCCTGGATCATTATCAGCAGGCTTTAGATATAGACCAAGAGATTGGCTATAAAGGAGAGGAAGCCAAGGATCTTGGCAATATGGGTAGTGTCTACCAGACCCAAGGAAAGCTAAAGGAAGCCTTAGATCACTTTAAAGAGGTATTAGAAATTTATAAAACTTTGGGAGATTCTACAAATATTAAAAAAATAAATAAGATTATAAATGAACTAAAAAATAAAGCTTCATAAAAATATTATCTTGTTATAATAAGTCAGTTGACACTTAAAATATTAATATAAGCATAGTAAGCGGAAAAGAATTTTCTTTTATCTAAACACCAATTAATTCTTCTAACTTTTGATATACTTTTTCAGTCTCATCACTTATACAAAAGTTGCGAAACTCGTCCTGTCTGGGGAGCCAAGACAATATCAAGCCCTTTGGCCTTTGCTGAAGGGCTTTTTGTTTTTATAATTATTCTTCCAGTAAAAGAAGGATTTTAATACTCAATATAGAA
>JAFCGI010000043.1 GCA_017608235.1 Candidatus Pacearchaeota archaeon
ATACGCTTTATGATATCTTCAACGTTTATATCCAATCATCCTTAAAAATTCTTTTCACTCTTTTACTTCTTTCGCTACTTCTTTTGCCCTCTTTTTAATTTTTTCTTTAGGTTCCTCTATTTTATCAAACTTATCATCAGAAACTTGTTCAGACTTTTTGGGAATTATAATCCAGGCAATAATATAGAAAAGAATTCCTGAGCCTCCTAAAATAGCAAATAGTACTATTAATAACCTGATCAAAGTAGAATCAACATCAAAATATTCCGCAATTCCTCCACAAACACCAGCAATCTTATAATCTTTTTCTGACCTGTAAAGTTTCTTCTTCATGATAGATTTACCTCCTTTCATTGGTTTATTAAAGATATCTACTTAACTTCACGAAGTTAACTAACGTAATTTCTATTTAAATGGTCTTCTAAAATGCTTACCTTTAAAGCCCTAAGAGTTTTTTCTTTATTTTTATTTAATATATAAATGTTAGGATAATAATAACGAAGCTTTTGTAATTATATTCGACTCTTTAAATTAAAAACCCTTCTTTTACAGAAAAATAATTTATAGAAGGGAAAAAAGCCCTTCAGCAAAATGCCAAAGGGCTTGGAATTAGCAAGCTCCCCCTAGTGGACAGCTTCAGAACTTTTTGTTGGGATATTGTAATAGATAATATTAAATTAGATCGGTTAGTTTTTCAGTAATGTAACAAAGCTAACTGTTATTTGGTTTCTCTGTTAAAACGATTTTCGAATTTTTTGTATGAGTGTGGATACTGAAAAGATGTGTCAAGAGTTAGAAGAAATAATTAGTGATTGCTAAGAATTAATAAAATAGAATAATTCTTAAAATAAAGTTACCGAATTATTGAGCTGGCACAATCGTCTCCTGTTTTTTTTACTATCACCACACTAAATCAGTAAAATAGAGAGTATTATTCTTTGCGTTTCTCAGAGGTACAGAAAGAACTCTCTGGAATGAAGGTAGAGTTGGGGAAAATTGAAGAGAATGATGTTAACAACAAGAAGCCAGACCTATCTTAAATTGTTTAAGTGTTTTATATCTCTTTATTATATTTTTAGGTCTGGCTTTTTATTATATTTTAAAAAATATCTCCTACTATGTTTGCTATTTTACAAAAAAACTTAATTCAATTAGGGAGATTAAGTTACTGGTGTTAAACTTATACTTATATTGTAAGTTTCAGCTGATTCTACTACAATATTGTTTACAATCTCTTCGACATAACTTCCTGCTACCACATTAAGAACATAGGTTCCAACTGGAAGCTGCTCAATAGAAAAGCTACCTTCAGTATCAGTTTCTGTAAAGCTGTCAAAACTATATGTACTACCACCAGACAGAGTTATAGTTACCGTTGCTCCCTCAATTGGCGAACTATTTGCTAAATTTACTACACTCCCTGAAATTACCCCAGTTTCTTCAAACGACAATATTATATCAACTACCGTATCTTCACCATCTTTCACTACATTGCTTTTAGAATAATCATCAAAGCCGTCAGCATATACATTTAAAACACAATTACCTATAGGAACATTTTCTATAAAATTAAATGAACCATCTTCTGAAGTTGTAGTATTATAGACAAAGATATATTCTCCACCAGAAAGACTCACACTTGCTCCACCTATTCCTATTAATCCTAAATTTTCACCACCATAATAAGACACTGTTCCATAAACTGAACCGGTATCAATATCTTCTTCTGAAGGAATTTCAGATGTTACATGAATAACCGGTTTCAATTTATATTTCCCGTTACCTGTTTTTACCACAGATTTCTCAGCATCAAAATCTATAGTTAATTTAGTAATCATACCTGCAACAATTTCAAAAGAACGATTTAATTTTATTCCAGTTTGATAAACGCTGGGAATTTCAAGAGGTTTTTCTGTTAAACCTGAATCATTTAATACTATCCAAGCATCTTCCTCTTCATCACCTTCTAGGAAAAGTCTAAGTTGGGTATATTTATTGGGCTCAAGCTCCAAAGATGCTAATAACATGGAAACATCCTCTAACTCTATAAGATTAATCAACAGGCCTTCATCCCATTCCTTTAATTTTTCCCAAGACCCTTTATCTTCTCCTTCCTCTCCATTTCCAGCTATATGTCCCTCTATTTTAGAAATAATTATATTTACTTCCAAATAATCCCCCGGAGCATCAGTAAGATAAATTTTTAGTGTTCCCTTTCCCGGTACTACCCCATCTTCTGTGTCTTCTGAATTTAAATCACTCTCCGGAATTACTAAATCATAAACGCATCCTGAAAGGAAAATAACAGTTAATATCAAAAACAAAACAACACCAAAATACTTTTTCATTTTCTTATCCTCTTTTTTTATATTTAATAAATTTAAAATATTTATTTAATAAAGATAATATATACAAAATTAGATACATCCTCAATAATTCATTATCAAAAAAATAAAAACTTGGCAAAATCAAAAGATTTGTTCTAAATTATTTAATTTTCAAAATAAAAAAAGCCGGCAGCCTGGCAATCATAGCACTTTAAGTGCTTTAGACCCATGACTTTGCGTCCTAT
>JAFCGI010000044.1 GCA_017608235.1 Candidatus Pacearchaeota archaeon
ATTGTTAAAATTAATCCAAGTTCAGTTTCGGTTAAAGTTGCAGATGGAACGATATATAAATTCCCTGAAAGTGCAAAGGTATCAGTTTTAGATTTAAAAGAATTAAAAGGAAAAAGTAAAGAAGATATTGCTAATTATTACAACCAAGCCACAGCCAAGCCAACTACCGAGAAAGCGGAAGTGAAGGCTGAAACCCCCAAAGAGATAAAACCAAAAGAAGTCTATACAATGGGGGAAAAGATTACCAAGGCTAAAGTTAAGCCATTGGTCAGAAAGACTACCGGACAGATTAAGGCTGACAAAATAGAAATAGCCGAAAGAGATATATTAAGACTTGTTTTAAAAGGTGAAGCTAAGGGTGCAAGGAAAGCATTCTCAGAAGGTAAAAAGGCAGGTATATTTAAAGCTGTATATTTAAAGCTAAAGAGCATTTTGCCGATGTAGTTACCAGAGCCAAAGAAAGAAAATTTAAAACAGATGAGATAGGCAAAATTAAAAAGATACTACAAAAGACCGACTTGAAGAAATTAAGACCTGAAAGACAAAAAGCTATAAAGAATATTATTGATGATATAGACCTAAAGAGAATGACTGAAAAGACCAAAAGAAAACTGACTTCCCGTCTTGATTTTATTAAGGATAATCCTGATAACCAGATACCACCGGAAAAAATCGCAGAGCTGGAAAGATTAAATAAAAAGCCAGTGGCTGATTTTACTGCTGAAGATATTACCTTAATCAAAAATGCAATACTTCACGAGATTAACCTGAATAAACTGAAGAATAAATATATATTCGGTAATCAGATAAAAGAAGCCTCCGAAGTATTAAAGACGGCAAGAGCTAATGTTATTAAGGGTAAAGATATTAAAAAAGACAGTGAAAGTATTATTGACAGCAGTATAACCGAACATGAAACATTTGGGGAAAGAATAAAAAGATTATGGAAGTTAGACAGTTGGAATCCTGAAACTGTTTGCGAAGAATTAGACAGTAAGGATCACGGGGAGATAATGAGTTATGTTTATAACGGCATAGATAAAGGCGTAACCGACAAGATAAGGATTGACCAAGAAATAGATGGTTGGTTTGCGGATAAATTAAAAGATATTAAAATGGATAATTGGAGTAAAGCCTTTCAAGCTAAAAAGAAAAATGTAGACTTTCAGAAGATAAAATTATCGGGATATAAATTGCCTACAGGTAAAACTGTTGGCGATAGAACTATAAAGATTACAAAGGGTGAAAGAATATCATTCTTATTGCACGAAAAGAATGAAAAGAACTTAAAACATTTATTAAATGGTGGTTTTAGAATCGCCGATAACATTACTAAAAAACATTATCTTTCTGAAGATAATCTCAATGAAATTATTAATAGTGCCACTGCTGATGAGGTTAAGGTAGCAAATGTTATGTGGGAGTTTTTTAACGAGAAGATGAAGCCAAAATTAAATAAAGCCTCTATGGAATTGAATGGTTGGGAAGTGGCTACTGAAGATAATTATTTCCCCATAAGAACAATACAGTTAGACCGTAAGAGAGATATGTTAAAGGCACGCAAAACATTCTCCGATAAAACATTAGAAGGTATGGGAATATTCAAAGAAAGAACTAACGCAAGTAATGCTTTAATTCTCGAAGATGCCTTCAATGTAGTTACCAAGCATTTGGAGCAAACTTCATCTTATATCGGAATGGCCAAACCTTTAAGGTATGCAAAAATATTATTAGAGGATACAGAATTACAGGAAAACATCAGGCAAGTATATGGCAAGCAATATATAGAAAACTTAAAGGATTACCTGCAAAGAATAGAAGATAACAGCACCAATGTAGATAATTTTGATAAGCTGACCATCGAGGCTATCAACAAATTAGATATTGCAATTTTGGGTATGCACATATTTATAAGTTTTAAACAGCCAGTATCTTATTTGATAGCTGGAACTGAGATGGATACAAAATATTTAAGAAAAGGGCTAATAGCCAAAAATGTTTATGCTGAAATAAAAAAGTATTCTCCGCAATTAAAACAGAGGTTAGACGGACAGATTAATAGAGAAATGGGGGAATTAGGTAATGTAGGAAGAACAAGACAATTATTTTTACATAAATCACCACTTAATAACAAATTGCTATATATGATTAGGGCTACCGACACAGTAACTATCGGCAAGATATGGAATGCAGTTAAAGTAGAAATAAAAGAGAAATACCCGGATTTATCAGAAGAGGAATTTTTTGAGAAAGTTACAGAAAGGGCAGAAGAAGTTATAAGAAGAACACAGCCTACCTGGCACATTAAAGATAGGTCGGCAATAGGCAGAAGTAGAAGTATCTGGATAAGACTTCTAACTAAATATACTTCACAGAGAAACAAGAATGTAAATGCACTCAAAAGGGCATATCTTAAATATAACAGAAGTGGGCATACAGCAAGAGACAAAATAGGGTTATTAAGAAGGGTAACTACAGTATTAATAACCAGTGCTTTAATGATAGAAGCAATAAATGAGTTAAGAAGAAGGGCTTATGGAACTAAATCAAAAAGTGTTTGGGATTTTACCCTTAATACCATAGCAACTGTAGTCGGTAACTTTTACTTCACAGGCGATATATTTAATTCATTAAAAAGCAAAATACAGAAGGGAACTTATGCAGGGTATGACACAGGCAACATAGTTTCAAGTTACATTGATAATGCTCTTGATGGGTTAGCAGAATTAGGTAGGACATTAGACCAATTAAAAACTCAAGAAAGATATAAGTCAGGAAGTCGGAAAAGTGAACTTAAATGGAAGTCTACGGCAATAAGAGCATTAGACAGAAACGCTTCTACTTTATTGGCTTTTAAGGGATTACCTTA
>JAFCGI010000045.1 GCA_017608235.1 Candidatus Pacearchaeota archaeon
ACTAATTACGCAATTAAAGGTGCTGGAAATAGCTTTGCTAGAAGAAAGTGGGAGCTGGAATTGTATCAGCATTATTCAAAAGAATATACTCCTCAAGATGAGTTTGGTAGATTATTTTTTGGTGACTGGAATGATGATGAGTGGTGCGTGTTTGATAACTATATGATACAATGTCTTCAACTTTATTTGAGAGAAGGCTTAATTCAAAGTGAGTTTGTAAACTTAAGAATTAGACAACTCTCAGCTGAAACATCACATGATTTCGTAGAGTGGTGCGGTTTACTTGACGATAATATTAAGAACACTAAATTAGAGTTTGGAATTAAAATTTATTTAAATGAAATGTATTTTGATTTTGTAAATGAATATCCAGATTATGCCCCTAAATCTAAGATGACTATAAGTAGACAAAGGTTTTACAAATGGATTCATGCGTACTGTGTTTTCAAAACAGGTATCAAACCTTTTGAAGGTAGAGATATGACTGGTAAATGGATTGAAATTAAAGAAGAAGAAAATCAAATAAATAAACACGAAGATTTATTTTGAAGTTCAGAGATTATCAAATTGAAATTATAGAAAAAGCTTATGAAGTTTTAAGCAAGCATAAGTTTGTTTATCTCTCTATGCAAGTTAGAACAGGTAAAACTTTAACTGCTATGGGTGTAGCTCAGAGACTACCTGTTGAGTCTATGTTGTTTGTTACTAAGAAAAAAGCTATGTCTTCTATACAAGCTGACTACAATAAATTAAATCCAAACTATGCTATTGAAATTATTAATTATGAAAGCCTTCATAAGATCCAGGGAAAATTTGATTGTATAGTGTTAGATGAATCGCACAGTTTAGGAGCATATCCAAAACCAAGTAAGAGAACTAAAATGGTAAAAGATATAATTTTAAAACAAAAACCTTTTGTAATTCTTATGTCTGGAACACCAACACCAGAGTCATTTAGCCAAATGTACCATCAAGTTTACGCTTGCCCTTTGAATCCATTCAGAGATTACAGAAACTTTTATAAGTTTTCAAAAGTATATGTAGATGTATTTCAAAGACAACTCGGATCTATGACTCACAATGTATACTCTGCTGGCAAGCAAACCATACTTGATGAAATGAAACCATACATGATTAGTTATACTCAGAGGGAAGCTGGGTTTAAAGCTGAAACTAATGAAGAAGTATTAAGGGTTGAAATGAGTGATTTAACATACAAGATTGTAAAACAACTCAAGAAAGATTTAGTAGTAGAAGGCAAGCATACCAATGAAATTATATTAGCAGATACAGGTGTAAAGCTAATGTCTAAAATTCACCAGCTTTTTTCTGGAACTGTTAAATTTGAGAGCGGAAAATCTCAAGTAATTGATTTTTCAAAAGCTGAGTTTATACGCACTCGTTTTTCTGGAATGAAGGTGGGTATATTCTATAAGTTTAAAGCTGAATATGACGCCTTAAAATCAGTCTACGGGGATGATTTGACCACGGAACTAGAAGAATTTGATACCACAGACAAAAGTATAGCTCTTCAGATTGTATCTGGAAGAGAAGGAATTAGTTTAAAAAAAGCAGATTGTTTAGTTTATTATAATATAGATTTTTCTGCATTAAGTTATTGGCAGTCTAGGGATAGAATGACAACCAAGGATACGCTTGAGAATAAAATATATTGGATCTTCTCCAGGGATGGTATTGAAGATAAAATATATGAGACGGTGGCTAAGAAAAAAGATTACACCTTAAAACATTTTGAAAAAGATTTACTAAGTTTATAAATATGAAAGAAGAAACATTAATACAGATAAAAAATAAAGTTGAAAGGCTAGAACAAACCATGCAACAAGTTATACAAGAGCTTTATAATTTAAAAAACCTTTCAGTTGGAACGCTTGAAACTATCAAACGTATGCCAGATTACGATGAAGCTTTAGATACATTAAAGAAAGATTCAGAGAAAGAAAAGGAAGCAAAAGAATAATTAAATTTGTATAATGACCGAGCAACAAATTCAAACCAAAAAAATAAAACAGTTAGAAGAGTTAGGTTATTATGTAATAAAATTAGTTAAGACAAACAAGAACGGTATTCCAGATCTTGTAGCCCTACATCAAACCAAAGGAATTAAATTTTTTGAAATTAAATTACCAAAAGGTAAAGTGTCCAAGCTCCAGGAGTATCGTATTAAAGAATTAAAAGAGCATGGATTTACAACAGAGATATACAGGGGATGAATACTTTTACGAAATGGAAGAAACATTTTTAGAAGACTTAGAAAAACTACCACCATTATATAGTGCTAGTATAATTATGCAGCTAGATAAACTGGCTACTGAAATAAATATGGAAGAAAAAGAAAACAATAAAAATAATAGATTTGGATTATTAGCTGGTGTTGTATCATTAAGCACTCCTTTATTTTTTAGTGTAGAGTATTTAAATTCAAAAGAAAGACATCCTCTTTTTTTTAGATTTAATGTTATTTCTTCAGACGATTACTTAGATTACTTAAACCTTAATAAAACTATAAAATAAAACTATAAACAATGAATAAAATTTCTTTACAAGGCATCCTAGGCATGGTAACTAGAAGGTCACAACTTAAATTACATAAATTTTCAAGAGCAAAAGAGTATGTGTACTCTCGTGCAATATTTTTTAAATTAGCTAGAGAGTTTACAAATTTCTCTTTTAAAGAAATAGGAGACATGGTAGATAAAGATCATGCCACTGTAATGCACGGTTTAAAAGTATATGACTCTATTGTGTTTAATAAAGATACTAGATACATAAAAATATATGAAGAGTGTGAGGCAATATTAAATTCTATTAAAGAAAATAGAGAAGTTCAAAACCCAAGAGAGTTATTTAGCGAGGAAGATGAAGAAACAGAGTATTGGAGAGTTCGTTATGAAAAAATGGCAAATATGTACATAGAAAAAGCTGAAGAATTAAAAAAATATAAAGATAAATACCTTAAATCTAAATCTATTTTAGAAAAAATTTCTTAACTTTAAATAGATACAATATAAATTATGGCGTATTCCGTAGAAGATATAGACAAGATATTAGGGTTTACATCTTGGAGTGACAAAAGAAAAATAGAAAAGAGTATTGGGGAGGAATGATGTTAAGAGAAACACAGTAAATTATGAACATCTCTCCGCTAGAACAAAAGCGTATTCGTAACATAAATTTTATTATGGACGATATACACGACTCAGTAAATAATATTTACGAGCTTCTAGTCGACCAAGAATATGGAGAGCTCAAGGGAGAAGTTTCAAAAATTACTGCGAAACTAAAAACCATAACGGACTCCCTCGAAGATGAAATATAAAGATTTTCGCCCACGGCTTAAGGGCGACAAAAAAATAGCCTATGACTATCTCACTAGAGATGAAAGAAGAATACTGGTGATCGGAGATTTACACGCACCTTTTGAACTTGATGGATACTTAGAGTTCTGTCAAGAAACTTACGCAAAATTTCTTTGCAATCAAGTAATATTTATTGGAGATATAATTGACAACCACTACAGCTCATACCATGAAACTTTTAGTGACGCACTAGGTGGAGCTGATGAGCTACGCTATGCAATTAAAGCTGTTAAAAAATGGCGTAAGACTTTTCCTGTGGCTGATGTAATTATAGGAAACCATGACCGCATGGTCATGCGTAA
>JAFCGI010000021.1 GCA_017608235.1 Candidatus Pacearchaeota archaeon
TGATCCAAGAAGACTCCACATTCAGACTATGAAATTCACAAGCTTCTGGGAATATGTAAGGGTAGGAGATCCAGTAGCAATTAACATACTAAGATATGGTGTAGCATTAATAGATACAGGGTTTTTTGATCCACTACAGGCATTACTGGATGAGGGAAGAATAAGACCAAGCAAAGAATCTATTTACACATATTTTACCATGGCCCCCTCTAGTTTGCATCGGTCAAAACAACATGTATTAACTGCAATGATAGACTTATATTGGGCAACAATAGATGCAGCACATGCAGCATTAATGCAAATGGGTGAAATTCCCCCAAGTCCAGAGCATGTTGCAGATATGCTTGAGGATAAACTAGTCAAGAAAAAATTAATAAAAAAAGAATATGCAACAATAATGAGAAGACTATACTATATCTTTAAACAAATAACACATAGAAAGATTTCTGAGATTGATGGAAAAGAATATGACATATATCAAAAACAGGCAACAAGGTTTGTAAAAGAGATGCAAAAATTTATAGAAAAAAAGAAAAAATAAAAGTAACTAGATTTATACTCTAGCTACTCCGTTTCTTGTTTCTGCTCCTTGAGTGTTTGCTGCATAGATTCTGTAAGCAGCTGTTCTACTCATGTTTCCTAAGTTATCTGGATCTGATCCTCTATAGGCTGATCCTATAATACTTATTTTATTTCTTTGTAGCATTTCAGTAGCATATTGTTCCGCTTCATCAAGATTGCCTTGCTGAAGTGCATCAAAAAGTCTAACCAAAGTTTCATTAGTTCCTCTCATATATGTTCTGAAAACCTCTAGCCTCTGAGCATCATCTCCAATTGCATCATACAAAGCATCAAATTGTGCTCTTGCCGCATCAATATATGCCTGACCTAAATCTCCTTGAAGATTACCATCAACCATATCAGCTAGGTTGCCAAATAATCTCCATCCTGCAGAAGTTAAACCATTATGTGCTTGATTTATTGTTTGTTCGTCAAATGGCATTTTTAATAATATCCTCCATTTTATTTACTTTTGAGTAACAAAAATCATATATAAACCTTTCGTTTTTAAAAACTCCCGGAATTCTCAACCACCAGCCTCTCTTCTGGCAAAATCTAATAATAGCTTCTTCTCAGTTCTGGCAACAACCTCTCTAATATTGCCAATAGCATCTGGATTAACACTGATAGAATCAATACCAGCCATAACCAAAAATTCAGCCATTTCAGGTTTGGACCCAGATTGACCACAAATACTGGTCTCAACTTTATTTTTCTTACAGATATCAATGACCTTCTTCATTTCGCCCTTTACAGCAGGATGTAATTCATTAAATAAATAGGCTATTTCATCATTATTTCTATCCACTCCCAGAGTTAATTGAGTCAAGTCATTTGTACCAAAACTCACAAAATCAACACCCTCCTTGCATATGTCTTCAATAATCCAACAACTGGCAGGTGTTTCAATCATAACTCCAAACTGGATAGTTAACCCTTCTTCTTTGAATATTTCTTTAGCCTTCCTGACTTCATCAATATTTATCACAAAAGGAATCATTAAGCCAAGATTACTATAACCCTCGTCTTGTAACCTTTTTAATGCTTTGAATTCACATCTTAAAATTCCCTCTTCTTTTAAACTACGTCTTATGCCATGGTTACCAAGCATTGGATCTGTTTCATGCTCTTCTTCATCCCCACCCTCTAGGTTTCTGTATTCATCAGTTCTAAGATCACTAGTTCTAATCCAGACAGGCTTGCCTTTAAATGCCTCAGCAATCTTCCTAATGCCATTAACTAATAATTCAATATATTCTTCATGCCTGTTATCCCTAATATATTTACTAGGATGGACTCCGCCCTCAGCAATCATTATTTCTAATCTCACCAAACCAACACCATCAACATCTAGCTCTGCTATCCTCTTAGCCATATCTGGAATATCCATAATAGCCTTAATTCTTGTTATTGTTTCAGCGCCATCTTCAATATGATAGACCTCTTTTTTCTCTTCTTTGATTTCTATTTTTCCTTTATACACCTCTCCCTTAGAGCCATCAACAGTTATAATATCCCCATCCTTTAACAATTCAGTTGCCTTATCAGTACCAACGATTGCAGGGATCATCATCTCTCTGGATACAATTGCCGCATGTGAAGTGAGTCCTCCTTCATCAGTTACAATGGCTGATGCTTTTTTCATAGCAGGAACATAATCCGGATTTGTCATAGTGGCTACCAGAATATCTCCTTCATGTACTTTAGATAATTCAGAAGCATCCTTAACAATTTTAACAGTTCCAGAAGCAATTCCCGGACTTGCAGACAACCCTTTTAATAAAACATCCCTCTTTTCTTCTTCCTCTTTAACCTCTTCCTTAGCTTCAACTTTTTTCAAAGTAGTAATTGGCCTTGACTGTACTATATATATCCTAGATCCTTCAATTGCATACTCAATATCCTGTGGGGCTTTGTAATGATCTTCAATTTTCTTAGTTAGTTCACCCAATTTCTTTATTTCATAATCATTTAAGACCTGTTTTCCAGGCTCAATTGTTTTCTTAAAATTCTTTTTTGTATTTGGATCCAAAACAATCATCCATTCCTGTTTATTCAGTTTCTTTTCCTTTATCTTTAAGCTATTTTTGTCTAAAACATAACTATCAGGAGTAATTGAACCAGAAACTACTGCTTCACCCATTCCAAAACCTGCTTCAATTAATATTTCATTCTCATTGTTATTGACTGGATTAACACTAAAGATCACTCCGGCCTTATCAGACTGTATTTGTTTTTGAACAATTACAGAAATCAAAACCTTCTCATGGGGGAAATTATTTTTAACCCTATAGTATATTGCTCGTGCAGTATACAAACTGGCCCAACAATGTTTAACTGATTCTAATAAATGATTATTACCTTTAACATTCAAAAAAGTTTCCTGTTGGCCAGCAAAACTAGCATCAGGTAAATCTTCAGCAGTGGCAGAACTTCTAACAGCAACATATGGGGGATCTCTTCCAGCTTTAATAATATCCAAAGCCTTTCCTGCTTTTTCAAACAGTTTCTTATCAACATTCAAGGTTTCATAAGCTTCAATAATATCATTTCTAATGTCTGCTGGCATTTCTATGCCAAGGACAAGATCTCTAATCTGCTTAGAAACATTTTGCAATTCTGAATTATTATCAACATTTAAATCTTTAAGTAATCCAAAAATTTTCTCTTTAATATTATTTTTTTCTAAGAAACTCTTAAAAGCTTGAGCAGTAACAGCAAAACCTGGAGGGATAGGAAAGCCAGAATTATACATCTCACCTAATGAGGCGCCCTTGCCACCAGCAACATCAATACTTTCTTTATTAAGTTCACTAAACCATATAACGTTCATTCTACACCTTCTTTTTTAATTAAAGAATAAGTCAAATATATAAAGATTTCTACTCTCCATCACCAAAAATAAAGCCAAATAAAATCTCTTCTCTATTTTTCTTTAGAATTTTCTTAGCTTCTTCAGAATTATCTGAAATCTCTTTCCTTCCTCCCGACACCCTAATTTGCATATAATATCCATGATTTTAAAATATTTAAAGATTATCCGCCTGCACTGCTATATTTCATCATAGCTTTTTTCCACAAATAAACACTAATAAATAAAAATAAACTCACTGAAATAATTGCACCAATTACGGATTTATAATCTAACCCAAATACTAAACTACTTGCTGGATAGGTAGACATTACAGCAACAGGAACTAAAAAAGTTAAAAAGAATCTGAATCCAGTTCCATATATTTGCACAGGGTACCTTGCCAAATCAAGAACTCTGAAAAACAAACTAACCAACGCTTCAGACTTTACCACTAAAAAAGATAAAGCTGCTATTAAAACCATCAATGAATAGGCAAACAAGAATCCAATAATTATTAAGAATATATAAACTAAAAAGTTAAAAGAAAAGATACTCAAATCTAGCTTAATCATACTCCAAGTAACCAATACAATGCCTGTAAAAGTTTCTGCTAATCCCCCAATATTTACAGAACTAAATGAAAAAAACAGCAAAGTGTTGTAAGGTTTAATTAAATATTTATCAAAGGTTCCCTCTCTGATTTCATCAATTATTTTATAAGGGATCATTATAAGCAAAAAGTGAGTTAATCCACTAATCAATATTAAAGTTCCCTGAAATAAAATAAACTGTTCAAGGCTCCATCCAGGAATTCCTAGCGTTGTGTTATAAATTAAAATTGCCAGTAAAGGACTAATAAAATCACCAAGTACCAAACTCAAGGATTTGATAACAAAATTCGTTTTATAGGCTAATTCAGAGCTCAATTCAAGAGCGAATGACTTAGTAAACAATTTTAAATATCTCATGTTCCTGCTCCTGCAAATTTCTTATAAGCTCTTCTCCAAACTAAAATTCCCAATAAACATAAGATCACAATCCAAACAAGCTGTATGCCCATAACTCTTAAAACCTCTACAAAAGTGTATTTCTCAAGATAAATGTTAATGACATGGTATCTTATGTATTCAAAAGGTAAAAAAGATGAAATTCTCTGAAACCATTCTGGAAAAAAAGATAAGGGTATCAATGCTCCAGACAAGAAAAATACAAAAATTCTTCTCATCCTCCTTATTCCACCAATTTTCATTAACCAAAAAGCAGTAAGCCCAACTAAAAAGCTTATAAAAAAATTCAAGACAAAAGCCATAAATAAGGCCACAAAAAATAATAAAAAGTAAGCCGGTCCAGCAATTTTAACATTAAAAAATACTACTGCAATTATGAAAAAAGGAATTGTTTGTATCAATAGATTCAATAACTTAAGGCCAATTAAAAAAAAGAAATTGCTTCCTATATAGTTTATTGGTCTTAGTAAATCAGTAACCAAGTAGCCCTGCCTGACCGCCTCTTCCATCCACTCATCTATATCAGCCCATACAAGAAAACTTATGATTATACTAACCGCATAATAGCTAATTAATGCGGGCAGAGTAAAGCCCCTTATAATTTCCTGACCAGTATAACCATAAATAGCATTCCATAGAAAATAAAAGATTACTAAATTAATTGGAGCAGTAAGAAGATGGACTAAGGTATTAAACCTATAAATTAAACTAATCCTGAAACCAGCCTTTATTTCACTTAGATATCTATAAAACAAGTTTTTCATTTTTCATAAATATTTCTTATAATTTCCTCTATTGGAGGATCCTGAATAAGAATATCAGCTACCTGATAGTTCTCTAAAAGATAACTAACTAACTCATTTATGCTTTTCTTTTTTACATTAATTTCTATCTTTAACTCATATTTTCTTCTCTTTAAAACCTTACAACCTTTTAATTTAAATCCCTGGTGTGCTTCCTCAAGCTTAACATCCACGATTTTGTTAGATAAATATTCTCCCTTAATATTCTTCAAAGATCCATCATAGATAATTTCTCCGTGATTAATTATTATAATCCTATCACATAATTTCTCAATATCCTGCATATCGTGCGTAGTCACAATAAAGGTCGTTTTATCTTTTTTGTTCGTATCCTTAATTAAATCCCTAAATCTGTCCTTAGCAATTATATCTAAACCAATGGTTGGCTCGTCTAAAAACACTAGTTTAGGATTGTGTAATAAAGAAGTTATAGCCTGGCATTTCATTCTTTCTCCTAAACTTAAATCCCTAACAGGCGTTCTCATAACCTTCTCTACATCTAACAATTTAACCATGCGGTCCAGTCTTTCTTTGTATGCTTCTTTTGGAATAGAATAAAATTCCCTATTCAGTTCAAAAGTGTCTACCGCAGGCAAATCCCACCACATGGTGTTTTTTTGACCAAAAACAACACCAATGTTCTTAACATATTTCACCCTGTTCTTCCAAGGAGTCATGCCTAAAACTTTAACATTTCCCCCACTTGGGTACAAAATTCCTGAAAGTGTTTTTAAGGTAGTGGATTTTCCTGCCCCATTAGGTCCTATAAATCCAACTATCTCGCCTGGCATGATCTCAAAACTAATGCCTTTTAATGCTTCCTTGATAATATACTTTCTTTTAAACAAAGATTTGAAAGCATTCACTAATCCAGGCTCCCTGCTGTGGGTTTTGTATGTTTTTTTTAAATTTTCAACACAAATTATTGGTTCATTTTTCATAGTTCTCACACTCCAAAAAGTTGAAGGGTATAAAATGTTTTGCAATCACTGCAAAAGTCATAAAGCTATATTAATCCAGATGAGAAATAGTTGCGATTTTCATATAAATAAAGAAATAAATGCTTATATTTAAACTTTGCTATCCACAATTCCGCACTTGCATGGCAACCTGTGAACTGCTCCTTTTAAGGCAGCCCTTGCAGCCACAACATCTTTATTATTAACATAAATGCTGAATATTCTCTGATTTTTTTTAACCTGTGCAGCACTTCCAATAACCTTACCAAAAGCCCTCTGCATTCCAGTCTGCATTCTGTCTGCTCCTGCACCAGTAAGCATCTTATTTTCCCTTAAGGCGTGGTGAGGATACAGCCTAACTTTTAGATGAAAATTGCTTGCACCCAACACTTTATTCAGTTTTCTATTTATTATAAGTCTTGCAGATTCCAGGGCATTTTCCCTAACCTGTATTTTTTCTTTACTATAAAGGCTGATTTCATTTCTAAATTTTTTCTTTAAATTTCCAATATCAAATTTAACAACTTTTATTGTTGGAACAGCCTTGATATAGCCTTTTTTCTTATACTTACTTTTCCTAGTATAGGCTCTCTTAACCGTTCTGTAACATTTAGCTTTTCTTAAACTAGCCATTTATCTCAACCTCAGTATTGATAGCCTGACCAGGCATCCCTTTTTCAAAAATAACCCTCAAATTTCCTTTATTGCCATGTAAACTGGCAATTTTTCCTTTAATTTCTTTCCCTTTTGGACTCTTCCAAATAACCTGCTTGTCAATTAAAGATTCTGCTTTTTCTTTATTTATATTTTCTATTTTAATTATCATATGGGTATTGCTCTTAGTATGCCTTCCCATCCTGAAATTTACAATTTTGGCTTTCATTTGCTTTAATTAATATCTTGTATCTCTTTCAGAACTAAACCCCTCATTTCTTAAAAAACTTTCGTATTCAGCCTGTACACCGTCCCCACTCTCCTTAGCTAATCTTCTTTCTATTTCCCAAACTCCCTCTCTTTTATCTTGATCTCTTAATTTTTTGATAAATTCCCTTTGTTTTCTTCTCTTTCTTTTTTTAACTATCTCTCCAATACGCTCTCTTCTTCCTTCAAAAAAACCTGAAAGGTTTGTATAGATATCAAGACTCCTCAACTTTCTTTTAATAAAACCATGTGTAATTGCCATAGCAACAAGCGAGGATAATTCTCTTTCCCTTAAAGCCAAACCCTTGTCAATACAGTTTTGCATAACAGAAGGATATTTTTGCGAATAATACCCTCCAAATTCCTTTACAATCCCTTCTATCTCATCAGAACGATTATAATTACCTAAAACCTTCTCTAAAATATTACATCCCATCCGATAAATATTACCAGGGGAGTTTGTTAGTACTTTTTGTTTCATTTTTTCTGTATTAAAGAAGTAAATTAACAAGTAAAGTATTTAAAAATCTTTCTATTAGTAATTAACCAAAATCTGTATATTCTTGCCAAATAAAGACCTTAAATCCTCAAAAATTGTCTCTTTGATAAACACCCTGGCTGGAACAGTAACCTTGGCAATATACTTTTCAAACTCTTCTAAACTGCTCTTCCTTAAATTAACCAGTCTTCCATTCTTAATATCAGCCATATCAATCTTATCTTTTTCCTTGATATTGTTGGTAATAAAAGCAACATTATCCAATAATAAAACCTCTCCAAACTCCTTACCGTACTTAAATCTGATCTTTGCTCTTTCTAATTCAATACTTTTCTGTCTTTGAATATAATCAACCAATGTCTTAATAAAAAGCCTTGCTTCTTTATTTGCCTTAACAACCTCTTGTTTGCTCATCTTTCCTTTGTCATATTCTTTCTTAGTCTTAATAACATTTTTTAAGATTCTAAGATACTTCTCAGGAATTAAGCCTTTGTCAACCAGCACTGTTTTAAATAATTGGTCTATTTTAGTAACAGTGATTTTTTTCTCTCCTGTTAGAAACAATGCATCTCTTGTAATTGCCACACAGGTATCATATGTATTCAAAATGCTTTCTTGTTCACGTTTTTTGTCCATTTGATCAAATAGTTTTTTTATTCTCTTTAAATAATCATCAATAGTATCTAGTAAATCATCAATATCTTTTCCCTTAATTGCTTTAATCTTCCCATGCTCAACATCTTTATAGTATTGTCTCACTTTCTCTAAAACATTAACATATTTCTTCTCCAATAGTTTCTCTTTTTTAACAAATATTTCGTCTAATAACTTAACAGTTTCTTTTGGAGTTGGTGGCGGAATTCCATACAACATCAATGCTGCTTGTGCAGGATTCATAGCTGCATAAAATAAATCCTCTCCAATAATTCCAAGCAATTTAGCCCTGGTTCTTTGAACAAGCCTTTCCCCAATCTCCATATTCATATCAATTGCTTCAGGGCTTGGTTTTATTCTGCCCATCTTCAATAATAATTTCCATGGCATGAATACACCACGGTCAAATAATGGGACTCCATCTCTAAGCATTGTAAAAATAACAGGATTTGCGTCCTTTATACTATCCCAAAAATCAGTTAAGATATATGTTTGAACATGGAATTGAACCCCTTTTAATCCAGCCATCTGTCCTGCCTGAAGACCCATGCCTTGAATAATTGCTCTTAATTTATCCTTTAATTCAACCCTTGGCATCCTTTTAACATCAGTATCATCTACAACTACAAAAACATCAATATCATTATAATTTGCATCTCCTCTAAATAAACTTCCAACAGCAATATAACTCAAGATATATCTCTCAAACTTCTTGACAGCCATATTCTTATGAATTTCAGCTGCTTTTAATGCACCCAACATTCCCTTATCAAATACTAAATGCCCCTTACCAATATCAGCAAGAATATCCCATTTAGCATCATACATTGCTTCTCTTAAATCAGAAATTAACATTGTCTCTGATTTGAAAAGCGGATCGGTTTCCTTAGCTATTTCATCAACAACATTGATTATTTTTTCTCTTAACTCCATTTTATTCATCTTTTTACTGTCATGGTCATCTATAAGAACAAACAAATTAACAGTTTTAGAATTTTTTTCACCTTTTAACAAAGGAAAAACAGCAATACCAACAACATATTTATCAAATTTTTTTAAAACAGCTTTCTTAAATTTATTAATTTTATCTTTATGTTTCTCTAATTTTTTTTTAACATCCTCAGAAATAACAACTTCCATACTGATTTTCTAATATATAAGATATTTAAAGGTTTTGGTCTATCAATTGAATATTGTCTAATGGGCTTTTTATTGTAATTAGTCTTGGTTTTATTGTATGCAGGTAAGTTAATGTTGTTCTTGCTTCATTATAGCCCAATAGTGACTGCACAGCTGTAATATCATTTCCGTTTTCTAATAAATGAGTAGCAAAACTATGTCTTAAGGTATTGTATGAACATTTTTCTTGATTATACGAGCTTGTCCTCCTCCCACCTAAGATGTAAACTTTTATATATAGAATTAGATTTTATTATGAACATGCTAAACAAAATCAGAGAGCTAATTAAAAACGAAGCTGATGAAGCTGATTGGAAGTATCATCTTGTTCCAGTCGTGAAGTATGCAAAAAAACTGGCAAAAGTAATGAATGCCAATGAAGAAGTTGTTGAACTAGCTGCTTTACTTCATGATATAGGCAGATTACGTTTCGGTGGAGAAAATCATAATATTACTGGTATTCCTGAAGCTGAGAAAATTTTAAAAGAACATAATGCCCCGCAAGATGTTATTGATGAAGTAAAGCATTGCATTGAATCTCATCGTGGAAAAAAAGAGATTCCACCAAAAACAACTATTTCAAAAATAATCGCTAATGCAGATGCAATGGCCCATTTTGATATTTTGCCGGCTTTTTTCTATTGGCTTTCAAAGAAACAAACATTTGAAGAGGCTTTCAGGTGGATTGATAGTAAAATTGATAGAGACTGGAACAGAAAATTAACTCTACCAGAGGCAAGAGAGATGATGGAAGAAAAGTACAAAGCAATAAAATTAGTTCTTAAATCTAATGAAGAATATATGTAATGGTAGGCTGTGGACAACGCTTCGGGGACGCGGCGCTTAAAATTCTTTCAGAATCTTACCCTTGTATAACATCGATTATGTCTAACTAATTTTGGGATTTTTTTTATAGTAAAACTTATATAATTTAAAACTTTAGTATTAATTATGTATCCTGCTGAATCAAGAAAAGATATAAAATGGCTTGAAGATTTCTTATCAGGTTATCGGCCATTTTCAGATTCTGATGGTGATAAGATAATTGCAGAGATTAGATATGATCCTAAAACCAATACAGTAGAATTTGTAGCAGCATCTGCAAAAGATTCAGACTATAAACCTTCCTGATTACAAACCCCAAAACCATAGTAGAATTTATATATATCAATAACCCAACCAGAAATATGAAAATTGGGTTTGCAATACTATTGGATAATGAAAGCCACAATTATGCCCGTAAATTAGAGTTAGAACTCTGTAAGAATTTTGGCTTATGCTGGGGTTTAAAGCAAAGCCCCCATATAACAATAAAAGCACCATTCGAAACAGAAGAGCTAGATCCTTTTATAGAATACCTTGAAGATCTAGCTAAAGAAATCGTGCCTTTCGAGATTGAATTAGCGGGTTTTAATTATTTTGAGCCCAAAACAATTTTTCTTGATGTTAAAGAAAATCCCAAGCTTAAAGAACTACACTCTCATATTTTGAAAGATATGAAAGAGAAATTTGGTATTGAACCTAATGAATTTGAAGGAGAAAATGTAAAATTTCATTCTACTATTGCTCTTGAGGATGTTACAGAAGAAAAATTCAAAAAAGCAAAAGAATATTTAAAGAAATATACTCCAAATTTCAAGTTTAAAGCAAAGACGCTTGGGCTTTTCTATTATCTTGGGGATGATGCCGGTTGGATTATCATAAGAAGAATAGATATTAAGTCTTAACATTTTCTCGCAATTCATTCATTACTAATATTAAGAAGTCTGGCAGATTGTTTCAAGTTTATCTTCTTTGTCCCTTAACTCTTTAATTTCTGACTCGGGAATTCTTTTATACTCCATAAGTAAATGAGATAGGATTGGAATCTGGACTTCTCCTTTAAAAACATCTTGTGTTTGTTGAAAACCCTGAACAATAGAGTTGAAAACCCTGAACAATAGAGGCTCTAAAATGAGAGGGTTGTCCAGTATCATAATCAAATTCTATCTCAAATATCTTAACAATGGTTTCATCAGGACATCTATAATAATTATCCTTTACTCCGCTTAGCAAATCATGATCAAGAGTATTTGGCATTACTCTAATTTAATCTTTAATTTATTTAAATATTATTAAAGTAGAATGTCTAGTTTTCATAAGCCAAAGCCCCACATGTTATTTCTCTCTCACTCTTCTCACATATACACCCTCTTCTCGAAAGGTTTATAATATAGGGTGTTTACTTCATTTATATGATTAATATTAATAAATCTAAAATGAAAATTCTTTTACTTTATCCAGAATATCCAGACACTTTTTG
>JAFCGI010000046.1 GCA_017608235.1 Candidatus Pacearchaeota archaeon
ACATCAAATCCAGAGAAAAAACTATACACTTGAAGGTTATCTTCAAAAAAGGGATTTAGATAAAATAAGAAGTAAACATATCTATGCTCAGAGGGTGCTTAAAAAAACACGAGTATTTAATCCTTATGCAGAACTATTATCCTTTCCAACAAGTAAATTAAAGACAAGACGGGACAATGAGAAGTTTTTAAGATTAATCAATGTTATAAGTTTCCTGCATCAATATCAGAGAAAAGTTAAAAAGTTGAAACTTGAGAACAATGAAGTAATAGAATACATAGAATGTACTCCTTATGATTATAGAATAGCATATGAATTACTCTCAGATGGAGTATTGGATAATACACTTGATGATTTACCAAGGCCTGCAAGAAAACTGTTAGAATTAATCAAGAAGTACTTACGGGAAAGATCAAATAAAGATAATATACCGGTAGATAAAATAATCTTTGAAAGGAGAGATATTAGAGAGTACACATCATGGAGTTTTGCACAGATAAGAAACAATTTTAGAATATTACAAGATTATGAATATCTACAGCTTATTAAATCGAAGAATGGAACGGCAAAACAGTATAAATTAAGCAGTAATTATAGTGATATAGATTTTTTAAACAAGATTCTCTCACCTGATGAATTGGAAGAAAAAATAAATATGCAAAAACAAAGGTCCAACCTAAATAAGCTGAACATACCTGAACATCTGGGTGAGAAAGTGTTAATTTCTTAAATCATAGAGAATGTACCAAAGTTACGTGATTTAGGTTAAAAAAGTAATTGACAAATAAAAAATAATCGGGCTATCCTCAATGATAACACCACTTATCATAAGGAGGTATAGCCCGATGAACAAACTTGAAATTAATGTTGTCCTTAAAATTAGGATACCAGATGATGATATAACAGTCAATGGAATTCTTAAGAATCTTGAAGAAGAAACACCAATAATACTTAATAAGATACTAGAGAATATTCTTCGTGCTATAGAGGAAAGAGCAATAGATAGGATAAAGAAAGGAGAAACAGGGCATTATGTATTAAATGGGCATCAAAGGAAAGCACGGAAGTTGATAACACATTTTGGAGTATTTTACTATCGGATGGCACAGATGAGAAATAAGGATACAGGGAAAGTGATAGTACCATTAGCAAAAGAGATAAAACTTTTGCCATATAAGCAATATCAAGGGGAAGCGATGGAAGCTGGGGTAGGGCTTTCGATACATCTTTCTTTTGATCGGGCTAGTAATGAAATTAAGAGGATAAGAGGGCAAGGAGCTAGTAAGAGTACAACATACAGGTGGTTTAGTGATATTAGTCGTAATGAAGGTAGGTGGCCACCTATGAAGAAAATACCATATAGATATCTTATGGTAGATGGGACAAAAGTACATTTACAAGGTAAATTAGGGGTAGATATTGGGCAAAAGGAGATGAGATGGGCATTAGCATCATTGGGAGTTGGTAAGGCATTTGAACCTGTGGGATTCTGGATAGATAAAGACTGGGGAGATATAAGAAAAGATCTGGAGGATAGATTAGAATATAATAAACTCGAAATACTTTTTTCTGATGGTGGGCCTGGTATTGAAGAGAATCTTCTTGCTGAAGGCATGAGGTTACAAAGATGTCTGTGGCATGGAAAGAGGGATTTTCCTTATATACTTTACATGGAAGGGCTTAAAAAGGAAGAACAACAACCTTTTAGAAAGATGTTTAAAGAAATACCTATTTTTAGTTTTACAAAGGAAAGGTTAGAAAAGATAACTCCAAGTGATTATAAAAAGATCAAAGCACTTGTAGAAAAGACAAAAGAAGGGTTTAAAAAGTTATTAGAAGAATTAGATAATAATAGATACCCAAAAGCGAAAGCATATCTTACTAATCTTTATTATAATGCTATTACCTTTTTTGATTATTGGTTGGAAAGTGGAGGGTGGTTACCCATAACAACCAATGCCATTGAATCAGCATTTAGTCGTATTAGTAATAGAGTAAAGAGAGTTGGTAGAAGATGGACTGATAATGGTCTTCTTAGATGGTTAATGCTTGCATTACGAAAGATCTTCAAACCAGATCTTTGGGATCAACTTTGGAGACAATATTTAAAGATAAACGTTAAGATAGAATTTATATCATGTAGGGCTGAATATATATGGTTATAAACATATCACGTAACTTTGGTACAAAGTCTAAATTTGGATTGTTTTCACTTTAAAGCATTATAACAACTGCAACGGATTTGGCATATATAAAAAGATCAACAAAATATTCAAAGGTAGTGTAAGATAAACTGTGTAAATCTTCAGTAATACCACTTGGAGGTTCCTCCAAGTGGCCGATAAAAAAATTACTGGAGGTTTAAAAATGTTTAAAAGAGAGGATTTAAAAAAGGTTTTAAA
>JAFCGI010000001.1 GCA_017608235.1 Candidatus Pacearchaeota archaeon
TTCTAAACTCTTTGAGCAGATTTTTCGTAAGCTTTATGAACTTTGATTGCTTCTTTTTCATTGGAGGAGCTCCCATAAGCACCTCCACTTAGCTTTTTTAGAAATTAATAGGTAAAGCTAATACTTAAGAATTTTGATATGTTTTCGACAGAGCCTAAACGGGCAAATAGTTATTTTAGTTTTCTTAAGCAATGCTTGAATATCTATCTTTGATTCCTCAGTTTCTATCATTTTTATAGTAGCATGAGTTGTTGGTTTTTTAGGAGTTGCAGTACAACATTGTCCTGGTTGGATTGAAATTTCATAAGTACTTATTTCTTTAGCAGTGTCGATTATTTCTTGTTTGTTAAATGCTATTAACGGGCGCACTATTGGTATTGTTAATATAGAAGATTCAACAAATAAATTATCTAATGTTTGTGAAGCAACTTGTGCTAGATTTTCTCCAGTAACTAAGAAATCATATTTATTTTTTTTGGAAACTTTTTCTGCTACTCTATACATCATTCTTCTACATAGTACACAAGCTTTATGATGCTCACTTTTTTTTAATATCTCAGTTAAGATAACGCCATGATTTGTTATATAAAGTTTTGATTTTCTCTTATGTATTTTATTAAGCTGCACAACTAATTTTTTTGATTTTTCTAATGGCTTTCCATCTCCAAAAGGTTGTACATCTAAATGTAAATAATCAAGATCTACTCCTTTTTTTAGAATTAAGTGTGCTGCTACAGGACTGTCGATACCTCCAGAAATTAAGCATAGAGCTTTCATTTTAGAATTACTTTATATATCTCCTTAGCTAATTTATTTACTTTTTCTTTATTATTTAATTTTTTAAATAGTAATTTTCCATTTGGAAATATGCTTAATTCATATTCTTTTTTAACTATAAGCAATGATGGAACATCTATTATTATCTTATAATCTAATTTAGCAATTTTAGTTTTAACTTTGTTTAAATCCAGTACTAATTGTTTCTCTAAAATTGCTGCATATGTAGCTCCAGTGCTACATTTTTTTATAGTATACATAAAAAATAGAATCTTATTTTAGTTTATAAAGTTATTTCTTTTTCTTTGCTTTTTTCTTGACTTTCTTTTTGATTTTCTTTACTTTTTTGAACTATAACTTCGTACTTTACAAGGCATTATTTCATCTTCCTTTATTTGAAAAACTTGCGTTGTTTAAATTCTTCTTGTTTACCTATATTCCAGTTTTGGACTGGTGTTAAGAAGCCAACTACCCTTGAATATACTTCTGCTGTTTTATTACATTTTGGGCATTTAAAATGTTCTCCCTTTAAATAGCCATGATCTCTACATACAGAAAATGTAGGGGTTAATGTAATATAAGGAAGACTGTAATTTTCTAAGATTCTTTTAATTAGTATTTTTGCTTGCTTTCCTGTTAGTCTTTCTCCTAAATATGTATGGAATACTGTGCCTCCAGTATATTTATATTGTAATTCATCTTGATGGTTAGCTGCTTCAAAAATATCATCTGTAAAATTTACAGGAGCTAAGCTTGAGTTTGTATAAAAAGGAACTTTAATTCCTGCAGTTTTAATTTTTGGATATTTTTCCTTATCTAATTTAGCTAATCTATATGCTGTAGATTCTGCGGGGGTTGCTTCTAAATTATAGATGTTTCCTGTTTCTTTTTGATATTTAATTAATTGTTCTCTCATAAAATCTAAGACTTTAATTGCAAAATTTTTGCCTTGTTTTGTTATTATGTTTTTCCCAAGGAAATTTTCGCAAGCTTCATTCATTCCAACTAAGCCAATAGTCGAGAAATGAAGTTTTAATGTACCAAGATATTTTTGTGTAAATGGTAGAAGTCCTTGCTTCATATTTTCTCTTACTATTTTTCTTTTAATTTCAAGGGATTCTTTAGCTAGATCCATTTGTTTTCCTAATCTTTTAAAAAAATCTTTTTCATCTTCAGATAAGTATGCAATTCTTGGAAGATTTATGGTTACTACTCCAATGCTTCCAGTACGATCAGCAAATCCAAAGAATCCACCTATTCTTCTATATTTTAATTTGCTAAGATCTAGTCTTAAATGACAACACATTGCCCTAATTTCATGTGGATCTAGATTTGATCTAATGAAATTCTGGAAGTATGGAATTCCATATTTTGCAGTCATCTCAAATAATAAATCTGTATTTTTAGAATTCCAGTCAAAGTCTTTCGTGATGTTATAAGTAGGTATGGGAAATGTAAATGCTCTTCCTTTATTATCTCCCTCTATCATAACTTCCATAAATGCTCTATTGATCATATCTACTTCTTTTTGGAATTGTCTGAATTTTTGTTTTTGAAGTTTCCCTCCAATAATTATTTGTTTATCTGCCAGATCATCTGGAATTTTTAAGTCAAAAGTTAAATTTGTAAAAGGAGTCTGTCCTCCGTAGCGTGTTGGAAGATTTAAAGTATAAATAAAACCTTGAATTGCTTGCTTGACTTCTTTATATGTAAGTTTATCTTTTTTTATGAATGGTGCTAAAAAGACATCTAAAGAATTTAGAGCCTGAGCACCAGCCCACTCATTAGAAACAGCTCCAAAGAAATCAGCAATCTGACTTAGTGCTGAAGTAAAATGTTTTGGAGGAGAACTAGTAACTTGCCACGGAACTCCTACTCCATCTATTAGAAGATCTGCTATACTCCAGCCTGCACAATATCCAACAATACCCATATATAAGTTATGGATATGTAAATCTCCATTCAAGTGAGCACTAGATATTCTCTTTGGATATACCTCAGAAAGGGTATATTTTTCTATAGTTTCTCCAGCAAGTCTCCAAGAAACTGAAGAGTATGAAAATCTTTGATTTGAATTTTCTTTAACTTTCCAGGTTTTTTTTCCTATATAATTTTCTACAGTTTCTTTAACCTTTAAGATGTCTAGATTTGCCTTTCCTGTCATAACATAAAATAAGGCTTCTTTATTTAAATTATTTATCTTTTATTTATCTTTTAATTTTTATTGTTTAGATTTAATATACATATATGCACTAAATACTGCATTTACACCTTCTGCTACTGCAATTATAGCTTGTTTATATTGACAGCAAGTCACATCTCCTGCTGCATATATGCCTGGAATGTTTGTTTTAGAATTTTTATCTATATTTATTTCACCTTTTTCATTTAGCTTAACACCCAGATCCTTTACCAAATATGAAATTGGTACTGAGCCAACCTCAATAAATAATCCTTCTAGAGGAAATTCTTTACTATTTTTGTAAGGATTATCAAGAATTACTTTGTTTATAAACTTATCACCTTTTATTTCTGTTATATTTGTATTATTGATTATTTCTATCTTTTTGTTAGCTTTTACTCTCTTTGTATTTATTGGTTCTGCTCTTATTTTTTCTTTTCTATAAATTATATATACTTTTTTTGCATATTCGCTAAGAAGAAGTGCTTCTTTTGCTGCAGAATCTGAACCTCCGACTACTCCTACAATTTTATCCCTAAACAAAGGTCCATCGCAATTATGGACAATAAAATTTTTGGCTATGTATGTGTTATTTTTATTAGTTGCAATATTCAATACCTTTCCAGAATATTTTACTTTTTTAATTTCTCTTATAGGCAGAATTGCAAAATTATTGTGTATCCATGCGTGCTTTGCAATTTTTTTTCTTTTATTGATTTTGGGATGTTTAACGCCAAGAATCTTACTTAGTTTACCTAAGAATTGTCCTCCAATACTTATATGATATTTGTTATGCTTGAAATATATCCTTCTTCCGTATATTTCATTTTCTTTTTTATTTAATGACTTTGTAATTCTAATCTGTAAAGAAGGTATAATTTTTTGTCTTAGCAGTAGATCTCTTAGCTGATAAGCAAGTTGTCTTGAACTGGTTGTGTAGCAAAAATCTTTTTCTCTAGTACAACCATCACCTCGCCATAGGCCTTTAATTAATTCTTTTTGTTTGTTTACTGGTAAAATCATTATCCAATGCGGGATCTTTTTGGCGTGAGCATACTTTCCAAAAAATTTTCTAAAAAGATCTGCTATTGGCTTGGAATAGATAGTTATTTTACAAACATTATCTTGTTTTTCTATCTTTGGACTTAACTTAAATGTCTTTTTTAAAATAGCCTTAACATCTGCAATATATTTGGTTTCTTTCTTATTAAAAGAAAAACTTAACATGTGCTTATATGATGTGCCTTCTGCAACATAATATCCAATTAAATGCAGAAAATCGCTATCTACTTTAATTTCATTTGGGATAGAATTAGAAGTTTGTGTAGTTCTTTTAGGTTTAGCTAAACTATTTAAAACTTCTACATCTACATAATCTGAAATTTTTATCTTATCAATATTTTTTACTTCTTTTATGATTGGATAAAGAACTGCTTCTTTAGTTGTTAATTCGTTTGCTTTAATCCATTTTGGTTTAGTAAATTTAAAATTTTTCCAATAGTTTTTGCCTTGTCCTTTTTTAATATTTAAAGTAAGAACTGGGTGATTTGGAGTTAATTGTACTGGTTCATTAAAAAATCTTGGCTTGATGCTTATTAGTTCTCCAAAGTAATCTCTTTTAGTAAAACCATCTATCTCTTGATATGTTCCGTCTATTGTTAGAATTCTATCTAGAGGATTTATTTCTTTAATCTCTTTGATTGAACTATTTGATATTATAGACTCATTTGGCGGAAGACATGTTGCACAATAAGATACTCCTTTGTTAAAGAATTCTTTTTCTCCTGGAATGTTTAAATGCCGGACTTGAGTTCCTGTAGCAATTAATACTGTTTTAGCAAAGTATGATTCTTTATTCCTAGTTATTAACTCAAAATTATCTTGTTTTTTAACTAATTTAGAAACTTCATCTTGTTTAATCTCAACTTTATATTCTTTAACATGATCTACTAATTTATTTGTCAATTCTTGGCCTGAGATTTTTTTGAATCCTGGATAGTTTTCAACTAAGTGTGTTTTAGCAATCATACCACCAAGTTCTTTAGCTATTATTATTGTCTTAAGGGAGAATCTCGCTGCATAGATGGCTGCTGCTAGTCCTCCAGGACCTCCACCAATTATAACTAAATCATATTCTTCTGCCATTACATTTTATTCCTTATTCTTTCTTTAGCGATTTCTAGTGCTGCTTGTCGTGGTGAAATGTTTTTTTCTTTTGATCTTTCTAAAACAAGCGCTGTATTTTTTGTTATTTTTTCTTCAACCATTTTAAACATATCTTCTGGAGTCCCTCCAATAAACTCTATATATGAAGAAATTACTCCACCTGCATTTGCTACAAAATCTGGAACTACTAATATACCTTTTTTATGTAATTCTGTTTCTAGTTCTGGAGTCATTGGGATATTAGAACCAGAAACTATTGCTTTTGCTTTTATTTTGTTTTTATTTTCCTGATTGATTACATCTGGAATTGCAGCAGGTATTAAAACATCTACATCTAATTCGAATAGTTTTTTATTTTCGATTACTTCTCCATCTTTGTAATTTACTACACTTCCAGTCTCTTGTTTAACTTTAAATAATTCTGGAATATTCAATCCTGCAGCATTATAGATACATCCTTTAGAATCTGATACTGCTACTATTTTTGCTTTATCTTTTGCAAGATATTCTGCTGCGAATGTTCCTACATTTCCAAATCCTTCGATTGCAACAGTTATTTTATCTACTTTTAGTTTTAGATGTTTAATTGCAACAATTGTTGAATGATATACTCCTATTCCTGTAGAACCTAATTCGTGTGGAATGCCTCCCATTTCTGAAGGCTTACCAGTACAAGATTGTATATCTCCATTTGCTTTTGCAAATATTTCCATTTCATGTTCTGCCATAGATATGTCTGGAGCAGCAACATACAATGATGGACAGATAGGCTTTATTGCTTTAGAAAATGCTTCTACTATTTTATCTTTATCCTCCTGATTTATTTTTCCTGAGGATACTATTCCTGATTTAGCTCCTCCAAAAGGGAGGTCAGCAAGTGCACATTTCCATGCCATAGCTCTTGCTAATCTAAAAACTTCTTCTTTTGTTACATTTGAGGTCATTCTTATTCCGCCTTTTCCAGGTCCTAGTGCTGTATTGAATATTATAGTGAATCCATGCATTTTTGTTTTTGGATCATATACTTCTAAAATCTTTTCTGGTCCAAATTCATTAAATTCTATTTCCATTTTTATTACTCCTATCTAAAAATCTCTACTATAAAAGCTAAATATTATTCCTTTAATATATTTTGTTTTATATAGTAATTAATTTTATTTTGATTCTTCTATTTTAATACACTTAACAGGGCATATTTCTTCTGCGTCTTTATTACAATCTAGGTTTGGTAATTCTGTAGTTTTTGGTCTTGCTTTTCCATCTTCTCCCATTTCCCAATTATTTGGGCATACAGAAGTACATGCTCCACAACCAATACAATCTTCTTTTTTTTGTTTAATTATAAATGACATTATTCTTTACCTCCCTTTTTTTCTTTAATAGCATTATTTAGTGCCTTTAGAAGCTCGGTTATGTTTATTCCATGTGCTTTTGCTCCTTGCTCTAAAGATTCTTGGCTGCTTATAGGACAGCCTATACAATGAAATCCAAATTCTGAAAGAATGTTTATTGTTTCTGGATGTTTATTAATTAATTCTGATATTATTATGTTTTTTGTTATTTTTTGTTTTTTCATTATCCAAGTAAAGAAGGTATTCCTTTTATTACTAATATAGCTATTAAAAAATACTTGATCAAATCGAAGCTGCCAAAATTTATGGTAAATATTAGCCCTGCTGCGATTATGTCAACTATGCCAAGTACTTTTGTGATCATCTATAGTGTATTCTTGATAAATATTAAAAAGATTTTGATTAAGTTCTTAATTCACAAATATCAAAATATGGTTTTAATAATTTTATAAATTGTCTAAGTTCTTCTTCTGTGTATGCGCTTTCACTTCTATATTCTGGATTTAGTGTTTTAATTGATCTGAATTGCTGTAAATAGTATGCTTTTGATCCTTTAATCCATTCTGCAATAGATAATAAATCTTGTTTGGTTATTAGTTTTGGCAAAATTGTTGTTCTGAATTCATAATCTTTGCTTGAGTTTCGTATTATATCTATTGTTTTTTGTATATTTTCTACTTGAACTTTTGTGTTTGCTACTAAATCATATTTTTCTGGTGGTGCTTTTATGTCCATTGCTATATAATCTACTAGATTTTCAGTTATCATAGTTTGAATTACCTTTGGATTTGTTCCATTTGTATCTAACTTAACTAAAAAACCCAGATCTTTGAGTTTGAATGCAAAATCTGTAAGATCTTTTTGAAGAGTTGGTTCTCCACCTGTGATGCAAACACCATCAATTAATTTTTTTCTTGAAATAAGATGGTTAAAAATTTCTTCTTCATTAATTTTTTGTAGATCTCTATGATTTATTAATTCAGGATTATGGCAATAATGACATCTAAAATTACAATCTACTGTAAATATTACAGAAGCTATCTTTTTTGGATAGTCTATTAGAGATGTTTTTTGCCATCCCTTTATTATCATTTTACACCAGAATATGCTATAAGCGTATTTGTTGCTGGCTTCTCTATAACCTTGTACTTATCTTTAATATTAATTGCTTTTACCTGACTATATGGTTTTCTGTCTTTGAATTCTTCCTTTTTCCCTTTATTCCAGCTTTTAACAGGTCTTAGATAACCTACAACCCGGCTATAAATTTCTGTTTCTTCACCACAAGTAGGGCAGCTTTCTTTTTCTCCTCTAATATAGCCATGATTTTTACATACAGAGAATGTAGGAGTTATTGTATAATATGGTAATTTAAAGTTATATGCTATTTTTTTAACTAATTGCTTGCATGTTTCTGCATCTGTGATTCTTTCACCTAAAAAACCATGCAATACTGTTCCACCAGTATATTTACATTGTAATTCATCTTGGTGTTCTAATGCTTCAAATATATCATCTGTATATCCTACTGGCAATAATGATGAATTTGTATAATATGGTTCAACATCACCAGCAGTGATTATGTCTGGATATCTTGCTATGTCCATTCTTGCAAATCTATAGCTAGTACCTTCTGCAGGGGTTGCTTCTAAATTATAGATATTTTTTGTTTCCTCCTGAAAATTAGATATTTTATTTCTCATAAAACCTAGTACTTCCAAAGCAAACTGTCTACCATCTTTAGTAGATATGTCTTTTCCTAAAAAGTTTAGACAAGCTTCATTCATTCCGTTTATACCTATAGTAGAAAAATGATGGTTAAAGGTTCCGAGATATCGTTTTGTGAATGGGAGTAATCCATTATCTAGGTTTTTTGTTATTATTTTTCTTTTTACTTCTAATGATTCCTTAGCTATTTCCATAAAAAATGTTAATCTTTCAAAGAATTCTTCTTTAGTCTCAGATAGATATCCAATTCTTGGAAGATTTATGGTTACTACTCCAATACTTCCTGTTGATTCTCCAGATCCAAATAGGCCACCTGTTTTTTTTCTTAATTCTCTTAAGTCTAATTGCAATCTGCAACACATAGATCTTACATCTGTTGGCTTAAGATCTGAATTTATAAAATTCTGGAAGTATGGAATTCCATATTTTGCAGTCATCTCAAATAATAGATTTGAATTTTCTGAATCCCAATCAAATTCTCTTGTAACATTATATGTTGGAATTGGGAATGTAAATAATCTACCTGAAGCATCTCCTTCTATCATGGTTTCTATGAATGCTTTATTTATCATGTCCATTTCTTTTTGACAGTCACCATATGTAAAGCTCTGTGTTTTTTTTCCAATGGTTGCTTTTTGATTTGCCATATCACTTGGAACTGTCCAATCAAAAGTTAAATTTAAGAATGGTGTTTGAGTTCCCCACCTACTTGGTGTTGCTATATTAAATAAGAATCTTTGCATTTGTTGTTTAACTTGCTTATAGGTTAGATTATCTTTTTTAATATATGGTGCTAAATATGTATCAAAAGATGATAGTGCTTGCGCTCCAGCCCATTCATTTTGCAGGGTTCCAATAAAATTAACTATTTGACCTACAATTGTATCTAAGTGTTTAGCTGGAGCGGTTTGTAGTTTTCCATAAATTCCGCCAAATCCTTCTGTAATTAGCTGTCTTAGACTCCAGCCAGCACAGTATCCAGAAAACATTGATAGATCATGAATATGTATATCTCCATTTCTATGTGCTTGTGAAATTTTTTGAGAATATAGGTTTAACCAATAATTTGCAGTTATTTTTCCTGAAATGTAAAGAATTAATCCTCCAATTGAGAAATCTACATTACTATTTTCATTAACTCTCCAGTCACTTCTTTGTAGATATTCTCCCATTATTTCGTCTATATCTACAAAAGTTTTTTCAAATTCTCTAACTCTTTTACGTTTTTCCCTGTATAGAATGAATGCTTTAGCTACTTGTGCATGTCCTTGTTCGATTAGAACTTTTTCAATAGCATCCTGAATTTGCTCTACATTAGGAACTTGTGTATTACTTGTCTCAAGTACCTCTACTACATTATTTGTGATTTCTTCTGCTTTTTTCTTGTCTTTTCCGCCTACAGCTTTTACAGCTTTGAAAATTGCAGCATATACTCTTTCTTTATCAAATAGAGCAATAGTTCCATCTCTTTTTCTGATTTGTTGTATTTTCAAGGGATGTTTTTCTTTGCTTAAATGTTCATATGTGGTGAATCTTTTATTACAACTTAAACACTCTCTTCTACGGCGTGAAGAACTTTGATTTTCTCTCTTATCTATAACTTTGGTTTTTTCTGAGGAACAAAATGGACATTTCATTTTTAGAGCACCCTTTCTATTTAGGTAAGTATACACAAGATATTGTATTATTCTTGGTAAATATACACAAAATAGTGTGTTTTATCTATATTTAGCATAGCTAGTATATATAGTTATTGCTGTTATGGTTTGGTTATAATATGCTAGAGGATATAAATTAGATAAAAAATAAGATACTCTGACTATGGCTTGGATAAAAGCAAAAAGCTTATAAATTAATTAACGCTGTTAATTATCTATTATGATGCAGCCAGAAGAAATTGAAGTAAAATATATACTACCTGTGATAAGAAAACAGCTTTGTATTGGATTTAAGAAGAAAGGATTATCCCAAAAATATATTTCAGAGATTCTTGGAATTACTCCTGCTGCTGTGTCTCAGTATCTAAAATCAAAAAGAGCAACCAAAATAGAACTTCCTAAACAGATTAATTCTAAAATTGAGAAAATCTGTGATAAAGAAGATATAACTGCTGAAAAAATAGCTATAGAAATAAGAAAGTTATCTAAACAAATAAAAAATAAAAAAATACTCTGTAAAATACATAAAAAATATGATCTTAGTATTGAAAAGGGATGTATTTTTTGTGAGGAATGTTTAAAATGAAAAAAATATATTTGGATAATGGTGCAACTACTGCTGTAGACAGGGAAGTTATAGAAGCTATGTTGCCTTTTTTCTCTGAGAAGTTTGGTAATGCATCTTCAAGCCATAGTTATGGACGAGAAGCTAAAAAAGCACTTGAGAATTCAAGGAATATTATTGCAAAAAGTATTGGTGCTAAACCAAATGAGATAATTTTTACTTCTGGTGGCACAGAAGCTAATAACTTTGTGATTAAAGGTTTAGCATTTTCAAATAAAGATAGAGGCAAGCATATCATAACAACTAAAGTAGAACATGATTGTATTCTTAATGCTTGTAAATGGTTAGAAACTCAAGGGTTTAAAGTCACATATCTAGATGTAGATAAAGAAGGATTTGTAAATCCTGAATCGTTAAATGATGCTATAACTTCTGAAACTATTTTAGTTTCGGTGATTCATGGAAATAATGAGATTGGAACTATTCAAGATTTAGAAAAATTAGGAAAAATTTGTGAAACACGAGGAGTTTATTTTCATACTGATGCTTGTCAAAGTTATACAAAAACAAAATTAGACGTTAACAAACAACATCTTGATTTAGTAACCTTAAATTCTCATAAAATCCATGGTCCAAAAGGAGTTGGTGCACTTTATATTAGAAAAGGCATAAAAATTACTCCTATATTACATGGTGGTGGGCAAGAATTTAATTTAAGATCTGGAACAGATAATGTTTCTGGGGTTGTAGGATTTGCAAAAGCAGTTCAACTTGCAATGAATCCTAAACATATTAAAAAAATGACTATGCTAAGAGATGATCTTATTGAAGGAATATTAAAAATTCCTGATGTAATATTAAATGGTGCTAATGGAGATAAAAGGTTATGTAACAATGTAAATGTGTCTTTTAAATATGTTGAGGGAGAGGCTATAGGTGGATATCTTGATGCTGAAGGAATCAGCTCTTCGACAGGATCTGCATGTTCTTCACCAAAATTAGAACCTAGTCATGTTTTGCTAGCAATAGGATTGAGTCCTGAAGATGCACATGGTAGTTTAAGACTTACACTCAGCAGATTTACAACTAAAGAAGAGATTGATAAAGTATTAGATTTGCTTCCTAAAATAATTAAAAAACTAAGGAAGATGTCTCCTCTTATGAAGTTTATAAAAAAATTATAGGTGGTATTATGTATTCTGAAAAAGTAATAAAAGAATTTAAAAATCCTAAAAATATGGGTGAGATAAAAGATGCAGATGGAATAGGTAAAATAGGTAATCCTGTTTGCGGAGATGTTATGCATGTCTATATTAAAGTTAAAAACAATAAAATTACTGATATAAAGTTCAAAACTTTTGGTTGTGTTGCTGCAATTGCTACTTCATCTGTAATGACTAAATTAGTTAAGGGTAAAAGTATTGAAAAAGCTTTAAAATTAAATAATAATAACATAGCAAAAGCTTTGGATGGTTTGCCACCTATGAAATTACATTGTTCTAATTTGGCTGCTGAAGCATTACACAAAGCAATTGAAAATTACAAGAAAACTAAAAAATAAGATCTAATGATTTCTTAAAAACAATCATGAAGAAATTTTGTCTGAAATTTTTTCTCCAAGAAAAATTTTTGAGTGTGTATGAAGTTAATTCTTTAAATTCTTCTGATAGCTCTTTTGGTTCGTAACATTTTTTTAGATAATTTATAAGTTTCTTTGCTTTTGGTTTTCTTTGTACTTTTGTAAATGGAATTATTACTGATAAAAGTTCAAGCTGATAATTTATTGCATTTTCTATTTGTTCAAGTGTTTGCTTTTGTAATTTTGGTTTAATGCATTTCTTTTTGCTAAAATATAAATTATAGTAATCTTCCAAGATATAATCTGTAAATCCTTTATTTATTAATTCTAGATTTGCATAGATATCTTTGAGAACATAATTTGTGCTTTCTCCAATATTAGAATAGAAATTTATTATATTCTGCTTTGGTTGTCCTATCTTAAATAGCTCTTTTTTAAACTTATTAAATGCAAATATTGCAGCTTTTCTTATTTTATTATCTAAACTTTTGTTTGTTTGAACTATATGCATTAATTCGTGCAGGAGAACTCCAATTAGTGCTTTTTTATTTGTTTTAAGATAGTTATCAAATTTACTTATATGTATTATAACATGATTGTTTTTTTTATATGTTAAAGACATAGATGTGGCTTCTTCTTTACATAATTTTTTGAATTCTTTTGCAGATTCTCCCTTAAGAGTTCCAGATGTTACTGGGCAAAATTTAATATTATCAATAACAAAGATATTTAGTTTTATTTTTTTAGGAATTTTAAGCAGAGATGTTGCTTTTTTTACAGCAGAACCAACAAATTCTTCATTAAAATCTCCTCTTATAGTTAAATTCATATTAAAATAAAAGAAATCATGAAATAAAAAATTATGCTTGTGTTTCAGATAATATATGTTCTATAAGTAACTCATATTCTTCTTTTTCTAATTCTGGGTCACCGTTTTCTCCATCATATTCGTGTCCTGAGCCTACTCTGAAATATTTACAGCCAAATACAAATGTAGGAATTGTTCCTTGCGGATTAAATTCTTTATATATTGCTAGTTCTGTATCTGGTATTTCATCCTCAATATCATCAGTTAATTCATTATCATTTTCATCTAGCTGCCAATGATATACTTTTATATCTCCATTATCTATATATGGTTGAATTGCTTCATGGAATGGAGTCTTAACCCAGTTACAATGCATACACCATGTTGTTGAAAATAATCTAACTATTGGTTTTCCATCACTAGTTTTACAAATCTCTGCATCTGGAATTTCTAAGAAAGGATTTCCTTGTTCTGTAGATATTCCTTCTATATTTATTGGTACTGCTTCTGCTGTTGCATCCCCTGTAATTTCATTATCTTCAAGATTACCTGAAGGAGTAGTATCTTGATTTTGTGTTTCTTCTGATTTAGAAAAAACATCTATGCCTAATCCAAATCCGCTAGTTACCAACGATAATACTAATAAAATTCCTAGAATCACTGATATTATTCTCCATAGCTTAAATTTGTCTATCTCTATTTTTGTTGATGATTTATGTATTTCTGTGTTTTTCTCTGAAACTTCTCCTTCATCGTGTTTGTGTTCATCCATGTTAAAAAAATTAAAAAATATTAAGTTTATATATGTTTTTATATTAAACTAACTAATAAGTTTCTTTTTGTTTTGATAGTTTTTGATGAATTGGCAAGATCTGCAAGTTTCTTGGGATGTTGGCTCTCCACAAGCCTTGCAAATATTTATTTTTTTATTTTTGAATTGTGTTCTTATTAGTTTAGCTATTTCATCTCCTGCTTTCGTTATTGAAAATTCTGCAGAAGGTCTAAATTTTAGAATATCATTCATTATTATATCTGTATTAAATCTTAGACTTCCTATTCTGCAAGCACAAGGTTTTGGGAAATGCTTGATTTTCTTTAATTTTACATAAAGTTTGACTTCTCTTTCAGGAATGTTTCTTAAAATCTTTATTCTCTGGACAAATTCTCTTCTTTTTGGAAGAGATTTTGGTCCTAAATGAGTGAATGTTTTTAGTTCTCCTCTTAATAAATTCATTAAATATGATTGTGCTTCATCTGTCAGATTGTGACCTGTAGCTAGTTTTGTGGCCTTTATTTCTTTTGCTTTCTTATTTAGAATATTTCTTCTTAGTACACCACAAACAGAGCAAGGATTTCCTCCTGATTTAGCAAGAATTTTTCCTATGTCTTTAACATCAAGTCCAAATTCTTTCTTAAAACTTAGATGATAGAATTCTATCCCTAGATCTCTTGCTATTTGTTTTGCTATCTTATAACTTTGTTTTGCATCTTTATCTCCTCTGTTTACATATGCAGCAAATACTTTGATATTTCTTGGTTTAGCATACCTTGCGAGATAGTTTAGAGTTAATGCTGAATCTTTTCCTGCAGATAAAGCTACTAGTATCTTATCTTTTTTTGAAATTAATTTGTTTGTTCTTATAGTTTTGGATATTCTTCTTTCAATTATCTTACAGAAGCAGGAATTACATACTGTTTTTCCTAAATAATCTAGTTTTATTTTTGCATTTGTGCTTTTACAATTTACGCAATCCATTGTGATCTATGGATTTCTAGTGTTTATAAAATTAAGCTTTTAAATAAATAGCATTATTATGCACAAAAATTAAATATTTTTTAGAAAAAGTTAAAAATAGGCAGTATAATAGTGTAAAAATCAAAAAAAGACTTTTTGAGAGGTGTTAAAATGGAAGATGAAGAAAATAAGCAAGAAGCTGTGCAAGAATCTGAAGAATCAAATGATATTGAAAAATCAAATGATACTGGAGAAAATTTAGATGAGGATAATGGTTTGCCATTTCCTAGAGCAAGAGTTGTAAATATAATTAAAAATGAGATTGGAAGAGACAAACAAATCAGAAGCGAAGTGAAAGAAGCAATAAATATTTGGCTAGGAGATTTGCTAAAGAGAATAGCTAGAGAGATGGGAGATACTCAGTATGCATCTATAGGTATAGCTGATTTTCAGAGAGCAACTAAACCTTATGACATGATTAATGATATTGTTAAGGATGAAGAAAGACTCATTTTAAGCACAGAGAAATTAAAGAGTGATTCAGATCATATTAGCAGAGAGCTAAAAAGATTTTTTGAAGTAATAACTGGTGAAAAAAGGGAATAATAAATACAGTGGCTATAAGAGCAAATATTGAAAATAAGGAAAAAATTTGCTTTTTTCCTTTAGATATTGATTACGAGACTTTAAAGTCTGGTGAGGCTCAGATAAGAATATTTGGAGTAACTCGCGATAAGAAAAGGATTGCTGTTTTAGACAAAAAAGCATTACCTTATTTCTTAATTATGCCTAAGAAAGGAACCAATATTGATTATTTTCTTAAAAAATTAAAAACATTAGAAGTTAGAAGCGAAGCTAAATTAATTAAGATAAAAAATGTTATAATTGAAAGTAGGAATTATTTAGGAGAAAAAGTTTCTATAATCAAAGTATTTGTAAGCCATCCTTCACATATAAAATTGATAAGGAAGGTTGTACAAGATTTTAAGGAAGTTGAAGATACAAAAGAATTTGATATTAATTTTTATAAAAGATATTTATTGGATAGGGAAGTTGTTCCTTGTGTTTTTTGTTGTGTTGAAGGTAAAATTGTTAATAGGCAAGATTTAGATGTTGATATAGTTGTTGAGGCTAGTAAGATTAAGCAATATAGCCAGGATCTTGTATCTGATCTTAAAATATTAGCTTTTGATATTGAAACTTTGTTCAAGGGTGCAGCTTCTAATGCTAAACATGATGCAATAATTATGTGTTCTTTTTATGGTAGGGGTTTAAAGAAAGTAATAACTTGGAAGAAATATAAAGATGCTCCATATTATATGAAGTTTGTTGATGGTGAGCTTGAATTAATTGAGGAATTTAAAAAAATAATAAAAGAATATAAGCCAGATATTTTAGTAAGTTATAATGGGGACCAATTTGATCTTCCATATATTAGAGAACGCGCTGAAAAATATAAAATTAAATTAGATCTTGGATTAGATTTCTCTGAAATAGATCTAAGAAGGAAAGGAATAGCCAGTGCTGCTAAGATAAAAGGTGTGGTGCATTTAGATATGTATGTGTTTATACATAATATTCTTAGAGAGAATCTTGATACTGAAAGGTATGACTTAGATTCTGTTTCTGCTGAGATTCTAGGATTAGATGCTAGAAAAAGATATTTTGATTTTAGAAAACTTAATGAGATTTGGAGTATCGGGCTGAAAGAAGATTTAGAAAATTTATCTGCATATAATTTAAGAGATTCTGAACTAACATATAAAATTTGTGAAAAAATACTCCCTACAGAATTGCAATTAGTTAAGCTAATTAGTTTGCCTTTATTTGACATAAATAGGCTAACATATGGTCAGCTTGTAGAATGGTTTTTGATGAATAATGCAAGTAAGACTGGTAAAATATCTCCCAACAGGCCTTGGTTAGAAATAATTAGAAAACGAAGAAAACATACATTTGAAGGTGGGTTTGTTAAGGAACCTAAACCTGGTTTTTATAAAAATATTTTTGTATTTGATTTTAGGAGCTTATATCCTAGTATTATAGCTTCACATAATATTGGCTTGGAATCTTTTAATTGTGAATGCTGTCAATATAAAGGTGGCTATAATCTAGAAGATAATAAAATTTGGTTTTGTTCAAAGAAAGAAGGATTTATTCCTGGATTGGTTAAGAGTATTATTGAGCGTAGAAGAAGAGTCAAGAGCATTTTAAATAAGACTAGTAAGTCTGATCCTTCATATGCAGTTTTAAATTCCAGACAATATAGCTTGAAAATATTAGCAAATTCTTTTTATGGTTATTTGGGATTTCCTGCGTCAAGATGGTATTCTTTAGACTGTGCTAGAGCAGTTACTTGGTTTGGGAGAAAATATATACAAGAAGTAATAAAAGAGGCTGAGAAATTTGGTTTTAATGTGCTTTATGGTGATACTGATTCTATATTTTTGTTATTGGGAAATAAAAAAAAGAAAAATATTCCTGAGTTTTTGAAAATAATTAATTCTATATTACCTAGTCCTATGGAATTAGAATATCAAGGATTTTATTCTTCTGGAATCTTTATTGGAAAAAAAGGTGATAGAATTGGTGCCAAAAAAAGATATGCTCTTTTAGCAGAGGATGGAGATATTATTTTAAGAGGTGTTGAAGCCATAAGAGGGGATTGGTCTAAAATAGCAAAGGATACTCAGAGGCAAATTATTGAAATGGTGTTAAAAGATGGGGAGGCAAAAAGAGCTATAAAATATTTGCAAATGGTGATTAATAAAATAGATAAACGAGATGTTAGTTTGGATGATCTTTCTATTAAAACTAAATTAACTAAAAATCTTAGCGAGTATAAATCTAGAGGACCACATGTTGCTGCCGCAAGCATAGCAAAAGATAAAGGTTATGATGTATTTGCAGGATTTGTTGTTGATTATATTGTGGGAGAAGGTGATGGAAAGATAGGTGACAAAGTTATACTTACTGAAGATGCTGGTATTGAAGACTATGATAAAGAATATTATATAAATAATCAAATAATAAGATCTGTGTATAAGATCTTAGAAATTTTTGGATATACAGAAGAAAAACTTAAAGAAGGACAAACTACACTAAGTTCATGGTAAAATGAATAAAGAAATAATTGAAAAATACAAAAAAGCTGGAGAGATTGCTAAAGAAGTTAAGGTATTTGCTAAAAATTTAGTTAAAGAAAATGCCTCTGTTTTAGATATTGCAAATGCTATTGAAGCTAAAATTAAAGAGCTTGGTGGTGAGGTTGCATTTCCCTTAAATATAAGCATAAATGAGGTTGCTGCACATTATGTTCCTAGTATTAATGATAAAAAAATATTACAAAAAGATGATTTAGTTAAAATAGATATTGGTGTGCATATTGATGGTTATATTGCAGATACTGCTATCTCTTTTTCTATTGGGGATAATTCTGAAAATAAAAAACTTATTTCTGCTGCAGAAGAAGGATTAAATGCTGCTATTAAATTAATTAAGCCTGGAGTTAGTGTTAGTGAAATTGGTAGTGTCATAAATGAGAAAATTAGTTCTGCTGGTTTTCAACCAATAAGAAATCTTACAGGTCATAATTTAGATCAATATGAAATCCACTCTGGATTAACAATTCCTAACTATAATAATGGCAGTGATATTATATTAGAAGAAGGAGATGTTATTGCAATTGAGCCCTTTGCGACTAATGGTGCAGGAATTGTTGTTGAAGGGAGAAATGGTGGTTCATTTAGTCTTATAGAAAATGCTGTAGTTAGACAGGGAAGAGATATAATGAAACATATTCAGACAGAATACAAAACACTTCCTTTTGCAAAAAGATGGTTAGATGAGAAATTTGGATTGTTAAAAACAAATTTATTCTTGAATAGTTGTGTTAGAAAAGAAATAATAAAAGAATATAAAATGCTAAAAGAGCAAAATAATGGAAAAGTTGCTCAAGCAGAGCATACAATTATTGTTTTAGACAAACCTATTATCATAACCTAAAGTATAGATATTAACCCATATATTCTGGTATATTTGTATGTGAGCCTTTTGCAGCTTGCATTGCTTTAGCATATCTTATGAGATCTTGTTTGCTAAGCGATGGTTTAATATTCTCTAAAGCCTCTTCAAAATTTTTCTTTGTAACTTCTTTTGAATTTATGTTATCTCTCAAAGCCATCATTGCTGCTTCCCTACATACTGCTTCTATGTCTGCTCCAGAATAATTTTCTGTTTTCTTAGCTAAATATTTTAGAGTTATTGACTTTGCTAAAGGCATTTCTTTTGTGTGTACTTTTAATATCTCTAATCTTGATTCTTCATTTGGAGGGATAGCCATTATATGCCTATCTAATCTTCCAGGACGCAATAATGCTGGATCTACTAGTTCTGGACGGTTAGTTGCTGCAATTACTACTACATCATTTAATTCTTCTAAACCATCCATTTCTGTTAGTATTTGATTTACTACTTTTTCTGTAACATTGCTTCCTGTATCTTGCCCCCTTGTTGATGCTATAGAATCTAGCTCATCAAAGAAAATTATTGCTGGTGATACTTGCCTTGCTTTTTTGAATATTTCTCTGATTGCTTTTTCTGATTCTCCAACCCATTTGCTAAAGATCTCTGGTCCTTTGACGTTGATGAAGTTTGCTTCTGATTCTGTAGCTACTGCTTTAGCTAGCAAAGTCTTACCACAGCCAGGAGGGCCATATAGTAAGATACCTCGAGGAGGTCTTATTCCCATTCTTTTGAATATTTCTGGTTTTTTAAGTGGCCATTCAACTGCTTCTATTAATTCTTGTTTTGGTTTATCCAAGCCGCCGATGTCTTGCCATTTAATTTTTGGTTTTTCAATTAATACTTCTCTCATTGCAGATGGTCTTACTAGCTTTAGTCCTTCTTTGAAATCTTGTTTTTTTACTTCTAATCTCTTTAGAATATCTTCTGATACTCTTTCTTCTTTTTCCTTATCTAGTTTAAATAAAGGCAAAACTCTTCTAAGTACACTCATTGCTGCTTCCTTAGTTAAACCTTCTATATCTGCACCTACAAAACCATGAGTGACTTCTGCTAATTCTTTTAGATTTACATCTTTAGCTATTGGCATATTTCTAGTATGGATTTTTAGAATTTCTAATCTAGATTTTTTATTTGGTACACCTATCTCAATTTCTCTATCGAATCTTCCACCACGTCTTAGAGCAGGATCTAATGCATTTTGTCTATTTGTGGCAGCGATTACTATTACTTTTCCACGAGATTTTAAGCCATCCATTAGTGCGAGCAGTTGAGCTACTACTCTTCTTTCTACTTCTCCATAAGATTCTTCCCTTTTTGGAGCAATTGCATCAATTTCATCAATGAAAATTATTGATGGTGAAGTGTGTTCTGCTTCTTCAAAGATTTCTCTAAGTTTTTTTTCTGCTTCTCCAACAAACTTACTCATGATTTCTGGTCCGTTTAATAGAATAAAATTAGCGTTAGATTCTGTGGCTACTGCCTTTGCTAAAAGGGTTTTACCTGTTCCTGGTGGGCCAAATAGTAAAACTCCTTTCGGAGGTTGTACACCAAGTCTATCAAATATCTCTGGATGTTTTAATGGTATTTCAATCATTTCTCTGATTTTTTTGATTTCTTCATCTAATCCGCCAATATCTTCATAAGTTACATCTGGAATTCTTTCTTCTTTTAGTTCAACTGCTTCTGATCTTACATCAATTCTTGTATCTTCTGTTATTAGTACAGCTTCTTTCGGATTTGTGGATACAACTACAAATTTAATATCTGAAAATCCTAGTCCTGAGAATCCCATATCTTCTGACATCATATTAAATATCTCTTCAAATGGACTTCCAGAAAAAGTTCTTTGTCTTCTTCTAGCTCCGCCAAGAGATATTACATCACCTTTTACTATTGCTCTTCCTAGTAATGCTCTCTGAAATGTTGATGGATGAGCCTGAACCATTAAACCTTTTTGTGCTGGAGCAATTGTTATTGTTTTAGCAGGTTTAACTTCTGCTTTTTTTATTTTTATAAATTCACCAATACTTGTTTTAGCATTTCTTCTTGTAAGACCATCCATCCTGATAATAGATAATCCTACATCTGCTGGAAATGCACGGTCAACAATAGCTACTGTTTTTCTTTCACCTTCTATTTCTACAATAGAACCAGCTTGAATTCCAACTTTTTTCATTAACTGAGAATCAATTCTAACAATTCCTTTGTTAACATCATCTTGAGCTGCTTCTGCAACTTTTAATCTTATTTCTTTTGATTCTTTTTCTTTCATGAGTCTCACCATTATCTCTATTTGATTTTTAAGGGTGTAAATACGGATAAATTTTTAAAGACTTACGAGTGGAAGTATGCAAAATTTAAAAAGAAAAAGAGTGGAAGTATAGAAAAATTGGATTTTTTGTGAATTTTTATAAAAATTATTTTCTATTTGGAGCTCTTACTTTGGCAGTTACTAACATTTCTGGAGCTCTTTCCTTAGCATAATCATATGCCATATCTTCATAACCAAGTTCTAGAAGAAATCTGACTAAATCTTTAGCTGCTTCTTGATCTCTTTGTGCGCGTACTTTTCTCATATATTCTGCTTTCTTTTGTTTAACATAAGCTCTTTGATTATATTTGCGCATGTATTTTGCTTTGCTTTTATTCTTAGCCATATTAAAAAAAACAATTATAAGATGCTTATAAGCTTTTTGATTATATATTTTGGAAAGATTTAATATTCTTTAGAAACTCCATAAAATTATGGAAAGAGTTTCTAGTGGCAGTAAAATTATAGATGATTTATTAGATGGTGGTTTTGAGAAAGGAGTAATCTCTACTCTTTATGGAGAAGCAGGATCTGGTAAAACTAATATTGCTCTGTTAGCTAGCATTAATATAGCTAAGACAGGCAGGGTTGTTTTTATTGATTCTGAGGGTGGATTTTCAATTGAAAGAATAAAACAATTAGCTTCTGAGGACTCTGAGAAAGTCCTGAAGAATATAATTGTATTAGAACCAACCAGTTTTGAAGAACAAAAAAATGCTTTTGATCAATTATATGAGTTAGCTTTTTCTGAAGATATTAGTTTAGTGGTTATAGATTCTATAGCTATGTTGTATAGATTAAACTTAGATGCTGAAAATGTTCAAGAAACTAATCGCGAATTAGCAAGACAATTAAGGATTTTATCAGAGATAGCTAGAAAGAAAGATATTGCTATTTTAGTAACAAATCAAGTTTATTCTGATTTTGAAACAAAAGATCTTAAGATGGTTGGTGGAGATCTTTTGAAATATTGGAGCAAAGCAATAGTAAAACTAGAAAAAGAAAGCAGTGATAGAAAAGCATCTATGATTAAACATAGATCTATTGCTGAGAATAAATCTGTTCTTTTTGAAATTACAGAAAAAGAGATTAAAGAACTAAAGAAAAAGAGATTTAGTTTATTTTAATTAAGCTGTTGGTATTAAATGTTCATATGGATTAAATGTATATTCTTTAAACAAATCTGATTCTGGATTTTTTATTTTTCTATTTGGTATTTTTATGTTAAATGCTTTAATTATATTATTGTGTGTCAGATTTTCAATTTCTTTTTTTGGCATATCTAATTCTTTTAGCATTCTAATAATATGCGGCCAAATAGGTAATCCAGGTAGTCCAGACATATATTTTTCTAATTTGTCTTTTTTAGTATGAGGGGCATGATCTGTTTCTATCCAATCTATTTTTCCTTCCATTAAAGCTTCTAAGTTTGCTTTTCTATATTTTTCTATTCTTAATGGAGGATTTACTTTATACCATAATCCATTTTTTTCATAATATAAATCATCATCAAGAAATAAGTGATGGGGAGTAATTCCGCAAGTTATGTTTAGATGTTCTCTTGCATTATCAACTAATTGAATAGATTCTGGAACTGAGATATGAGTTATATGTAATAAGCCATCAAAATCATATTTGGTTGCAAGATTTATTTGATTCTTTACTTCAGCTATTTCTGCTGCAGGAGGTCTTGCTTTACAATGACTTGCGGGTCTTTTAGGATTAAAAAATTTTGAATTAACAAAATCTTCTTTTTCACAATGCTCTGATAATACTCCAGTATATGTCCAATCATTTAAAGTCTTAAAAACTGTTTTTTGATCTTCATAATTTATTATTCCAAGATTTCCTACAGATTGTCCTGCATATTTTTTAAGTCCTACAACCATAGTATTTGTTTTTGGAATTTTTGTTGAAAATAATTCGTTATGCGTTATTATTGCTTCTTTAAGTTGTTCTGGATCTCCTGTAGTCCCTATAAAAAACCCATAAAGTACTGGAGACTTTGCTTCTTCTGCTTTCTTTAGTCTTCTGATAACTTGATCTCTATATATAACTGGAGGATTAACATTAGGCATGTCAAATATTGCAGATAATCCTACTCTCTCTGCTACTGATAAAGCATGATCTATTGTTTCCTTATAATATTGTTTTCCATCTCTACAATGCACATGTGGATCTATTGCCATTTTTCTAACATATTTTCTTTTTACTTCCTGCTCGATTTTTTGTATAATTTCTAATTACTTTAACTACTTCAGGTAAAGAATTCCAATACGCTAATAATTTTCCTACTTTATATCCACTTATTCCTTCAATATTATATGTTTCTTGTACTAAGAATTCAAGTTCTCTAAGATTAGTCATATCACAGGCAGGAACTATACTCTTATCTTTATCAATTATTCTATTCATTAATACACCTTGTAAAATAAGTCATATTTAGCTATAAAATAATTTATTTAATAAGAACTATATTTTCAAGTACCTGCTTTCTGGTCTTGTTTTTGTTCTTTATTGTTAGTATCTTCTTTCTTATTGTAATCTTCTTTTTTAGATGGGCAATTTGGATTGGGGCAAAATTGCCAAGGTCGTCTTTTGAAGGTATAGATTGCAATTAATGGGGTTTTGCAGTGTTTACATAATTTTTTTCTTAAAATTGAGAGTTTTCCTTTTTGCGGAAGAGGCCATGTGGTTTTGCATTTAGGATAATTATCGCAAGCTAGGAAGCGCTTCCCAGATTTCTTACTTATGATTATACGGATGTTTCCTTCTTTGCAGGCATGGCATTTTTTTAGAAAAGATTCTTGCTTTCTTGTTTCATATACTGCTTGTGCAAGTTCTTTACCTATTTGTGATTTATTCTCTGCAAATTTTTCTAGATTCTTTATTAATACTTTTTTAGCGCTATCCAAGACTTTTTCTTTTTTTAGTTTTCCTTCTCTAATTTTTTCCATATCTTTTTCAAATAAAGCTGTTAAATCTTCAGATAGAATCTTTGGAATGTATTTCTTGAATGTTTTTACTATTTCCAAACCAAGTTTGGTTACTTGTATTGATGTGTCTCGGATGTATCCTCTTTGATATAATGTATCTAAAATTTGGGATCTTGTAGCTTTTGTTCCAAGATTATGTTTTTCTAGTTCCTTAATTATTGACGCTTGAGTATACCTTTTCGGAGGAAGAGTTTCTTTTTGGTCTATCTGAGATTTTTGATTAAATATTTGATTTATTTCCAATACTGGAAGTTCGGTTTCTTCTTTTGCTGAATAGGGTTCATAAATTTCCTGCCAACCTTTTTCTAAGGTCCTTGTGCCTTTAAGAATAAATTTTTCTTTTTCTATGTCAAAGATTGCTTTTGTGGTTTCTCTTAGGCCTGGGATTGAGAAAACAGATAAGAATCTCTTTACTATTAGATCATAAAGTTTTCTTTGATCAGCTTCTATCTTCTTTGGAACTTCTCCAGTAGGATATATTGATGGGTGAGCAGGATCTTTTTTCTTGCCTTCGTTAGGTTTAAGTTTTGTTTTAAGAATTTTAGATGCAGATTCTTTATATGCCGGATTTAATGCTAGATTTGAGACTATTTTCTTTATGTTAATAGATTTAGGAATTTTTTGAGATGAGGTTCTTGGATAAGATATTAAGCTAGCTTCATAAAGTGCTTGCGCTAATTGTAATGTTGATTTTGGACTGATTTTAAGACAACGATATGATTCTATTTGTAAAGTAGTTAGGTCAAAAGGAACTGGAACACTTACTTTTTGTTTTGTTTTCTTTACTTCCAGAATTTTTGCATTCTTATCTTTAATTTTTTCAAAAATTTTGTTGGATTCTTTTTCTTCAAAGAATTTTTCTTTTTCATGAATTGCTTGGAATTTTTTATTATTGATATCTAAATTAATAAATATCTGCCAATAAGGTTCTGGTTTGAAAGCTTGTATTAATAATTCTCTTTCTGATAGAATTTCTAATGTAGGGCCTTGTACTCTTCCTATACTTAACGGATTAAATCTATGAGTGACTAAATAGAGGGCATCTGTTGCTGCCTTGCTAAGATTAATTCCATAATAAAAATCTAGATAATGTCTAGTTAGTCCTGCTTCTGCCTGACCCCAATTAAGTGTAGAACTTATATTTTTATATGATTCTTTGAGATCTTCTTTTGTAAGTGTAGAGAATTTCATTCTTTTTGCATCTTTTTGTTTACAAATAAATCTTAGAATATTAAGTCCTATAACTTCACCTTCAGCATCATAATCTGTTGCTACTATGTATTCTGAGGCTTCTTTAGTAATTTTTTTGATTAGATTAAAATATGGTTTTGAAAAAGCTGCAGTTTTGTTAACTTCATATGTAGGTTTCCATTCTATATCAAAAACAGGATATTTGAATGATTTTTCTTTTTCTGAGAGTGTAAAAAGATGTCCTACTGCGGGAACTACTATTATTTTCTTAGAATTATGTTTTACTTCATAATATGATACTTTACCTGCTTTTTTTTGAACTGCATCTCCAAGAGCAGACGCTATCTTAGCTGATGCGTTTGGTTTTTCTGCAATTATTAGTTCATAACCCATGTAGATCTGAAACATATAGCCTTTTTTATAGTTTTTTAAAAAAATAAGGCTTTTAAAGGATTAAACGTATTTAAGTATAGGAGTGCAATGGCTGACATAATGTTTATTGGTGCAATATTTTTTTTTATATTTGCACTTGTTACTTTAGCAGTATCTGCATTATATTTAGTAAGAGCTCTAAGTCAAATAGGAAAAAAAATTGGAATATCTTCCTTTGTTATGGGCATTGTTGTGTTAAGTGTTGTAACTTCGACGCCAGAATTTCTTAATGTCTTGATTTCTGCAAGTAGAGGCTTAGCAGAATTGGGAATTGGAGATATAATTGGTGCATCTATTGTAGATTTATGTTTAGTATTGGGAGTTGTTTCTTTATTTGCTAAAAGTAAATTTGGCAAAACTGAAAATATTGTTTTTGGTATAGCTATTTTAGCAGTAATAACTTTCTATGCTCTTTGTAGAGATGGGGTTTTTTCAAGATTTGATGGTTTAATAATGTTTATATTTTTTATAACATACCAGATTTATTTATATAAACAAGGAGTTTCTAGTACAAAAAGAAATCCTAAATTCAAAAGTATGGCTATCGCTTATGCGATGGTACCTATAACTATTTTTAGTTTGGTAATAGCATCTACTTTATTAGTTAGTACTTCTAGTTTGTTAGCTTTGAGTGTAGGTATTCCTGTAGGTTTTGTGGGTTTAGTTTTTGTTGCTATAGGTACTGCTTCTCCAGAATTAACTTCAAGTATTGCTGCTGCTATAAAAAAAGGAGAAGGTTTAGCACTTGGAACTTTAATTGGATCTGTAATTGTTAACTTTTTCTTTGCTGGTGGTTTAGCTGCCGTTATTTATCCATTTAGTTTTAACTTTGAAGAGTTCTTTATACCTTTAATGTTCTTACTTGGATCTTTGATCTTTTTTATGATATATGCAAACGTTAGAAAAGAAACAGATAGGCTTTTAGGAATTAGTCTAATACTTATATATTTAGTTTACTTATATTTTGCAATTGGTGCAATTTAAGAATCATATTTCTATTATTTTACCAGATTTACCTACATTAATTACTCTTGTATTTCCAATTTGTTCTTCTATACCTTCTGCTTCGTGAACATGAGAGCAAATAGCAATATCTGGTTTAAATGATTTGATTGCTTTGGTTACTGCTTCGCTACCTGGAACTATTTCACTTAACTTAGACATCAAAGTTTTATCTGGATGTACATGAGTTATCATGATTTTTTTTTCTTGAGATTTTATTTTATCATGTGATTTTTTTAACAAATCATAAATTTCTTGTTCTTCTAGCTGAAATAATCCTATATTTGCAGATCCACAACCAAATAATCCTATCTTGTTATAAATTATAGAATATCCGTGAAGATTTATTGCACCATATATTTCTGCTAAAGAGTCTGTAGTTGCTATGCTTTCATGATTTCCTGGAATTATGATTACCTTTTGATTCTTTTCTTTGAAAGGTCCAAGTAATCCTTTTGTATTAGAATCTGCGAGAGTTAAATCTCCTGATAATATTACTAAATCTACTTTTTCTTTTTTTGCTAAGTTTGCAAGATTCCTTGCTTGGCCTATATCGCCGTGTAAGTCGCCTGCAGCTAATATTTTCATATTTCTTGAAATTAAAATGGCTTTAAAAAGCTTTTTATATATTACTTTGATGGGGCATATATGGATTATTTTGTAGTACTAGATACAATTGTTGATGAAGAAAAAATAAGATTTCCTAAAAATCTATCTAATATTCTTACAATAGATCAAATAAAACAACTTAATTACAATAGCTTATTTGAAATTATGTGTTTAAGCCAAGGCTATGCTGATCTTGATATAATCACAGCTGCTACAAATTTAAAACAATATTCATACAGGCAAAAAACTTATTTTGTAAATGGAGAAAAAAGAAAACCTAATGATAAAATATTTAGAGATTTTAAAGAAACAAAATATAATAATTTAGGAATTTTGCTTAAAATAAAATTAGATGATTAAATATTGATTATTTTTCCAAATGCAGGATTTATTATTTTGGTTTTTCTTATCTTATCTTCTTTTCCAGCATTTTCATGTATATGTCCACAAATGCAAAGATTTGGTTTATACTTCTCTATGAATTTTCTAATAGATTCTGAACCTACATATTCTATTCCAAGTTTATCTAATTTTGTCTTATGAGGGGGAGCATGCGTAATAAGAACAACTTTTTTTCCTTTCTTGGTATAAAACTTGTTAAGTTCTTCTGAAAATTTCTTTTCAGATTTTTCAAATGGTGTATGAAGTGGGGAAAAGCCTCCACCACCACATCCGATAAATAAAGTATTGTTTATTTTCTTAGATTTTAGATGCATATTTTTTACAAAATCTAAATCTTTTATTGCTTGATTGAGTTCGGTTTGAGTTTCATGATTTCCTGGGATTATTAACAATGGAATTCCTATATCTAAAATTGATATTAGTTTTTTAAGATCTCTTCCAAAAATACTTATATCTCCAGCACATACTAATACTTCTGGATTTTCTTTTTTTGCTAATTTAGATATGACTTTAAGAGCACTAATATCTCCATGTATATCTGTAAATGCTAGAATTTTCATTTCTTATTATTTTTTTTGAGGTTTAATTGTTTTTATGCCATTCATATAAGGCCATAGAACTTTAGGTATTTTTATTGAACTATCTTTTTGTTGGCAATTTTCCAGGATTGCTGTCATAGTTCTTGTAGTTGCTATTCCAGTATTATTTAATGTATGTAGAACTTCTCTTTTTCCATCTTTATTTCTAATAACTTTAGTATTTAAAGCACGGGCTTGATAATCCCATACATTACTACAAGATCCTAATTCGCGATATTTATTTTGGGTTGGGAACCAGGCTTCTATATCATATTGAAGAATTGCTTTTTTGCTCATATCTCCACTAGCTACATTAACAACTCTATATGGAATTTCTAATGCATTAAATAGTTCTTCTGCATTTTTTTGCAATATTTTAAATTCTTTCTCTGATGTTTCTGGAGTACAAAATACTACTTGTTCTACTTTGTTAAATTGATGTACTCTGAAAATTCCTTTTGTATCTTTTCCATGAGCACCTGCTTCTTTTCTAAAACAAGAACTAATACCTGCAAATCTTATAGGTAAAGAATCTTCTGGAATTGCTTGATCCATATAATAGCCTACTAAAGGTAATTCTGCAGTGCTGACTAAATATAGATCTTCCCCTTCTATTTTATACATTTGATCTGCAAAAGCTTCAAAATCTACTGTGCCGTCTACTGTTTTTTGATTTACTAACATCGGCGTTTGTAATATGGTAAAGCCTTTGCTACTTAGAAAATCAAGTGCAAATCTTTGCAGAGCAATATCTAATAATGCTAATTCATTTTTAAGAAAAAAGAATCTTGATCCAGAAACTTTCGCAGCATGCTCTGTGTCTCCAAGATTTAAAGCTTCTAGTAACTCAGTATGGCTCTTTGGTTTAAATGAAAATTTTGGTTTTTTTCCATGTTTTTTAAGAACTTTATTTCCATCTTCAGTTTTGGCAATTGGTGTTGTTTTATCAATAAGATTTGGAATTCTTTTTCTTGCTTTATCTCTTTTTTCTTCATATTCTGTAATTTTTAGATCTAATTTTTTAATTTTAGCTGCAACTTCTCGCATTTCTTTAATCTTTGATTTTGCATTTTTACCTTGTTTTTTAAGTTCATTTATTTCAAGAGATACAGTGTTTTTTTTATGTTTAAGACTTTGAACTTTTTGTTGAGTATTTCTCCATTTTTCATCAAAATCTATAACTATATCAACAAAACTTTCATCACAGAATCTATCTTTGCAGATTTTCTTTACCTTTTTAGGATTATCTCTGAATAATTGTATATCTAGCATACTAAAAAATGTTATATTCTAACATTTAAATATATCGGATCCTTTAACTATAAATAAAATAAATAAAAATTATTTAATTTTTATTTTTAATTGTTTTTTCTTTTTTTCTGGAATTTTTTTAACAGTTAATGTTAAGACACCATTTTCATATTCTGCTTTAATTGTTTTTGGATCTATTCCTTTTGGCATTGGTAAAGATCTATAATAACTTCTCATACTTCTTTCTCTATTATAGAAGTGTTCTTTTTTTTCTTCCTTAAGCTCTTGCCTTTGAGCTTTTATTTCAATTGAGTTTTCAGTTGCAATTAAATCTATATCTTCTTTTTTAATTCCAGGCATATCTAGTTTAATTACAATCTTATCTTCTTTTTCAGATATATCTGTTAAAGGCATTGCAGGCATTTTTTCTAGTTCTTTCATTAAAGGCATGGTTCTTTCAAAGGCTTTTTCCATTTCTTTTTGAAATTTTTTAAAAAAATCTTCTTCCTCATCTTGAAAAAATCTCATTTTTTATCTTCCTCCTCTTTTTTCTGATTTCTAAAACCAGATATTATATTTTCAAAATCTTTTTTTCTTTCTTCTGCATAAATCAGAAGATTTGCTGCTTGGCTTAGAAAATCATCTATTGATTTAAAATTGCTCTCCCGGATAATCTTTTCTATTTTCTTTACTTGTTCTTCAGGTAAATTTACTTCCATTTTATCCTCCTGCAGATGTATATTTTTTTATTCCTAAGTGCCATGAAGTTAAAGCTATTCCTAAAAATAAAAAGCTAACTATTGTGAGTTTTAGAATAAATAACAGACTTAAAGTTCCTATCAGGGCTGATGCTGGATAGAATGCAGCTAATCCTATAGGTAAGATAAATGTTAAAAAGAATGTTCCTGTTGCTCCATAGATATTTAGAGGATATTCCCCTAAAGCATGTATATTTTCAAATAGATTAAGTATTCCATATGCTTTGACAGCTAAGAAAGATATTGATGTAGCTACTATACATATAGATAATAAAATTGTTATTGCTAAAGTAATTAAGTATATGTATGTGAGTATTTGGTAAATACTAATGACTGTATTTATTTTTGATATTGCTATAAATACTATTATTAATCCTAGAGACATTTCTGCTATATGATCAATATCTATAGATGTTAGTATTTTGAAAAGTAATGGTTTTACAGGTCGGATTAAATTCATATCAAATGTGCCTTGTTCTATCTCATGCATTGTAATCCATGACAAATGTCCTATATTAAAGTTATAAATTCCCATTACTAAGATAAAAGTTCCTTGTAACAACAAAAACTCATAAAAATTCCAGCCTGTAATTCCTGTAGTGGTTGAATAAATTAGTAATGCAAACAGTGGGCCCATGAAACTAAATAATAATGTTGCTATGATTCTTAATAGAAAATTAAATCTGTATGTAGTTTGTTCTGCAAATGCTAATTTTATCCATTTTTTCCAGATTCTAAAATATTTCATGTTCCTACTCCCATAAATTTTGTTATGGCTTTTTCCCAAATCAGGCGCATAATCATGTATAATGCTACTATCCAAAATATTTGAATTGAGATTTGTGTTAGAGCTGAGATTAGATCATATCTTCCTAGGAAGATGCTTATTGGTATATACATAAGATATTGAAATGGAAGATAATTAAAAATAGTTTGTAGGCTTTCTGGAAAGAATACTAATGGAATACCTGCTCCAGAGAATAACCAAACAAATCCTTGTCTGAGAAATCTCATACCATCATATCTTTTTAACCAGAATGCAGCTAATCCAAAAGTAAATACAAAAATAAATGAAAGTGTAGATGCTAGCATAGCTGATATTATAAATAAAATAAAGTTTATCTGAGTTGCATTAATATCTAACAAAATAATTGCTAGAATTATAATTGGCGATATTTGTACTAGCAAGCTAAATAGTTTAGCTGCAATATGCCTTATAAATGTAAATTTAAAATAAGAAATTGGTTTTGTTATATACCTTATAAAATTACCATATCTTATTCTATCTGCAGTAAATTTATCTATAAAAGTAAATATTAGTGTTGAAATTATCATAGTAAGTAAATAATAAATTACCATATCATTAAATGTGAATCCTCTAATTACTTCTGTAGTGCTATTTGAGAATATAGATTTCCAGAGAAAATACTGTATTGCAAAATGCATAGGCATTAATAACATCCATGTTAGAAAATCTATTTTATAGGCTATAATTTCCTTTATCTTCATCTTAAGTATACCTAAGAATTTACTTAGTTTCATTGCTCGTATATTTGCTTAATAATTTCATCTATTTCTGGATCTGCAATTAAAATATCTGCTACTTTGTAATTTTTAAGAAAGTATTCTACAATATCTTCAACATGCCTTTTCTTTAGTAAGACAATTATTTTGATATCATATGGTGATTCCCTTAGAATTTTGCATCCTGGTAATTTAATTGGCCCTGTTTTTTCCAAGAATTTAATAGATATTGTTTTTTCTTTTATGTATTTCTTTTTGATGTTTTCTAGAAGACCATCATATATTATTTTTCCTTTATTTATTATAATTATTCTATCACATAATTTTTCAATGTCTCCCATGTCATGAGTTGTTACTATGAATGTGGTTTTGTGTTTTTTATTTATTTCTAATATAAATTTTCTTAAAGTATCTTTTGCTATTACATCCATACCTATTGTTGGCTCATCTAAGAATACAATTTTTGGATTGTGTAGTAGTGCTGCTATTACTTCACACTTCATTCTTTCTCCAAGAGAGAGATTTCTAACTGGAGTCTTATAGATATCAGATACATTTAGCAATTTAGTCATATAATTTAGTCTTCTTTTGAAGAGTTTCTCAGGAACTTCATAAATTTCTTTTAATAAGTAAAATGCATCTACTGGGGGCAAATCCCACCATAATTGGGATTTTTGTCCAAATATCACTCCAATATGTTTGACATATTCTTCTCTATTTTGCCAAGGTATAAATCCTAAAATATTTATAGATCCAGAATCTGGATAGAGCACGCCAGTCATTGCTTTAATTGCTGTGCTTTTTCCTGCACCATTAGGGCCAATAAATCCAAGAATTTCTCCTTTTTCTACATCAAATGAAATTCCTTTTAGAGCTTCTTTGATTATATGCTTTCTTTTGACAATTGATTTAAAGGCTGCTAGTAAGCCTTCTTCTCTTTCAAAAGTTTTGAAAGTTTTCTTTACATCTTTAATAGAAATTATGTTTGCGGCCATGTATTTTACCTAATTTATGGGTTTAAAAACTTATTGACTAAAATTATTTTGTAATTTTTATAAAAATATTTAAATATTTTAAATACTTTGTTTTTATTAGTAAATGCAATGTATTTTTTGTAATTCGTCAAACGTTGTTTTTTTAGAATCTAAGATAAATAGCAGTTTAATTGGAAAGGAAAAAATAGAAACTGAATTCAAATGTAATAAATGTGAGAAAATATTTAGTGTGAATTATTAATTTTGAATTTCTCAAATATTAATTGTTTTTTATTTCCTATAAATGCATGTTCTATAACATCTTTTATATTCTTGACTGGAATTATTTTGATTTTTGATTCTGCTTCTTTTGATAGTACAATATCTTTCTCATTAGAATATGGAATAATTATTTCTTCTATTCCTGCTTCTATTGCTGCTTCTATTTTAGGAGTAACTCCACCAACAGGCAAGACTTCTCCTCTTACAGATAAGGAGCCTGTCATTGCTAGATTCTGTTTTATTTCTATATCTTTTAATGCTGAAAGGATTGCTACTGCAACTGCTATAGATGCTGAGTCTCCTTCTACTCCTTCCCCAACTGTTTGTAAAAATTGTACATAAAGATCACGGGTTTCTTTTATGTCTTCGCCAAAATATTTCATGATTATTGCTGAAACATTTTCTACTGCTTCTTTTGCTATTTCTCCTAACTTGCCTGTTGCAACTATTTCTGTTTTCTTACCTCCAGTTGTTACTTCTGCTTCTATAGGCAAGACAATTCCAGAATAAGCTCCTTGTCCTCCAATAACTGCTAAACCATTAACCCTACCAACTTCAAATCCTTTTGTTCTAATTACTTCATATTCTTTTTTCTTTTCAATGTATTTATCTGCTATTTGTTGCTCTAATGGACGTGCTATTTTTTTTGCTCTGAGAATATGATCTGCTTCTACAAATTTAGCTTTTTCTTCTAAAGCTAGATCTCCTGCAGCTCTTACTAATCCTCCAAGATCCCTTAATACTAGAGTTAAGTGTCCTTTTCTGTTGCTACGTCTTCTTGCTTCTTTGATTATTTCTAAAACTGCTTCCCTTGTAAAGTGAGGTATTTTTTCATCTTTAGTTACTTCTTGTGCAATAAATCTTGCTATTCTTTCTTGATTTTCTGGAGTATCTGGGATTGTATCATTCATGAATATTTCATATCCATATCCCCTAATTCTAGATCTTAGTGCAGGGTGCATTCTTTCTACGGTTTCAAGATTTCCTGCTGCAATTAATACAAATTTACATGGGACTGGTTCTGTTCTAACCATTGCTCCTGCAGATTTTTCTGATTGTCCTGTTATTGGATATTTTCCTTCTTGTAATGCTGTAAGAAGATCTTGCTGAGTTTTTGGATCTAAAGTTGCTACTTCATCAATAAATAGGACTCCACCATTTGCTTTATGAATCATACCAGCTTCCACTCTTAGATGTGCTGGAGTTCCTAGTCCTCCAGATTGGAATGGATCATGTAATACATCTCCTAATAATGCACCAGCATGAGATCCAGTAGCATCAATAAAAGGACTTTTTTCTAGTCTTGAAGTATCTACAATAAGTTTCGGTTCTAGTATTTTTGATTTTCTTCCAACAACATTAAAAGATAGTGCCATTGCTGCAAGAAATAACATTCCAGAAATTAGTGAGGCTGCAGCCATAATATCTCCATATGATTTTCTTATCCACCATGGAAGTATTAAGGCTATTACTGCTAATATGAAAAAGAATATTTGTTGATTTTTTAGACTTGTTGCTGCTTTTAACTTTGCTTGCTGGACTAGACTTGTACCTTTACCTGTAGAAAATACTTTAATTCTTGGATGATTTTCATCCTTAAGATTTGGTATTGATAGTATATCTACTAGTTTGCTTTTAGGAAGTAATTCTGCTAGTGCTTGTCCAAGCATAGACTTTCCAGTTCCTGGATCTCCAATTAATAATATGTGTCTTTTTTGTGCTGCAGCTTTTTTTATGATCTTAGCTGCTTCGTCCTGTCCAATTACTTGATTTATTATTTTTTCAGGAACTTTTATTTCTTTTGTAGTTTTAAAATCTAGCATAGGATGATCTAGAAATCAATAAGTCTTAAAAAGATTATGAAAATAAAAAAAAATTATTCTTCAACTTCTTCTTCAAAGCTTGGTGCTGCAGCTTTAGAAACAATCATTATTGTTCCTATTGCTTTTACTAGTTGGTGTGGGATTATTACTCCTTTAGCACCAGATAATGTTTTATTTAAGAAAGAGTCTCTGGTTACCTTTACTCTCCAACTATCTATTTTATTTTTTGTAATAATAGCATCTTCTACAACGCCAAATAAATCTCCAGTGTCTGTATAAACATTGAGGTTTGTTGTTTCTCCAATTTCTTTCATTCTTAGCATAATATCACCCTTTGTTTCTTATTGTTTTATAACAACTATTAAAAATATAAAGTTTTTCTTTCCAGACATGACTTATATAAAGATAATAGGTACATCACATATATCTAGAGATAGTGTTAAAGAAATACTTCTTTTTATAAAAAACCAGCAACCAGATATTATTGCTGTTGAATTAGATGCAAAAAGATTAGTTGCTTTGTTTTCTGAACAAAGAAAACTTAGTTTTAGAGATATTGCTAAAATAGGTTTATTTGGATTTATTTTCAGAAGTCTAGGATCTTATGTACAAAAGAAGCTTGGAGAGAAGTTTGGTTTGGCTCCTGGATCTGATATTAAGAGTGCGATTCTTGCTGCCAAAAAAGTTAATTCTAAAATTTACTTGATAGACCAAGATATAGAACTTACCTTACAAAACTTATCTAATAAAATGGGTGCTTGGGAGAGAATAAAATTTGTATTTTATTTGTTTGGTGGTTTTGCATTTAGTGGCATGAGTAAGAAGTTAAAAAATATTGATTTACGTAAAGTTCCTCCTGAAAATATTATTGAGGAGTTAACTATGGAAATTAAAGATAAGTTTCCAGGAATATATGAGGCATTGATTAGTGATAGAGATAGATATATGTCTAATAGTATATTAAAAATAGCTAAAAATCATCCTGAAAGTAAGATTTTAGTGGTAGTTGGTGCAGGTCATAAAAAAGGTATTTTAAAAATTTTAAAAAAGCATATTAGAAAAACTAAAAACTAACAATAGATTTTTATTATAAGATTTCCTAAAAATAGCATGAAGAAACTAAAGAAACCTAAAATTGAGTATAAATTTGGAAATGAATTATTTGAAATTATTTTAGCAGTACTTGTATTAGGTTTTTGCTTTAGTTTTAGAGATTGGGGTTATGAGTTGTTTGATATTGGAATTGGGTTGTATAATTTATTTAAAAGCATAATTATTGTAGGGTTTTCTGTTGGTGTTCATGAAGTTGCGCATAGATGGTTAGCTAAAAAATATTTTGCAAAAGTTAGATACAAGTTATGGAAAACAGGGATATTTGCTGCATTAATTCTTGTTTTTTTAACTAATGGTTATATAGTGTTTGCAGCTCCTGGTGTAGTAGCTATTAGTACAATATATTTATTTAGGCCTGGTGCTGCACTTCCAGGAGGATATCCTAAACATTTGGGTCCTTTTGATAGAGCAAAAATTGCTTTAATAGGTCCTATGAGTAACTTGGCATTAGCTTTTTTTGCTAAAGGTTTTTTTGAATTTTCTCCTTGGTTAATGAACAAGTTATTATTTGTAAACCTTTCTTTAGCATTTTTTAATATGTTTCCTTTCTTTATATTATTTCCTGTGCTATTTAGCAAAATATTTCCTCATAAAATTAGAAGATTTACATATAAGCATGATATTCCTTATTTAGAAGGCGAGCATATTTTATTTGGTTCATTAATAATGTGGGGATTTTCATTTATATTTTTGTGCTTTTCTATAGGATTTTTAATGTTTTTAAATGTAGGATTAGCACTTATACTTTCGATTATTAGCGCAAGTATTTTATTCTTATTTTATTGGTATTATATTCAAATAGGTGGACCTAAAGGATTTAAGCCAAGTCCAGATTCTATTTGGTGGAAATAAATAAAATGAAATTTCTAAAAGATAAACTAAATTTAAGACTATATCAAGAAACAATTTTTTCTTCTGCATCAAAAAAAAACTGTTTAGTTGTGTTACCTACAGGACTTGGCAAGACTATGATTGCTATTGCTTTAGCAGCATTAAGAGAAAATAAAGGAAAGATTTTAATGATGGCACCTACTAAGCCGCTGATAAATCAACATAGAAAAACTTTTTCTGAATATTTTACAAACATAGAAAAAATTAATGTTATTTCTGGAGAGATTGCTCCAAAATTAAGAAAAGATATATGGAACAAATCTAAAATTGTGTTTGCCACACCCCAAACAATTAAAAAAGACTTAATTTATAGTAGAATTTCTTTAGATGATGTTTCTTTAGTGGTATTTGATGAAGCTCATAGAGCTGTTGGAGATTATGCATATGTTTATATTGCTAGAAAATACATAAATTCTGGAAAAAAACCTAGAATTTTAGGATTAACTGCTTCTCCAGGATCTGATAGACTTAAAATTAAAGAAGTTTGTTCAAATTTATTTATTGATATTATAGAATCTAGAGATAGAGATCATAAAGAAGTTAGAGATTTTGTTAAAGCTGTAAAAATTAGTTATGAATTTATAGAATTGCCTAATGATATAAGAAATATTTCTAAATTTTTAAATACTGCTGCATCTGGAAGAATTAATATTTTATATGATATGGGATTTATTAAAACAAAAAATATTTCTAAAAAATATTTATTAAGTTTTCAAAAATATTTGCTTAGCAAGTCTAAAAATTATTATAATTTTAGAGCTTTGTCCTTAATCTCTCAAATAATAAAAATAAAACATGCAATAGAGTTATTAGAAGCAGAAAGCATTGAATCTTTTATTAAATACTTAAATAAAGTAGAATCACAAAAGAATAAAGCAGCAAACAGTGTTTGTTCTGATTTTGAAGTTAAAAGAGCTAAATTGCTTGGTTTAAAGTTTTTAGATAATAATATAGAACATCCAAAATTAGATAGCTTGTTGAAAGTTATTAAAAAACAAATCTCCAAGAAAAAAGATTCTAAGATTTTAGTGTTTACTGAATATAGAACAAATATTAATCCAATTATAAATAAATTATATGAGTCAAAAATATCTTGTAATAAATTTATTGGGCAATCTTCTAAGTTAGAAAAAGGAATGTCTCAGGATGATCAGATTAAAACTCTTAATAAATTTAAGAGAAATGAGTTTAATGTGTTGGTTGCTACTTCTGTTGCTGAGGAAGGCTTAGATATTCCTTCTGTAGATATGGTTATATTTTATTCTGTAGTACCTTCAGCTATAAGATCTATACAACGAAAAGGAAGAACTGGACGGCATAATTATGGAAAAATAAGTATACTATTAACTAAAAATACAAAAGATGAGGCTTATTACTGGATAGCTCATAAAAAAGAAAAAAAAATGAAATATATAATAGATAGTATTAGTTCAAACGAAGATCTTACAAAATTTATAAAATGATAAAAATAATTATTGATCATAGAGAAAAAAATGAAATTATTAATATTTTAAAAAATTTAGAAAAGGGAGCTGAAATTGAAGTTAAAAATTTAAGTGTAGGAGATTTTATTTTAAGCAAGGATGTGGTTATTGAAAGGAAAACAATTAATGATTTTTTAAGTTCTTTAATAGATAAAAGATTATTTGAGCAAGCAAGGGAGCTAAAGCATAATTTTAAGAAACCATTATTTTTAATTGAGGGTAATTTAGAAGAAATTTATAATATTAGAGATATAAATGAAAATGCTATTAGAGCTGCAATGCTTTCTTTGATTTTAGATTTTGAAATTCCTTTTTTATTTTCAACTAATATCTTGGATAGTGCTAAAATTTTGATAACTATTGCTAGAAGGGAGCAGATTCAAAAAAATAAAGAAATTAGTTTAAGAGGAAGTAAAATTGCATATACTATGCCTCAAATGCAGCAATATTTTGTTGAAGGGTTGCCTTTAGTAGGTCCTAATTTAGCTAAATTGCTTTTAAAAAAGTTTAAAACCCCTAAAAAAATAGTAAATGCTAAACTTGAAAAGTTGAAAAAAGTTGAAAAAATTGGAGATAAAAAAGCAAAATTAATTAGAGATATATTAGATTTAGAATATAATGAAAATAACTAAAACAATTAAAAGGGGGCGTAAAACTGGAAGTAAAATAAGAAGCAATTTAATAGAACTTCTTTATATTTTTGGTGAGGGTTATGGTTTTGATTTGTATAAAAAATATATTAAAGTTTATGGAAATGTTAACATAAGATCTATTTATTATAATCTAAATAAAGGAGTAGATTTGGGTATTTTTAAGGTAAAAGAGATTAAAGAAGAGCTTGGAGATTATAGTTGGGGTAGATTTAGTGAGAAAAAAATTTATTCTTTAAGTAAAAATTCTGATATTAATATTAAATTAGATGAAAATATTAAAAAAATTTTAAATTTATAACTCTCACACCTTTATTTCTTATGGAGTTAATTTATTATTAATTTTAGTTTTATTTAACACACCTTTATTTCTTATGGAAATATATAATTTATATTATAATATCATTTTTTGAAGTTTCCATAGGAAATTTATTTTTATTAATTTTAATTATATTTTAATTATATTATATAATATATATTATTATTTGCAATATAGTAAATAATTATTTTATTATTTAAAAATATTTAATTATATTTTGAATATTCTATTATTTTTTGAAAGAGTTTTTTCCAATGGAAATGTAGGTCAGAGGGTCTTTTTAAATAATTATTTTAATTTTTTAGTAATTATATTCTAGAGTATATAAATTATTAATAAACCTTTGTTTCTTATGCACTTTTGGATATGAGACAGAGAGCATTAAATGATTATTTTGAGAGTTTCTTAGAAAAGGAAACTATATTTGAAGATAAGAAAGTTCTACAACAAAAATATATACCTAATTTAATATTACATAGGGAACAACAAGTTGATATTTTGGCACATATTTTGGCACCAGTTTTAAGAAAAGACAAACCATCTAATGTGTTTTTGTATGGTAAAACCGGAACTGGAAAAACATTATGTAGTAATTATATATGTGATAAATTAAAAGAAGTAGCAGATAAGAAAAATATTCCTTTAAAAATTATATATGTTAATTGCAAATTGAAAAAAGTTTGTGATACAGAATATAGAGTTGTTTCTTATCTTGCTAGAAGTATGGGTGTTAATGTACCTAGCACTGGTTTGCCAACAGATGAAATATATAATTTGTTTTTGAGGGAAGTTGAGAAAGAAGAAAGTATAATTTTATTAATTTTAGATGAAATTGATCATTTAGTTAATAAAGCTGGTGATGAAATTTTATATAATCTTACAAGAATTAATTCAGAATTATCAAAATCTGAGTTATCAGTTATTGGAATTTCAAATGATGTTAGATTTATAGAAAATATAGATCCAAGAGTTAAAAGTTCTTTAAATGAGGAAGAAGTTATTTTTCCACCATATAATGCAATTGAATTAAAAGATATTTTAAGAAAAAGAGCAGAATTTGCTTTTAAGAAGGGAAGTATAAAAGATGGTGTTCTAGAAAAATGTGCTGCTTATGCAGCAAGGGAACATGGTGATGCTAGAAGGGCTTTGGATTTATTAAGGGTTGCTGGTGAGATTTCAGAAAGATTAGGAGCTAGTTTTGTAGATGCAACACATATTGACTTAGCAGAAGAAAAAATAGAAAAAAATAGAATTTTAGAGATTGTTAGAACGCAACCAAGACAATCTCAGGCAGTATTATATTCTATTTTGTTATTATTAAAAAATAAAAGTGAAAGTGTTGAGACTGGTGAAATATTTGAAAGATATAAAGAGGTTTGCATACAAGCAGGTCAAAATATATTAACACAAAGAAGGATTTCTGATTTAATCTCAGAGTTAGATATGCTTGGATTGATAAATGCTAAAGTTATTAGCAAAGGAAGATATGGTAGGACAAGAGATATTTATGTGGCAATACCAGATTCTATAATTGATAAAGTTAGAGATAGTTTGATAAGTGATCTAACTTAATTGTTTTTTGTATTATAGTAGTGTTTATAACTATTTTTTTATTCTAATTTGAAATGGATAGAAAAGAAACAATTAGTTATCTTTTAAAGAAAGGTATTCTTCCTACAGATGATAAAATAAAGGAGTTAGTGGAAGAGGACTTTAAAAGTGCTTCAGATGTTCAGAGTGAACAAGAAAGAAAGCAAGATAATAATATTCAAGAACAGACACAAAAAGAGGTTATTGAGAGTAGAAGAATTGTTGAAGATATAGATACAAAGATTGAAGTTATAAGAGATTATAAATCATCTGCCTTTAAAAAGTTTAAACTAGATGATTTTCCAAAACTTATGAGGGATAGATATGAAGCTATCAAGAGTATTTTATTAGCTAGGCAAGAAACAGAAGGTTGTGTTTCTATAAATAAGTTAAATTCAACATCTGGAAGTGCAGTAATTATAGCAATTATTTCTGATATTTTGAAATTAAGAACTGGTACTTTGAAGTTAGATTTAGAAGATCTTACAGGAAGAGTATCAGGAATTATTCCTATTAAAAACCAAGAGATGATTGAAAAGTCAAAACAGTTAGCTCTTGATGAGGTTGTTGCAGTTAAAGGATCTTTTTCAAGAGGTGTTTTATTTATTAATGATATTATTTGGCCGGACATACCATATGTAAACAGGGAAAAGTGTGATGAGGATGTTTATGTGGCTTTCTCAGGAGATTTGCATATAGGTTCTAATACTTTTTTACCTAAAGAGTTTGATAAATTTCTTAAATGGATTAGTGGCAAGTCAGGAAATAAAACACAAAGAGATATTGCTAATAAAATTAAATATGTGTTTATTGCTGGAGATTTAGTGGATGGTGTTGGAATATATCCAGGGCAAGATAAAGAACTTACTATAACAGATATAAGTAAACAATATGATAAGGTTGCAGAGTATTTATCTATGATTCCAAATGATAAAAAAATACTTATCTGTCCAGGAAATCATGATGTGGGAAGAATTGAGGAACCACAACCAGCATTAGATAAATATATGAGTGCGCCGGTGATAGAACTTCCAAATGTTATTAGTATTAGTAATCCAGCATATTTAAAAATTCATAAGACTAAGGGTTTTTCTGGTTTAAATGTGTTAATGTATCATGGATATAGTTTTGATTATTTTATTGATAAGATAGAATACATAAGAAATAGTGGAGGTTATGAGTCTCCAGATAAACTAATAGAATTTTTGTTAAGGAAAAGACATTTAGCTCCTAGTCATGGGAGTACACTTTGTCTGCCATTAGAAGAAGATCCTTTGGTTATTAGACAAGTTCCAGATGTGGTTGCTACAGGACATATTCATAAAGCAAAGGTTTCTCAATATAAAGGAGTTTTAACGATTGCATCTTCTTGCTGGCAGAAAAATACAAGTTTTCAGGATAAGATGGGGTTGCATGCTGATCCTTGTAAAGTACCTATACTTAATCTTAAAACAAATTCAGTTAGAACACTTAGTTTTATATAGTTGAGTTAATTTGTTTTATTAGTTATAATAGTTTTTAAAAAAAGAATAATTTTAAGAGGGTGTGATGGCTGATCTTATTTGTAGTCCTAAGATAAGGAAGTATTTTGATTCTATTACTAAGGAAGTAAATAATCTTTATGAGGTTGCTAGAAAAGCCAGGCTTAAAGGCTATGATCCTGAACCAGAGCCGGAAGTGTTCTTAGCAGAGAATGTTGCAGAAAGGGTTGTAGGATTAATAGCGACTGCAGCACCACAGATTCGGAATAAAGGAGTTGCAGAGAGAATAACTGAATTGGAGAATGAATATGGAGTAGGAGATTGGAGGATTGCACTTAGAATAGCAGAGGAGGTTGCCTCTGAAAAATTTTGTAAGTTTAAAGATCTTACAGAGCAGATATCAATAGGATCTAAATTAGGATTAGCATATGTTACTAATGGGGTTGTTTCGTCTCCTTTGGAAGGAATGGCATCATTTCAACTTAAAAAAAGAAAAGATGGTAAAGATTATTTAGCGGTTTATTATGCAGGACCTATAAGAAGTGCAGGAGGTACTGCTGCAGCTGTTTCTGTATTAATAGCAGATTATGTTAGAAGAAAATTAGGAGTTAGTGATTATGATATTACAGATGATGAGGTTAAAAGATATCAGGTAGAGATAGATGATTATGTTTCTAAAATAGCTCATAGACAGTATGTTCCAACACCAGAAGAAATTGAATTATTAGTAAGAGGTATAAAAATAGAGATTAGTGGAGATCCAACAGAGAAATATGAGGTTTCTCGTTTTAAAAGATTGGATAGAGTAGAGACGTCAATGATTAGGGGAGGAATGTGTTTGGTTTTAACTGAAGGTCCATCTTTAAAGTGTTTTAAGTTATGGAAACAATTACAAAATTGGAAGGATGATTTTGGTTTAGATGATTGGGTTTGGCTTAAAGATTTTATTAAGCTTAGGGAGAGGATGCATTCTTCAGAACAGGAAAATAAAAAAGATGATAAAGAAAAAGAAGAAATAAAAATAAAAACAAATGATAGTTATTTAAAAGATATTGTCGCTGGCAGGCCTGTTTTTGGATATCCGATGGCTTCAGGCGCATTTAGACTTAGATATGGCAGGACAAGAATTTCTGGGTATGGTTCGATGTGTTTGCAACCTGCTACCATGAGAGTTCTAAAGAATTATTTGGCTACAGGCAGTCAATTGAAATTAGAAAGACCTGGTAAGGCTACTGCATTATCTGTTTGTGATAGTATTGATGGACCTGTTGTAAAATTGGAAGATGGATCTGTTGTTAGGATAAATTCTGAAGAGGATTTTGATAAACTTGATCAAGGAATAGATGAGATATTATATTTAGGAGATATTTTGATAAGTTATGGAGAGTTTGCAGAAAATGGAGAAAGATTGCCTCCAGCAGGATATTGTGAAGAGTGGTGGAAACTTGAATTAGAAAAGCATACTAAAGATGTTCCAGATAAAGTTGATTTTAAGAAAGCTGTAGAGTTATCTAAAAAATATAAAATTCCATTGCATCCAGATTTTATTTATTTTTGGAAGGAGATTTCTAAAGAACAGTTTAGTTTGTTATTTGGCTGGCTTAAGAAAGCAGATTTTAAAAATAAAGAAGCTATACTTTCAATAGATTTTGATGCAAAGCGAGCATTAGAACTTATTGCTTGTCCACATTCTGTTAGAGATGATATAATAATTATTGATCAAGTTAATACACTGGCATTATTTTATCAATTAGGTTTAATAGATATAGATTATAAAAAATTAGATGCTAATTTTACATATAGTGAATCTAGTTTAGATATTGTAAATAAATTATCTCCTATAGAGATAAGAGATAAGTCTGGAACTTTTATTGGATCAAGAATGGGTCGTCCTGAGAAAGCTAAGTTAAGAAAGCTTGCTGGAAGTCCACATGGTTTTTTTCCGGTTGGGAAACAAGGTGGAAGATTAAGATGTTTTCAGAGTGCATTAGAAGAAGGATATATTAAGGCAGAGTTTCCAATTTTCTTTTGTGATAATTGTAATAAAGAAACTGTTTTTTCTGTGTGTGAAACTTGCGATTTTAAGACAGAACAATTGAAAATTTGTTCTGTATGTAAGAAGAAAACAAGAGAAGATGAATGTCATGCTAAAGAAACAGTTCCATATCAAACTAAGAAAATAGATATTAAACATTATCTTTCTGCAGTTAGATCTAAAATTAAATTAGAACATGTACCCTCACTCATAAAAGGAGTTAGAGGAACATGGAATAAAGACCATACTTTAGAACATTTATCTAAAGCATTATTGAGAGCGAAACATAAATTGTTTGTTAATAAAGATGGAACTGTAAGATATGATATGACAGAGATGGGTATAACCCATTTTACTCCAGAAGAAGTTGGAACTTCAATTAAGAAATTGAAAGAGCTTGGTTATGATAAAGACATAAATGGTAAAGATATAGTAAAAGAAGATCAAATTATAGAACTTAAACCCCAAGACATGGTATTGCCTGCTTGTCCTGAATCTGAAGAAGAAGGAGCAGAAGAGATTTTATATAGAATAGCAAATTTTGTGGATGATCTCTTAGTAAATCTTTATGGTTGTGAACCTTATTATGATCTAAAATCTAAAGAAGATTTAAGAGGGCAATTAGTTGTGGGACTAGCGCCCCATACTTCTGCAGGTATTGTTGGAAGGATTGTGGGTTTTTCAAAGACGCAAGGTTGTTTTGCACAACCATATATGCATGATGCTATGAGAAGAGATTTAGATGGTGATGAGACTGCAGTTATGTTAGCATTAGATTTGTTTTTGAATTTTTCTAAGAGATTTTTGCCAAGTAGCAGGGGAGCAACGCAGGATGCACCATTAGTATTAACAGTGTTATTGAATCCTGGAGAGATTGATGATGAGGTTTATGATGTTGATATTGTGTTTAAATATCCATTAGAATTATATGAAGCTGCTTTAGAAGCAAAGTTTCCACATGAGATTAAAATAGAACAAATCAAACATAGGCTTGGTAAACCAGAACAGTATGAGGGATTTGGATTTACTCATTCTGTGAGTAATATGAATATTGGACCAAGACTATCTGCATATAAAACAATTCCAGCGATGTTAGATAAGGTTGAGGGTCAGATAGAATTAGCTAGGAAGATTAGAGCATCTGATTTAGAAAAAGTTGCAACTTTAGTTATAGAAAGACATTTTTTAAGAGATATTAAAGGAAATCTAAGAAAGTTTACTATGCAAGGTTTTAGATGTGTGAGGTGTAATGCTAAATATAGAAGACAACCTTTGTGTGGAGAGTGTACTGTTTGTGGAGGTAATATTGTATTTACTATTGCAGAAGGTACTGTAATTAAGTATTTAGATGTTAGTTTAAAGCTAGCTAAGTATGGAAATGTAAATAGTTATTTAAAGCAGTGTCTTTCTTTACTAGAAAATAGAATAGAATCTGTGTTTGGTAAAGATAAAACAAAACAAATTGAGTTAGAGAGTTTCTTCAATTGAACCTTTTAGAAAAGGTATTTATAAAAAAATTGAAGAAAACAACCTTCTTTAGGAAAGAAGCTTGACCAAGAAAGGAGAAGTTATGAAAATGAAACAACCTTCTTTAGGAAAGAAGCTTGACCAAGAAAGGAGAAGTTATGAAAATAAGATGCCCTGATGGGTCTTTAAAAACTACAGAATGGTGTGCTAATTGTAATAAGTGTTTGCCTAAGCCTATTAAAGATGCTTTACTTCCTGTAGAAAGAAAAAGAAGTAATTCTGAGATTCCTAGATTTGGAGTTACTAGAGTTACTAATAAATGTTTAAGATCTACATATTTTGATTTAACTGAAGAGGTTGTGCATGATCTTGAAAAGTTATGGGTTTTTTCTAGAGGGCATGCATTCCATGAACATTTTAAGTTTGATGAAAAAGAACGGTTTATTAAAAAAAATTTTGGTGATTTTGAAGTAATTGGATTTATTGATGCAGTTCATGATAGTGTAATTTATGAGTTAAAGACAACAAATAATATTCCTGAAGCTCCACAAGAACATCATAAGTTGCAAGCTCAGGCTTATTATTCTATGATGTCTGATGAGGAAAAAGCAAAAATCAAAAAGATCTTGATAGTTTATTTGAGCTTGCAGAAGATTAAAGTTTTTGAGGTTCCTAAAAGGGATATTACAGAGTTTTTAGAAAAGCAAGGTAGAATTTTAGTTACTGCGCTTAAGGAGAAGATACCACCAAATAAAACTCAGAGCTGGCTTTGTAATTATTGTTCACATAAGGATAGGTGTAATGGCCATTCAGATGATTTATTTGTTTCTGATGCAAAGAGGACTAAGCAAGCTAGTTTAATTTAGAATTGTATCTTCTAGCAAAATAAAGCTTTTAATTTCAATTATTAATTGGGTTTTAAAATGGGATCTATTCATGGTAGTCTGAAATTAATTTATGGAAGTTCTGGAGAATGGAGAGCTAAAAATGTTAAAAAAGCAATATTAGATTTATGTAATAATAAAGACAAAATATGGGTTCCTGAAGATGATTATGCAGTGGTTAATAACTTAGAAAATTTAATTGAGGCAATTACCAATAAAGGTGATGAAGGACTTCCACTTATTGAAGCGAAAAGAATTGATTTTGGTGATGGAGAATTTAAAGTAGCTATTGACAATAGAATATCATTGAGAGATTCTGATGTCTTTTATTTTTTAGATATACATACTAATGATTATTCAAGATTAAGTAAAAGAGTTCTTGAGAGTCAAATAGGGCTGGATACTATTAGTGGGGCTAAAGCAAGTAGAGTTACTTATGTTGTGCCATTATTTCCATATGCCAGGCAGGAGAGAAGAACAGGACATGAGCCTCAATCTGCTAGAGCAATGGTTCGTATGTATGAAACTCTTGGAGCAGATTCTATTATGACTATGGATTTACATGCCCCAACAATTACTGGATTTGGTACTTGTATGGATTTTGAACATCTTAAGATTAGGGAGTTATTTATTGATTATATAAAGAAAAATATTGGTGAAGGTGATGATATTGTTCTTTGTGCACCAGATGCAGGAGCTGGAAAAATTACTGGTTACTATGTAAGAAATCTTAATTGTGAATTGATAACTGGATTTAAGAGAAGGAATCTAAGTTCTATAGATGAAATAGATATTTTTGATTTACCAAATATTGATTGTAGTGGTAAAAAAGCAATTATAATTGATGATTTGATAAGTACTGGAGGTACTATGCTTAAAGCAGCAAAAAAATTATATATGGAGCGGGGAGCAGAACAAGTATTTGCATTTGCTACACATCCAGTAATGCCTGGAAATGCATTTAATAATTTTTCAAATGCATACTCAGAAGGTTATTTTCATGGACTGGTTGTTGGAGATACAGTATATAGAGATCCTGTAGGATTAAAATATAAATGGTTTACAACAATAGACACATCAAAACGTTTTGCTCAAGCTATTATTCAGAAACATATTGGTGGATCTGTAGAATTACTGCATTATAAAGATAGAACTTAAGCAACAATAATTGCACCTGCTAACATTAGTATGATTGCAATTATTTTTTGAAATATAATATTTTTGGAAATTTCTTCTTCAAGTATTTTCGGATAGTATATACTTAAGACAGTTGAAAATAATAATACAAAGATTATTTGTGTAGTGATAAGTGCTTGTACTAGCGTAACAAAACCTATAGATATGGCAACAGTCATAATAAATAGTGCAGTTATATTTATGAGCTCATTTGAGGATATAATTGTTAATATTTCTTTTTGTTTTGTTGCTAGTTTTTTAAGGTCTGGTAAGTAAATAAAAATAACTGGAAGCAATATGATTATTGCACCAAATCTTGCATAAGAAAAAGCACTCCAATAATCCATAAAATTTAGTAAATATTTAATAGATGTAGATGATAATGCTAAGAAAAGCGCTGCAAATATCATTAAGAAAAATGATTTGTTGAATTTTATATCAAAACTTCTAATTGAGAGTAAAATAGCTCCAGCTACCAATAAAAATATTCCAATATATTTTAAGAGAGTAAAAGATTCGTTTAGAAATATAGCCGCAATTATTAGCACAAAAATAGGTGCTAAATGAAATAAGGGACCAACACGAGATACTTCTTCAAGTTGTATTGCTTTGAAATAAAGTATGCTCATGATTACAAAGGAAGCACCAGATATTATTGCAATAAATAAATTAAATATAGATATACTAGCTAATCCTTTTACTAGTGAGATCACAAAACTTGCAGCTATGCCTATAAATCCAAATATTATTACTGGAATTGCTGGTTGTTTTATCCATTTAGACATATATATTTTGTCTATGATTTGCACTATAGCAAACATTGTTGTTGCTAGTAATGTTAATATTAGCCATAACATTTTATTAAATGAATTTTAATTATGTTAATAAAGATTTAGTTTAGTATAGATAATAAAAACTATACTTAATATGAGTGAGCTTGTTAATAACAAACACACTACACAAGTTTAGTTTAGTCTCAATTATTTGATAAGAAAAAAAGAGATGATTCAGAGATAATAAAAAATTACTGGAACAATTAAACAGGATTGCAAATTCTCTATAATTAATAAAGAATAGTATATAGGATATGCATGATTTTGTAATTTTGTTAAATGAATGTTTACTTAGATATCAGCCATTTCCATAAAGGTATATAGTTTATCCCATCCTCATATTTTTCAAGATCTTTTGTTATGATTGTCAATTTAGCAGTTTTATATTTCTGCTGAAATTCTAATAGACTTTCTATTTCTCTCTTATGTATTTTGTTAGTATAAGTAACATTTATTGCAGTTAAATGATTATCTTTCTTCTTAACTACAAAATCTACTTCTTTTTTTCCTCTCCAGAAATAAACATCTTCTCCATGTCTTTTGAGTTCTATTAAAACAGCATTTTCTGCGAGCTGTCCAAGATCATCTGAAAATTTAAATGAGATAGCATTTCTTAAGCCAGTATCTATAGAATAGCATTTTATATCTTTTTTAAGCTGAGTTTTAACTTTCCATGAAAAATAATTTATTTTGAACAAGAGAAAAACTTCTTCAAAATAAGGAATATATTTTTTAACAGTTTCATAATGCAGGTTTAATGCTCTTGCAATACTATTGTATGAAAAAGGTGAGGATATATTTGTCATTAAGTAATATCCTATCTGCTTAACAGTTTCTGAATCTGAATTAAATCTAGAAGTTATATCTCGTGAAAGAATATCATTATATAACTCAACTAAAATAGATTTAGAAGTTAGTGAATCTGCATTAATGGTTTCAGGAAATCCTCCAGATTTAAGATAAATTTCAAGAAGATGAATAATTCTTTCTCGTTTTGAAATCTGTTTAGGATTAATGATTTTATGATATTTTAAAAACTCTTTGAATGAAAAAGGAGTAACAATCGTTGTGAGATGTCTGCCAGTTAGCGTTTTTCCTATGTCTCTTGAAATTAAAGAAGCAGAAGAACCAGAAACAAATATTTGTTTAAATATATTCCTATCATAAAAAGTTCTTATTATTTTTTCCCAGTTTTTAATATTTTGAATTTCATCAAGAAAAACATAAGAAATATCAGGATTAATTTGTAGAGATATTTTTATTGCTTCCTCAAGATCAAGCAATTCAGGATCATCAAAGTTAAGATATAATATATCTTTGGGGTTAATGTTTTTTTCAATCAAGCTTGAAATTATTTGATATATTAAAACAGTCTTCCCAGAACGTCTAACTCCAATTACATCTTTAATATGTTTAGTCTTAATACTATCTATTAATCCAGATAAATAAATTCGATCAATGCCAGTAACTTTTTTGAGGCTACCTGGTGTTTCCCACCAAACATTCCATTTTTTAATTGCTTTATTCATAATATTCAAAGTTATTCTTTATTTATAAGAGTTTCTGTTATAGTGTAAGATAAATATACTTTTATTATCACACATATGTAATATTATTTAAAAATAATAAAAAACAACTACAAAAATTAATGATCCATTGCATGAATTCTTCGTGTTCCTGTTAAAAGATCTAGAAGTCAATAGCTGAGGTAGTAATTAAGACTAGGAATCCTATAGTGCTAGAGAAATAGAATGTGAAATCTGCTAAAAGTAATAATAATTAACATATGTTAAAAATATTTAACGATCAAAATGTTTATAAATAATGTTAATTAAAATTAACATATGTTAAAAATATTTAACGATTTAGAACTCTTTTTTATTGATAGCTACAGACGCATCAATATAAGAGAATATGCTAGATTAAAAAATATAAGCCCACCATCAGCATCTAAACTGCTCAAGATGTTTGAAAAAGAAGGCTTACTTGTTAGAGAAGAAGATAAGAGATATATTAATTATTTTGCCAACAAAAATAGCAGACAGTTTGTGGAGCTCTCAAAGATTTATTGGTTTTTACAGTTAAAGAAAACTGGGCTATTAGATCATATTGAAAAAGAATTAGTTATTCAAGTATGTGTTTTGTTTGGTTCATTTTCTAAGGCAGAAATTAAAAAAGAGTCAGACATAGATTTAGCAATATTTACACCATCCAAGAAAGCTATAAATTTAGAAAAATTTGAACGAAAATTAAAGCGAAAGATACAGTTGTTTGTATTTAAGAATAGAGAGGAAATTAGTAAAGAGTTGTTGAATAACATACTAAATGGATTTATTCTTTTAGGAGGGTGGTAGTATGGATTGGATAGAGTGTAATAAGAAACTATTAGTAAAAAATATTAAAGTTGACAAGAACCTTATTAGTTCACTAGTTAAATCTTCTTCTAAGAGACTTAGTTCTCAGGCACTATTAGAATTAGATGATCTTACTGCAACTTCTAAGATTAGCTTAACTTATGAAGCTTTAAGAGAGCTGCTAGAAGCTTTAGCTGTATCTAAAGGCTTTAAAATTTACAATCATGAATGTTATACTGCTTTTTTAAAAGAAAAGTTAAGCAAGTTTGATTTAGCAAAGGAATTTGATACTTTTAGAAAAATAAGAAATGCAATTAACTACTATGGCAAGGATCTAACAACAGAGGAAGCAAAAGAAATTCTAACTAATATGTTACAGATTATAAATAAGATAAAGTCTTTATTATGATATTATAAATAGTAAAAAACAACTACAAGAATTAATGATCCCATTGCATGAATTCTATGTGTTCCTGTTAGAGGTGCAAGAAGGCCGATAGCAGATGCTGTAATTAAGATTAGTATGCCTTTAAAATTTGAGAAATAGAATGTAAGCGCTGCTAGGAATAAGATAATTATTATGGATATTTTTTGATAGCTTATTTTATGAATATAATTTGCAAATAGTTTTCCAAAGTTTAAAGTTAGGATGATTGCAATTCCTAGTGCAATGGTTGCGGAAAGAAGCAAGATTATGAATTCTTGTTGAGAGATGTTTATTATTTGTTTGAGTACTGTCATGGTTCCATTTCTGGCTTTGTTTATTGCAAATAATGTTGTGAGGGTGAAGAAAGCTGCAGCAGTATTTATTCCGCCCATTATTGTTAAGAAACTTTCTTGGTTTTTGAATTTAGTAAATCCTTGGCTTATGATTGTTGCTTGTGCAGCACCGATTCCAGGAAATATGCTTACAAATAAAGATGAGAAACTTGATTTAATTAAGTCTGAAATTTTTGGAAATCTAGCATTTGAAGTTAGAGTTTGTTTAGGAATTTTTGTATGAGATTTAATGCTGATTAATAATGTGGAAATACCAAATAAACCAGAGAATAATGGAAATAATGGTTCTTGGATATTTATATGATTAAGTACAAGAAGTCCAAGGATTCCAGATAACAGGAAGATGATAGATGCCCAGATTTTATTTTTAAGAGTTGGTTCTTTTAGAATAAACAAGATTGAAAGTATTATCAGAAGAGGTGCAATTATTTTTGCAAGGTGTAAGTAGGTTTCATTTAGATAGAAATATATTAGTAAGATTAGAGGCAGGCTGAATAGAAAAGTTCCTAGTCCACCAAGTATTGTTAGTTTAAGTGCATGATAGCCTTTGCCATCTAGTAGAAATTTGTGTCCTGGAAGAACTCCGAGAGCAGTAGCTGGTTCTGGTGCACCAAGAAATATGCTTGGAATAAAGTCAAGAAAGCTATGAACTACCAACATTACAATTAGCATTGAAGCGATCTCTAAATTTGTAAAGTAATTAGAAAGCTTGGATATGCTGGCAAGTGCAAGTATAGAAATGGTATTTGTATGTATTCCAGGAATTAAGCCTGAAATGATTCCTGCAAGACAACCTAGAAATATTAAAGTTAGGAGCATTTTATACAATCTATTTCAGAGGCAAGAATTTCAAGTTTGCTTTCATAGAATTGAAGTTTTCCAGTAACTTTGATTATGTTATTTTTCTTTAGCTGAATTTTTGGATCATCAAAAAATACTATTAAAAGTTTAGAAGAGTTATCTTTAATATTTAGAAAATTTATGTTTTCTTTATATGTAGCTTTTATTATAGTTCCCTGAGTAGTTATTTCTTTTCCCAAGTGGTCTTCTGTGTTGGACAAGATCTCGGAAATTGTTAGCTCTTCAGGATTTGAGGTTTTTGCAATTAAGAAAAGTAAAGATATTCCAATTAAACTTATTATTAAAGAGACAAGTGTAAGTGTTTTATTTTTCATGAGAATAATAGTATTTGAGTGAATAAATGTTTATATATTTCTGAATTTTTGCAAGCCTATGCCGATTGTTAGTGAAAAAATAGCAGAATATACTTATGATACTTATAATGGTAGGTTTATTGTATTGGAAGGCATTAATGGGTGTGGCAAAGGTACACAAGCAGACATGCTTTCTGAATTTTTAATTAAAAGAGAATATTCTGTTTTACAAACAGAAGAACCTTGGAGAAAAGGTTTAGGACTAGTAATTAAGAAAACTATAGATAAAGATCATAATTATAAGAATCCAAGATATGATGCTTTGCTTTTTACTGCAGACAGAATAAGGCACATGGATGAAGAAATACTACCTGCTTTAGAAGCAGGAAAAACAGTTATATGTGACAGATTCTATCATAGCACTTTAGCATATCAAACTACTGATGGATTAGATATTGATTGGCTAAAAAGTTTAAATGATAATATTATGATTCCAGATTTAACTTTGATAATTGATGTTCCAGCAGATGTTGCTGTTGAAAGATTGCGAAAAAGAGACAGAATTGAAGTTGCCAGATTTGAAGAATATGATTTCTTAGTAGCATTAAGAGAAACATATCTTGGTTTGGTAGATTATCTGAGAGATGAGAATGTTCAAGTGATTGATGGTAGTAAGAGCATTACAAAAACATATGATAGTATTATTTCTAAAGTGGAGGAGATATTATGAGTAATTATAAGTTAGTTGGATTAACTGGGCCAATAGCTTCTGGTAAAGGTGTATTAGGAGATTATTTAGTTGATGAGTTAGGATGGAATTATATTTCTTTATCTGGGCTTGTAAGAGAGGAAGCTAGACGCAGAAATATAGCAGAAGAAAGAGAGAATTTGATTAATATTGGAAATTCTTTAAGAGCAGAAAGAGGTCCAGGTGTTCTAGGAGAACTAGCATATGAAAAAATGTTAGCTAAAGAATATCAGAATGTAGTAGTAGATGGTATAAGAAATCCTGGAGAAATTCATGTTTTAAGAAATCAATCTAATTATAAGGTTTTGATAATTGGAGTAAATGCAGAAGCAGAAATAAGATACAAGCGAGCTTTAGAAAGGGCAAGAGATTCAGATCCAATAACTTTAGATCATATTAGAAAGATAGATAAAAAAGATAGAGCTATTGGGATTGAAGGTTGTTTAGAGATAGCAGATATATTGATTTATAATCATGAACATATAAGTATGGAAGAACTTGTATCTAATTTTAAAGATATCTTAGCAGAGAAAGGATTTTGATAGAGTTATTTGATTGAGCAAATAAATCTTTAAATAATTTTGAGGGCAGGAAGTAGGGAAAATGAAATCTTCTAAAGAAATCTTAGATAGTGCAGAATCTTTTTTGGAGACTGCTGATAGTTATGTTATTTTAGATAAGCCAAGAGTTAATTTACTTAGTTATGATCCATCCATACAAAGTTTATCTTTAAATTATATTAGAAGTAAGTATCATTTCTTTTTGAAAACTGTGGAACGGTCTAGAGAACAGCAACTAGATGAAAGTTTATTTAATCAATTTTTAGCAGATATTGCAGTATCAAGAGGAGATCTTGCTGTATTTGATAGAGGCCATATTCATTTTAAACTTAATTGTACTAGAGTTGGTACGAATGATATATTAAGGCATTATAGTATGAGATTTTTTCAGACAGGTCAAAGAAAGCAAATAGATTTGAATGTTCTTGATTCTGAAGATATATCTCAAAGTATTAGATATTTTTTGCCGCCTGAATGGGTTAAAGCTAGAGATCTAGCAGAGGAATTTAATTCTGCTATGAGTTATGTTGCACATTTAGTTAAACATGCAATAGATTTAGGAATGCCATCAGATCAAGCAAGATATATTATTCCTAATGCAGCAACTACTACTTTGGAAATGAGTGGTAGTTTGAGAAGCTTTTTTTCTTATGTTGGTTTAAGAGCTTGTGAACAAGCGCAGTTTGAGAATCAATTTTTATCAGAGAAAGTGGCTAAGAAGCTCAAGGAAATATTGCCAGACCTTACCCAAAAACTTGGACCTAGATGCGTGTATGATCCTAGATGCAGAGAAGGAAAAAATTCTTGCGGTAAAATAAAAGAGAAAAGAGATTTGTTTGTTGGAGATGGTTCTGGTTTAGAGTATGTTATTAAGAGAGCTCAGATGCAAATAGATAGTATTGATGAAATAGAATTTAATAATCAAGGATTTTTAAGCAATCTTTCTGATGCTTATAACGAGTATGTAAGTCTTGAGGAATCTAATGAGTTGCCATTAGTTGAACTTGAAGCAAGATTTAATTCTGGAATATCTAATTTAGAAGAGTTTACAGCGCAGCTTGCGAAAAATACATTTAAAAGGTATACTGGAAAGACTTTTGCATCTGATGATAAATTAACTATTGAACAAGTAGCAAATATTTGTAGAAATATAGTTAAAGCAGGACATTATGGAGCATTAGGACATCAGCATCTTAGCTATGATACTAAGATTTCTAGAGTTATGCTCCAAAAATTTGCAAGGCATCATTCTTTAGTTTTGATGGCATCTAGCCAACATCATAGTATTCATGCTAATTTTGAATATATTATGCCACCAATGTGGGAAAAATTAGGATTAGGAACAGAATTCCATACTATTGTTAGGTATTTAAATAATCTTTATACTAGAGCTATGGATGCAGGAATTCCAAGAGATCAAGCAAGATATTGTCTGCCTACTTGTGCTACAACAAATCTTATGATCTCAGCATCTCCAAGATCTTTATTTTCTTTAGCAGCTCAGAGGACTTGTCCAAGTAATAGTTGGGAGGAAAGAGAAATAGTTTCTATGATAGTAGATGATGCAAGAGAAAGATATTCAAATCTTTTTTATTATCTAGGACCTAAGTGTTTACTAAAACTTTGTGGGGCTAAGTGTGAATATGAGGATGAGGTTAGGAATAAGTACTTAGTGGATGGCGATGAGTGATTACAGCAAGATAAGAAATTTGTTAGAAGAAGCATTATCTATGTCTAGATGTCTTAAACATCCTGTTGCAGCAGTGATTGAAACTCCAACAGGAGAATATGTTATTGGATATAATGGTCCTAGTGATAGGATTGGAGATCATTTGGAGTGTGATAGAAAGGGACTTCATAGTGGAGTTCATATGGAAAGATGTCCTGGGACTCATGCAGAAATAAGAGCAATTGCTAATGCTGCTAGAGAAGGGATACTTATAGATAGATCTACATTGTATTTGAGCAGTTGGTTTCCATGTGATAATTGTGCAAAAAACATGATTGAAGCAGGCATAATAAAATTTGTAACTCCAGATCCTATAAAGTATGAACCAAATAGTGCTTATAATTTTGAGATGGCTGAAAGATTAATGAGAGATTCTGGAATAGAAATTATTGTGAATGAAGATATTAGGCCTCGAATTTGAATTTTTTTATTTCTTCATAGATTGGACCTTTTCCAGTTAGGGTGCTTTTGAACAAACTAATTTTATTAGCTGTGAAAGATCCAAAGTTTATGGATTGGTTTATAGGTTGTTTAATTAGTTCAAGGAGTTTTTGTTTTTCATTTACAGCTTTGACTCTTGCTAAGGTAATGTGTGCATGAAACTTATGATCTTCTTTTTTGAATCCTAGAGGTTCAAGCGATGTTTGAATTTTATTATATAATTCTTGGAGCTCTGGAGCATATGCTCCAGCCCAAATCACTCTAATATAATTTTCTGAAGGAAATATGCCTAGCTTTTTGATTTGAATATTGAATGGTTTGATGTCCTTTGAGATTTTTAACAATTCTTTTTCAATTTCAGCAATGTTTCCTATGGAACCTAAAAATTTAAGGGATATATGTAGGTTATTTTTTGCAACAAAATTCCCTTTAATTAGTGGTTCTAGCTTAGATTGTAGTTCTGCTAGTTTGTCCTTTATTTCCTGTGGAAGTTCTATTGCTATGAAAGATCTCATTTTATCTCGCTATAGAAAGGGAGTAGTAAAAGTATAAAAACTTTGATTTTTCTATAAGTATTATGATAATTGGACTTGTAGGAATGCCTGCTTCAGGAAAAAGTACAGCTGCAGAAAGATTTGAAGAGCACAAGATAAAAAGAATTTATCTTGGAGATTTTATTTGGAAATTTCTTAAGAAGAAAGGCATAAAGAGATCCCAAGATACTGGGATGATGGCTGGCTTGGCTTTATGGGCAAGTTATGATGATATTCCTATTATGCAATGGGCTGAGAAGCAAATGAAGAAATATAAGAAGCAAGATTTTTTTATTTTAGATTCCCTAAGAACTGAAACTGAGCATGAGTTTTTGAAGATGAAGCATGATAATTATTTTTTAGTGGCTGTGGTTACTAATTCAGATATAAGATTTCAAAGAGAGAAGAAGAGATCTAGATTTAGAGAGAAAATTAATTATGAGGATTTCAGAAGGCGTGATAAAGAAGAGCTTAGGATGGGTATTGGAAATCTAATAGCAAGAGCAGATTTCTATATTGATGCTAATAATTCTATTTCTGATGTAAATAAACAGGTTGACGAAATAGTTAAAAAACTAATCCCAGAGCCTGAAAAATAGAAAGGTTTTTATTTCTAAATAAAGATCTATTAGTTAATAATTAATGGTGATAAGAGTGGCAGAAGATAAAAAATTCTCAAAACAAATTGTGGGGAAGACAGTAGTAAGTAAATCTGGAAAGAAATTTGGATTGGTTGGAGATTTGGTTTTTGAGATAAGGACTGGAGAATTAATTTATGTTGTACTAAAAGATCCAACTAGTTTTGCTAGTTCTTTGGAACTAGAAGTAAAAGATGGAAATACATTGATTCCATTTAGTTCTGTACTAGCAGTTGGAGACTTTGTGGTTGTAGCAGAGGAAGATATAGTTTAAGATTCCACAAAGTTTTACTTATTCTTATTTTGATTCTTATTCTGTGTAGTAGAGGGAGATATTAGTTAGTTTTTTATTTTGAATTTCTAATTTGTTTTGATTTGTTTATTTAATTATCTAAAGGTATTTATTTTGAATTATTTTCTAGTAAATTATGATTACAAAAGCAGTTATTCCAGCAGCAGGCAGAGGAACAAGAGCAGGAGCAAGACATATTCCTAAGGAGATGTATCCTGTTGGAGATAATCAATATCCAATTATACAATATGTTGTTGAAGAATTAATTCATTCAGGAATTGATGATATCTTAATAATTACTAGAACTGGTAAGAGAGTGATAGAAGATCATTTTAGTCAGCCTCCTGAAGATCTTGCTAGGTTAATTGAAGAAAATAATATTACTTTTTTTTATACTAATCAGGATGAGCCTAAAGGATTAGGGCATGCAGTATTGCTTGCGAGAAAATATATGGGAAATAGTCCTTTTATTTTAGCTTTGGGAGATGATATAGTTAAGTCTGAAACTCCTTGTGCTAGACAGTTAATTGATTTGTATAATTTTTATAGGGGTCCAGTTATTGCTGTTGAAGAAGTTCCAGAAGAAAGAGTTAGCAGATATGGTATTATTTCTCCAGAAAAAATACGAGAGGGAGTGTATTTTATTAATGATTTGATAGAAAAGCCTGCTCAGGAGGATGCTCCATCGAGCCTTGCTGTTGTAGGAAGATATGCTCTAACTTCAGAGATATTTGATATACTTGCAGATACAAAGCCAGGAATAAATAATGAGATACAGCTTACAGATGCTTTGCAAGTATTATGTAAGAGAAGGGCAATGTATGCTATTGAATATGAAGGACAGAGATTTGATGCTGGAGATAGAGATGGGAGAATAGAAGCTGAGAAAGTGTTTAATAGCTTATGATTAGTAAGTTTTTGTAAAAAGCAGTATATTGTGTTTTGAATGAAGACAAGTTTATATATCTTTAGTATATCCACAATAAAATGAATATTAAAGAAATTTTTAATCATAATAATAGGATTTTTGTGGTTGCAGAGATAGCTGGTGCGCATGATGGTTCTGTTGAAACCATGAAGAATTTAATTAAGGTTGCTTCTGATTCTGGTGTTAATGCTGTTAAATTTCAGATTTTTAGAGCAAATAAACTTGTGGTTAAAGATCATCCTAAGTATGCTTCTTTTAAACAGAAAGAATTTTCTAAAGAACAATGGCTAGACATTTCAGAATATGCTAAGAGTTTTGGCTTATCTATTTTTGCAGATGTTTTTGATAGAGAAAGTTTAGATATTGCAGAAGAATTTGGGGCAGAAGCGTATAAAATACATTCTAGCATAATTTCAGATGTTTTTTTACTTAGAGACATAGCTAAGACAAGAAAAACAATTTTATTGTCTGTTGGGGGGTCTAAATATATAGAGATAAAAAAAGCATTATCTATTTTTAAAGATAATAATAAGATATTGGTTGCAGGATATCAGAATTTTCCAACTAAGATTGAGGATTCTAATCTTGCACTAATTGATTATTTGAAGAAAGAATTTAAGTGTCCTATAGGTTATGCAGACCATTGTGATGCTGAGACAAGCATGGCTATGATTTTACCCCTTTTAGCGGTTGTGAAGGGGGCTTGTTTAATAGAAAAACATATCACGCTTGATCGATCTTCAAAAGGTACTGATTATTATTCTTCTTTAAACCCTTCTGAAATAAAAAATTTGGTTAAGAATATAATGGAAACTAGAAAGACAATTGGTAAGAGCAAACTTGATTCTTTTTCAGAAGATGAAGAAAAATATCGTCAAAATATGAAGAAATTTATAGTGTCTTTTAGGAATATTAGGAAAGGAGAGATTATTTCTTTGGATATGTTGGATTTTAAAAGAACTACAAAACTAGGATTATTACCAAATGAAGCAGACAAGTTAATTGGTAAACAAAGTATAAGAGATATTAAAGAAGATGAAATTATTAGTTTACAAGATGTAGAAAATAATGTTGCTATTCTTATTGCTGTTAGAATGAAATCTACAAGGCTGCCAAAGAAAGCATTACAAGTTATCGAAGGACAAACTTTAATTGAGCATTTAATTGATAGAATGAAACAATGTAAACATGCAAATCATGTTATTTTATGTACATCTATACATCCAGATGACAGGATTTTGTTAGATATAGCTAAGAAGAAGGACATATTTTATTTTGTTGGTAATGAAAAAAATGTTATGAAGCGTTTTTTAGGTGCTGCTGAAAAGGTTAAAGCAGATATTATAGTTAGAGTTACAGGGGATAATCCACTTACTTCTCCATATTTTATTGATAGTGCAATAAAACACCATCTTAAGGCAGGAGCAGATTATACATATACTACTGATCTGCCCCAGGGAACTAAAGGAGAAGTTATTTCTGTTTCTGCTTTGAAAAAGGCACATGAATTGGCAGAGGACCCTAATTTTAGTGAATATATGACTTGGTATTTTACAGATAACCCAAATTTTTTTAAGATAGAAAAAATACTTATTGATGAAGATATGAAGAGGCCTAGTTATAGATTAACTGTTGATACTCCAGAAGATTTAGAATTAATTAAGAAAATATATGGAAAATTATATGAGCATGGACAGATTATTCCATTGAAAGCAGTTATTAAGTTTTTAGATGAAAATCCAAATCTTTTGAAAATTAATGCAAATATTAAAAGCAAGGATGTTAAAGATAAAGTAAATGTAAGATTAAGATGGTTAAAATAACAGTATATATAACATCTTATAATTATGGAAATTATTTAGATAAAGCAATAAAGAGTGTTCTTGATCAAACTTACCAGGATTTTGAATTATTGATTTTTGATGATGGATCTACTGATAATACTAAAGAGATCCTAAAGAAATATGAGGATCATTCAAAGATTAAAATTATCTATCAAGAAAACAAAGGTATGCCTAAGACGTGTAATAGAGCTTTACAAATGTCTAATGGTGAATATATTATACGTTTAGATGCAGATGATTATTTTGATGAAAATATATTGTTAGTTCTTTCTAATGTTTTAGATATAAGATCTAATGTATCTTTAGTATATCCAGATTATTATGAGATTGATTCTAGTGGAAATGTTATTGGATTAGTTAGAAGAAAAAAAATTGTTGAAGAAGCTAATTTATTAGATCTTCCAGCACATGGTGCTGGTACTATGATTAGGAAAGACTGTTTAAAAGATCTAGGAGGATATAATGAGACTATTAGTTGCCAAGATGGTTATGATTTATGGGTAAGATTTATTCAAAAATATAAGCCAGAGAATGTTAATCTGCCTTTGTTTTATTATAGAAAGCATTCTGATAGTTTAACAACAAATTCTAAAAAAATATTAGAAACAAGGAAAGATATTAAGAATAAATTTGTTGAAGATAATGGTGTAAAGAAGAAGACATGTATAATTATACCTATTAGAAGAAAATCTGTAATATGTGAAAATCTTCCATTAAAGATTATTAATGGTAAGCGGCTAATGGAGTATGCTATTGATGAGGCTGTTAAGACTAGTGTGGATAAAGTTGTTGTGACTACAGAAGATGAAGTAATATCAGAAATTGCTAAATCTAAGGATATTAATGTAATTATGAGGCCTAAGGAGTTAGGAGAGTTTAATATTCCTATAGAACCAACAATTTTATTTGTTTTAGAGCATCTTTCTAAGAAAGAACAGTTTGTTCCAGATATTGTAGGGGTTTTTTATATTACTTCTCCATTAATTAAGAGTAAACACCTTAGAGAGGCTATTAATACATTGATCATTTATGATGCTGATAGCGTGATTAGCGTTAAGGAAAATGCAAGGTTGCATTATATACATGATAAATTTGGATTAAAACCATTATTTAACAAGAGAGCTTTAAAACAAGAAAGAGATTTTTTATATGAAGAGAGTGGAGGATTTGTATTTTCCAAAAAAGATATAATAAATAAAGAAAATATGGTTGGTAAAAGTATTAGCCATGTTATTTTGACTGATGAAGAAGGTATAGATATTGAAGATAAATTCACTTACTGGCTTGTTGAACAAATATTAAAAAATAGATCTGTGATTGAAAAAATGAATAATCAAAAAATAGCTAGAGGTTACTAGTATGATTCAAGATTATATAGAGAGAGATGGAGCATTTATTATTGCAGAAATAGGTGGAAATCATGAAGGAGATTTTGAGTATGCTAAAAAATTACTTTTAGATGTTGCTAAATCTGGTGCGCATGCTGTTAAATTTCAAATATATACTGGAGATAAGATTGTTAGTAAGGTAGAGAATCCTGGTAGGAATGAGCACTTTAAGAAATTTGAATTATCTGATGAACAGTTTATTGAGCTAGCTAGACTGGCCAAAGAGAATAATATTTTATTTATGGCCTCTTTTTGGGATATTGATGCAATTGAGAGATTTGATCCATATATAGAAATTAATAAGATTGGATCTGGAGATTTAACAAATTATCTTATATTGGAGATTCTTGCGAAGAAGAATAAACCACTTATTTTATCTACAGCTATGTCAACAATTGAAGAGATTAAGGATGCTATTGAATTTATTAATAAATCAAATCCAGTGTTGGTTAAAGAAAATAAGCTTTTTTTAATGCATTGTGTTGCTATGTATGGAGATCCTAAAGGAGAGTATGCTAATCTTTTATCTATTAAAAAACTACAAGATGAATTTCCAAATATTATGATTGGTTATTCAGATCATACTAAAGGAATTTATGCTTGTGAGTTAGCTATTGCTATGGGAGCAAGAATTATTGAAAAGCATTTTACAGATAATAAATCCAGAGAATTTAGGGATCATCATGTTTCTGCAGATTTAGAAGATATGAAATTGTTAATTGAAAAAGCTAAACAAGTGAATGTTTTACTTGGTAAATATGAGAAGGAGCCTATAAGCGCTGTGGAAACAGTTGAAAGAATAAAGGAATTTAGGAAGGCAGTTTATCTAAAAAAAGATGTGCCTGCTGGTACGATTTTAACTGAGGATATTTTAATTACATTAAGGCCTAATAAAGGCATAGATGCTCGAAAGTTTTATGAAGTTGTAGGTAAAAAACTGAATAAAAACAAGAGTGCTTTTGAAGCTATTTATAAGAGTGATTTAGAATGAAATCAATTAAACTACATCTTGGCTGTGATTTATATTATAAAGCTATAGAGATAGGCAAGCTTAGTGGACCAGAGGATTTTTTTAATAAATTTAAAAATTCTGATCTTATTTTAGTTAATTTTATGAATATGTCTGACGAAGATGCATATAAGTTGTTATTAGAGGCTAATACAGAATTGATACTAGATCATTATAAAAATACTAATGGTAATATAGAAGAGGCAAATAGATTGATACAACAATTTGCTGATCTTTATTCAGGAAAAATAATTAATTTTAGAGGATCTAGACATTATGATAAATAAGAATAATTCCAAAATTATTGCGGTAGTTCCTGCTCGTGGAGGTAGTAAGGGAATTCCTAGAAAAAATATTAAATTATTAAAAGGCAAGCCGCTAATAACATATACAATAGAAGCAGCAAAAAAGTCAAAATTAATTGATCGTATTATTGTTTCTACAGATGATGTAGAAATTGCAAATATTGCGAAAGAGTGTGGAGCAGAGATACCTTTTCTTCGTCCAGAAGAATTAGCAAAAGATGATATAACTGATTTACCAGTATTGCAGCATGTTCTTAAATGGTTGATAGTTAATGAAGATTGCAATCCAGATTTAATGATATACCTTAGACCTACTGCACCCATTCGAGATCCAGAAGATATTGATAGGGCTGTTAAATTACTGATGGATAGTTCTGCAGATTCTTTAAGAAGTGTTAGTCTTGTTAAAGAACATCCATATTGGATGTTTAAGCTAGATGAGAACAATGTACTTGAGGCATTTAATAAAGACAATTCGATTAGAGAATATCCTAGAAGGCAGCTTTTGCCAGACTTATATATAATAAATGGTAATATAGATATAGTAAGATCTAGGAATATAACTGATAATAAACTTTATGGTAAAAAAGTAATTGGTTTTAATATAGACCATGAAAAAGCTATTGATATAGATTCTCTTTTAGATTTTAAACTAGCGGAGTTTATATTAGGTAAAAATGATTAAAATTTCAGATAAATTTGTAGGTAAAGGACAACCTTGTTTTATTATAGCTGAAGCAGGAGTTAACCATAATGGGGATATAGAATTAGCTAAAAAACTAATTTTAGAGGCTGCTAGATCTGGTGCAGATGCTATAAAATTTCAGACTTTTTCTACAGATAATTTGATTGTTAGAGATGCGCCTAAGGCACAATATCAGAAGCAAACAACATTGACTGAAGAATCCCAGTATGAAATGTTAAAAAAATTGGAATTAAATAAAGGACAATATAAAGAGCTTGTTGATTATGCTAATCACAATAAAATAATCTTTCTCTCAACACCATATGATGAAGATAGTGTGGATCTTTTATATAGCTTAAATGTGCCAGCTTATAAAATTGCTTCTTGCGATTTAACTAATATTCCTTTAATAGATCATATTGCTGATAAGAATAAACCTATTATTATTTCAACTGGTATGGCAACAATGGATGAAGTTGAAACTGCAGTATTACATATTAAAAAATATCATGATCATATTGTTTTATTACATTGTACTACCGAATATCCTACAAAATTAAAAGATGTTAATCTTCAGGCAATGATTGCTTTAAGAGAAAAGTTTGACTTACCTATAGGTTACTCAGATCATACAGATAGTTTTTTAGTTTCTTTAGCTGCAGTTTCATTAGGCGCGAATATTATTGAGAAACATTTTACGCTCGATAAATCTCTTTGGGGTCCAGACCATACGGCATCTGCAGATGTTGCAGAACTAGCAGCTTTAGTAAAATCAATACGGGATGTAGAATTATCTTTAGGATCTTTTGATAAAAAGCCTACTAAAATTGAGTTAAAAAATAAAAAAGTTATGAGAAGAAGTATTTGTGCAAATAGAGATATTAAAGAAGGCGAGATTATTAGTAAGGATATGATATCTATTAAAAGACCAGGCATTGGATTAGAACCGAAGCATATCGCAGCGATTATAGGTAAAAAAATAAATAAAGATATAGCTAAAGATAATTTTTTAACTAAAGATTATTTTAGGGAGAGAGAATTATGAATATTATTTTAATTGGTGCGGGCGGACAAGCACGTGTAATAATAGATATTTTACAATATGATAAAAACAATAAATTGGTTGGAATTATAGATAAGCAATTTTCTGAAGGTGAAATGATTAATAATGTACCTATATTAGGAACTTTTTCAGATTTACCTAAAGTTATTGAAGAATATGCAGTTACTGGAGCTATAATTGGGGTGGGAGATAATAGGCTTAGAGCAGAATATTATAATTTGCTTAAGAGTAAAGGATTAGAAATGATAAATGCTGTTCATCCTAGTGTAAGTATAGCAAATAATGTAGTATTAGGGGATGGTAATGTTATTTGTAGAAAAGCGGTTATATGCACAAATGCCAAAATTGGAAATAATACTATTATTAATACATCTGCAATAGTTGAACACGAGTGTGTGGTGGGTGATCATGCCCATGTTGCACCAGGCACAAATATTGCAGGCAGAGTAACTATTGATAGTGGAGCTTTTGTAGGTATAGGTTCTACAGTTATTCAAGGTATTAAAATAGGTAAATATTCTGTTGTAGGAGCGGGATCTATAGTTATTAATGATATTCCGTCTGAGGTTGTTGCCGTAGGTACGCCTTGCAAAATTATCAAAAAAATTAATGAAAATATTTGGTTTGGTGAGCAGCAAGCACATGAAATTAAAGAGGATACATAAAAATGATATATATTTCTACGTGTTGTTTGAGAGATAATCGAGATATACTTAGAGTTTTGCAAGTATATGAGGAAGCGGGCATTAAAAATGTAGAATTAGGATCTGTGCATACTTATTTTCCAAATTTGGATATTCTTTTAGATTTTAATTTTAATTATTTAATTCATAATTATTTTCCGCCTAGTAAGGAAAGTTTTAATTTTAATCTTGCATCAAAAAATCAAGATATAAAGATTAAAAGTATAAATTTAGCTAAAAGAGCAATTGACTTATGTAAAAAAATAAGATCTCCTTTGTATTCCTTTCATGCAGGATTTAGATTAGATCCTTTGCGATTGGGAGAAAAATTTGTAGGAAATATTATACCTTATGATGAGGCTATTAGCATATTCGAAGAAAGTTTACGGATAATATGTAATTATGCAAAAGCTGTGAATATTAAATTAGCTATCGAGCCAAATGTTGTATCCGCCTTTAATGTGATTGATGAAACTGATAGTATACTTTTATTAACAAGAGAAGAGGAAATATCTAGCTTTTTAAGTAAGTTAGCTTATGATAATTTAGGCCTTTTATTAGATATAGGACATACGCAGGTTTCTGCTAATTTTCTTAAGTTTGATAAGGATATTTTTTTTGATGGATTATTATCTAGAGCATTTGTTATACATATACATGATAATAACAGCGTAGATGATCAGCACTTGGCTTTAAATAAGAGTTCATGGGGATTGTATAAGGTTAGATATTGTAAGAATATACCTATTATTTTAGAGAGTCAGAATTTATCCATCCAACAAATTTTTAAAAATATAGATTTAATAGAAAATAATATGTAGCTATTTCATGCTTTTTTTTATTAATTTAATGATTTTTTTTGTTGGACCAGCCAAGTTATTGCTATTTGGACTTAATTTATAAGATCTCTTTTTATTATTTATTATTTTTTTAAATTCATGTTCTAGTTTTTTTTTATTATATACAGAAGGTATTCCTAATTTCTCATAATTTCTAATGATTTTTTTATTGATAGGAGATTTATTTTTTTGTTTGTTATATATTATGGCTGGCGTACTAATCATTAGGGCTTCTAAACAAGTAGTTGACCATCCAGTGAACATTATTTCAGCATGTTTTAATAATGAATAAAAATCAATATTACTATCATCAATTATTTTAATATTTTTAATGCTGCCATATTTTTTCTTTTCTTCCTTAGGATGTATTTTTAATATTATTTTTATTTTGAAAGACTTTGCGATATCTACAATATCTATTATATTTTTTATAGACCATATTGGCTGTGTACAAATAACTATATATTTTTCATTTGTATGCATATTTAAGTGTTTTTTAACTTCTTTTTTTGATTTGAGATGAGAAATATTATCCCATTGAGGGTTCCCATAAACACATATTTTTTTATTTTTATTAATAGAATTTATTAATTCTTTTTGTTTTTTATCCCAAACAACAATATTATCTGGAATTAAGAAGTTTCCTAAATCATAATAAGAATTGAAATCTGAAGTTAATAGTACAGGGATAATACTTATTGTTTTAATGTTTTTATTTTTGGCTGCATAAAAAAAACTATTTTCGATAAATCTTCTAATTTTTCCACCAATGAGAACTTTTATTTTATATCTTGAATAAATTTTATTTGCTATTTTTATGTAAGCAATGTTTTGTGGAAGATATCTAGTGAATACTTTTTTTATTGAGGGTGAACTATATTTTAAGATATTTTTGTTATCATAGTAAAATATTTTTTTAATTTTTCTAATATTTTTTTTATAGAAATTTTCGAATTTATCTATATCTTCTAAAAGTTCTTTTTTTAATTCTGAATTTAGTAAGTTTTCTATAAATAATATATTACAAAATTTATATTTATGTAATTTATTTAGAAAACCCCATGATTTTGATTTTAATGGCAATATTACAATGAATTCTTTTTTTTGTTTATTTAATTCGTCAAATATATTAAAGAAAGTCTTGAAATAAGAAGGATCTGTACAAATAAAACCCATGTCTATTTTTTTTGGTTTGCAGATTTTATTTTTGATGTTACAATCTATTAAGTTAATTTCATAATTATCTCTTTTTTCTTTAAAATTAAGTATCACATAATAATATATTGTTCGCATTAGAAATAAATAAAGGAATATTTTTTTTTTAAACTCATTTTTTTCTAAACTTAATACCTTTATGATATTACTTATATTAATATCGTATCCTAGTAATCGATATTTAATTATATCAATTAGATCTATATTATTATATTTTAGATTTAATTTATTTTTTAAATCCTGTATTATTTTTTCACAATTTGAGATTATTTCTTGTTTATTTTGTTTTAAGACTTTATCTTCATCTAAAAAATATGATTTTAAATTATTAATAATTGTCATTAGCTGAGTCAAGAGAGTAACTTATAAAAAATTACTTATTTTTATTTTCTTTCGACAGTTTCGATATTATGTCTAACTTTAATTATTTTATTGCTAGCATAAAATCCTCTTAAACTTGCATGGGGGTATATGAGATTATTTTTTCCAATAAGTGTGCCAGGATTTGTTTCAACTGCGCATCCAGTACTAGTTTTGTCTCCAAGGATTGCTCCAAATTTTTTTAATCCTGTGTCAAATATTTTTTCATTAATTTTTATTTTTACTGGCGACGGATCTATTTTTAGATTTGACAATATTGTACTTGCACCAAGATTAACTCCATCACCAATTATACTATCTCCTATATAGCTAAGATGTGCGGCATGACTATTATCCATCATAACAGCATTTTTCATTTCAGATCTGACTACACAATTATCACCGATAATCACATTGCCTCTTAAATAAGAACAACTTCTTATCTCACAATTTTTGCCAATAAGGCATGGAGGTTTTATAACTGCTCCCTGCTCAATAACTGTTCCTTCTTCAATAACTATGTCATTTGTTCTTTTTTTAATAAACTCTGCTATTTTTGGAATTGCTTCCCATATATAATTAATATCTTTGAATAACTCTTTAAATTTCTCATTTGAGAAAAAATATTGCGCTTTTAAAAATTCTAAATTTTCCATTTTAACTTTTAATTATTTAAAATTATAGTTATTTAAGTTTTTTCTAAAGGTAAAGAATAATATTATCTATTTGATATCTTTTTCGAAAAATATAAAGATAATCCAAATCCAAGATAATTAGATATTATTAGAGATATTATTGCGCCCATTATCCCAAATAAAGGAATTAATAATGCAAATAATCCTAATTTTGATAAATCTATATATAAATTTAATTTGAAGATACTTTTTGTCTTTTTTTGAGATATTAAAAATTGATTAAATATATGTGTAGGGATTGTAAATAAGTATGATAAAAATAATAGTTGCGCATAGATAATTGCAGAGTTATAGTTTAATGGAAATAAAAATCTTATTATATATGGACTTAATAAAATTCCAATCAATATTATTGTGATTGAAAATAGTATTATATATATTAATTTACCTCTCAAAAATTTGTATGTAGCACTCTTATCTTTTACTAAGGATAATTTGGGCAATATCATCTTTGTTATGGGTTTTATAATTAGTCTAATTTGGCTTGGAAATGCTAATGTAATGGTATATATGGCTAATGTTTTAAATCCAAGTAAATATGCAAGAATTATTTTATCTGCATGTGATGTTATAAGAGGAATGAGTGTGATTAAATTAATTTTAAACCCAAATTTGAATAATTCAGGATCTTTTTGACTTTTGATAATTTCATTAATAAATTTTTTCTTAATTTTTATATAGAAGAATAGTCCGCTAATTGATGTTGCTGAAATATATGTTAAAATAATAATTAGTATGTCTTTAGTTAAAATTATTGAACTTATTAAAAATAAATGAATTATAATAAAATGGGATGTGAGGTATTTTGAATATAAATTAAATTTTTGTTTTGCTTGCAAGTAAAAAAATCCACTTTGTAAAGAATAAATAAATGGAAAAAATAAAGCTGCTAATAATAAATATATCCAAGAATTTGAAGTATTACCTATATTTAGAATTTTGAAATAAATACTAAGTATAATTAATGCTATAGATCCCATAATCGACCATTTTATTTTTATTAGTGTAGTGTCTATTAGAGATTTATCATATGATCTAGCTGCAGATTGAACTAAAGCAGTATCCATTCCAGGTAATGCAAATATAGCAAGTGTCTCTAAGATTACAATAAAGAATTGGTATTCCCCAAATATACTTTGAGACATGGTTCTTGTAAATATAATTGTTACTAAGATTGCTAGAATTGATTTTGAAATAAGAGGTATACTAGTAAATATTCCTTGTTTTGTAAATTCTAAAATATTAATTCCAAAATGATTATTTAATCTTAAAATGAGATTATTTATTTTTTCTTTCATATATTAGTTAATATTTTTTGAATTAGATTAATTACTCTATTGGTTGATTTGCCATCAATACCATACATATAGTCTTTTAGAAATTTAGTCCTGCCTATTTTTAATTTATCTTTTATTTTTTTATTATATAATGTCATTTCGAGGCCATCAATTATATTTTTAAATTCATATACCCCATATCCAGCACCATATTCGACAAAAGGTAATGTACATCTTTTAAATAAATCAATAATTAATACAGGTTTATTAAGATACATAGCTTCTATGGCTACTGTTGAAGATACAGTAATTAATAAATCACATACATATAATAATTCAAATAGATTTATATTATGAATTAATTTTACATTTTCAGATTCTATAATCCTTTTTTTTAATTTAGGAATGTTTGCATTTGGATGTGCTTTAAAAATTAGCTGTATTTTATTTTTATTAACATACATACTTAAAATTTTAAAAATTCTATTTTCATTCTCCAAAAATTTACTAGCATATATTATAATTTTTCTTTTTGGATCTAAATTAAATTTTTTGCATATATCTTTTTTATTAAATTTGTTATATTTTGTTAGCTCATCATATCTTGGTTGGCCAGTAATTATAATTTTTTCTTCTGGATAATTGCATTGTTTTAATAGTATTTTTTTTGCATAATTTCCACTTACACACTTATAATTTGGCAAGGGTCTCCACAAGAAATTATTTTTATCTAATGCACGTTTAGATTTTATATGTCTATGTATACATGTTATTGGATTGATTAATTCATGTTGCAGCGCAATTATTTTTATCTTTTTATCTTTTTTCGAATTTACTATTAATCCCTTACCATAATAATTATCTTCGTGATCTATTAAGAATAGTTTATTTTTATTTTCTTTTAATATGTTTTTAGTAATACCTAATACATCTCCAATGAAATATGATAATGATTCGAAAATTAAATTAAATCTATCTTCTATAAAATTATAAATATTTATTCCTTTGTAATTTAATGATTTTTTAAAATTTTTATTTCTTTTTAAGATTTTTAATTTTTCTTTTAAGAATTTAGCAACTTTAATGCTATCTGATATAACTTCATAATTATAATATTGGCTAATATGTTCAATATCTTTATAATTTTTAAAATAAGTTTTATTTAAAGATTCTACTTTCCATAATCTATCATATTCAATTATTTTATTACTTATTTTTTTATTATCTAAATTTTTACTTATTTCCCCCCAAAAAATATTATTTTTTTTATTTCCATATGAAAAACGATCGCTTGATAGCATTATTATTTTTTTATTTATTTTTTTACTTTTAAAATATCTAAGAATAAATCGCAATATCTGTCTTAGAATTATATATGTTCTTATTAAAAATAAATTATTTTTTAGTTTTTTACCAATATTTATTTTTTTATTGTATATATTTAGATTTTGAATTTCTATATTTTTATTTTGGCATATTTTTATTACTAAATTATAAAATAATTTATTATTATTTTTTATTATTACTTTTTTAGGCTTATATTTGCTAATAAAATAATTTATTGCATCTATATAATACAGTATTTTACTCGTCGGCGTAAAATAATCTAGTGTCCAAGTTCCCGAATAAATTAAATACTCAATAAAATACCAAAGAGTTTGTTTTTTATAAACCAACATTTCTTTTATTGATTTTCCATTTATTATTTTTTTATTAGACCAGTTTTGTAACCAATTTAAACCATAGAGATATTTTGTTTCTTTAAGATTTTTATCAAATTCTTCTAAATAAGTTATGTTAGTTTTTTTTTTACTATTAAATTCTTGAATAATTATGCATAGATTTTTATTTTTCTTAAAAAACTTTTCTAGATCAGAATAGTCTTTTAAATTATCTATAAATAATATTGTTTTTTTCATTTTATTTTTTATAAATCATCATTTTGTGATCGGAAAGTAATGTAAATATACTAAATTTACTTAGTAATAGATCTATTTTTTTGCATACATTTAAAATTTTTTTTTGTATGTTTTTTTTATTTCTTTTTCCTAAAAAATATTCACTTATCCAAAATAAATAATAGCCAGAAAACATAGTTCCTCTAATTTTTAGTATTTTAAAACCGATTTTTAGCAAGTATTTTTTTTGTTTATGAAATGTTCTCTCAGCTTTATAATTTAATTTTTTATTTTTCTTAAATGTAGGTGCAGATTCTATCATAAATAATATTCCTCCTGGTTTAAGAAACTTGTAAATCTTTTTTATAGCGTTGATCCAATCATTATATCTTGTTAGATGTTGTAAACTAGTTATAGAGATTACTAGATCAAATTCGTTTTTTTTGAAATTAATTTTTTGTGCAGGTTTTCTTATAAATTTTATTTTAACTTTTCTTTTATTAGCTAATATTTTAGCATTTTTTATACATTCATCACTTATGTCAACTCCAGTAACATTATTTCTTTTTTTTGCTAATTTTATAGCCCATTTACCATATCCGCAACCCAAATCAAGAATTTTTAAATTTTTAAAGTTAATTTCATTTTTAAAAATATTCCATTTTAAATAATCGCTATAGTCATATAAATTTGTATGTATGGTGCCACTCGCTTTTAATCCGTATTTTTTTATTCTATGATTCCAGTATGTTCTTTCATTAATTTCCATATTATTTTTTTGCAATTACTATTAAGTCTTTTGCTAAACCTCTAAAACTTTTTTTATTTGTTAACCACAGCTCAATAGATAGTAATATTTTTTTTGGAAGAAATAATGTATTTAATCTTCCAGGAAAATATGCTAATGGATAGATTTCTATTAATTTGTATTTTGTTTGCTTTAATAGTTTTTTTATATCATAAATGCTCATAGTGTTAATTACTTTTTGTTTAAATATTTTTTTTCTAATAAAAAATTGAAAACCAATTATGCTAGAACGATTCATATGTATATTAAAAATAAGATACCCATTTTCTTTTAATAGATCTCGCAATCTTAATAATATCTCTTTTTTTAACTTATATTCGGCATTTAAAAAAAATCTCCATGCTGTTATCAAATCAAATCTTTTATTAATTTTTGTTTTGGATATATTTTTGTTAAGAAATTTTATATTTTTATATTTTTTTTTAGCTATTTTTAACATGTCTCTAGATATATCTACTCCAATAGTTAATTTAGAATACTTATCTATTATTTTTGTTATTCTTCCAGTACCGCAAGCAAAATCTAAAAAATTACTAATTTTACCATTATAATATTTTTTTATAATTTTTTTTATAATTTTTTTTTCGATTTCAAATATAAAATTTTCAAATTTATTATTTAATTTTTTATCATAACTAGTACCAATGTTACATCCAATATGAGATTTACTATATGATTTCATAGTTCTTTTAATTCTTTTTCTATTATTTTTTTCCACCAAATTTTAATTAGCAAGTTCTCCTTTTTTAAGGAATATAAGTATTTTTTTAAATAATATTTTTTTGCATAAGTTAAATATTTATTATTGAGTTTTTGATTTGCATATTTAAAATAATAATTTATAATTGTTTTTTCAAAGTTTAGTTTAGTATTATAAATTAGTCTATATATTAATGGAGGGTATTTTATAGCATATATTAGATATACTAAATCAAAATAGCAACTGCCCATAATATTGCAAGTTTTGATAGGAAACATATATTGTGATGGACTGAAATCTATTAAATATATTTTATTTTTTTTAATTAATATGTTAGAATTACATAAATCTGTTAATAATGCTACGTTTAATCCATTTATTTTACTATGATAAATTGTCTTAGTATCATTTAATTTTAGATTTTTATGTAAAAACACTAATTCACGTACTAATATTTTTAATATTTTTAATATTTTTTTTTTATTTGAAAAAAAGATATTATTATTTATAAGTAAGAATTTTTTTATCTCTGTAGTATTTGGAATATATTCAAAGATAATTTTATTTTTATTTATTTTTAATGGTTTTGGAGTATTTACAAATTTATTTTTTTTTAAAATATTATATATTTTTTTACTCTTTTTGAACTCGCTTGTTATTAGACTCTTAGGATATTTTGAATAATATTTTTTTATAAAGTAAAATTTATTATTATTTTTAATTATATATGTTTTACTTATTCTTTGTTTTTGACTACTAATTATTTTCATTTTTAAGAGTTTTATTAATTATTTTGCTTATTTTGCTTAAATCTTTTTTATTTAGATTTGTATAAAATGGAATATTAATTATTTTTTTTGAAATTTTTTTTGAATTTGGAAATTTAGAATTACTATTAAAATATTTTTTAGTATTTGGAATATAGTAATTAAATGTAGTACCTATATTAATTCTTTGTTTTCTAAATAAATGAATAACTCTAGATCTATTTTTTACTAAAAGGTTATAATGTGAGTGGTTTATTTTTTTATGTATTTTTGATTTATTAGTATATTGTTTACTAATAAATTTATTATAGTAATTTTCTATTTTTTTTCTTTTCTTAAGTATTTCTTCAATTTTTTTTAATTGTTCTAATCCCACTTTAGCTTGTAAATTTGTCAGGAAAGTAAAATTATCAGATGGTAAATTTATTTTATTTAAATTCCAATTTTCAAATTTGGTTTTTCTTTTAAAGAATGAAGATTTATTTCTAAATTTTTGAATTAAACCATATAACGCGTTATTATATATTAATGGACTTGCTAATAGTAATGCTAAAATTTTTAATTTCTTTTTAAATGGAGCTTTTTTAAATTTTTTATTCCTATATTTTTTTATTTTTTCAAAATACTCTTTATTGTTTGTAACCACTATCCCACCATCAAATGTAGTTATTTGTTTTGATATGTTAAAACTAAAAAAAGCTAAATCACCTAAAGTTCCTATTTTTTTATTATTTATTTCAGATAATAAGCCTAAACAAGCATCCTCAATTATTAATATATTATTCCCAACTATTTTTCTAATTGCTATAATATCCATGGGATATCCATACATATGAGTAGGAATTATAACTTTAGTATTTTTACTAATATTTTCCTTAATTTTTGTGAGTTCCATGTTGAAATTTTTTTTATTGATATCTATAAATACGGGCTTATTATTAGATAGAACTACAGCATTTGGCACTACAATGCAAGTATATGCAGGCATTAATATTTCTTTATTATTTATTTTAAGTGCTTTGAGAATTGAAAAAAGCCCAGATCTTCCATATGGAAAAGATATAGCATATTTTGCACCTATTTTATTAGCAAATTTTTGTTCAAATTCTCTGACAGCATTATTATTAAATTTAAATATAGCTAATATTTCTGAAAGTCCTATATCTGGTTTGATTATTGGATACATTTTTTATTAAATGGTTACTAATTTTGTTTATTTTTGGTTAAAATATCATCAAATACCTTTTTATGCTTTTTTGTATAAATATTCCACGTATATTTTTTTTCTAGTATTTTTCTTGAGTTTAAACTCATATTCTTTAAAAGTTTGTGATTATTTAATATTTGGATGATTTTTTTTGCAAATTCTTTATAGTTATGGTTTGTTACGAAACCATTTTTTCTATCTATTATAAAGTCTTTTGCAGCAGAAGTATTATATGTAACCACTGGAGTTCCTGAAGCTAATGCCTCACAATTTGCTATTCCAAATCCTTCAAATTTTGAAGTTAGAATAAATATATCTGCAGTTGCGTATAATTTTGGCAGTTCTTTTTCTTCTACAAATCCTAAAAAAATAATATTTTTTTCTAAATTGTATTTTTTAATAAGTAATTTTAGATTGGTTTCTTCTTTTCCTTTTCCTACTATTAATAGCCTTATATTAGGAAATTTTTTAGTGATTAGGGACATAGCTTTTATTTGGTCTGGTATGTTTTTTCTTTTATTTAATCTAGAAACAGTTAATAAAAGGAAATCTTTTATTTTATATTTTTCTTTTATTTTTTTATCATATTTTTTAGGAGAAAAATATTTTTCATCAGTTCCTTGGAAGGCTATAATAATGTCTTTTCTTTTAGATATTTTTTCGACAAATTTTTTTTGTTCATTGCTAATTGCTATAACTTTATCAGCTTTTTTATATGCTCGTTTGAGAAAGGGTTTAATATATAATGGATTTTGGTCTTCTTTAATAATATCCATTCCCGTGCCTAAATGAAATTCTGTTATGATTAGGGGACATTTTGTTTTTTTCTTTAGCCAGCAAGAAATGAAATAGTTTGGAAAACCATAATTAATATGAATTAAATCATATTTTTTTGTTAGTAATAATTTTTTAATTTTTTTATATTCATACCACTGATATAATATAAATTTTGAAAATTTATTATTTACTTTTTTACCAACCCTATAAATATTTAAGTTATTAATTTTTTCAAATTTATTTCCGCCTAAGTTAGGGGTAACTAAATCTATTTGATATTTATATTTATTTAGTCTTTTATAGAGCTCATCTACTGTTCTTTCAGCGCCCCCCATCATTGGGAAGTATGTTGGAGTGATTGCTAGTATTTTTTTCATTTTTTATTATATCACAAATATATTTTATTTGTTCTTCTTTAAGGTCAATATGTGTTGGCAGTGTTACTCCTTTTTTTGCGATTATTTCTGAATTTGGAAATTCTGAAGAATCTAAGTATGGGCGCATTTTGTTTAATGGATAGAATACTTTTCTTGTTTCTACTTCTGCATTTTCTAATTTTTTGATTAAGTTATCTCTAGGTATATTATTTGCTAGTATGGAGAATAGCCAATAGACAGCTTTTGATTTTGAATTTATTTTTTGAAATTCTATACCAGGTATATTTTCTAATATTTCCTTATATATATGGACTATTTCATTTCTTTTTTTGATAAATTCATTGATTCTTTCTAATTGTGCTAGTCCGATTGCAGATTGTATATTTGTTAATCTATAATTATATCCAAGGATATCGTGCCAATATCTTTTTTCTTTAGACATCCCATGGTTTTTTAATAAGTTGATATTATCAATTATTTCTTTATTATTTGAGGTGCACATTCCTCCTTCGCCAGTTGTTATTATTTTATTACCAAAAAAGCTAAAACATCCAATATGGCCTATATTACCTATTTTTTTGTTTTTATATTCTGCACCATGAGCCTCCGCACAGTCTTCAATAATGTATAAGTTATGTTCGTTTGCAATTTCTATTATTTCATCCATTTCACAAGGATTTCCATAAAGATGTACTGGAATTATTGCTTTTGTTTTAGGAGTGATTTTCTTTTTAATCTCATTTGGACTAATATTCCATGACTTACTATCAACATCAGTTAAGATTGGTTTTGCATTACAGTATTTTACTACATTTGCAGTAGTTGCGAAAGTTAGATTTGGTACTATAACTTCATCACTATCTTTAATATCTAACGCGAGTAATGCAAGATGTAATGCACTAGTTCCGCTGCTACAGCTACTAGCAAATTTACAATCACAAAATTCTGCAAATTTTTTTTCAAATTTGCCTACGAATTTTCCATTGGAAGAGATCCAACCAGTATTAATACACTTATTTACATATGCTAATTCATTTCCTCTTAGATTTGGTTTTGCTATTGGAATCATTTTATATTATTTTTAGAGTGTCTTTTCAAAATAGTTATGTTGTCTGGGAAACTTGGTGCATCCCAAGCAAAACTTTCACCTGCTAAGAAATTCTCCCATCTTTTTATATCTGCATTGACCATTACTTTTACTAATTCTGCGAAGGTAGTTTTACAATTCCAATTAAGATTATTTTTTATTTTTGAGGGATCTCCACATAGAAGGTTGACATCGTGAGGGCGCACAAATATTTTATCAGTTTTAACAAAATCATCAGCGTTTAAATTGGCTTGTTTGAATGCTTCATTGACAAATTCTCTAACTGAATGAGTTTCACCAGTTGCAACTACAAAATCATCTGGTTTTTCTTGCTGTAACATTCTCCACATAGCCTCAACGTATTCGGGTGCGAAGCCCCAATCTCTTTTTGCATCTAAATTTCCTAAAACGAGCTCTTTTTGTAAACCTAGTTTTATTTTGGCTACAGCATTAGTTATTTTTCTTGTTACAAATTCTAATCCTCTTAGGGGTGATTCATGATTAAATAATATACCATTGCACGCAAATAATCCATATCCTTCCCTGTAGATTCTTGTATTATGAAATGATAAGAGTTTAGCTGCTGCATAAGGAGAATTTGGACAGAAGACTGTATTTTCATTTTGTATGTTTTCGGCTACAGTACCATATAGTTCACTAGTTGATGCCTGGTAAAATTTAATGTCTTTATTAATATGTCTTATTATTTCTAATATTCTTGTTGCTCCGCTGCCATCTATTTCAGTAGTTAATAATGGTTGATCAAAAGATGCTCCCACATAACTTTGTGCAGCAAGATTATATATTTCATCTGGATCAGATACGCTGATTGCTTCGAATAATGAAGACATGTCTGCCATATCTGCAGGTATTAGTGTTATTTTATCAAGAACATTAAGATATTGTAATCTCCAAAAGTTAGGACTGGAGACTCTCCTATAAGTTCCATAAACAGAATATCCTTTTTCTATTAATAGTTTAGCTAGATATGCGCCATCTTGTCCTGTAATACCTGTTATAAGTGCTTTTTTCATTTTTATTCTCCTGATTGGTTTAATAATTATTAGATGATTTAGAGAATATGGCTGATATTATAAATATTGTGGTAATTAATTATTTATTATTTTTTAGGACTTATTTCTTTAGTTTATTTATTTTAAGGGTAGTAAATAGGATGATTGTGAAAATAAATAAAAAATTCAATTTAAATAAAGATTTTGTATTGAGGATATTATAATATATTTGAAATGTTATGTCAAAATATTTTATTTTTGAATGAAATTTTATTATTTTTAATATCATATTTATTATTGGCCGTTTTTTTACAATATATACAAATTAATCTACCTTCAATTATTTCTTTATTATGTGAATAGAATTCTTTTATTCTTAGATTTTTTTACATCGAATACAATTAATATTATAGATGTTCTTTTCTCATTTTTTTTCAAAAACTTCTTTATACCACATTTCAAAAACTAATATACTCCAAAGTTTTTGAGCTAATATAAAATTTAATTTATAATTTTTATTAGATTTTTTTCTGATTTTTTTAATTAAAAAATATATGTATTCTTTATTATATAACTTATGATTACTTTGGTCTAGTAATTTCTTAAGTTTTAATCCTAGATTATCCTTAAACCAATAGTCAATAGGTACATCGAAACCATGTTTTTTGCGATTTATAATCTTTTTTGGTAGTTTGTTTTTAAATGTTTGCTTAAGGATATATTTTTCATTTAGTAATTTAAGTTTATATTTTAAAGGAATAGAAAAAGCAAATTCAACGAGTTCGTGATCTAAGAAGGGAACTCTTTGTTCTAAACCGAATGCAGAGCTCATTTTATCACATTTCATGAAAAAATCATTTGGAAGAAGAGTATTAATGTCGAATTCTTGTGCATTTATTAAAGAATTTTTATATTTTTCTTTCCAAAATTTATTTCCATTAAATTTTTTTATTTTTAATTTTTCTAATTCTTCATCATCAAATAATCTGATTACTTCAAAGAAAGCTGCATAATTATTTTTCCCTTCCATTTTTTTAATTCTTTTAAGTATGTCATTTTTGGAGTTAAACAATGCTAGATTTCTTAATGATAATCCATATTTATATAATTTATATCTATCATATCCACAAAAAACTTCATCTCCGCCATCTCCGCTTAAAACTACTTTATTATATTTACTTGTTTCTCTAGATAGGATAAATATAGGTAAAAATCCTGGATCTCCAATAGGTTCATCCATATAATAAATCATTTGTTCTAAGTAATCTAGCATATTTAGTTTATTTATTTTAAATTCATAATGTTGTGTATTTAAGTGATTAGAAATTATTTTTGCAAAAGGAAGCTCATTTGTAGTATCAAATCCTATAGAAAAAGTATTTAGCTTTTTATTGTGTTTTTTTGCTAAGTAAGTAATTATTGAACTATCTATCCCTCCAGATAAAAAACAGGCAACAGGGACATCAGCAACCATTCTTCGTTTAATTGATTTTTCAAATGTTTTTTCTAGTTTATTTTCATAATATTTTAGTGGTTTATTTTTAATTATCTGTTTTTTTAGCCAATAATATTTAGAATATTTTTTTATTTTTTTATTTTTAAGATCATATATCATATAATATGCTGGTTTAAATTTTAAAATATCTTTTATAAGTGTTTTTTCTCCCAGTGTAAATCTAAAGTTAAAGAATTGACTTAGTGCTTCTTTGTCTATTTCTTTTTTATCTAAGAAGTCTAATAATGCTTTTATTTCAGAACTAAAAATAATTTTTTTGTTTTTGTTAATAAAATACAAGGGTTTAATTCCGAATCTATCTCTTGCTAAAAATAGCTCTTTTTTATTTTTATTATATATGCAGAAAGCAAATTGTCCATTAAATTTGTTTAAACATGTACTTCCCCATTTATCATAAGCAGCTAGGATAACTTCGGTGTCTGATTTAGATTTGAATTTATATTCTTGCAGATCTTTTTTTAATTCTTTATAATTATATATTTCACCATTAAATGAAATAACATACCCAAATGCAGACATAGGTTGGTGACCTTTTTTAGACAGATCTATTATTGATAATCTTGTGTGGCCTAAGCTAATATTATTATCTGTAAAACTTCCAATATCATCTGGACCCCTATGTATTAATATTTTTGTTTGTTTATTAATTAATTTAGAGTTTTTCCAATTAAAGCCAATTATACCACACATTCTAAAATTACCTTATATTTTTTAATTGTATTTTTCCAAGAAAATTTTTTGAGATTTATTTTATATTTTTTATTACTTTTTAATATGTTTTTTATATGATCTCCATATTTTTTAATTGATGATGTGTTTTTTATTATTTCATTTGCACCCTCATGTTCTGTTGCTATAGGAGTACATCCACAATATATTGCTTGAAGTAAGGAATTTGATAGACCTCCTCCAGGATAAGAGGAATGAAGATAATAATCACATGATTTCATTATACTTATGGTTTCTTTGAATTTTTTTTTGCCTAGAAAGAAAATTGTTTTATTTAATTCTTTATTTGCAAGTTTCTTTAGTCTTTTTTCATCTTCACCATATCCTATAATTAGAAATACTATCTTTTTGCTTATATTTTCAGGTAGATTTTTTATTGCAGATATAGAATTTTCTACTCCTTTCCATTTATATAATCTTCCTGCGAATAATAATTTTATTTTATTTTTATATTTTTCATTGATTTCTTTATTTGGTGTAATCTTGTCTATGTATTTGAAGTCTATACCTCTATAAATTAAATGTGTTTTTTTGTTTTTAACAAATTTTTTAACAAATTTTTTAACAGCTTTTGATATTACGATTATTTTGTCTGCTTTTTTAAATATTAATTTTCCAATTATTAAATCATAATATTTAGCAAGAAAATTTTTTATTTTTGAGTCTAATTGTATAAAACTACTTCCATGCTCAACATGGATTAATTTTGTTTTGTCTAGTTTCCATTTAGCAAGAATATATCCAAGGAAAGTATTTGAAAAAAATCTTGTTCTAGTCATTACAATATCAAATTTTTCTTTTTTTATGTTTTTCCATGTTTTCCAAAATTTTACACTCCAGAATTTTGGAATTGGATAGTTTGAAATTAATTCAAATGCAGGATATCGTATTATATTTACTTTATCCCATCTTATTTCTTTTTCTTTTGCATATTTTGGAATTTTAGGAGCAAATATTGTTATTTTATAATTTTTATATTTTGATAGGTATTTTGTAAATTCATCAACATGGGTTTCTAATCCACCAATATGGGGAATATAATATCCTGGAAAAATTATTAGTTTAATCATTTTGTTCTGAAATAAGATAAAATTTAAAAAACCTATGAAATTTAATCTGTTTTGATTTTATATAATTTTGCTATTTTTTGATTATCTTCTTTATAATTCCATATTTCTTCTAAATATGCATTTAGATTTGGGTTCCAAGGACTAGTAAAATTATGATAATTTTCTGGAGAAATATATAGTAATTTTTTCTTTTTCATATGTTCACTATTTCTATTTGCAGGATCATAAGAACCATAATAATTAATATATTTTATATTGTATTTTTCTAAAAGCTTTTGGTTTTCTATAGTATCATCTATAACTAATGGATCAAATAAATTTATAATATTTCCTTTTTCATCAAATTGATATTCACTATTTATCCAATAATTATCCCAGTAAAGAAATTTTATATTATTTTTTTTAATTAATTCTAGACTTTTTTGTGTATTATTCCCATAAAGGATAATTGCTACTTCTTCTTGAAGAGTTAGATGATCTAAAAAAGGACTTTGATGAGTAGGTCTAAATGCTATTGTTTTTCTTCCGGATAGTGCAAAAACGCTAAAACTTAATTCATTAGTTGATAATATAATATCTGTGGTATTTGTATTTTTTTGTAAATAATTTGTTAGTTCTTTATAATGAGTAGGTAATTCGCTTTTTCCTACTCTAATCCATTGATTTTCTAATGCTCCATTTATTCCAGATATAATAATTCCTATTACTAGAATTATTAGTCCTATATTTGAAACTATTTTAAATATTTTAGATTTGTTTGATAATAGTATTAATAATTTATCGAATAAAAAGAACGCACAAAGAAGTATTAATGGACTTAATAATACCATATTCATATAATGTGGTTGAAAAAGCATGTTAAAGAGAGCTAATGTTACAAAATAATGAAGGAAAATTAAGGTGTTAAGTATTAAGAATAATTTTAAGAATTTTAGCTTTGAATAACTTGAAATTTGAGTATTAAAAATTTGAGTATCAATGCTATTAGATTTTTTAATTCTGATTATTATTAAACTGAAAAATCCAATACAAATTATTAAAGATATGATACTGCTTTTGAAATTGTTAAAATTGAAAAATATGTTTTTTATTGTATCTGTAAGAAAAACAAATTTGTATGATGCAATATTTAGATATTTATAACTCATATCATAAGTTTGAGCTTTATATATTGTTAGTGGTTTGAACCAATATAATAAGCTAATTGGAACTGTAATTAATAAAAATATACTAGTTTTTTTAATAAGTTCTAAATATATTTGTAAGTCTCTAATTTTGAATTTTTGAGTTTTCTTAATTAGAATGTAGCTAAGGAGAAATATAGTATTAAAAAAAGCCATAATAGCTAATGTCCCATGAGCAGTCATAATTATTCCAGTAATTATAGCAAGTTGTATTATATTTTTGTAATTAAATTTAGTGAATAATTTAAACATAGAATAAATAAATAGAGGTGTTAAGACAGCTATGGTAAAACTAGTATGTTTCATAATTGGAAAAAAAGAAATGCTTATACTAAGAGCTAATAATATTAATAATTTATTCTTTAAAAATTGATTATACAACAAGTAGTAAGAAAATAGACTTAATAAAGCCAGTATTAATGAAAAAAAAATTATAGATTTAATGTGTGTTAATCCAAATATAATTCCGAATAAGGAAGTTATCCATGCATAAAATGGTAGATATAATGATGGGATATTTTCATTATTACATCCAGAAAAGATATTATGACTATATTGATAGTCTGCTACGCAACCAGCACTCATATAAATATCTCCACCATATATAGGAGAAGGTAGTTGCTTCATAACGAATATATTAGATATGAAGAAAAAAACCAATATTATTATAAGTGGAAGTAATAATATAATTACATTTATTTTGTTATGTTCGTTCAAATATTTTTTTTATTCTTAATAAAAAATAAAAATCTATATCTAGATTTTAAAGCTAATAAAGTATATTTAATTAATTTAGTTAATCTAAAATAAAAATGTTTCTCCATCATAATTTTTATTTCATAAGGTGATTTTTTCTTAATATCTATCATACCTAAACTACTAGAACAATCTAAATTTTCTATTTCTTTTATTTTTTTCTCTTGTCTGAATATAGACCCTAGTCTTGGAACTAAAACATTTATTGATAAGTAGTCAGGATCTAATTTAAAAATTAATTTAATAGTTTTTTGAATATTATTATAAGTTTCTGAAGGAAAGCCAAGGATAAAACTATTAAGAGTTTCAATTTTCAATTTTTTTGTTAATCTCATTGTTTTAATAGCATTTTCTATTTTAAATCCCTTATGCATTAAATCTAGAGTTTTTTTATTTCCAGATTCAATTCCATAGAATACCAGATAGCATCCTGCTTTTTTCATTAATTTTAAAATTTTTTGATTAACAGTATCGACTCTTGGCTCACAACTAAATTTAATGTTTATTTTTTTGTTTATTAAGAAATTTAAAATTTTTTCTGTATTTGGTAATGAAAATGTAAAATCTCTAAAGTAAAATTCTTTTATATTTGTTTTTTTAATATATTCTATATCTTTAAATACTTCATCTAAATCTCTATATTTAAATCCTAATTTATTTGAATTACAGAATTTACATCCAAAAGCACATCCATAATTAGTTAATAAACAAGTTATAGGATATAATGAATAAGGCATATGATATTTATATTTAATAAATAGCTTATGTTGAGGTATTCCAATTGAAAAAGTTTTATTTTTTCCAAAACCTATTATTTTCTTTTTATTTTCTTTTTCTATTATCTGTTTAATTTCTTTTTTTTGAGTAAAATCTTGAATGATATAATCTATTTCTTTTATATTAGCAAGTCTTTTTGGTATAAATGAAGCAATATCTCCAGATACACTGATTTTAGTGTTAATTTCTTTTTTAATTTCTTTTATAATTGAAATATCTTCTTTTTCAGAAATTGATGAAATTAGCATGAAAATAAAATCTGGATTAATTTTTTTAATTTTTTTAATTGTAGCAGATATATTTAATTTTTCTTTTATTGCATCAATATAATAAGTTTTATTTCCTCTTATTATTCCGCTTATAGCTAATAAATCAATTGGGGGCCAGGAATAGTCTCCTTTACAAGAATGAGGACATGAATAATCTCTTAATAAATTATTATTTTTTTGTGGAGGATTTAGTAATAATATTTTAGTTTGCATTCTTTATATTTTTCATATAGTTAAAGCTATTAAAAGTATTATTAAATTGTATTATATGTAATTAATAGTAGAAAATATTAAAAGATTAATCAATCAATCACATATAGATGAAAATAAGTTTTATTATACCTTCACTTAATGAAGAGAAAGCAATTGGAAAAGTAATTGATGAGATTAAATCTCTTAATTTTAAATCATCAAGTTATGAAATATTAATAATTGATGGTAATAGTGTGGATAATACTAGACAAATTGCAAAATCTAAAGGAGCCAAGGTTATTATTGAAGCTAGAAAAGGTTATGGTAGAGCATATAAGACTGGTTTTAAAGAAGCTAAAGGAGATATAATAATTACAGGTGATGCAGATTGTACATATCCTTTTAAAGATTCTAAAAAATTTATAATGCTGTTAAATAAAAATAATTTGGAATTTATTACCACAAATAGGTTTTTCTATATGGATAAAAAAGCTATGTCATTATCACATAAATTTGGTAATTTTATTTTAACTTTTGTTTTAAGAGCACTTTTTTTCTTGAATATTAAGGATTCTCAAAGTGGAATGTGGATTTTTAAAAAGGAAATATTAAATGATTTAAATTTAACATCAGATGGCATGCCTTTAAGTGAAGAAATTAAAATTGAAGCTTTTTCTAAAGTAGTATCTAAAGAAATACCAATAATATATAGAGCTAGGGAAGGAGATGTAAAGTTAAATACGCTGAGAGATGGTGCCTTAAATTTATTTTTTTTATTTAAGAAACGATTTTTATTAAGAAAATAATTATTATTTTTCCTTATTTTTTAATATTGCTATATTTCGTACTATTTTTGTTATATCTTGGTTAGTTTTTTCTACTTTGACATATGTTTGAAAGATTAAATAAAATAATATTACAATACTACAATATACTATTAGATCTGTAGCTCTAGTAACGCCAGCAATATTTGCAGCAGCAGTTATTGGTCCAGTAAATATGGATATTGTGATTACAGATATCCAAAAAAGAGCCCATGTTAAAAATTCATTTTTTTTAATTTCTTTTTTTTTAAATTTTAAAAGTACTGAACTATATGCGAATGATGCAAATATTATTAAAAATAATTGTATGATTTCCATTATGAAATTATTCCTCTGATTATCATTTTAAATAAGATACGAAATGCATTTAAAGTGCTCTGTCCATGTTGTTTTGAATATTTAGTATATTCTATAGTTACTGGAATTTCTTTATATTTTAATTTATGTTTTGTAATTTCAGATATTATTTCAGATGCATGTTCCATTCCATCAGATTTGATATTTATTTTTTCAGCAGCATATTTTGAAATTGCTCTAAGACCATTATGGGAATCAGTTAGTTTTATCTTATTTGTTTTACTTAAAAGAAATGCTCCTGCTTTTAGAAATATTTTACGGATTAAAGGGGTATTTGACTTTTTGTTTTTAAATCTTGTACCTAAACTAATTTCTACTTCTTTTTTAATTATTGGTGTTACTAATAATTTTATATCAGATGCTTTATGTTGACCATCAGCATCGAAAGTTACTATTATATCTGCACCTTTTTTTAATGCAAACTTTATACCTGTTTGTAATGCTGCACCTTGACCTCTGTTAATTATATGTTTTAAAGTAAATACTTTTCTTTTTTTAGCTAAATCATATGTATTGTCTGATGAACCATCATCTACTACTATTATGTTTTTATAATTATGTTTTTGTAAGTCTGATATTACTTTTTTTATTTTTTTAGATTCATTATATGCAGCTATTACTATGAATATTTTATTTTTTTCCATTTTTTAATAAAAAATTAAATTATATAATTTTCTTCAAATTCTTTTGATGTAGAAGCCAAAAAGATTGGATCTTCTCTTATATCTTCTGGATAATTTAATTTCCAAATCCTTATTGGACCTATTAAATTACCATTATATATTGCAAGAGGTAGCTTATCATTATATACCTCTTCAAATTCTGAATAAGTATTATTTAATATGTAAAGTCGTGTGAATAAAGTATCTTTAGTTTTTTCAGATAGGTAAAATATTGTACCTTCATTATTTATTGTATTTTGATTTGATATTAAAGGTGCTAATTTGATACACCCTCCAATATTACTTGTTATATTAAATTCTTGTTTTTTGTTTTTTTCATATATACAAGAAATTGGTTCTTCTATTTGTTTTTTATTATAATATATTACTGCAATAGGAGGTTCTGCTATTTTGTTATTTTTATCTCTAGTTAGTATAAATCCTGCAATTGCTGCCTGTTTTTCTGGAATTATAGCTTTATTGATGGTTATGTCTTTGTCAAGCATCCATCCACCAGTATAGATTTGCTTTGTTCCATTTCTTACTTCTTTTTCTTCATTTAATGTAAATATTCCTATGGTAGATTCTCTATCAGAGTTTTTGTCTGACCCTAGATAAGAGAATGCATGATATTTTCCTATTTCCTCTTTTGAAAATAGTAAATAAGATGTATTATGGCTTTTGAAGTAAGTAAGTGCATTATTGTTATTTATAGCAGTCATTCCATATCTTGCTAATGTATAAATCATATAATCTCCACCAGGTTTTCCACCATCTTGTATAGATGCTCTTTCTCCTACTGCTTGGGTCCAGTATCCATAATCCCACCAATGTGCAATTATTGAATCTTCTGGAGTGTTAGTTCTGATAAATGTCATTGAGTTATCCCATTGACCTGGTAATCCTGAACCACTATAGCTTGCCTGAACAGTACTAGCTTGTCCTATAGTAAAAATTAAGAAAAGAGCTATAATATAGGGAATAGTTGCAGTAATTTTTATTTCGCTTTTATATAATGAATTAGCTATAAAATAAATAGTAAATCCAGTAGTTAAGCAAATAAATGGTGCTGCTACAAATGGAAACCTTGCTGCACTTCTTGCTAAATATGCAGATATGAGTATTGCTATTAAAGGTAGCAAGTATATTGCTTTTTCTTTATTTATTTGTTTTCTTATTCCAATATATGAAATTAATATTATTGCTACTGAAATTAATTGTATTTCTTTTGATATATTTGTGAATATAGCTATTGTAGCTAATATAGAAATTATGGAGTTAGTAATTAGCATATATTTTTTATTTTCTATTAAGAGATAGTTTAGTATTATTATGCTTAATAAAGCTAAGATAAGAATCCAAGAGAATTCACCCCAAATATTTCTACTACCTCCAATAATTTCGGCAGTTGTAAAAGATACTTTTGATGATCCTGCAGGATTTAAAAAAGAAGTTAATAAATTTTTATAATTTTTAAATATTAAGGGAAATCCAATAAATATAGCTATTGGTATAGCAAATAAAGGGTTCTGTATTTTATCAAATTTTGAAATATTAGTTTTGTTTGATAAATAGATAAGCAATGTATTAATTATGATTAAAAATATAGAAAATATAGGTAATATTACTGCAAGATTTGCTAAAGAGAATTTGTAAATAATTATTAATGGAAGATATCCTAACGTCCAGGCTAAGATACCAAAAAAATATTTTTTATTTGTATTTTCTAATAGAAAATCTATAATTATAAATATAGATATGATAATTATTAATATTAAGAATCCACTCCATAGTAAACCTGCAAATGCAGCAATTATTCCTGAAAGAAATCCAAATGTTATTTTGTTTTTAAGATTCAATTCTTTTCTAAATTTGACAAAAAACCAAAGTGAAGCAAATATAAATAACATACAAATTGCTTCGTGATCAGCAAAGCCAGCCATGTTTCTGTAAAGATATGCTGGAACTACTGCTAGAAATGCTGTAGAAATTATGGCTGATTTTTCATTGAATATTTCCTTTACTAATAAGAAGAAAAATATTAAGCCTATTGTGGATATAATTGGAGGATAAATAATATGTGCAAATATTCTTTCTGTATTAGGTGAAATTAGGTGAACAAATTTATACCAATATGCTAAAAAATAAGGAAATAAATCATGATTTCCAAGATAGCTAACGCCTATAGGTGCATTTCTAAATATATCTAGACTTGGAAGGTTGCCCTGTTCCAAAATAAATCCAGATAATCTATAAAAATGATATGGATCTAATCCTAAAAGATATTTTCCTTGTAAGTTTTCTAAGTTTCGCGTTCTTATGAATAGATTAAGTAATAAAATTGGAATTAATAATAAATAATATATAAAATTGTTTTTGAAGATTGTTTTGATATTTTCTATCTTTTTAAAATCTATTTCAAAATCATCTAATTCTTTATTTTGAGAATCTATAGGTTTTTTAATTTCTTCAGTTTCTTTTTTTTCTATTTTTGGTTCTGTTTTTGGTTCTGTTTTTGATCCTAAGGAGGATGTTTTTTTCTTTATAGAAATAGGATTTATTTCATTTAGTGTGTTTTTTAGTTTATCCTTGAAACTCATACTATTTTGGAATAAGAATAAGATATTAAAAGCTTATTAAAGTCCAATAAATGATAAGATTATGAAAAAGTATTAAAGGTTTTCTAATTAGATTTATTATATGGGCGTTGTATTTATTATACCTACATTAAATGAGGAAAAAGGAATAGCAGAAGTAATAAATCAATGTAAGTCTTTAATGGTAAAAAATTCTTCAATTTTGGTAGTAGATGGTAATTCTAAAGATAGAACTGTTAATATAGCTAAAAATAATGGTGTCAGAATTTTGATTCAAAAGGGAAAAGGAAAAGGTAATGGTTTGCGACAAGCAGTTGATATTCTTAAAAATGAAGATATAGTTGTCATGGTTGATGTAGATAATACTTATTCATTGAATAGAGTTAAGGAAATGATATCTTTAGTTAGGGGATGATTGTCTTGTACAAGGCAATAGGATTTTTGATAAGTCATCAATGACGTTGTTGAATTAGTTTGGGAATATTTTTTTTGATATGTTAGTAGTATTATTATATAGAAAGCGCGTTTGTGATTTATTAACTGGATTAAGGGTATTTAAAGTAAAAACTTTCAAGTTTTTGAATCTTAAGTCTAAGGGATTTGATATTGAGACAGAAATGACATTAAAAGCTATAAAAAAAGGGATAAAAATAATAGAAATTCCTTGTAAATATAAAGAAAGACTTGGAGAAACAAAATTAAATCCTTTGAAAGATGGGTTTCTTATACTCATAAGAATATTTAGTATGTGTATTAGTTAATATTGAATTTATATAATTTTGCGATTTCTTGATCTTCTGAAGTGTAATCCCAAACCTTATCTAAGTAAGGATTTAGATTAGGATTCCATGGATGTGTGGAATTATAATAATTTACTGGAGATATAAAAATCAATTTAAATATTTTATAATTTTCTCCTTTCATTGCAGGATCTACCCATGTATTTTCAACAAAATAACTTATATTATTTTCTTGTAGTATTTTTTCTTTTTCTTCAGAATAAAACATTATTAATGGATCAAACCAGCCAGTTACTCTTCCATTTTTATTAGTATAATATTCTGATTCTATCCAATAATAATCCCAATATAAATAACTAATGTTATATTGTTTAATTAATTCTTTTTTATATTCTGTATTATTTCCATAGAGGATTATTGCTTGAGCTAGTTCTCTTGAGTCCATATCTAAGAAAGGATCGTTTTGTGCTCTTCTACATGTTAAAAGTTTTCTTCCGGTTAATGCATTAACTGCAAAACCAATTTCTTTTGTAGTAAGGATTACATCGTTAACATTACTTTCTTTAACTAAATATTTTTCTAAATTTACTAATTGTGCTGGTAATTCATTTTTTCCAGCATTGTACCATACATCATTTATTCTTTGTTGGTATGCTTGGCTCTGACCTAATAATAAGATTAGAATTATTAACAAGAAATATAGCTTTTTTGGAATTTTTGATTTTTTAATTATAGAATAACTAAATTTTAATCCGAATATTGTTAAAAGTACTAAAATAGGTGTTAATAATAATGTTGCAATATAATTTGGTATAAAATCAAAATCAAATAAATTTCTAGTTATTAAGTAATGAAATGTTATAATGAATGCTGAAACTGTTAAAAAATATATATGACTTTGTTCACTAGTTTTTTCATGATCTTTTTTTATTAATAATAGACCAGTAATTCCAAATAATCCAAAAATAGATATTAGCGTAGATCTAATACTAGAGATATTAAAGAAAGAATTTTTTAATGTGCTAAATAAAAAGCTAATTTGCAATCTTATATCAGCCCAATTTTGGTTATTCCAATCATTATAGTAAAGAGAAGTATGGCCGTGATAGATAAAAAGAGGTTTATACCACCATAATAATGCTATAGGAATTCCGATTAAAAGGACAAGACTATATGCAAAAAATTCTTTTTTGATTTTATTAAAATTTATTTTCTTTTCTTTAATATTTATGTTTTGAAATAAGGTATAGTAAATAAATGCTCCAGTAAATAGTAATGAAGCAGATATAAATGCTATACTATGTGTTAGTCCAAGTAAACCATAAATTATTCCTAGCTTTATAATATTTTTAATATTTTTTTTAATAATAAAATCATATATTGATAAGAGAAATAGAGGCATCATTAATATATATGCAAAATCAGTATATTTTAGAATAGGCATTTTAGCTGCGGAAATAAAAATTAAACAAGCTATTAGGGCAAGTTCATTATCTTTAAATATTTTTTTTGTTAAAAAGAAAAATATAATAGCTGAAAATAAGATTATTATGTATGAAAAAAAAAATTCTGTTGTTATAGCATCTAATTCTAAGAATTTAGAAAGATTTCCAGTTATTGTAGAATATAATACAAAATAAATAGGTAACGATCCCTTTATATTTGGTGATTTTAAAGGACTTCCTCCATATTTTACGTGATTGGTTGTACCTAGTTGATGATAGTAATCTCCTCCATAAATTGGTGAGGGTAATGAGATTAATGGATTTATGATTAAGTGGTGTATAATTAGGAAAAATAATATTATAGAAAATATTGTTATATAAGTTCTTTTTTTTTCGATTATTTGATTCATTTTTATATATTATCTATTTCTTTTAATATTTCTATTTTATCATAATTTATTTTTTACAAATAGCAGCTTGGTTTAAACCAAATTGAAAGTATTCATATTTTATTATTTTAAAATTTGCTGCTTTTAGTACTTTAAATAATTTTTTTTTATTATAGTAGAGTTTATGATCAAAAATTTCTTTTTTATTGAAAATTCCAAATTTAGCTCCAAATTCTAAAATAGGTTTTGATTTTGGTGATGGTGTTGTTAGTAATAATGTTCCATTTTTCTTTAAAATCCTATGCATTTCAGAAAGAATATTTGTTGGATTTACTATATGTTCGATTACAGCAAGCATTACTATAATATCTATAGAATTATTTTTCAGAGGAATTTTATTTTTTGTTATATCTATATTAAAAAAGACAAGGTTGTCTTGTCTATGATTATTGACTTCTAGATCAATTCCATAACCTTTTTTAATTTTTTTCTTTAGAGTTTTTAATAATTTAAAACGATAACTGCAACCTACATCTAATAAAATTGAGTTTTTTGGAATATATTTTTTAATTTTATTTAATCTTATATTTTCTAAAATTATATCTACAAAATTTACTTTTTTTATTACTTTGAATTTTTTTTTATTTGTTTTTTTCCAGAACATATTTAGTATTGGAATAATAATAAGATATTAAAAGATTGTGCAAGTTTAATTTATATTATTTTTATTAATGGAGAGATGTTTGATTCTATTATAGCTGAGATTATTAGAACTAATATTGCTAGAAGGGTTAGTTTTGCTGCGTCTAAGAGAGTGATTTTGAATTTTTCTGAATTAAATTCATGAGCAATCACCCCTACAGATATCATTCCTCCAGCAAGCCCGCCAAGGAAGTAAGCAGTTATCTCTGGAATACCATGAATCATATATCTTAATAATCCTAGTGAGATTGCGCTGAAATATCCAGATACTGCAACTGCCCCAGTTATTGAAGCATAAGTTGCTATAGTAGATCTTATTGCGTTTCCTATTGCTGCAGCTATAACAGATGCGTTCCATGTAAGTATAAATATTGCACCTGCCCCATATATGAATGAAAACAATATACTGAATGCTAAAACTCGTAGATTATTTAGCAGAATTCTTTGAGTATATGTTGATGAAGCTATTGCGCCAGATGTTACTGCTATGTTTATTTGTTTTATTGTTGATATTTGGCTGCTAAATAAGAGTCTTACTGTATCTTCAGGTAAGAGTACAAACCAAGCAACAAATGAAATTACTAACCCAAGAAATAAGAATATAAAGAATGGAATAGCGCGCTCATGAGCTTCTATGTCTCCTTTGTATACATCTTCTTTATATTTTTCAAATTTAATCATATTGATCATTATTGGAATGCAAGCAGATACAGTTAGAAATACCATTACTATGCTAGCATGTGAGGGGAAAACCCATAAAGCTAGGAATACTCCTATTGTAGAATAAAGAATTGCTAGAAGTAGTATATTTAATGGTTTTCTTTCTGCTAATTTTATAGGTAGGAGCGACTCTAAGACCATTTTTTATTTAGTTTTTCCTATTTTTTCTTTAAACAATGTTTTAGTTTTTAGATTATAGCTATAAATAAAACTTTGTTTCTATTTAAATATAAGGGTTCTATTGAGTTCTATTGAAAGTCGTTTATAATTAGTTCTATTTCTTAAAATTCTTAAGTTATTTTCTATAGAAATTTTGTATGTTGAGATTTTGCTTTTTTATATGGTTTAAAAATTTCTGAATCTTAATTGGATGATTTACTTTAGCAGAATTTCTATGATTTTTGCATATGCTGGACGTGTTAAGAATACACCAATGGTTACTCCTATTGTTGTTGTGATAGCAAATCCTTTTAGTAAACCTGCACCCATCATCCATAGCGGAGCAAGAGCAACAACTGTTGTGAAATATGCAGCCATTATGATGAAGAAAGCTTTCTTTATTTTTTCTTTCCAACTGCCAAATGCGGTTTCTCCTCGTAGTATTTCATCTGTTATGACTATTTGAGAATCTACACCAGTTCCTACTGCTGCAAGTATTCCTGCTATTGCAGCTAAGTCTAGATTCCATTTTATTAAAGAAGCAACTCCAAAAATTATTATTATTTCACTTAAACCTGTTAGAATAACTGGCAGAGCGATTTTTAGTTTTCTGTATCTTATAAATATTACAGATGCTACAGCAAGTATTGCTACTATTATAGCCATTATAGCAGATTTGAAAAATTCTTCTCCTAGTTTTGGAGAAATTATATCAAGTTTAGCTATGTTGAGCTTTACTGGTAAGGATCCAGTGATTAGAACAGTTTGAAGTTTTTTCATATTAGTTAAGCCATTGTTTATTGCTTCTTCTCTTGTTCTACCAGTGCCAGATCCTTGTATTACAAAAGATGTTAATTCTTGTCCTTTTAGGTTTTCAGAGATAAATAAACTATCTACTAGTGCATTATCTAAATAGAGATCTAATTTTTTATCTAGATATCGTTCATTGCCTTCTAAAATTGTGCCAAGTTTACCTGTTACTTCAGCATGGGTTTTTGCAGATTCTGGACTTACATCTACTTGGAATTGGAATCTACAAGCCCATCCATCTTCGAATTGATCACAACTTCTTATTCCAGAACAATCTCCAGATCTACATACATATTTTATGTCTGTTCCACCATGAAATACAGTATCATTACCAATTTTTGCTTCGAATTTTCCTTGCTTTTCTAAAAGATTGATTACTTCTTCTTTGTTTGCACCTGCGATTTCAGTTAGTATGTAAATATTTCCCTCTAGATCTTTGACTTCTCTTACATTTATGTCAGATAATCCATATACATTAAGTCTCTTTTTTGTTATTGTGATTATATCTTGAGTTTGCTGTTCAGTTATGGTTTCTTCTGGTTGTAATAGTATTCTGACTCCTCCAGCAAGATCTAAACCTTTTCTTAGGTTGGAGGTTGGAACTTCCCCTACCTGAATTCCTGTATAAATAGTTCCATTGTAATCTTCAATAAGAATAGAATATTCTGCTTTGTTTGTTTTTATTTTTGTGATTTCATTTGGAGCTAGAGAAGATATTTTTGAAGAATAATCTTGGGTGCTTAGAACTTTTTCATTGTTTATTTCCAATATTATTTCTCCAGTGGTTAAGCCGTTTGCTTCTGCACTGCTGTTTTTGTCAATGGTTTTTATTAGAGCGCCGCTTGTATCTAGCTTTGGATTTATAGCTACTATAGCCATTATTACAAATATAATTAGAATAATTATTCTCCAAGATGTGAATATTTCTTTTAATTTATTCATGTTTCTTTTCTAAATATATTCTTAGTATTCCAGCATTCATTATCCAAGTATTCATAAAGTCTAATAGTAAACCCATGATTAGGATTAATGCTATTTGTTTTAGCATTAATGCTGGTGAAACTATAAAGATAACAGATAGACTTACTAAAGTAGTTATTTCCATTGTAAGTCCAGTTTTTATTGCTCCAAATAATCTTTCTAGTTCAGTTCCTTCTCTTCGTTTTATTAGTTTAGTGGTAAGTAGAATGTTGGAATCTACAGAATAACCAATTAACATTAATATGGCTGCTACTCCTGCAGTTGATAGTTTTATATCAAATAAATTTATTAGTGCTAGTACTCCTATGATATTTGACATTACTGCTAGAATTATTGATCCTGAGATTAGAGGTTTTCTGAAATAATAGAAGATTACTATTGCCATAAAAATAAATGCTAGAGCTATAGCCTTCATTGTGCTGTTCCAGAAAGCTTCTCCTAATCCAGTGGAGATTTCTTCAATAGCATAATTGTCTTCTGTTAATTTTATATTTGTAACTTTTTCTATAGCTGCTTTAATGGTTTCAATATCAGAAGGTTCCACCTCAAAAGAATATCCTATGCGCCCGCCACTTATACTTCTAAGTTCTTTTACTGATAAGCTTAAGTCAAGTTCTTGTTTAAGATTTGTTTCTATTAGAGGAATATCTAGCTGTTCAGAGGTTTGTATTGTTACTAAGTAACCTCCTTTTAAACTTATATCTTTGCTTATGAATTCTCCTGTGTTTATTTTCCAGAATCCAAGCATACATAATGAAAATATTAAGAAGATTATGGGTAAGAGCATTAGTTTCTTATATTTTTCTTCATAAGTTTTTGTGAAGATGTTTTGTTTTTTAGGTTCTTCCATTTTTTGAATGTTAGCACCGAAAGTTTTAAACTTTGTGATTTTTTAGTTTTTTGTATGAAGATACGAAAAAATGATAAAGTTTTGTTAATTGGGCCTGAGAATTCAAGATTTATTGTAACTGTTGATAAAAAAGAGTTTTCTAGTAAATATGGTCAAATAAGTCTAGGTAAATTAATTGGTAGGGATTATGGATTTAAGATTAAAACTCATATTGGAAAAGGATTTATAGTATTGGAGCCTAGATTTTCTGATTTGCTAGGTAGAGCTAAGAGAGGGCCACAGGCAGTTCTGTTGAAAGATGCTATGGCTATATTAGCATATACTAGCATAGATAAGGATTCTAGTGTGGTAGATGCAGGATTAGGATCTGGATGGTTAGCTAGTTTTTTGGCAAGATACGTTAAGAAAGTGATTAGTTATGAACGAAGAAAAGAGTTTGTTAAAATCGCTAAGAAGAACATTGATTTTTTTAATATTAAAAATATTAAAGTAAAAGAAAAGGATGTATATAATGGTATTTCTGAGAAGAATTTAGATTTGATTACTTTGGATTTGCCTGAGCCTTGGAAAGTACCAAATATTTCTAAGAATTTGAAATCTGGAGGATATATAGTAGCTTATCTGCCTACGATAAATCAAGTTATTGAGTTTAGAAAACATCTAGAGGAAGATAAAAACTTAATGATAGAGAAAGTTATTGATATTTCTGAAGAGTATTGGATAGTTAGCAAGAAAGTAGTTAGACCAGAGTCTCAAACATTAGGACATACTGCTTTTTTAGTGTTTGTTAGAAAAATTAGTAAATAGATCCATTGAATTCTATTTCTTGGGATTTAAGATATAAAGAATAATTCAAATATTGTTTTGAATCTTGCTCTATTATTGTGTTGTTACAGATGATTTTTATGAATCTCTTGTTATAGAAATCTGTTAAATGGCTACATAAATTATTTGGAAAATCTTCTTCTGCTAAGTAAGAAGTAGTTATATTTTCTGAGTTTCCTAATCCAGAGGTTCTGTATGCTGGGACTGTGGCAGATGCATAGCCATAATAAATATAATATTGTGATAGATTTCCAGTAAAACTAGCTTGGAAACTTATATTACAGGTTGGAGGGTTATCATATGAGATGTTTGAGTTTATTTCTGTATTATTTAAATCTGTAATTCTTATTTCTTTAGTACAATTTGAAATATGTGCTGCTGGCAGAGTTACTTGGATTTCTATAGGATTTATGATTCCATTGGTTTTTGTTATGTTTGCTTGTGTTCTGTAATCCCATGAGAAGTTCCACCAATATTCATCTAACCATAGATTTCTTTCTTTTATAGAAGTTATAGCATTTTCTAGTTCTTGTGTTGAAGTATAGTGGTCTTCCACAGAAATAAAGCATATTGGTTTTATGTAACTATAGATTGTTATGAATGAGAGAGCTATCACTAAGATTGTGATTAGGAATATTTGACCTTTTTTTCCTTTTATTTTCATAGTGCACTCCAAATATATAATTTAATTGTTACAGGATCTGATGATTTTGAGTATGTGTAAAATATGCTATGTATATTTTTATTATCTAAGTCAGAAGATCCACAACTTCTTCCTATAGAATAACAAGTATCTTGATAATAATATTCTGTTTCAAACATTATTGTTTTAGGAAGTTCTTTTTGTATGTAAAGATCTATTGTTGTAAAGTTTGAGTTTGTGATATTGTTAGCAAAATTATTTTCTAATAAGTGTTCTTTATCAAGATTATATAGTGTATTGTAGCCTATTTTTTTAAGATTCTGAGATTCTGGAATTTTATTTACATCACAAGTTATTGTAAATACAGATGCAAATAATGCTAATAACAAGAGAATTACTAATATTTCAATTGTGTAAACATATGCTTTTTTTGTTTTTATTATATTTGTTTTTACCATGATACTATTTCTATGTAAGCAGGAAGTGTTTCATTTTCAGTTATTATTCTGCCTTTTGTTCTTAGATTGCAGTAGCTTTGTTTTCTTGGAATAACAGCACCGATTTTTTCTCTTAACAGAGTGTTTCCTAGGTATATTGGATATTCTCTTCCTGTATTTGGGTCTTCAAAAATCATGTTTCTAATATAGTTTATTTCTGTAGCGTTTTCAACGACAATTGTGATAGAGTCATTGTCTCCTGCAGGTATATCCCAATCTAAGATTATTGTAGTTCCATTGCTAGTGTATGTGGAGGTGTTAGTATCTTGTGCTTCTAAGCTGTAGGTATAATTTACAAAAGAAGCATTTGAAAATGGGAAGAAAAGTTCTAGTTTTAGTATGGAATCATAATCTGCATTTCTTCCTGCGATTACTGTAAGGTTTGAGTTTGATCCCTGTCTGTATAAATTTGTGGTTGGAAGTATTGGGGAGTATGGTCTGATTACTAAATTGTTGCTTGCTGCTAGTGTTCCATCAGCACCATCATTAGGAGTTACATCATAGCTCCAAGTTTCCCAGTGATCTGTCATAGAGCTATGTATTTCTGTATTATTTTTATTGTAGAGAGATTTTATTTGATCTGCAGTTAGTGCAGTATCCCAAATTCTTACTTCATCTACTGTACCATTAAAATAAAAATTTGGACTAACTGTACACCAGTCTGCAATCATTGTTTTTCCTGATGTAATAGATGTCCAACCAGAACCTCTAGTTGAGCTTGATTTATAATTTCCATCTATATAGAAAGTATATTTGCTGTTTGCTTCTTTATCATACACAAGAGCTGCATGATGCCAGCCTCCACTTAGTACTCCACCACTTAAATAAAATTCAGTGGATGTGTTACCAACTCTTGCTTCAATGCTTCCTGTATTAGTTATATATATGAGATATGCGTCGTCAAAACCACTACATCCATTTATTCTGTTTTTACTAATTATTCCGCCCCATGTTCCTGCAGGTCCTAGTTTTTTGAATCTAAGTGAAACAGTAAATGAGCCTGGAATGTTTGTGCTAGAACCACTAAAGTCAATTCTATCACCATTGCCATCGAATAGATATGCACCTCCAATATATCCATTAGAAGTCCAAGAAGTATCACCAATTAAAGTACCATTATTTTGGTTTCCAGAATAATCTTTAGCAAGACTTGTTGTATTTGTGTCAAAAGGTGTGTTTAGTGCTGTTAGAGAATTTCCATTTTTTTTCCAGTTTATTATATGAGTTATGTTATCTCCATCAGGATCTGTGCTTGTAATATATGCAGTTAGGTTATCTGTTGTTAAATTATATATGGTGGTTGCATTTAGTTTTGCGGAAGTTATTTGTGCTGCTGCAAATCCGGTTAAGAGGTTTTGTTTTGATAATTGGAAGAAGGAGCTGGGAATTAAACCATCCCAGCTCTTCTCTGCGCCCAATGAGTTTGAGTTTTGATTTAGGGTTAATAATCCTTGAAGTAAAGATATAGAATTGCTGTTTGTGTTTAGCTTGTTTTGAATGTTTATTTTTATTATGCTATCTGGAGTTAATTCAGATGCAAGAGATAAAGAATTGAGTAATATGATTAAAGTTAGGAATGCTATTACTTTTTTTGTTTCTTTTCTGATTTCCATTGGACGCGTTTTAGTTTAAATTAGTTATTGTATGGTATCATTTATTCCAAATTTGAAAGCATAAACCTGATATGAGATTTGGAAGTTTCCATCTATTGGAGTAGAGTTTCTTATTTTTGGATATTTATGTTCCTGGGCTTTTTTCCATTTTTCATAAGAAATATCATAAAATTTTGAATTATTCATTAATCCAAATCTAGATAATGAAGAGGAATTTTCCCAATTGAATGGTTCTCCTTGTTCTTTAAGAATTATAGCTTCTAATGTTTCTGATTGTATACATGCTTCTTCTAGGTTTGTGCTTCTTAATTCTGAACTTAGATTTGAGATGAAAGTTATAGAGATGTAGCTGAGTATTACTATGAAAAAGAACATTATTACTATGTATTCTATAGAGGTTTGGGCCTTTGATTTCATTTTAATTATTCTGAGATTATTGATTGTACTATTGTTCGACTATAAGTTTCATAATTTACATCAACCTGCAGAGTGAAGTTTCCATATCTTAGTGGTGTTTCAAGTATTTTCTCAAATTTACCATCAGAATCTACCTTTAGTTTATAGATTTCTTCATCTTCTTCTCCCTTTGGAAAGATAATAGTTATGTCTGCTCCTTCTGAAGGAATTGTTTCAAGATATACATCACCTTTTACTACTATTCCTTGTTCTGGAGCTACAGTTGTTGGGGTAATATAAACATCTGCTACGAATTCTGCTGGATATATAAATAGGAAAAATACAAATAATCCTGCTGAGAGCATTATTCCAATATGTTTAATTCCTGCTTTGACACTATCTTCGGTTATTTGGCCTGAGATTAGTCCTGCACATATTCCTTGAACTAGGATCATTAGCAAGAATAGATTTTTGAAATCCATTAGAGAAGGCATTTCTCCCCCAGCCATTCCAAAAAGCATTCCTACTCCAGCAATTTGTTGTGTGAATAAAATAGGAACTAATACTCTTTGTATTGCAATTAAAACGCCAAGGAACAGAATGAAGATAATATACATCATAAACATATGTTGTTTCATTAAAGATCTTCGGTCTGCTTCTATTTCTTTTAGAGTTCGAATTTGTTCTGCTAAAGCATTTAAAATATCTACTATGTTTCCGCCAGATATGAAAGCTTCATGAATTATATCGTTTACTCTTTTGATTAAGTTGCTTTTTCTTAATCTGTATGTAAATTTAGACCAGGCTTCTGGAAAAGGTATGCTCCAAGATAGCCAAATATTTAGTTGATGAATATATTTTGAGAGTTTTCCATAATTTGTTTTTTCTGCAGTTTTTATTGCTTGAGGCAAAGTCATACCTGCTGCTTTTGATTGAGCAAGATCTCTTATGAATTCTGGAAAAGTTTGTTCTGCAGCTTCTAATTCTTGAATTTCAAGATATCCTAAAACAGCATAAGGAGCAGCAGAAATTATTCCACCTAGTGTGATTATTAAGATTATGAGTGTATTAGGATAGCCTGCTAAGAAAATAAATATACTTATTAATGAAATTATTACTAGTCCTGAAACTAGTATTAATGTTCTTATGTCTATATCTTCAAGTGTTTTGTTTATTTCCATGGTGAGGTTTCTTTTATTATCATTATGAATATGAATGTTATTAATGGAATACCAAGTACAACTCCTAAGTATTGCATAAATTGTAGTTGAGATAATGGAATTCCTCCCATAGAAGACATTAATGTGCTCATTACTATTAACAATGAGGATCCTACAACTACAAAACCAATATAGATTTGCATTATTGTTGAGAGTCTTTTACTATATTCATCAACAACTCTTCTCCTTGCAGCAATTAAACTATGTGCTTTTTCCTCAAGATATGCAGAAATATCTCCGCCAGTAGTAATTCCAGATTTTAAACCAGAAAGAATTTCTGTCCATTGTGGAGAAGGAGATCTTGCTATTGCTCTTGATAGTGCTTTTGGTAAATCTATTCCGAGAGCTTCAACATCTTTTGTTATTTTTCCTGATTCTCTTGCAATTTCTTTGTATTCTTTAAATTTTGATAATAATTTGAATGCTTCTTGCGGTGGGAAGCCAGATCTTGTGATTGTAGATAAATATATTGCAGCAAATATAAGACTATTATCTATGTCACCTCTTCTTTTTTCTGCAAGAGTTTTTGGATAGTAATATGCTGTTAAAGATGCAATAAATGCTGCGAGTATTGGAATAGTGAATGTGATTATATTGCTTGATGGTCTGAGTTCTGGAAATAATATAAACAGGTAAAAATATACAAAAAAAGAAGCAGCTATTAATGTGATTGGAAATACAAAAATAATCATTGCAAGATATTTTTCTGGAGAAACATCTATGTTTGCTGCTTTTAGATTATATTTTACAGTAGGAAATATTGGTTCTAATTTTCTTACTATTGGCATAAAGATTTGCGATGCATAGTAATAGATGTCTTTTTTGTTAGCCATTTTATTATTGAATTGTTGTTTTAGTTTGGCGCTTATTTTTTTCTTTTGAAATTTTTATGAGTTTGAATAATTTGTTTTGGTCTATATAGTAGGTATTTATTGTTTTTGCAGCGTCTAAGAAACTATGTAATTTTTCTTCCTGCATCCATTCTATTATTTTTACTCTTTTGAGAATTTCATTTTCTATTTGTTTTTTAGTCCAACCATGTTTTTCTGCAATTTTTGCTAGATGATAGCTGTTTTTGCTTATGAATTCATCTGTAGAAGGTTTCCATTTGAATGTCTCATTAGTCTTTATTTCTTTCTTTATACGATCATAGCCTTCTAGTTCTATTATACTTCCTACTTTTCTTGTGAAGTGGCCCATTTTTTTTGCTCTTTCAAGAAAAACTATAATATCCAAATTTTGGAGTAATGATGCTGGAAGATCTATTGGTTTTGTAGTTAGTCTGTCTATAACTGCTTCTACTGTGTCTGCATGTAATGTGGATAAGCCAGGATGGCCCGTATTATGCAAAAGTATACCACCAAAACCTCCAATGAAATTTTGTGTTCCTGGAACACAGAGATCATATACTGATTCTTCTTTTGGCAGAGAAATATTGTTTATTTCTTTAACGGTATCAAGATATATGTCTTTAATTGTATTTTTATCTTTTTGTTCTTTTTTGTATTTAAATGGATATTTTAATTTTGTATATTTTATGAATTCCTCTATGTATTTTGTTTTATAGATGCAAAGATTATAAACTGGAACATTTGTTCCTTTTGTTTTTTTAATATTGCATACAATTCCAAGAGTTAATAATAGATATGCTAAATCATTTGCTAATTCTCTTGAAGATGTCCAATAACTAATATTTTTTTTATTTATGCTTCCGTTCCCAAGCCATAGTGCTTTTAGAAATTCTCCTATTCTTTGTTTTGAGAGTCCAAATATGAAAAAAGGAATTTTTCTATGTTTACTATTGTCTCCGCAATATTTTTTCAGAAATTCAAATAATACTTTATTACTGAAACTTAATTCCGTTGATATACCAAAACCCTTTGTTAGTCTTTCTTTTATTTTGCAATCTAATGAATAGATACATTTTTTCATATCTTTTAGAATAATTGGATTTTTATTATATAGGGCTATTCTATTATTTTTCTTTGCTTTGTTAAGACTTCCTTCTGCGATGAAATAACCTAAGAATCTTAGAAATTCGTTTGTTATTTTTAATTTTGCAGATAGTGTTTTGCTTTTTTTATCACCTTTTATTTTTAATTTATTTAAATCATATTTGATTTTTGCTAGTTTCATTAGTTCTTCGAATTTATTAGCTTTGAGTGCTGAGAAGTGTTTTCTTGCGTAACAGTCTGATATTGTTTTTAAATTAGTGATTTTGCATGCTTTTTTATAGCCTATTTTTCTAACAGCATCTTTAATTAAACTAGGTGCTATTACTCTGAGATTTGGTAGAAGTTCTATTAAGTTTAGATGTTTTATATTTTTGAAATTGCAAGGAAGTTTAGCAGGAATTGCTATTTTATCTCCTTTTTTAAGGTTGTCTACTACTACTCCTTTTAATTCGTTATTTTCTATTGTTAAAAGTGAATGATTTATTGTAGAAATAACTTCTCTACCTGTTTTTGTTTTGATCATAATTAAATTTGATCTTGGGCTGTGACTTTGACAATCTTTTAGGTTAGCTATTGTTATTTCTCCAGGATTTTCTGAAAAAGTTGGTACTTTGTAATTTTTTGTGTCTTTAATTTGATTTATATTTTGTATTCTTGGAAAGCCTTTGTTATCAATTACGTATGTTTTTTCGTTGCCTTTAATTGATGCCATAGCCTGGAACATTACAGTTGCTTCTTTGCCTCTGACTTCTCCTACTATTATATAGTCTGGACGTTGTCTCATAGATGCTTTTAGTAAATCAAACATGTCTACTTGCCCATAACCTTTTGCTCCAAATCCAGATCTTGCTACTTGTGGTAGCCAGTTGATTCTGGGAATTTGAAGTTCTGCTGTGTCTTCTATTGAGACTATTTTTAATCCTGGAGCTATAAACAAACATAGACTATTTAGTAAAGTTGTTTTTCCTGTTGCTGTTGATCCTGCTATTAAGATAGATTTTTGTTCTTCTATCATTAGCCAAAGATAAGCTAGTATTAAAGGATTAAGAGTTCCGAAGTTCAGAATATCTATAGGTGTTAGTGGAATTCTGAAGAACTTTCTGATGCTGAAGTTTGAACCCTTTCTTGCTATGTCTGTACCATATGTTAGTTGAAGTCTTGAGCCATCAGGAAGTGTTGAATCCAAAAGAGGGGTGGCAACAGAAATAGTTCTTCCAGATTTTTGGGCAAGTTTCATTACAAAAGAATCCATGTCATCCTTTTTTATGAATGATATATTTGTAGGCATTTCTGAATATAGTGGATTTCTATGAAATATAAATACAGGAGACTTTATTCCATTGCAACTTATATCTTCTATATTTGGATCATGCATTAAAGCTTCAACTCTACCTAAGCCAATAGTGTCTCTGAAAATATAGTATTTTGTTTTAACTATATCTTGAGGCTTTAATTTTATTCCAAGATATTCCCAGATTTCATCTATTTTATTATCTATGTAAGTATAGACTTGTTTTTTTATTGCTAAGCTGCTAAAATCTATTTCAAGTCTTTCTTTTAATAATTCGGAAGTTTTGTCTATGATTTTTCTTAATCTTATATCTATTTTAGGTTCGAGTACTTCATAGATGATATCATTTAATTGCTTATTATAATGTATGTAAGCGAATGCTACAGGGATTACTTTTTTACCTATTTTTATTTTAATTAAGGGGTAGGTTTCTGAGATGGATTTTATTTTTTTAGAAATATCATCTTTTGCTTCTAGTTCTAGAGCTTTTTTTGTAGGTAAGCTTATTCTGAATTCTTGGTTTTTTTGTGAATTTGATTTAGCTGTAGCTATATTGGGCGCAGTCATATCTTAGAAGTATGTATTTTGCATTAAAAAAGCTTACTTAATGTTTAGAAATCGTAGTTATTATAGAGTAACAAGCTAAGATAGAATGATTTTATCTTTTTCAGGAGAATATTCTAGTGAGATTTTTTGATTTTCTGAAAATGCTAATCCTTGAGTGCTTTTATTCCAGGTTTTTATGTTATGTATTTTGGAGATTGCTTGTGTTCCTCGAATGTCTATTTTAGTTTTGTTTCCTAATAAGGAAATTTCATAAGAGTCTTTTCCAATTTCTGCTGGAATTGGTTTTGAGATTTTTATATAACCATATTCTGAGAATATTTTTAAATTTTCTATAGAGTTTTCTAGGTTTTGATTTTCTAGAGAAATTATTTGTTCTCCTGATTTTTCTATAACATTTTTTTCTATTCCTTCATAAGAGATTATTATTAGTGCAAGTACTGTAATACTTATTATGGAAGAGATTATTAGAAAAAAAGCACTAAAAGCAGTTTTAGATTTCATAGGATTTGACCTCTATTATTTGATAGATTGTTTCTGAACATGGAGAGGTGGTTATGTTTTCTTGTTTGTATGAGAGATATATATTATTATAGGTGTTTTTTGATAGAGATAAAGTGTTTTTTAATTGAATACCATAGCAATTATCTGCTGTAGGATCTTTATATTCTAGGACAACCCTATTAGAGTTTGAACCTATTTTAGATAGGCTATCTTGATAAAAATTAGCATAATTAGATTGGGAATTTCGCTTTATGAATTCTATTTTATTTGTGGTGATGATAAGATCTTCATCATCTTCTAGAAAGAATTCATAAGGACCTTTTTTACTTTGTTCGCGGGCAGAGTCTTGTATAAGCTGATTTATTTCGTGAAAGTTTAATTCGACTGTATTAAGTCTTTTTTTATCTTGGCTTTCTTTTAGTGTGGTTCTTGCAAACACTAAAGATATTGTAAGTATGGATATTATCATAATTAATACTAAAAGATATGAGATCATTGCTTGGGCTTTTTTTTTAGCCATATTAATTATATGTGTTTAGAAGTTTAAAAACTTGTAGATTTTGAATAAAATTAGAGTTCTATTGAGGATATTATTTGACCAAATCCGCAAGGAGTATCAAAATAAATATTATAATTTATACTTCCTGATTCTGCGGTTAGAGAACAAGCACTCCCACTTAAATTAAATTTTAATTCTATAGCATTATTAAATGAGGTATTACAACCAGTTGTACAATCTATGTCACCAGAGACCCCGTTTACAGGCTCATTAAAACATATATCCCAATTATCTAAATAACGTCCGTTTTCGGTTTGTATACTAAAATAAGTATCATTATCATTGCTTTCATAAATTGTTTCAGCTGTAGATCTTAGATTTGTTAGTTGGACTGTTAGCACATCTGTGGTGCTATTATATGTATTTCCTGAAACTAGAAATTTTGAGCACATTCTTGATTGACCTTCTTCATTTATTGTGGATTCTAGTTCTGCTACACTTTCTTTTCCGTATTCTAGAACAACTCTTGTACCTAGTATAGTTATGAGTAAACTTATGGTTAAGACTGCTAGCATTTCTATTATTGTAAATGCTTTTTTGGAATTAATCATATTATTATTTTAGAAATTGTTGATATATATTTGTTTTGATATTAGATAAAAGAAAAAGAAAAAATGCATGGGATTATGCTGCATTTGTTATTGCGTTACTTGTTGCATAATTACCAAGGTTATTTTTATCACATACAACGTCATTACTATCTTGAGCTGCAGTTAATACTACTTTTGTTACATTGTCGCTAAATGTTAAGTCCCATATACCATCATTATATGATACACCACCTTGTATCCATACAGATCCATTATATCCTCTTGCGGCACCGCTTCCATTTAATATTGTATATTGTCTAAGTGGACATCCAGAGCTAGAATCTATTCTCCAACTAGTGTTTACTGTGGTAATACTTACGGTGTTTTGATATTGACCATTTTCACAATTCATTACTGCTGTTGAAAAACCTGAGGACCAGCTATAACAGCTAGCTGCTTGCGTACCTTGATTTTCAGTTAGTATTAATTGGTCTGGTACAGACTCTAATGCTCCTCTTAAAAAAGTTATAGCTATACTACTTAATACTGCTATAATAGTCATAACTACTACTAATTCCATTAATGTAAATGCTTTTTTATTTACCATTTTTCCTCCTTATTTTTATATAATTCTTAGTTTAGTATTGAGTAGTTGCTTATTATTTATATATATTTCTCTAGGATTAAACTATACTACTCTTGCTGGAATTTGTCTATATGTATATGTTTCGCATCCAGATAGTGTTAGATATAACCATGATGCTTTTTCTTGTGCACATCCAGGTACTTCTGCACTAGTATTTCCTATACAAGCTACTATAGACCCTGTGGCATTCTTACATGTTAGATTGGAAGTACATATACTATATTCTGTGCTGCTAGAATTTTTAAGATAATCTATTTCTACAGCATAAGGTTCAGTTAATAATTCAAGACCGTCTTTAATGGATGGTATAGTGAATGTATAATTATTTGATGTTTCATTATAGGAAACATTAATATTTTCTATATCTTTCATTATTTCTTCAGTATTTTCATAGCAATCTGTCTGGTTTGTGGATTTGTCAAGGGTTGTTCGTCCAAATGTTATTACTAATGTATATAGAGTAGCTATTATTATAGTAGTGATTACTAATTCAATTATTGTAAACGCTTTTTTATTATTCTTTTCTTTTAATTTCATATGGCTAAAATGTAAATTTGAATACATCAATTTCTTCTCCACAACCTTCTATAAGTAATAATATTTGTGATGCTTGGTTTCCTCCACATATATTTGTACCATTTATAGTACCTATTTTTCCAGGAGTACATTCAGTAGATCCACATCTAAGGGTTGCATATTCTTTAATATTATTTTGACATGTTACAATAACATCATTTATTTCATTAGATAGTCTGAAATCTCCTGCTTGAGAATCTGAATAAGGATGTAGTCCACAACTATTATAATTTGGGATATCGTTAGTGGTATAGATTTTTGTAGAACTGTTATAAGTTATGTTAAGTGCTGGACAGCCTGAGAAGTCTGGAGCTTCATTATAAATAATTAGTTGAGCATAATCAAATATACATCCTTGTTGGTTTTTATGTTCTCTAATAGCACCTATTACTTGTGGTGCTGCAGTTGCTATTATTGTAAATGCAATTGTGATTGCTACCATTAATTCAACTATGAATGATGCTTTTTTGTTTAGGTGCGCCATTTTATTATTAGTATTTAGTGTTTTAATTGTTTATTATTTTTTTGATTTTGATAGTTATGATTATGAAGGCATTGGTGCTGATGCTGGAAAGCTTATTTTGGAAGGCATTATTAAAACATTAAAGTAAGTTCCAGTGCAACCACCAGGAATTGTTGTAGAAATAACACATGAAAATGCTGTGCAAATTTGTTCGCTGTTGACATTTGAAGTACATACAATATCTTCATTTTGATCAAGTATTTGTACTTCTGATTCTGTAGATATTTTTAGAGTAGGAGCAAATTTTATAAATTCAATACTGAGAGTGTTTCCAATTAAAACCGCACCTTCATATTGTATTCCAGCCATGCTTTGAGCATTATCGCCTATATTTTCATATATTCTTTGAGGATTTTCTCTGAACCAAGGAAGAGATATTGAGATACCAAGCAAGATTATAATTACTACTATTACGAATGATATATAGTTTGCTAGGGCTTTTGAGTTGTTTTTCATTTTATTTAACGACACCAAAATGGACAGTGAGATCCTCCATATGCATAAGGTAACCTATAAGTATAATTTGTATTTAGGGGACAATTGGTGAGATTAATTAATCCATTATTTGCGCAATCTGTGCAACTTGCTGTACAATATTCTTTAGTTCCATCTGACTTATATACAGTAACTGTGCCACCGTCTTGGATTCTTAATGTAGAGGGTAAAGGATAAGAATCATTTGGCATGTTAAAATAACCATCAGAGCAAGTTTCTCCAGTATCTAATATCCAGTTTCTAAATTGTTTTTGTTCATTTGTACATGTTGCAAAATATTGTTGAGTAAGTGGAGGTGTTATTGTATTTAGTGCAGTGTTTCCTGCAGTAGGAGCTGTTGGATTATATATTCCATTAGTAGTAGCTTTAGTTTTTTCTATAATATCTTCTTTGTATGTACGCTCAACAATAGTAGTGCTAGCTAATACAATTAATATTAATACTAAAATAGAGATTATGTTTGATATAGCTTTTTTCATTGTTTTATATTTTATAATTAGCTTTTGAATTATTTATTTCTTTTTATTATTATATTTAACATGTGAATTTGCAGGTAGCTTCATTGCCTTCGTAAGTAACTTTATATTTTATAGTGTAAATTAGTGAGTTTGCAAGACTGCAGTTAGAGAGATTTAATAAACCATTGTTTCCGCAATCACTACAAGTTACTATGCAGGTTTCAAAAGTCTTATCTGGATATTTAACTATAGTATCACTATTGTTTATAACTTCTCCAGATAAGTATGTGAAGGTTGCAGGAGGCATGTTGAAAGATCCATCATTACATTTTTCATTGTATTTTAATTGGTAATCATGAATTGCTGTTATGTCATGAATACAGAGTTCTTTTGCTTTGGTGCTGGGAAATAATGTATCTAAAACTTCTTTGTGTTTTATAGATGTGTCTGATGCAAACATATCTATGTTTTCTTTATAGTTATTGTAGAGAATTGCTAAGCTTGAAAGTGCTATTAATATTATTATGCTCATAGAAATTAGATGTGAGGCTTTTTTCATTATGAATCATATGTATTGTTAGGCTATAAAGCTTACTGGTACAGAATGTATGTTATTTGGTTGGAAGATTATTTGGGCAGATATTTCTCCAAGATTAGTTAGATTGCATACTGGGATTGTAAATTCGTTGAAAGAGTTTTCTTGAATAATTATTTCACCAGTGGTATTACATATTTCTATTATACATTCTGTTCTTGTTGTGCTGATATCTTTTAGTATAAGAAGAGATTCTGGATCATAGTTTCTACAAGCAAATAATTTTGTAGTACCTTTATTTTCAGCTTTAATAGTAAGATTTAATACTGAGGAATCATAAGAAGGATTTGATAATATAATATTGGTTTCTACTTGGGCAAATACATTATCTGCTTGATCTTTGCTTATGGATGTGAGTTTGTCTCTTTCTATAGCATACCAAACAGAAACTATTGAAAGTAAGAAAACAGTTAATAAAATAATTAAAGAAAGAGAAAGAGTCTGGGTTGCTTTCATCACTCAGATGTTAGATAGAATAGATATCCATCTATATTTGTTGGTTTGAATGTTAATAGTATTTTTGTGTTTACTCCAGATGACACTGCATTTATGCTACAGTTTAGATCTCCACTTGCATTAAGTCCACAGCAAGGAAGCGAAATTTCTAGTTTTTCTCCTGAAAGTGCACCATTATGACTAAAATGGCCATCACAATATACTTGGTCGCCTTCTATTGATACTACTTGGTATGTACTGGCGTTAGAGGAGTCAGCTTTTATTGTTGTAGTGCCTACATTTTTGAAAGTGATATTTATTGGGTTTACTCCATCTTGAGCTATAACTCTTAATGAGCCAGCTAATGCTTGAGATACTTGTATGTCTGTAGCCTGTGATTGGGCAGCACTTGTTTTTTCTTGAGATGATTTCCAACTTACTCCTGCTGCTGCTGCAATACCTAAAACTATTAATACTAACATTAATCCGCCTACTAAGTTTGATTGTGCTTTTTTACTTATCATTTTTAATCCTCTTTTTGTTTAAATTAGGAATTGTTCCTTTTTTTATGTTATTTAGTATTATCTGGTGAGGAATATTGATAGAGGATACTTTATTTCTTTTAGTGCTATATAGTCTCCTTGATGAAATCCAAGAATTATGATTACTGTATTATTTACTTGAGAATCTCTGTAAGATGTTAGATCACAGTCAGAGATTAGTATTGTACCTTTTTGCTGTTTTGGAATTTCTGGGGAATTAAAGTGTCCATCGCATATTTTTTTTTCAGATTCTTGTTTTATGAAGTATGTGCTGGATGAGTTTTTAATTTTGATATCTCCTTGATTAAGTATTGTTATATTAATAGGATTTCCTGCGGTTCCTATTCCTGTGATACTTAGTGTTTCAAGATTGTGAGAAAGATATCCAGCAACTTTTTGATCCACTAGCTGAGTGCCTGCTGCAGTCAAGTCATCTACAGAGTTTTTTTGAGTATCATTAAAAAATACAAATATGGAAATCATGATTAAAGTTATGGCTAGAAATCCTAGTGTGTTTGCTGCAGCTTTTTTTGATTTCATGATATAATGATTAAATAAGAAAAAAGTAAAAAATTTATGTTGCGTAAGCTATAAACATTGCTGTTGCTTCTACACCATCAGGTTCAAAAGTGGTTTCTACTGTTATTCTCTTATTTATGTTGTTATTTAGTCCTTCATAACAAGTGGTGTTTGTTAGATTTAGTTTAATTCTTCTAGAATCATGTCCTGGAAGATCTTCACTACAACCTTCATTACATTCTATATAGCTATTTGATCCATCTCCACACCATTTAACTGCTGAACAAATTGGATCTAAATCTTCATCTAGAATATTTGTACGCGTTGTTGAAATTCCTTCTGCACATATGTCTCTAATTTCTCTTAGAGTTGTTCTACCATTATTAACAACTGTGAATTCCATTCCCCCAGAATCATTATCATATACTACATTTTCTATAGTTATTGCTTTTCCATATTTAGCAGTTTGTGCATCTACTTGTTCAGTACCTGCTGCCTGAAGTCCAGAACTCATTTTTGAGAACCAGATGAATGCTGCTCCAGCAGAAGCTACAGCTAACATTAGTAATAATAAAACCGCTAAAATTGGAGAGATACCTTTCTTTGATAAAAATAAGTTGCCTTTCATTTTCGGTTTGGTTTCCTTTATTGTATTATTGAGTGTATTTGAGCTTTTTATATTTTTCTTTTTAAATTCTTAACGATATTGATAGAGATTTAGGAATGATTTTAATTCATTATAGAAGTCCCAGCCTTCTTTCCAAAGTTCTCCTTTTAGTTGTTCTAGTGTAGATTTATAGAGATATTTATCATAAAAACCTTTTAAGAATTTAAAGAAAGGGCTTTTTTCCCAAGCATCTTCATAATCAGTTACTATATAAGCAGTTATGAATATATTTATTTCACCTTGATTCATTTTTATGTCTTGGCCTGCCTGCTGTACTTTGACGTCATTAATTCCAAAGAGCTGCCATTTAACTTTAATTACAAATCTAGAATATTCATCTATGTCGCGTATAGCTTCCCATTTGATTTCAAATTCTTTGCCTTGAGGTTTTACTTTTTCTGTATATTTAGCTTCATATACATCATATTTGTACCATTCAAGCCAATTATGAGCATGCTTATATACTTCATCAAAATCAAAGATTATATTTTTAACTTGGATTCTTTGATCGGTAAGTAATTCAATCTTTTCAGACATAGCTAGAACTAAGCTGTAAGGGAATATAAGTTTTTTGTTAGAGTAAAAAAGCTAGTCGTAAGTTTTTTAAATAATACTGATAACTTTTTGTTATGATTTTAGTGGAGGTGTTAAAATGAATCAAAATCAGATGCAACCTATTTTTGTGTTACCAGAAGGTACACTAAGAAATTCTGGAAAGAATGCACAGAAGATTAATATAATGGCTGCAAAAGCAGTTGCAGATACTGTTAGAACTACCCTTGGACCAAAGGGAATGGATAAAATGCTTGTGGATTCTATCGGGGATGTGGTTATTACAAATGATGGTGTTACTATCTTAGATGAGATGGAAATAGATCATCCTGCCGCTAAAATGATTGTCGAGATTGCTAAGGTGCAAGAAGATGAAGTTGGAGATGGAACTACTACAGCAGTTATTTTGGGAGGAGAGCTATTGAAGAATGCTGAAACTCTGATAGATAAGAATATCCATCCAACAGTTATTGCTAATGGATATAAGTTAGCTGCATCTAAGGCACAAGAAATATTACAAAATTTAGGAACTGATATTTCAGTAAATGATAAAGATATTCTAAAAAATGTGGCTTTGACTGCTATGACTGGAAAAAATGTAGAGTGGGCAAGAGACAAGCTTGCTCAGATTGCAGTAGATGCTATTTTATATGTGGTTGATAAAGAAGACAATAAAAGTGTGATTGATATAGATAATATAAAAATTGAGAAAAAAGAAGGTGGCGGAAGCAATGACACTGAGTTAGTACAAGGATTAGTAATAGATAAGGAAAGAGTTCATGCAGGAATGCCTAGATCTGTTGAGGATGCTAAGATTTTACTTCTTGATTCTGCTCTTGAAGTTAAGGAAACAGAAACAGATGCTAAAATAAGCATAACTAGTCCAGATCAGTTGCAAGCATTTATTGATCAGGAAGATAAGATGCTTAGAAATATGGTTGATAAAGTAGCAGCCACAGGAGTGAATGTTTTATTTTGTCAGAAAGGAATAGATGATATTGCTCAGCATTATTTATCTAAGCAAGGTATTTTTGCAGCTAGAAGAGTTAAGAAAAGTGATATGGAGAAATTAGCAAGAGCTACTGGAGCAAAAGTTATTACTAATTTAGATGCTATTGAGGAGCAAGATATTGGATCTGCTGGCTTGGTTGAAGAGAAGAAGCTTGGTGGAGAAAACATGACTTTTATAAGAAAATGTGAGAATCCTAAGGCAGTTTCTATAGTTATTAGAGGCGGAACAGAACATGTTGTGGATGAGGTTGAGAGAGCATTAAAGGATGCTGTTGGAGACTTAGCTGCAGCAATTCATGTAGGTAAGTGCGTTTCTGGTGGTGGAGCCATAGAAGTAGAGCTAGCTAAGAAGCTTAGAGAATTTGCAGAAGGCACTTCCGGAAGAGAACAGCTAGCTGTGCAGGCTTTTGCAGATACTTTGGAGATAATTCCAAGAACTTTAGCTGAGAATGCAGGTTTAGATCCGATAGATATGCTTACAGATCTAAAATCAAAGCATGATGAAGGTAATGTTTCTGCAGGATTAGATGTTTTCACAGGGAAAGTTGAGGATATGTGGGCTAAAGGAGTTATTGAACCTTTAAAAATTAAGACTCAAGCCATACAGTCTGCATCAGAAGCAGCAATTATGCTGTTGAGAATAGATGACATTATTTCAGCAGGAAAACTTGATAAGGATCCTGGAATGGGTGGTGGAATGCCTCCTCAAGGAATGCCTGGAATGATGTAATTTTTTATTTTTTACTATTTTCCTCTTGTTTTAACTTAAATTATCGAAAAGCTTTTAAAGCGAAATAGTTTGAGTTTTAGTGCGAAAACAAAAGAAAATCGCGTATTAATTTAACTTTCATCATTTCATTATTTGAAAAAAAAGGAAGGCTAAATAGCCATAATAAAGCTAATAGAGCTTTATCAGAGTGGAAAGAGCTGTTTAGTAGAGTGTAGATTTCTTTTGTTTTAAGAGGTGATAATAATGGGAAAAATAAGCCCTGTATCAATTAAGTATATTATTCATGCAAGTATAAAATTGAATGGTTTGATAGATAAACCAGATGTAATTGGTGCTGTTTTTGGCCAAACAGAAGGTTTACTAGGAACTGAATTAGAGTTAAGAGAACTACAGAAATCTGGTAGAATTGGAAGAATTGATGTTAAATTAGAAACAAAATCTGGCAATACTGAAGGAGAGATATTTTTACCTAGTTCTATGGGTAAATCTGAAACTGCTATAATTGCAGCATCTCTTGAAACTATTGAGAGAGTAGGTCCTTGTGATGCTAAGATTAAGGTAACGAATATAGAAGATGTGCGTGTAGCTAAGAGAAATTTTATTCTTGACAGAGCTAAAGACTTATTAAAAGGATTAGTTGGAGATATGCCAGATTCTCAAGCATTTACCAATCAAGTTACTCAAACTGTTAGAACATTAGAAATTACAGAATATGGTAAAGATAGGTTACCTGCAGGTCCAAACATAGAAGATGTAGAAGAAATAGTTATAGTTGAAGGTAGAGCAGATGTTATTAATTTGCTTAAATATGGCATTAGAAATGTTGTTGGATTAAATGGAGCAACCACTTCTGATAGTATTATTGATTTATTGAAAAAGAAGGTAGTTACTTTGTTTGTTGATGGAGATAGAGGTGGAGATTTAATAGTGAGAAAGCTAGCTTCATTAGCAGATATTGATTTTGTGGCAAAGGCTCCAGATGGTAAGGAAGTTGAAGAGCTTACTCTTAAGGAGATAAATAAGTCTCTTAGAGCTAAGATTGCTTGGGAGCAAGCACAGGAAGAATTTAAGAGTGTTAGCCAATTAAAAGAAAAGCAGCAAGTTTCAAGAAAGCCACAACAAAGAAAAACATCTAATACTGGTTTTGAAAGGAGAACTAGTGTGGAAGATATTCCAAAAAAGAGTTTGAAACTTATAAGGCAAATGGCTGAAGAGTTAATTGGTACTAGAGGAGCATTTGTTTTGGATGAGGCTTTGAATATTCTTGGAAAGGTTCCAATAAAAGAATTGAATGATACTCTGAAAAACATGACAGATGATATATTTGCAATTGTTATGGATGGTACAGCAGATAACAGATTAGCTAAGCTAGCTAATTCAAAAAATGTAAAATATTTGGTAGCTACTAGTTCTCAAGTTACAGAGAGAGTATCTACAAAGATTTTAATTTCATCTAAGATTTAGATTCTTAGTTTTTCTTTTTTTATTCTAATTTTGTTTTTTAATTTTTTATTTTTTAATTTCTGCAAAGATGTTATTTTCAAATATTTCAGATTTTGTTGTATTTAGGGTTGCATTTTTAATCAGATCTAGAAGTTCTTTTTTTGTGAATAAGTGATAGAATCGTTTGTATTTTTTACCCCAAGGCACATAGATATCTCCAAAATCTTTTTTGCCTTTGAGCTTGTCTTTAAAGAACTCTAAGAAAAATCTTTTTTGCCAGCGCTTCCATGCACTTATTAGTGCTTTTGATTTTGGCTTAAGTATCCTTTTTAGTTCTTTTAGACTTTTTATTCTTGATTTTTTAGAAGGTAGATGATGTATTGTAGCGATCATTATTCCGGCATCAAATTTATTTGATTTGAAAGGAAGATGTTCAGCATCTCCTTGTACTAATAATATTTTAGGATAATTTTTTTGAGATTCACTTAATGATTCAAATGAAAAATCAAGTCCAATAAATTTTTGATTTTTTATGTGTTTAATATCGTTGCAGTTTCCACATCCAATATTTATGATTAGTGAATATGGTTTTAGTGAGTTTAAAAAAGAATTAAGTGGCTTCCAAGTTTTTCGTTTATATCCTTTGAAGTCTTTAATTATACTGTCATAAGTGTGCATTAGTTCTTTCTTTTTGTTTTTATCCATTGTAAATTTTTAGTATTTTTACTTTTTTTAACTCTGGATCTTTTATTAATTTTTTTAGAAGGTTTTCGATTTTTGTATATTTTCTTTTTAGCATTACAAAATATCTTTTATTTTCTTTTTGTATTTTGTATTTTGAATATTTTTTTTTGAATGCAAGAATATTTTCTTTATTAGCTTTAACTGGTGGACCAAAATGTTTCTTTTGTTTATCTAGATCTTTTTTGTTTGTGATTATATAGAAAAGTGCTTTTCCTTTTCCGAACCATTGCCATTCAGCTTCTAGTATTTTAAAGTTAGAATCAGATATTTGTTTTTTTAGATATTTGAATTTTTTTAGGAGTTTTGAACCTATTATATCTTTTTTACCTTTTTCAGGGGTTGCTTCAAAGATTATTAATTTTTTGTTTTTACTTTTTTGCTTAAGATCTTTGATTGAGATTTCTTGTACTTTGAATTTATCAGGATAGCTAGGTTTGAAGTCTTTGAATTTTGAGATTACTTTTTCAAACTTATCTAAGCTTAGAGCTGCTGCTGCATTTCTTTCTGGTTGTATTGGATCGATTACAATTAAAGGAGATATTTTTGATTTATTGATTTTTGATAGAGCTTCTTTTTCAGATCTATAATATTTCATAGGATCTATTACTTGATTTTTTTTCCATTTTTTTCCTTGAGTTATTAGTTTTTTAAATGATCCATAATATATTGTTAGTATTTCAAGAACATGGCCAGAAAAACCACGAATATGACTTTCAGCTCCATATGCATTTATTGATTTGCATAAGGCTTTTGTATATCTGATTTCTTTTTTAAGCTTTGGATTATTTTTTACTTTGGACTTTACCCAGTTAATATGTAGAGGAGAGATGTCTGTTATGTTTTTTGCTTGTTTTGGAATTGAGATTTTTAGAACTGGTATAATTTCTATATCAAATTTATTTTTTTTAGTTTGGAAATAATCTCTTGAACCATGAACTCTTTTTATGTTTTTAAGAGAATTTTTCAGAATTTTTTCTGCTATGTTTGAGAGTTTAGTGGATTTATTTTTATATTGGTTATAATTAAATCTTAGGAAAAAATCGATATCATTTGCTCCTGGTAGCCAAGTATCTTTTGCAATGGAGCCACCAACTATAATATCTGCAGGAGTTTTTTGTTTTTTAATTTCTTTAGTTATTTTATCTATGATATTTTTAGTTGTAATTTTTATTGAATCATATTCTTTTTTATTAGGAATCACTTGTATTTCCATGCTTTAGAATTATAATTAGTAAGTAATAAGCGTTTCTAAAGCTATTATGTAAAGATTTAAATATCTTTCAAATTTCTAGTTTAATTAGTTATGGATAAGGTAGTAGTTGGTTTAATTGAAGAGATAGAAATTAGTGGTAGAAATAAGAAGAAGATTTTAGCTAAATTTGATACTGGTGCTACAAGGAGCGCTGTGGATTTTGAATTAGCATCTGAACTGGAATTAGGACCTGTTGTTGGAAAGACTATTGTTAGAACAAATCATGGTGTGGGTAAGAGAGCAATAGTTAGGGCTATGCTTAATATATGCGGCAAAGAAATTGAGGCTAATGTTTCTTTATCAGATAGAGAGAAAAATAAATATAAACTGTTAATTGGTAGGGATGTTATCCATTCTAATTTTATTATAGATCCAAGCAAGAGTAATTCAAATTTAAAAGAAAGCAGCATATTAGAAAAATGAAATTAGCAATTGTTAGTTTAAAAAGTGCAAGTACTAAACAAATACTTAATGAAGCAACCAGGTATTTTGATAAAGTAGATTTATGTCATATAAAGAAAGTAAGATTAGAAGCTAACTCTGATTTGGATGTTGTTTGTGAAGGAGCTAAGTTATCTGATTATGATGCAGTTCATTTGCGTGGGTCTTTTCGATATGATATTTTTCTTTATTCTATTGCAAAGATATTAGAGAAAAAAGGAGTTTATATTGGTGCAGATCCTAGCTTTTTTAAGATCGCACATCATAAGTTTTTAACTAGCATTGTTTTAGCTAGACATAATATACCTATTCCTAAAACATATTTGAGTAATACTGTAGGTGCTGCTAAGGAAATTTTAAATGAAACTATATATCCGATTGTTATTAAACTTCCTGGAGGCACTCATGGCAAGGGAGTTATGTTTGCAGATTCTAGGTCTAATGCAAGCGCGATATTAGATACTTTAGAAATTCTTAAACAACCAATTTTGATTCAGGAGTATTTAGATTGTGATGGTGAGGATATTAGAGCAATTGTTGTAGGGGATAAGGTTGTTGCTGCAATGAAACGGATTGCAGAATTAGGTGGTAAGAAAAGTAATATTCATGCTGGAGGTAGGGGAGAACCAGTATCAGTAACTAAAGAGCTTGAAGAAGTTGCGGTGGCTGCAGCAAAAGCTCTGGGTGCAGATGTTTGTGCTGTTGATTTGATAGAACATATCAAAGGCTATAAAGTTATTGAGGTTAATGTTTCTGCAGGCTTGCAAGGAATTACAGAGGCAACTAAAATAAATGTTGCAGGCAAGATTGCAGAATTTATTTATAATCAGACTAAGAAAAAGAAAAGTGTAGCAGACGAGAAAACTTATACTAAATTATCAAAAGAACTTGGTCTTAAAACAAAAGAAGACAGATTAGGTAGATCTTTATATTCTCTTGAAGCTAGCTTTGCAGGAAGCAAGCTAGTGATTCCAGATTCTATTTCAAAATATTTAAAAGTTAAAAAAGGAGAAGAGCTTTATTTTAAAGTAGGAAAAAATCGGATAGAAGTTATTAATCCTAGAAAAGAATGAATCTGGAAAAATTAAGATTAATTGATTTGAAGTTAGCTAGTATTTATTACTGTGGGTCTAGAGAGCAGGATAGATTTAATTTTTTTACTCATTTAACTCCAATAAATTTGGATGTTGAGAAAGCTAAATTCTTTAAGGTGTTTGAGAAAGGCAAAGATTATGATCCTAAGTTTAGATATATGCCTCTAAGTAGGGAGCTTGCATTTACTAAGAAAAAATTAGAGAAGTTAGAAATAGATCATAGCTCTTTAGGAAGGATATTAGATAAGAAAAAGCATGAATTGCTTTCTAAAATTAAGATTGTGGAAAATATAGGAAAACCTGGCTTTACAAATGCTGCGCAAGAATTATTTCCCTTGCCTACTAAGTCTTTATTGAGTTTTGCAGACAAGCATATTAATCTAAGAGTAAGGGAGGAAATTCAGAATCTTAGTGCTGTAGATGCAGCTAAATTATTATCTAAAGTGCTTAAGAAATATTATTTGAATTGGAAAGTTTCTGTTGCAACTATAAGTGCTAATATGAATGTTAATCAATATAACAAGACTTTGACTATCAATAAGGATGCTAGGTTTTCAGAAAAAGAACTTAGAAGTTTAATTGTTCATGAAATAGGTACACATATTCTTAGAAGCGAGAATGCTAGAACTCAGCCATATAATATTTTTATTGCTTTTCCAAATTATCTAACTACAGAAGAAGGATTAGCGATTGTTAACGAAGAGAATGCAAGGTGTTTAAGTTTGCAAAGAGCAAAGGTTCTTTCAGGAAGAGTGTTTGCTTCAGATTTTGCACTAAAGCATTCTTTTTCAGAAACTGTAAATAGGCTTCTTAGATTTGGTTTCCATCCGCAAGATGTTTGGAATATTGTGTCTAGAACCAAGAGAGGATTAACAGATACATCTAAGCCAGGAGTTTTCGCTAAGGATATAGCATATTTGGATGGTGTAATGAAAGTTAAGAGGTTTATTAGGTCTGGTGGAAATCTTAGAGATTTATATTATGGAAAAATAGGAATACATGATATTCATATAATAAAAGAGATTAGTTTTTTGAATAAGAAGCTCTATATACCTTCTTTTATTTAGCTATTGATGATTTTCCAGCAGGTAAAACCTGCATTATTTTATCTAGGAGTTTTTTATTGATTTTTAATTTCTTTATTATTTTTTGAGCTATCTCAGATTTTTTTTGCCAGCCAGGAGATATTACTATATAGTTTTTAGTTTGTTTTTTAATTGCAGATTCTGGGCCTGCAATTATTTTTCCTTTGAATCCTATTGCTAATTTTAGTATGGCGTTTCTTTGATGATTTTTCTTGCCATATATCATGAATGCACCTTTTCCTATGTACTGTCCAGAAGGAGCTTTTTTGGATACTTGATCTGGATTTATATAATATGTATCTACATTTCCTACTCCAGATTTCCAAGCTTTAGAATATGAAGCTGTTGCGATTGCTACTTCTTCTAAAGTGGCTTTTGGAATTTTTTTGTTTTCAGGATTTTTTATTATAAAAAAAGGAGATCCTGTTATTTCTGTATGGAATACAAGATCATTTTTTTCTGTGTATTTTTTGATTATAATCTCATTGGAAGTCGCATCTTTTCCTCCTACTGCTAAGAATCCATCGCTAGAATAAAACCAATGGAATTTTTCATACCATTTTTTCTTGGTTTTGATTATTTTTTCTGGTTCCTTGAATTTAATTTGAGTTTTTTCTTTATCTAAATTTTTTATTTTCTCAAGAGTTTGATTTATGATTTTTTCTGCACCAGAAATTTTCTTCTTGATTTGCTTTGCAGTATCATAGTATTTTGAAGCATTTTCTTCTAATGATTTTTTTGGATTTAATTTTATGTTTTTTATTTTATCTTTGCCTTCTTTTAGATATTTAGAAACTAATGAGTAATTTGTATAGAGAAAATCCCCAATTTCTTTATTTTTTTGATATAGTTTTTTATAGTTGTCTAGGGATTCTTTTTGAGTTTCATATATTTTTTTTAATTTAGTTATTTTAGCAAGATAGTTTGCTTCCAGTTTTGTTTTTATTTCTTGAGATAGCAATTCTGTGAAATAGATATCTAAGGCAGTATTAAAATTATCTACTTTTTTTTGATCATATTTTTTGTATATTTTTAGTTTTATTGGCGTTACGTCAATTATTTTTTTATCTTTATAGATTAGATAAGGTGTTGGTTTTTTTGTTTTGGTTAGAAAGGTTTCTATTTCAGAAATAATTGTATTAGTTTCTTTATCTGTTAGATTTTTTGAAATTTTGTTTTTACTTATTTTTGAATTATAGCAGATTTCTTCTGCAAAGATTCCTCCAAGAGAAAATTCTGTTGCAAGGGTTTTTACTATTTCTTTGCCTGATTTTTTAATTATGTTTTGAATTTCTGATTTTCTTAATCTAAATATATTTAGGTTTTCAGGAGGGTATTTGTAAGTATGATTTACTTTTAGAGTACGAGTTTTCCATTGCTCTGGTTTTGCTAGTGCAATTATTTTATAATTTTCATCAGTTAGAATAAAATTTCCTTTTGAAAATAATTCGCAGATTAATATGCGATCTAAGAAATTTATTTCTATGATTCTTTCTAGGTTTTTTTGAGATATGTTTTTTATGATTTTATTACCTAGATTTTTTCTTAGAGTTGTACAGAAAGTATTTGGTTTTTCTGGAAGATCTATTTTGTGCTCTGTTAGATATATTCCTATGCCTGAGTCTATTTTAAGAAGTATTTCACCTACCTGAGATTTATATATTTTGAGAAGTATTTGTTTTGAATTTGGTTGATATATTTGGTTTATTTTTGTGTCTATTATTTTTTCTTTTATTTCTTTTATTGCTGTAGCTAATTCTAGGGAGCTTAGTTTTTTGATTTTCATTGATCAAAAATAAGAAATATTGGATTAAATATCTGTTGTTTCTTCTGTTTCTTCATGCAGTTCTATTTTTTCTCCTTCTTTAAGTTTGAAGTATTCATAAAATTTCTTTGTAGGTTTTAGTCTTTTAGTTTGGCCATGTGGTTCTGCAGAAATAAATCCTAATTCAACTAGTTTTTTAACATGTGCATATGCTTTATTGCTTCTTGCTTTTATTAAACTGGATTGTAATATTTTTTTTCTCCATGCAATATAGCCAAGAGTTTCTAGCACAGATTTTTCTATTTCTGGTTCTGCTGCCTCTTTGACATAGTTTAGATATTCTTCTTTTACCTCGAATTTCCATTCACCATTTTTTTCTACTATTCTTATTCCTGCACCCCTGTTTTCATATTCCTGTTGCATTTCATTTAGTATTCTTTTCACGAATCCAGGCGAACCTATGTTTAATGTGGTAGCTATTTTTCTTGCACTAACTCCATGAGTTATACAATAAAGTATTGCTTCAATTTTTGCTTTTGATTCATCCATTTTTTGCTTTTATTATATCCTGGCTTATATTTTTTTCTTTGATTCTAATTGATATTTCTCCAAAATGTTCTTTTTGAGATAGTTCTATTTTGTCTTGATTTGCAAGATGCAATAATGGAACAAAAGTCCAAATTATGTCTTTTTTTTCGTTACTAGGAATTATTTGGTTGAATTCAACAACTGGTTGTCGCGTCTTTTTTAAATATTCTATAAGAGTATTATATACATTTTTTATTTTTTCAAAAATATCTACTTTTTTTCTTAGTTTTGGAGGCTCAGGACGTGGAGCATTTTTAATTAATTCATGCCGCTTTACTCTTTTTTCTTCAACATCCATTGCTTTTTTAAGAGCATCCATTAATTCAAATACAGTTACTTTTCTTTTTCTTATACCAGGAATTCTTGTTGTTAGTTCTTTGCCTTTTCTTTTTCTGGTTTTTCCAGATTCTAATGCTATATTTTCTAAGTCTCCATCTTCAAAACCCATAGAATTTAGTTCTAAGCTAAGATCATCTTCTAAATCATCTGTATTTGTTAATGCTAGAAACTTATCTAAGCCCATATATTTTGTTTTTAATTTTAGAAGTATTGCTGCAGCAAGTATAACTTTTCCAGATAGCCTGAAGTTTAGATTTTTTAGTTGTTTTATTATAGTAAGATATTCTTTAGAAAGATGAGAAATATCTAAGTCCCAAGGATCTATTTTTTTTGATCTTACTAATTCATATATAACAGTTTGCCATTTAATATCATCTTCTTGAAATAAAATATCATATATTTGCTGATTTTTTTTCATTTTATATTTTTAGACTGACAATATTTGATTCTCCAGTTTTTGGAGTCATAGATACACCATAGATTGTATCTGCTTCAGAGATTATTGCATCATTATGACTTATGATTATTACTTGTGCTTTTTGAGAATATTCTTTTAGTAGTTGAGCTACCTTTTCAGAGTTTACTTTGTCTAGAGCAGCATCGATTTCATCTAAGATATAAAATGGTGCTGGTGAAAATTCTTGTATAGAAAATATGAATGATAATGCCACCAATACTTTTTCTCCCCCGGATAAGGAAGCAAGAGATATATGTTTTCCTTCTTTATCAATTATTCTTACAGTTATTCCACCATCAAATGGATTTTCTTCATTTTCAAGGATTAGTTCTGCTTCTGCTTTTTCAGTCATCTTTGAGAATATTCTTGTAAAATTAGATTTAACCTTATTATAGGTTTCGAGAAAGCTATCTTTCTTTTTAGATTCAATTTCTTCAATTACTTCTAAAATATCTTGTCTTTCAGTGCCTAGTTTACTAGTTTTCCAAGTTAGTTCTTCAAATTCTTTCTTTACAGAATCATAGATTTCTAAAGCTCTCATGTTAACGTTTCCCATTTGCTCTAGTTTGTTAGAAAGATATCTTGCTTTTTTCTTAGCTTCTTCTATTGAAGTTATTTCTAGGATTTTTATTTTTTCAAAATCTTTGAATTCTTCTTTTAGGCCTGCAAGTTCAGACTCAAATTTAGCTTTTTCAATGGCTAAGAAATTCTTTTCTCGTTCTTTAATATCTATATCTTCTTTGATAGTATAGTATTTCTTTTCAATATCATCAAGTTTTTTGCTTTTGCTAGATTTTTCTTTGAATAATTCCCTTAATTTTCCTCTGAATTTTTCTTCTTCTAATTCTTTATTTTTAAGGTCTGATTTTAATTTTGTGATTCTAATCTCTTCTTGTTTTTCTTGTTTTTTGAACTTTATTTTTTCTTTTTCAAGTTCTTTTACAACATAAGAAATATTTTTTCTTTCTGGTTCTAATGCATTATCTATTGTTGCATTTATACTGCTTATCTTAGCATCTATTTCAGAAAGACTGTTTTTTATTTCATCTATTTCTTGTTTCTTTTCTCCAAATCTTAATTCTTTGATTTTTAATTTTAGAGCATTCTTTTCTACTGTTTTTTTGTTTATTTTGTTTTCCAGATCTTTTAGTAGTTTGTTTGAGTTGGTTTTTTCTTTGTTTGTTATTTCTAGCTTCTTTAGAATTTCAGATTTTTCTTTTTCTATGTTGTCTAAGCTTATCTTACCCATAGCATCTAAACTTCCTTCTAATTCTGCTTTCTTTCGTCTTAGATCTATGAGTTTTGTTTCAAGTTCGATTCTTTCAGTTTCGGTTCTTTTGATTTCGTTTTTTAGAGCAGTTATTTCAATAGTTTTTGTATCTATGGTAGATCTTAATTCTGCTTCTTTGAATTTTATACCTAAGTTTTTATGCCTGTATCCGCCAGTTATTGCTCCAGATCTGTCAAATATATCTCCAGAGAGAGTTACCATTCTGTATTTTGCTATGCCTAGTTTTTTAGCAGTTTCAACATTTTCTATAATTAGTGTATTTTGGAATATGTATTTGAATAATGGCTTGAGTTTTTTGTCACAAGAGATTAAATCAGATGCTAAACCGTAGACTCCTGCTTGGGATTTAGCTTTATTTATTTCAGGATTTTCTATAACAGTTCTTATTTTTGATAATGGTAGGAAAGTTGCTATTCCTATTTTAGATTCTTTTAGAATGTTAAGACATTTTATTGCGGTGTCTGGATTGTCTACAGCAATGTTTTTCATTCTTGCTCCAGCAGCAACCTGTAGTGCTGTTGAGAATTTTGGAGAAACTTTACCTAGTTCTGATATGGTTCCAAATATGCCTTTATTTGTTTTTTTAAGTTCAAGAATTTTCTTGATCCCACGATCTCTTAATAGCATTTCTTCAGAAGAACCATAAGTTATTTTTTCTTTAGCAAGTTCTTCTTGTTTTTGTATTAATTTTTTTCTTAGGTCTCCAATTTTTAGTGCTATTTTTGAATCCTTGTTTGCTAGAGAACTAATTTCTTGAATTATTTTTTTATAATTGCTTTTTTGATCTTTAGTACTTTTACTTTTCTTTCCTAAATTAGAAAGTTTAGAATTTATTTCAGATATTTTGAATTCATTTATTTTATAATCACTTTCTATTTTTTGTATTTTTTCAATAAGTTTTGATTTTTGTGTTTGAAGGTCATCTAAGGCTTTTTCTTCTAGTTCTAAGTCAGATTCTAGTTTTTTGAAATCACCAGAGACTCCTAGATCTTTTTTTATTTTTGCTTCTTTTTTTAGAATTATAGTTTTATTTTTTTCTAGCTCAGCTTTTTCTTTATTTTGTGAATTTATTTTGGATTCTATGTTTTTTAAATTATCTGCTAGCTGTTTTTTTCTATTCTCTATTCTCTGCATCTCGTTTTTAGAGCTAATTACTAAATTTTTTGAGGTTTCTATACTTACTTTTAAGTTTTCAATTTGTTTTTGTAGAACTAATTGTTCTTCTCCACCTTTCTTTTCTATATCTTTTTCTAGTTTGTTTATTTTATTTTTTAGATTTTCTATATCTTTTTCCGAGTTGGAGAAGTCTTTTTGCAGTTTGATTTTTTCTTGATCTAAATTATTTATTTTTTTTTCTGCATTATTTTTTCTTTGATTTGCAAGATTTATTTTTAAGTGTAATTCTGTAGCTTCTGCACTTTTGATTTCAGATTCTATGTTTTTGTATTTTTCTGCATCTGCTTTTTCTGATTCTAGGGATTTAAGATAAGTTTCTTTTTCAGTAAGGATGATTTCTATTTCTTTTAGCTTGGCTTCTACTTTGGCAAGTTCCTTAAGAGTTTGTTCTTTTCTGTTTTCGTAAATGCTAATACCTGCAACTTCTTCAATAAGAAGTCTTTTATCTACTGGTCTCATGTCTACAAAAGAGTTTATGTCACCTTGAAGTATGATGTTATGACCATCTGGGCTTACTTTTACTGTTGAAAGAAGTTCCAGAGCTTGTTGTCTTGATGCATTTCTTCCATTTATTTTATATTGAGCTTGCCCATTTTTTTTGATTTTTCTTAGTATTTCTATTTTATCAGTGTCATAAGGAAATACTTTAGAAGAATTGTCTAAAGAGAATTTAACTTCTGCTTCTCCTAATTTTTTTTTATCTTTTTTTCTGAAAACTAATTCAGAGTAATTATCTGCTCTTAGACTTTTTGTACCCATTCGTCCAAGAACAAAACATAGACTATCTAGAACATTAGATTTTCCAGATCCATTTGCGCCTACTATGCAAGAAAGTCCAGGACCAAATTTTAGTTCGGTTTTTTTATTAAATGACTTAAACCCGCGTAGATGTAGATCCTTAATATAGGTCATTGTCTTTACTCCTGTCTTTCATATTTGTATTAAGAATATAAAAACTTTGTTGCTTTATAGAAATTATTAGTCTAAGGGCTTATTCTTTCTGGATCTCTTGGAAACATTACAGTTTCTCTTAGATTTTCTAGATTAAGGATTTGTTTTACTATTCGTCCAATTCCAGTTCCCATGCCTCCATGTGGAGCAACCCCATATTTGAATTGTTCAAAGTACCAAGGGTTGTCTTTTTCTGAGACACCTTTTTCTTTAGCTTGCTTTTTTAATATAGAATATCGGTGCTCTCTCTGAGCGCCAGTTGTGATTTCTAATCCTTTGTAAAGTAAATCAAATGAGAAAGTAGTGTTTTTATCTTTTAGCATGTGATAGAATGGACGGACTGCAAATGGGAATTCTGTTAAAAATACAAATTCATGTTTGTATTTTTTTTTGATATAGTCTGCAAGTATTATTTCTTCTTTATCATTTAGATCTTCTGAATCTGGAGAAGATATTTTTATGGCTTTTTTTGCTTCTCTCATTGTAATTCTAGGGAAAGGTTTCTTTGGGATCTCAACTTTTGCATCAAATAGCTTAAGTTCGTCTTTACATTCTTCTTTTATAGTTTTTAGTATGAAGATCATAAGATCCTCCATAATATTCATTATATCTTCATAGTTTTTTATGAATGCTATTTCGAAATCTAGAGAAGTATATTCACATAAGTGCCGAGTAGTATGGTGTTTTTCAGCTCTGAATACTTCTCCTATTTCAAACACTTTATCTAAACCAGATACAAGTGCTGCTTGCTTATAGAACTGTGGACTTTGTGCTAGGAATGCTTTTTTGTTAAAGTAAGCTAGCTCGAACACATTTGCTCCAGATTCTGAAGCAGATCCTAATATTTTTGGAGTATGTATTTGCATGAATCCAGAATTGGTAAAAAAATCTTCTGAAGCTTTAGTTACTACAGATCTAATTTTGAATATTGCTTGTGTTTTTGGATTTCTTAAATCTAAATATCTATAATCAAGTCTTTTATCTAAACCAGTTTCAATATCTTTATCTAAAAATTCTATAGGTAATTTTTCTGCGGTTGTTAAAACTTCAAGATCTTTAAGTATTAATTCAAGAGCGCCAGACTTTTGCTTGCCTTTTTGCATCTTTCCTTTAGCAAGAATTACAGATTCTTTTGTAAGACTATCTAGCTTTTTGATTAGAGCTTTGTCTAGAATGGTGATTTGTAAAGTGCCTGAGTTATCTCTTAAGATTATGAAGGCTATTTTTCCTAGAGTTCGGATTTCTTGAGCCCAGCCCCCAATTATAATTTCTTTTCCTTCTTTTCCTAGAGCTTCTTTGATTAAGATTCTTTTTGAGATATCCATATCTGTTTTAACAAGCTTATGCTTGAATTTAAAGTTTGCTAATTATTTACTAATTGTTTATTTTTTGATTTAGAATTTAGATAAATCAGTTTGAGCTTTTTTTGCTTTCATGTTTTTGAAAGTAGCCCAAGTTCTTCGTATGTATTTGCAGAAGATTTTGTATTGTTCATTTTCTTCGCAGCTACCTAGAAATTTCTTGGTTTCAGGGTCTGCTGGGTATCCAGAACCGATAGTAGTTCCGATTTCTTTTTCAATTTCTTTCATGGCTCTATCTCTAGTTACTTTTGCTATGATAGATGCAGCTGCAACTTCTGGATGTTTTGTATCTGCTTTGTGTTCTGAAATTATTTCTGTATTTACTGGGTTTTCAATGAATCCCTGAATCATTAATGTAAATTTTGCTCCATCTGGGGATACAGGGCTATCAACATAAATTGTATTTGGTTTTAATGCTGTAATAATCTCAGATATTTTTAGAGCTTCTAGCTGATTAAGATTAAGTCCTATAGATGATCTTGAATCTATTTCTTCAGCAGAAATATTTATTATATGAGAATCATGAGCTAAGTCTAGAATTTTGTCAAAAAGATTTTCTCTTTGCTTTTCTGTTAAAAGTTTAGAGTCTTTTACACCAAGAGCCTTAAGTGCATCTAGATTTTCTTCTTTAAATGAGACTCCTGCGATGACTAGAGGTCCTAATACTGGACCCCTGCCGGCTTCATCTGTTCCACAAATTATTTTCATTGTTCTTTAAACTTATTTGGACTTAAAAAGGTTTACTGCTAATTCTAAATTAAAAATGTGGACCTAGACAATTGCGTGTAGGATATATAAATAAATATTTCCTTTTTATTTTATGAAATTTCCAAATATAGATGACCCTAAATTTTCAGAATTTATTGGTATTTTGTTAGGAGATGGATCTATTTGTGATATTATAGACAATATAGAATAAAAATATCTTTTAATTTTGTTGATGATATAGAATATATTAGATATGTAAAAAATATGATTATTGATTTATTTGGAATAACACTTATTTGTAAGAAAAGATAAAATGAAAATGCTTCTGATTTATTTATATTTAGAAAAGCTAATTTTATTTTAAATAAAAATAATAGCGGGAATAGGATTTGAACCTATGGCCTCAGGGTATCCCTAAATCCCAAAAGTCTGTTGAAACTTTTATGGGCTTCGCCAAAAGCTAGCAAATAACTAGCAATTTCCTGCGGGCACTCCAGACTGCCCCATCCCGCTGTTTTTCAGTTGATTTTGAGGCTTTTTATAGTTTACGAAAGGAGTGTATTGTTGTATTTATGGGACTTTTACATGATAGAATAAAGTGGTAAGAAGGAAGAAATAATTTTTCTATTTGATCCAAGGTCCTGACAATGCAATAATATGAAAGAAGAAACCTTTTTAAATAGCTCAGATTAGATGATTTTTATGATAGAAGATGAAGAAAAAAGAGTAGCTATGAGGATTTCAGGAGATCTTTATGCTAAATTAGTTGAACAATCTAAGAAAAGAAAGAAAAGCATATCAGAAATAATTAGGGGTAGCTTGCAAGATTATTTTCATTTCATGGAGCCAAATATGGAACCTGCTATGTTTATGAGATTTCTTGGAAATATGTATGATCGTGGAATGTCTGAAGACGAAATTATGACTATTGTTAAAGGTTATTATGTGCTTAGAAAAGCATTAGGATTACCTCGTAAAGTAAAAATTAATAGTGGTTATTTACCATATCTTTTTACTGATAAAAGGATAGGCAGTTTGATTGATCTTATTAATTCTAAAACTAGAGAATAGTAATTGTTTATTTTTAATGATTGAAAAGCTTTATATAATCTTGTTAGTTTGTTTTTAAAGGGGATATGGCAAGGGCTAAAGGCTTAACAAAGAGAGAAATTTCTGAAATTGTTGCTTCTGAGTTAGAGGAGAAACAAAAGGAATTAGAGCTAGCTAACAGGAAATTTCTAAGAAATCTTACTTTAGATCTTGAAAAGAAAACTAAAAAAAGAGAAGAAGCAATGGTTCTTGGTTTTCAGGATTTTATAGAAAGAGCAGATATTATGTTAAGAGATATTGATTTAAGATTAGCTGACCTAGAAAGCAATTTTAAGTTTGGAAAAGATTCAGAAAAACTTCAAAAAAGTATTGCTCTCATTGACAGGGAAATTAAAACTAGTAGAGAAAGATTTAGCATGATGCTTAGTGAGTTTCAAGGAATGAGGCAACATTTATCTAATGTAAATTATTCAGTAATTGAATCAAGATTAAACAAATTAGAACTTTCTTATGCACATTTATTTAATATATACAATCATGTAATAAGAGGAAACAAAGGGTAATTATAGAGTAATTATATAGATATAGAATACTCGTAAAGATATAGAATACTCGTAAATTATATTTGTATTATTTTTATTATGCCTTCTATAGATTTCATAAATTGTTCTGCAGGCTTACTTATCTTTCCATTTGTTACTAAGATAATAGGCATTTTTGTTTCAATTGATTTTGAATAAATTAAGGATAGGTCTCCTTCATTGATTCTTTTTTTGTTTTTTATGACTATTAAATATTTAAATGATCCTAGAGGAGTAGGTATATTTATTTTGAGTTCTTTTGCTTGTGAGTTTTGATATAGAATTTCAATATTTTTTTGTTTTAAAATTTCAATGGTTTTTTTATAGAGATTTTCTTTTGGTTCCTTGAAGGGAGATATTTTTTGCAGTATTTTTTTAGTTATAGCTGGGAAGGTAGTTTTTTCTTCCTTTTTTTCTTGTGGTGATTCTTTGATTATTTCTATTTTAGGAGAGAAAGGTTTTGATTTTTCAATAGTGTGATATGGAGCGGGAGCAGGTTCTTTTTCAGATTCATCTATTAATGGTTTGAATCTTTCTGCGAATTTTTCTCTTTTTTTCTTTAGTTCTGGACTTACATGAAATTGCTTTCCATATTGTTGTAGGGTTTGTTTTTGATTTTTTATTTGTTCTATGCGAGATTTAACTGCTTCTTCTTGTCCTGGAACATAGAAAAGGAATGCATTACCTATTTTTTCAGGGCTTGTTTTTATTTCTCCAGAAGATTGTAGTTCTGATAGGAAAGCATTTGCTAGAAAGCTATCTATATTTAATCTTGATCCTATTTCTATAGGAAGCATAGGACCATTTGCTCTTAATGTAGATAGGATTTTGTCCTTCATAGCTATAAAGAAAACCTATAGGTTTATTTATTTTATTATACTTAATATTGTTATATAATAATTATATAATAATTATATAATATATAATATTTATAATAATATGTTTATAATAATATAATATAGAAATTATACAGAAATAAGGTTATAAAAATAAATTATAAATTAAAATTATAGATTATAAATTAAGATAAACAATTAAAAATAAAATGAAATTTAATATTCAATTATGTTATCTGGTTTATCTTTTCCTAGCAAGGCGTTTGCTATTTTAATTCCACCAGCAACTTCTGGAAGTATTACATAATCTGCTCCAGCATTTTTCAATTTATTTACGATTATTTTGTTGCTGGCTCTTGCTGCGATTTTTATTTTTGGGTTTAGTTCTTTTGCAGTTAAAATCAGTAAAAGATTATCTCCATCATTAGGCATTACTGCGGCTAGTGCTTTAGCTTTTTTTATGCCTGCTTGAAGTAGTGTATCTTCTTCTAGGGCATCATCATTTATAGCAAGAAATCCTAGTCCTTTTCTTTTGTTTATTGTTTCTTCATCTTTGTCAACAAATAATATGCTTTTCTTTGATTTCTTTAGTGTATCTCCAAGATATTTTCCAACTCTTCCAGATCCGCAAATAATATAATGATTTTTTAGTTCTTTGATTTTTTTCATTTCTTTTTTTCCTCCAAGATAATATCCTATATTTCCAGAAAGCATGACTTCAAAAGTTATATAAAAAATATAAAAAGCTAATACTCCTCCTGCGAACGATAATGAAAGCAGGGTTGTTTTAAGGCCAGTACTAGCTTGGGATAATGTAGCTAGGTCAGCATGTGTTACAAATGCTAATGCTACTATGGTTGCATCTCCTATAGGCATTGAAGACATTCTTGTGATTACTGTTGCTGCTAGTACTATGAAAGTTAGAAGCATTAGAACTGCTAAGAAAATTTTTTGTGGAAATTCTTCTAACTGCGGCACATTAACCTTTCCCATTTGTTAATACTAATATTGTTTTGAAGTTAAAAACAGTTTCGATACTTTGAGAAGTGCAGGGGACAGGATTCGAACCTGCGTAGGCACTAAGCCAAAAGATCTTGAGTCTTTCCCGTTTGGCCACTCCGGCACCCCTGCCTGTTAAATTGATATTATTTAGGGTTTAAAAAGTTGTTTGTACGGGGCTTTAAGTTAATATTAATTATATGAGTTTGAATTAATATTATTTGTATTAGTTTTAAGTTATAATATTAATTTTAATATTATTTATACTATTAATTATCATATTATACTATTAATTTTAATATTTATTATAATATTATACTATTATTTTTAATATTTAATTTAATATTAATTCTTTAAATCGTTTAAAAAGGAAAGTTTTTAATAGTAAAACTACTATTATTTCTAATAATTGTTTTAATATTCGTGGGAAAGGAAGGAAAACAAATTGGCTAAGAAAGCAATAGTGCAGAAGACTAGCAATAACCAGTATATTGTAACTATTCCTAAACAGATTGCAGAGTTTAAAGGGATAGAGAAGGGTACAATACTTTACTGGGCTGAGGATTCTGAAGGAAATCTTGTACTGAAACGTAATATAAAAAAGAAGGAGGGAAGCAGTGATGACATTGAATAAAGAGTTTAGAGTTTTAGTTTTAGTATTATTGTTAGTGATAGGTTCTGCATTGTTTTCTATAGATAGACTTTCTTTGGATAAAGGCATAACAGAACAAGTAACAAGATCAGAGATAACTGGGTTTGCAAGTTACAATTATGGAGATTGTGATGATGATAATCATGCATTCTGTACTTTGTATGGTGTGCCATGTAGGATAAGCTATAATGGAGATAAACATTGTGCTTTAGACGCTAATGATTGTGTAGATGGAGATTATAGTTATGAGCATAATGCTACTAATTTTGAAACTAATATAGCAGATGCAGATACTACTGGATATTTGTGTAGGTATGGGCATTGGGGAGAAGATCCATTTGATAGTGCTACACCTGAAGAAACATTTATTGAATATCAGTTTACAACCAGCGGAGAAAAAGGAGTTGGAAGTATTATTGTTCCAAGGGGCGCAGAAGTGTATCATGCTAGTATGAGTATTGCTGGGCCAACAGAGAGTCCTGTACCGCTAGCTCCTGGAATTGATATTGGATATGATGATGAGTATGAATATAGTAGTTTCTATGATTTGATTGTAGAGAACGGAGATGAGAAATTAGATGGCTATGATTTTGTTTTTGTTGGCGATTATGATTCTGAGGAGTATGGGTATAATTTATGGTTTACTCCAATAACTAGCTTTGCTATGAAAGGCATTATCTTAAATGCAAAAAGAATAGGCACATTTAGCCCAGCAACAGGAACTTTGGAGGTTTGTAAAGTAAGTTCAAAATGGACTGATTCTTGTTATACAAATAGCAATACTAGCTTTACTTTAAATTATAGCAATATTGGCACTAGTGAGAATTATTATTATGTGCCTTTTGATGGAGGAGGTAGCTATACATTTAGTCAGGGTGATACTTTCTATTTGAAGTTTAAATTCCCAGATTGGGCAGATGGATCTGGTAATGATTATATTTTGATAGATGCAGGATCTCCTGTAAATCAACATGGCAGCTTATATACTTCGAGTAGTGGTTTAGCTGATTATAAAACATATATTCCAGAAATTAGATTTATACATGATATAGATGGAGTTACTGGAACAAAAGGAGTTTATCTAACTAAAGAAAAATCTCCAGAATCTTTTACATTTACAGAAACACTTGATGAATTAGTAGATGCATGTAATTGTACTGCTTGTACACTTACTGGTGGAGGAGAATATTGTTCTGTTCCAATAAAAGTTATTAATCATAATACTGGAAATATTACATTATATAATTTAAATATTGGATATACTGTATTGGGTATAGCTTTAGATGATGCTAATGTTACTATTGATACTCCTGTTACTCTTACAACAAATAGAGCAAATACTTATGTGAATATAACTGGACCAAATAATTTTAGTTATGCAGATAAATTTTCAGGATCGCTAACATTTGTTCCGAGAAATGTTGGAACTTATAATATAGATGGATATATTACTTTAGATGGTACTTCAGGCGGGGAAATTATAGATGAGTATAGTACTAATATAAATGTTACTTATGAACCTAATATTGATTTAGAAATTTCTCCAAGATATGGAGTTAAAAATTCTTGGGTTACATTATCTGTGGATACAGATGTAAAGTATCCAGCAAATATTACTGGAGAGGTAGATGGTGATGTTATAAATATAGAAGAGATTACTGGTAGTTGTACTAATAAAACAGATAGCATGACTGGAGAAGAATATGAAGAATGTATACTATCTGAAACTGGTAGTGGATTTGTTACAAGTGATACTGCTAGTGTAAAAAGCTATCTTGCTGAAGTAACTCTTTTAGATAGTAAATATGGAGTTACAGCATATGAGAATAAAACTTTCTATATATATGATGAAAAAAATATAACATTCAGAGTAGAAGATGGTAATGATAGTGATGTTACAAGAGAAATTGGTTTTGGAATAGATACAGAAGATTCCAGTGAGACAGGGTTGTTAGAAAATATAACTGGTACTAAAGTAATAAATATTGCAGATGTAGCAGGAGTTGATTATTCTGTTGAATTGATTAGGACTGGAAATCCAGAAATGAAAGTTGTGTTTAATGAAGTGACTATTGCAGATAATATGGAGATTGTAACAGAATACCTAACAGATAAACAAGAAGGAGAATCTTTGTTATTACATAATATATTAACCTTTAATCCAGACTTTACATATTCTAATTTCAATTTATATGTAGATTATGATAATGTGTCTAGTAGTATAGAGTTAGATGATGTTGACTTGTATGGATGCAGTGATTGGAGCTATACTGGAGATTATTGTGTTAATTCTTGGACTAAATTGTCTGGAGTTAAGCAGACAAGCGGAGATGATATTGTAATTACAAAATCAGGAGTTACTGGATATGAAGCATTTGCATTTGCTGAAGAATTCTCAGACTCTGATGCGCCTAGTGTAACTTTAACTTCACCAACTGATGCATCTACATATAATTCGAAACAAGTAACATTGCAATTTAGTGTTTCAGATAATCGTGATACTGCACCAGAATGTAAATATTATATAAATAATGTTGAAACTGATGCTGGGGAGATTAGTAGTGGCTCATTTTCAACTACTTTATTATTAGAGGATGGATCTAGTTATAATGCATATGTTAAGTGTACTGATGATTCTAATAATGAAGGAACATCTAATTTAGTATTCTTTGATATTAATACTACATTTATTTGTGATATTGGAGAATTAGAGATTGTAGATGTTGATCTATCTACTAATTATGATTCTTTAACTCCAGGGGATATTTTAGACATAGAAGCACAAGTAGAAAATACTTGGGACAGAGATATGGATGTTAGATTATTTGCTGAATTATTTGATACTACAGATGGAATTGTTATTGGTGATGATAATAAGACTGAAAAAATTGAAATTAATGAAGATGATGAAGAAACTCTGGAGCTAAGTTTAGAAGTTCCTATTGATATTAATGAAGATCATGAATATACTGTAAGATTAAAAGCTTACAAATCTGGTGATGAAAATGAACATTGTGATGGAAGAACAATCTGGGTTGATATTGAAAGAGAAGAATATGATATTTTAATTGATGAAATAGAGATGGATCCTTCTGAACCTTACTGTGGACAGTACTTTGATTTAAAAGTGCAAGTGATTAATACTGGAGATAAAAGAGCAGAAGATATTGTAGTGGATGTTTATTCAACGGAACTAGGAATAGGGGATGCAACTGATGAGTTTAATCTTGGTTCTGGAAGTACCAAAACTGCTAAGTTTGAAGACTTTAGAATTCCAGATGATGTGGAAGGAGGAGAATATTCATTTAGTATCAAAGCAGAATTTAATGAAACATTTGATTCTGAAATATTCTATTTTGATGTTGATGAATGTATTACAGGAACAGCAATATCTACAGAACAGGAATTTAATAATATTGATTTCACAGCAGATCGTGGAAAGCAATTAACTCTTAGTAAGAGTGATATTCCTATTACTAAAGTTACTATAATTCCTTTAGCTAGTTATAATGATGTAGATATTAAGATATCATCATTATTTGGAAGGCCAAGCAATATTCCTTTACCTAGCGGAGAGATCTATAGATACATCAAGACATTTAGTGATATTCCTGATTCTAAGATCAAGAATGTGAAATTTGAATTTAGGATTAAGAAGTCTTGGGCTATCCTGAAGAATATTGATAAGAATTCAGTGATCTTGAAGAGATATTATTCTGGGGCTTGGTCATCATTATCAACAACTCTGGAGAGAGAGGATACAAGTTATTATTATTATAGTGCAGAGAGTCCAGGAATGAGTGTGTTTGCTATTTCAGCAGCTACAACAGGAGTGGCTTGTGGAAACAACATAAAAGAATCTGGTGAGGATTGTGATGGTACAGATGATGCTGCTTGTCCAGGAAAATGTAGATCAGATTGTACTTGCTCTTTGATTACTGGTGTGGGAGTTTGTGGAAATAACATAAAAGAATCTGGTGAAGAATGTGATGGTCTAGATGATTTTAATTGTCCAGGAAAATGTTTGGATGATAAATGTATTTGCAGCACAGCACCAAGCGTATGTGGAAACAACATTCAAGAATCTGGCGAAGAATGTGATGGAACAGATTCCAGATTGTGTCCAGGAGCTTGTACTCCATCGTGCAATTGTCTATATGTGTGTGGAGATGGAGTTTGTGAGAGCGGTGCTGGAGAAACTACTAGTAATTGCCCATCAGACTGTAAAGGGTTAGGTTTTAGTTTCTGGCTGATAACAGTATTGGTGATGCTAGCAGGATTAGGTGCTGGTGGATACTATGTATATGACAAGTTCTTCAGAGGCATGGGAAAGATGGAGGAAATGTCTTTGACTGGCATGCCTGGAGCTGTTTCAAAAAGAATGCCTGGCCGTACAGTTAAGGAAGAAGGACTTGATACTCAGCAGATGAGTAATTATATTGAAAGTACTAGAAGGCAAGGCTATACTGGTGCTCAGATCAAGGAAGCATTATTGAAAGCTGGCTGGGATCCAAAGATAGTAGATTTAGAGCTTAGAAAAAGGAGGTTATTATGAGCAATTGTTCTATTTTTATGAGTGAAAGAGAAAAAGAAGTAGACTATTTGTTGAACAATTGTTCTATTTTTGGATATGTTTGTTAAGAGCTTTTTGAAGATCTTTAGATCATTAGATATGGAAAATGGAGATAGATATAGATTGAAATGGTATATTCAAAAATAAAAAGGTTACAATCTCAAATGAAATCATATAGGAAGTATAAAGATAAATATCTTTATATATACAAGAATAATAATAGTAAAGGAGGCACTCAAATCGAAAATGGTTAGTAAGCAGGCTGTAAATATATCTATAGTTATAATAGGATTCTTTATGCTGTTTTTAATAATAGCTTTGCCAAGCGTAATTGCAGATGTTCCAAGGACTTTTTCTTTGCAAGGAAGATTAACTGATTCTAGTGGGTTAGCCTTGAATGGAAATCATGATTTTAATTTCAGCTTGTGGAATGAATCTTCTGGAGGAAGTCAAGTATATATATGGGAAAAGACTCTTTATGTAAGAGAAGGAATCTTTAGTGTGGATTTGGATGCTTCTAGTTTGAATTTTAGTCAGCCATATTATGTTGAGATAGAAGTAGAAGGTCAAACTTTGGAGCCAAGAATAAATCTAAGTAGTTCACCTTATGCTTTTACTATTGCTGAGAATTTATCTAGGAATTTAATACCATTGGAGCATGATGTTTATATTTTAGGAAATGATTCAGAAAGATGGAATAAGCTTTGGATAGGTACTGGTGGAATTGTTTCTAGTGGAAATCTTACTGTAGATACTGATACTTTATTTGTTGATGCTGATAATGATAGAGTAGGAATTGGTACTGATAATCCAAGTGAAGCATTTGTGGGTGCAGATGATTTAGTTATTAAAAATACTGCAGATAGAGCAGGAATTACCATAGTGTCTCCAACAACTAATTGGGGAAATATAATCTTTGCTAATGCTAGCGATCCAAGCTCTACTAACAATTATATTGGCTATGATCATAGTACTAGTTTATTTCATATATTCAGTGGAGGCTATGATGCCCTGATTATAAATAGTAGTACAGGAGATGTTGATATTTCTAATGATTTGGATGTTGGCGGAGATGTTAATGTTAGTGGGACTATTTATGCTCAGGCTTTGGATACTGGGGGCGTAGATATAACTGCAGAGAATATAGAAGCTATTGGAAATCTAACTGTTGGGGAAAATGTTGATATTACTGGAAATCTAACTGTAGATACTGGTACTTTATTTGTTGATGCTGATAATGATATGGTAGGAATTGGAACTAATAGACCAGATGCGATGCTAGATGTTGATGTTACAGGAATAGGTGCATTAGAAGTAGGAGTGGGCAGTAATGCCTCAGGAGATCGCGCTGTTGCTTTAGGTGGGGCAGTTATAGCTAGTGGAGGCAGATCAGTAGCTATGGGTTATATATGTAATGCCACTAATGATTCTGCAGTTGCTATGGGCTACCAAACCCTAGCTAGTGGAGTTGCTTCAACAGCTATGGGTTATAACACAACAGCTAGCGAAATTGCTTCAATTGCAATGGGTTATAATACTCTAGCTAATGGTGAATATTCTACTGCAATAGGATATGCGGCTAATGCAAGTGCGTCGTGGTCAATGGCCATGGGCTACCAAACCCTGGCTAGCGAAATTGCTTCAACAGCTATGGGTTATAACACAGCAGCTAGCGAAAAATATTCAACAGCTATGGGTTATAACACAGCAGCTAGCGGAAAATATTCAACAGCTATGGGTTATCACACAGCAGCTAGCGGAAAATATTCAACGGCAATGGGAAGACAAACATATGCTAGTGGCGATTATTCTACTGCAATAGGATATGGTATAGATGCAAATGGTGAAGGGACTGTTGCGATTGCTTTAAGTGATCAAGGAGCAGCTAGTGTAACTCAGGATCATACTATGGCAATAATGGGTGGAAAAGTTGGAATTGGAACAAAGACTCCTGGCGTTGCGTTAGATGTAAGAGGCAATACTAATGTTGCTGGAAATTTAACTGTTGGGGAAAATGTTGATATTACTGGATCTCGGCTATATGCTCCTAATGCGATTATTTTGGGGAATTATCTTGCAGGTAATCTTAGTCAAGTAAATAATTTAGTTGTGATTGATAATCTTACTGTTTATGATAGTCTACAGATTGGTAGTTATTCAGTTGATGAAGGATGTATAGAGAAACATATTATTAATACTGGAGTTGTTACTAAATATGTAGGAATAGAGTTACCAAATCCTTGGTGTGATGATAATGAAGGTTGCACATTAAAAACAATAGATAATAATACATTACAATATTCTTATGGGACTTTCTGGGGAGATGGTAGTTCTATTAGGGGATTTAAAATAGATGCTAATGGCTATACTGATGTTTTAAGATCATATTTTAGTAATGATCCACTTGTAGTGGATTCTGCTAATAAATGTCGTATAGAGACTAATGGCTCAAAAACAAATCTTGCAGTTGTTGCTAGTGGAAACACTAATTGTAAATTTTCAATATGTAGTACATAATTTAATTTTCATAAGGGGTCGCACCCAATGACAATTCAGGTAAGAAAAGAAGGAAAGGTAGGCATAGTTAGGAAAAGATCTTTGAAGATAGATAAAGATAATTTTAATTTCTTGAATTTGAAGATTGGATTGTTATTAGCTTTAATTCTAATAATAAGTGTGATTGGTTTGAGTGTAGGTGCAAGTTCTTTTAGTGTTAATAGCACTAATTATTCTATAGATTATGGAGCAGTTACTTCTGGATCTACTAGTGGAGCTACTAGTATGGGTTATGGCTTTGAAGGAGCTGTGGGTAGTTTTGGAGGGGAAGCAAGTTCTGAAGATATTATATTATTTTTAGGGTCTGGTATACCTAGTCCTAGTACTGAGATATGTAATGGAGTGGATGATGATTTAGATGGATTGACTGATGAAGATCATGTTTGTAAAGGAAAGGTATGTTATTCTGATTTGGATTGTAATGTAGATGAGGATGAATATTGTTCTTTTGATTATGATGAATTTGGATCTTGGTGTACTTATAATGTTAGTTCATCTGATAAGAGCTGTGCGCATAGGAGAGAGTTTAAGTTGATTGTAAGGACAACAAGTACACTTTTTAGATATAATTTAAGTGGGGCTCTGGATAAAACTATAGTTATTCCTAGCTTAGTAGATTTAGCTATTTCCAATAACAGAGAATATATTGGAACTGTTAATGGAACAGGATCAGATAAAGATATAAATATATTTACTAATAGTTTAGATACAAGTGTTTCTAATTTTAGTATATCTTCAGATATAGACAGCATAGATATATTTAATGATGCTAGAGTTGTTTTAGCTTCCGAGGCAGATGATAAGATTTATCTTTATGATAAATATGGAACTAAATTAGGAGAGATAACTACAAATAATCCAAGAGTAGTTAGAATATCTCCTGATCAAAGCATGATTGCTTTTGCAAGCAATAATATAACTATTTATGACTTGTCATCTGGAATTATAGCAGAGATAAAAGAACATAATCAAAATCTTGAAGATTTGGAATGGAGTCCAGATGGAAATTATTTGGCAAGTGCTTCTGGAGCAGGAGAAGGTTTGGTTAAGATATTTGATGTTTCTAATCCAAGCAGTCCTGAATTATTTAAGATAATTCATAATAATATAAGCAGGAGTGATTCTATAAATGCTATAGCTTGGAATCCTGATGGAAATAAGTTGATTTTTACTGATACTCATAATAAGAGAGGAAGAGTATTTAACAAGCATGATTTATTAGTTTCTAATTTAGATGCTCATGCATCTGATATTCTTGATGTTGCTTGGAGCCCAGATGGAACTTGGGTTGCTAGTTTAGATAATACTAATCTTAAGATATTTAATACAGATAATTATACTGATAGTTCTATATCTGGGGGAGGATTTAGAGAAGTTGAATTCTTGCTCGAAACCTGTCAAGGAGCAGATTGTTATAATTATTCACAATCAAATCAGACTGCTTGGGATACTGATATAGTATCCCAGATTCCAGATGTGAATGGAAGTTATACTGAGCTAGGAGAGTTTTATTGTGTGGATGGGTATTGGGGAGAGGATCCATTCTTAGATATGGAACCATATCTGGAATATAATGGAGCTACTATTGAAGATGCATCTAATGTGTCTGGAATTGCAGGTTTTGTAGTTCCAAGATATACTAAGTTTTATGATTTTGATATAGATGTTAAAGGGATAGTGAATACTGAAGCTAATTTTAGTGATGATTTCAATTATACAGAGGGAAATGTTTCTGAAATAGATAATTTTACATTTACTGTTTTATCTGGAGCTAATTGGGAAATTATTAGTGAGACAGAACATAATGTAAGTCTTAATGCTACCAATAAAGTTCTTGGTTATGAATCAAATACTGATGGAGTAGCAGTAATTGTTTTAGATGAAGATATTTATGAAAGTACTAACTTGGAAGATTTTGAAGATATGTCTGTGGATTTGAAATTCTCAAAAGAGGATTCTGGAACTCCTATTAATGCTTCTGTGTTATTCAAATATAAATCCTTAACTACTCATTATGCTGTCAGGATTGAAGATTCTGAAATTTCATTATGGAAGCATACTTTTAGTGAGGTATCTAAACTTGAAGGAGCAAGTATAACTTCTCTTCAAAATAGTATTGGTGTGATGCATAATCTTTCTATTTCAATGCATGGAACCAATATTAGTGTTGAATATGATGGTGATCAGGTAATTAGTGTGGATGATTATCCATATATTAAGAAAGGAAGTGTTGCTTTAAGAACAGATAATTCACATTTTCATTTTGATGATATAGAAATTAAGACTTATGGACCTGAAGGAGTAGTTTATAATTTTGATTTAGGATCTGATGGATTTTATGGTGATGAAAAAGTATCTGAGAGTTTAGTGGATTATATTAATCTGCCTAGTACTTTTAGATCTGAATTTAGTACAGATTCTGATACAGAACTTTTAGTGCATTTTAGTGAAATAGTAGATGAGACATATGTTGTTGATTATTCTGGAAGTGCAAATGGTGGAAATGGAAGCAAGCATGGAGATTTTGATATTTCTAATGAATCTCTGGATTCTGGATGGCTTAATACTAGTGAATTTGGATATTATGGAGACTTTGATGGTAGTGGAGATTATTTAAGTTTTCCAGGAATTTTAAGAGGAGAAGATAATGGATCTGTTGAATTGTGGGTGCATGTGGATGATTGGAGCAGTACTAGGCCATTAGTTTATCAGAGTGGAGTTTTTGAGTTATATGCATATGAAGCTGGCTCAGTTAAAACTCTTAAAACTGTGATTCATAGTGATTCTATAAGTCCAGATCCAGAGTTAGTAGTTAGTGGTGTGGAAAATGATACTTTCCATGTAGCTGTTATATGGGGATTTAGAGGTTTTGAAATTTATGTTGATGGGGAGCTAGCTAATAGGAGTGTGGCTGCTGTTACTGATGTATCAGATCCTGGAGTTACTGCTTTGATTTTAGGAGGAACTGGTCCATCTGGGACTGCCTGGTTTGATGGACAGATGGATGAATTTAGGGCTTCAAGTGTACAGAGAGTTGTGCATGATACAATAAATGAAACAATATATTATACTCTTGATGAATATATGCGAGGGGAGTTATATGCTGAAGAACTAACTGACTTGGTTGTGGATTGTGATTGTATTGGATGTAGTGCTACTAATGGAAGTTATGGAAAATATGATGGTAATTGTACTATCACAAGTTCATTGAGTGCAGGTTCTGAATATGAAAACAAGTCTGGAATGGCTGCAGTTTCTAATTTGAATATTTATGATTATAATTTATTAGCTTTCTTGGATGAAAACAAGTCTGGAATTTATCCAGAGCCACTTTATTCTGGAAATGATATAACTTTGAATGCTACTTGTATTGAAAGAGATAATACTACGGGAAGTTTGACTATTTATTGGAATGCAACTAATGGTTCTTTAATGTTAAGCGGATCTTCTGCTGTTGTAAATGGTACAGAAACTACTATAGGAACTGTTGGGAAAGGAAACACTTCTTCAGGAGAAGAATGGATCTTTAATGTTTGGTGTAATGATGGAAGGGATGATGGACCTGTTGTGACTTATAATAAGACAGTAACTAATAATCCTCCTAGTCTGGAAATTATATGGCCAAATGCTACATCCACATCAGGAATATTTAATGTTACTTGGAATGCTAGTGATGTAGATGGGGATGTTTTAGAGCTGACAGAATGTTGGGCAGACAATACTACGAATTTTGTTTATAATAAGACCTATGATTGTAATATTACTAATAGTAATGCTGCTGGAGTTAATTGGAGTTATTGTGATGCTTCTGAATGGGAATCTGGATATTATTATATTTGGTGTAACATAACAGATCAGAAGAATACTACTTTAGATTATTCTGGAAATCTAACTGTTGATAATAATCCTCCATATTTTATTAGCTGGGATAATTCTAGCTGGGTAGATGAAGATAGTAATTATGTAATTAATGCTAGTGTAACAGACAGCTTTAGTTCTGTAGATAGAGTATGGGTTGTATTTAATGTTACAAATAGCAGCAATATTAGTCAGATTGATAGTTATATTTTTGATCTTAATGTAAGTATTGGATCAGGAAATTATACTGCACATGATACTGTTGAATGGAAGCTGTATGCAAATGATACTTTTAGTGGTTTAAATAATTCTTTAGAATGGCAGAACTTTACTGTTGTGAATAGAATACCATTAGCATCTAGTTTGATAAGCCCTAGCAATGGAGATAGAGTTATTGGAACTAGTGTATTATTGGATTGGACTAGGGCTCAGGATTTAGATGATGAAGATAATTCTAGCTTGTTAAGATATAATCTAGAGATGTCTGGTAGTGGCTGTGATGAAACCATAAGTCCAGTGGATAATACATCATTTAACTGTACTAGTTTAAATTTAGGCCAGACTTATTATTGGAATATAACTGCAGATGATACTTATGATACTAATATTAGTGATACTTGGAGTTTTACAGTAAATACGCCTCCAGAAGTTAATGTGTTGATTACATATAATGCATCATTCCCAGATTCTGATACTTTTTTGATATGTAATGCAACTCCTTCAGATGATGAAAGTGATTCTGTAAATGTAACATTTGGATGGTTAAAATATAATTCAACTAGTGATGATTATGATATGATTAGCTTAGGTGTTGTGCATAATGCTACATATAATTATAGTACTCTGAATTGTTCTGAACATGGGTGTGTGAAAGGAGATATTCTGAAATGTAGTGTAACTCCTTTTGATGGATATGAAAATGGAACTATTGGTAGTGATTCTGTTGTTATAAATAATACAAATCCAACATTAGAGCCTGGAAGTTTGCAGATACTTCCAGTAGATCCAAGTACATCATCAGATTTAATTCCAGATTATACTTATTTAGATAGTAAAGATCTAGATCCAGAAGGCTGGACAAAAATAGAATGGTATTTGTTTGCTACTAAAAATGCAGAAGCATATGTTATAGCAAGCGAAGATTTTGAAAGATCAAATTATTTTGATGCTGCTTGGGATGGAAATATTAATCCGAGTGGTGGAAAACTTGTAATTGATTCTGAAGGAGAAAATATTAGCAGAGAGATTGATTTAGTAGGAACACATAGCAGTGCTATTGATGAATTCTCTGATGAGATTAAAGTTTATGTAAATGGAACTACAGTAAGTGGAGAAAGAATTGATTTGTTTAAGTATATGAACTCTGCTGAGGATTATGTTGGACCTTATCTATCTATATTTGGAGCAGGGAATGAATTGCAATGTAGAGAAAAAACTACTGGAGATCAAAATACTCAGTGGCAATCTACTGGAATAAATATTCCAAGCAATGAGTGGGTAACGATTAGGATAGTTACTTTAGGGTCAGCCTATGATATTTATTATAATAATCAATCTATAAGTGTTTCAGGTGGAGATTGTGTGTATGTAGACTCAAGGAGTAATTTTGGAGATAATCTAAGAAGATATATAGAGGGAGCTACATTTGCTAATGCATCTACACTTTCCGTATGGATTGATGATATTTTGACAACTCATAGTGATAGTGCTGTAGTTGGCAGCACTTATGAAATAAGTGATGGAAGAATTATTATTGATTCTAGCAGGACTACTAAAGGGGATACTTGGGAGTTAAGAGTTACGCCAAGAGATGGACAGACATTTGGAAATACATATAGTACAACTAGAGAGATATTAGATAATGCTCTTCCACCAAGTCCTGGAATTGAAATTAATCCTGAAGATCCAAGAACAAATGATGATTTGGTTTGTAATATATCGAATATAAGTGTGGATCCAGATGGAGATACAATTATTTATAGATATAAGTGGTTTAAGAATGGAGTAGAGTTTAATGCAACAAATACTACTGAAACAACATTTAACTTGGATTCTAGTTATACTTCCAAAGGCGAGACTTGGAATTGTACTGTTACTCCATATGATGGAGAAAGTACAGATGGAAGTGTATCAGCAAGTGTCTTGATAAACAATAGTTTGCCAGTGGTTTCTGTGGAGTTAGATCCAAGTTCTCCAGGAAGTACTGATGATGTAGAATGTAGGGTTGCTTCTGCAAGTGATGCTGATTTGGATAGCATAAATTATACTTTTAGATGGTATGTAAATGATATTAGTGTGTTAAATACAAGTATTGGAAATTATAGTACTTTAGCTGGTAATTATATAGAAGATGATGATAATATAGAATGTATTGTAGTTCCTTATGATGGAGAAGATTATGGTGCTGAGGTTTCTGAAACAGCGAATGTAGGGAATGCTAGAGCATTTGTTGAAGGAATACCAAATATAAGTCCTGGAGAGCCATATACTGTTGATGATTTATATCCTGTTTATGTTTACAATGATAGTGATGGGGATCCTGAATCTGAAACCAAGATAGAATGGTATCTGAATGGGGAAAGATATGCGGGAGTTTATGTTTCAATTAATGAAGACTTTGATGAGCAAGTTTATGAAGTATTTAATGATAATGTATGGGAGCGATCTTCTGGAGCAGTTGATGTAACTAATATAAGATATAATTCAAGTCCAAATTCATTGAAGTTAGGATCAAATAATTCTTATGTGTATAGGGAGTTTGATGGAAGGATTCCAAGTTCTGATGAACTTTTAATATATGTAGATGGAACTGTTTCAGACACAGAAAGAATTGATATATTCAAGTATGAAGATGCTAGTGGAGATTTAGTGGGACCTTATGTTTCTGTATTTGGTTCAGGAAATAGAATAAGATATAGAACTGATATAGACACTTGGGAAGATACAGGATATGAGTTAACAGCAAATGCATGGAATAAATTAAGATTATATATAGATGGAGCTAACTATGATATTTATTTGAATGATCAGTTGATAAAAAATAATGCAGCAAGTTATGATTCTAAATCAGTTTCAGGTGCTGAGAAGAAAATAATTTCTGGAACTGAGTTGGTTACAGATGTTTATATAGATGATATTTTGTTAAGCCATACAGATTTAATAAGTCCAGATACTATCCAAAGCAGGATTAGAATTAATGCTTCTGAAACAACTGTTGGGGATATTTGGTGGTATAATATAACTCCTGGAGACGGGACTGCAGGAATTTCAAGCTTATCTTCATCAGTGTCAATAAAAAATACAATTCCTAGTTGGATAGAAGATCCGAGTATTATTCCAGATGATCCAAAGACTAATGATATTATAACTTGTGTTCCTGGAGAATATGAAGATGATGATGGAGTAGATACTGTAACTCCTGTTTATAGCTGGTATTATAGTAATCATAGTTTGATATCTGCAGAAAGTACTGATAATACCTTAAATTTAAGTGTGGTTGGAGATAAGAATGATCAAATTTATTGTAAGTCAAGATTATTTGATGGATTTAATTATTCTAGTCCAAGTAGTTCTGGTTGGATTACAATAGAAAATACTGCTCCAACTCAGCCGATTATTAGTTTAACTCCTATAGAACCAACAACTCAAGATAATTTAACTTGTACTGTTGTAAATGTAAGTACAGATGAAGATTCAGCAGATTCAATACAATATAGATATAGGTGGTATAATGGAGTTGATTTGATTAGAGAAGTTACAAAATCTAATATTTCTGATATATTGGCTAGTGGAAATACTAGTAATGATGAAACTTGGAGGTGTGAAGTAGCAGCATATGATGGAGATGATTATGGAGATAGTGATTCAGCTCAATTAGTTATAGGAAGTGTACTGCCAGAATTAGTTGGATTGCCAACTATTGACTTAGCTAGTCCTAAAACTACAGATCTGTTAAGGCCAATTTATAATTATAAAGATGAAGATGGTCAAGCTGAATCTGGAACATTAATAGAGTGGTATAAAGATGAATTGAAGTATGCAGAGGTATATATTGAAATTAATGAGGAATTTGAATCAGAATCTGAAACTGGATATAATGTATTTGATATCTGGAATAGAACATCTGTTACCTTAGCAGTGGATAGTACAGAGAAACATACAGGATCTTATTCATTAAAGATTCCAAATGGTTCTGTGGAGGAATATATTTCTAAAGAATTTACAGCGCTTAATGCTAATAGTTATGCAGCAGATGAAGTATGGATTTATGTGAATGGAACTACAGAAGTAGATGATAGAATTAATTTATTTAGATATGTTAACTCTGCTCACCAATCAGCAGGACCTTTTGTAGCAATTAAAGGAGTAAATAATTCATTGATGTGGAGAGTTTCTTCTACTGGAACTTCGCAATGGAAAGATACTGGCTATGATATTCCAAGCAATACCTGGACAGCAATTAGAATTTATATTAGAGGAAGTTCTGGTAGTAGTGCATTTGATATTTATGCAAATAATAATCTCTTAGTTAGTACTACAAATGATATGATTGATGATAGAGCATTCTCTGGAACTATGACTAAGAGAATAGGAGTTACTGGTACTAGTGTGGATGTTTATGTTGATGATTTATTGTTAACTAGCTTAGAAGGGGCGACTCCTGCAACTACTCAAAGCTTTATAGGAATTCTTCCTGAGGATAATAAGAAGGGAGAGAACTGGTATTACTATGTTACTTTGAAAGATGGACAGAGCTTTGGAACTAGAACAAAATCGAATATTGTACAAATACAAAATACAGTTCCTACTGTTCCAGAAATTAATTTATCAGATTATGCGACTACTGCAGATGAATTAAGCTGTTCTGTTATAGCAGAAAGTTATGATCCTGATGTACTAGAAGGAGAAGATATTGTTAGTTATAGATATGAATGGCTAATTGATGGAACTCCAAATGCTAGCTTAGAAACAATTAAAACAGAGTTATATGATGTATTAGATTCGGGTGTTGCCCATAAGAATGAGAATTGGACTTGTAGAGTGACTCCAAGAGATAATCAGGAAGAAGGATTGTCTGTGAATGATAGTTTAATTATTAGCAACTCAATTCCAGAAATATCTGGAAACCCTGCTATTAGTCCAGGAAGCCCGAATACAACAAGTATGTTAAATTGTACTTATATATATAATGATGCAGATGGTGCTGATACAGAGGGAGCAACTTCATTTAGATGGTTCTTGGATTCTGGGTCTGGATTTGTAGATTCTGGATATACTACTCAAAATATATCTAGTTCATTGACCTTAGATGGGCAGATTTGGAAATGTGAAGTAACTCCAGAGGATGATGAATTTGTAGAAGGTGCTGCTAAGAATTCAACTGCTGTACAGATTGGATCTATAGCACCTAGTGTAATATTTGATGATGATTCTACGTCAGGAAATCCAAAATCTGTTGGACAGCAGGTAACATTTACATTTAATTGGACTGATGCTGATTTAGCATATGGTGAATTTGTAAGTATTTATGTATGCAAGACTAGTGAAATAACTGCTTCAGGCTGTACTGGTGGAACTACCAATACTTATTGTTCTGTGATTAATACAAATGATACTTCAACTAGCTGTACTTATACTACTCAGACTGGTGATGCTAGCGTGAATGATTATTGGGTGAGGATTTGTGATGATTCAGATGTATGTTCTGTAGCTGCAGAACAAGATGGAGATGGGTTTGAAGTAAATCATAAACCTAGTTTAACAACTCCAGAGATTGGATTAGTTGCAGGATCAGAGATTTATGTTACTTCTACCTTGCAGATTGCGAATGGTAATTATTCTGATCAGGATTCTGATGCTAAGCAGGGAAGCAACTATAGATGGTATAAGAATGATGAATTAATACTTGGAGAAACAGGAACAACTCTTTATTTGTCTAGCTGTTGTGCTGAAGGAGATTCTATAAAAGTTTCAGAACAGCCAATAGATATACATGGATTGGTAGGGGATTGGTATGATTCTGCTGCAGTAGATATAAAAAATACTCCTCCTGAATTTTTAAGTTATGGAGTAAGCCCAAGCTTTGGAGCTAGTGATGAAGAATTTACATTTACTGCTTTCTATCAGGATGATGATAATACAGCTCCAACTATTGCCAAGTTAGAATTAGATAGTATTGAATATGATATGACTAAGGGAGAAGGTTTCAACTTTGTGGTTGGAGTACCATATAGATATTATGTTACTGGATTATCTGAAGGAACTCATGCTTATAGATTTAGATTTAGTGATGGAACAACAGAGATATCAACTGGAACTCAGATAGGTCCTCATGTTGAGAATAGTGCTCCAGAGATATGGATGGAAGATCCTGTTGGTGGAGAGACTATAAAAAATGATGAATCTTATGTTATAGCTAGAGTAAAAGATCTAGATGGTAGCTTGGATGGGGGAGATGTAACTTTCTATTATAGTGAGGATGCAGGATCTACATGGAATGCTATTGGAAGTATTAGTACTAACTATGAAGGAAGCTTGATTGATGGTACTGCTAAGTATAGAGTAAACTGGGATAAAGATAGTATTGGTTATGGAACTCAATATATGATTAGAGCAGTAGTACAAGATAATGAGTTTAGTGATGAAGCATATTCTGGAATATTTACAATTAAATTAAAAGATCTTTCAACTTGTGATACAGATTATAAGTGTTATTCTGGAATTTGTTCTGTAGATGTTATAAATCCAGAAAACAGTGCATGTGTAAGTTCATGTTATTCTGGAGGAAATAGCTATTCAGATGGTAGTTCTCTTCCTAGTGGATATACTTGGAATAGTTCTCAAACTATAGTGGATGAAGATTCTGGAATATATTATTGTAGAGTTAATGGTTATTGGGCAGAGGATCCATTTACTTCTGGAGAAGGTTATGAAGAAATGATATTTGAAAGTGCTGGAAGTAAACAAGGATTTGAGTTTGAAATTCCTAAAGATGCAACTATAATTAGTGCTAGGATGTTTGTAGATGGTGGAGAATATGCTGGAAGTTATCCAACTGATTTAGAATTAGATGTTGGAAATGATGGTTCTTTGGAATGGACTTGGGGAGGATCCTTTGATGGAGCGAGCATGATAGATATTGGGCCTGCAATAACTAGCTTGTTACCTGAATGTAATTGTCTTGGGTGCGAACCTACCCCAAGTCCCCAAAATGGATGTAAAATAAAAATGGATGTTAGCTCTAGCTCGTCAGGCCAGCTAGATGCTTATTCATTAAATATAGAGTATAGTGTATTACCAGTATGCAGTGATGGAACTTTATCTGGAGAGTGCTCAGAAGATAAACCAAAATATTGTGATAATGGTGTCTTAGTAAATAAGTGTGAGGGAAAAGATGGGAAGCTTCATACAGCAGATGATTGTGGATGTGCTGGAAGAGATTATTGTAAAGTTGATCCAGATGATGAAGATGAATATGAGTGTGTAGAGGTTCCAAATAATGCTCCGATTGCGAATGCAGGAGATGACTTTACAACATCATGGGATAGAAAAATCTACTTAGATGGAGAAGCATCTAAAGATTCAGATGATGATACTTTAGATTATAAGTGGACACAAATAGATGGGCCTATTGATGTTACAATAGAAAACAGCACAAAAGCTAAAGCTTGGTTTAGAACTGATACAGAAGGAACATATGTTTTTAAGATAACTGTGGATGATGATAAGGACATAGATAATGATACTATTAGTATTACAGTTATTCCAGTAACTGAGAAAGGATATTATTACTTTGGAACTTTAAATTCAGGGGCAAGTAATAGAGCTAGCTTTGAATATACTCCAATAACTGAGATAGAAGTTACTACAAATAAACAAATTAAGGATGTTGATTTTACTATTCAAAGATCTGAAGGTGTTGTTAGTATAGATGTAGATGAAGAATATGCATATGTGGATATTGATACTATTGTAAAGGTTAAAGATGTTAAAGAAGCTAAGATTTATTTTAGGGTTCTTAATTCTTGGATATCAGATAATTTTATTGAAGCTAGTACTGTAACTTTGTATAGATATACAGAAGAAGATGGTTGGACAGCATTGAATACAACAATAAGAGAAGATGTAGATGTTGAAGATTATACTTATTATGTTGCAGATACTCCTGGTTTTTCAATATTTGCTATTGCTGCAGACAAGATAGAAGGCCCGGTATGTGGAAATAACATAAGGGAAGCTGGAGAGGCTTGTGATGGGTCTGATGATTCTTCATGCCCTGGAGAATGTTTAACAGATTGTGTATGCCCTGGTGAGTGTGGGAATAATATAGTAGAAACTGGAGAACAGTGTGATGGTACTGAAGATAGTTTATGTCCTGGAGTTTGTACAGAGAATTGTGGATGTTTGTATATTTGTGGAAATGGGGTTTGTGAGTCATATGCTGGAGAAAATGGAGCTGCTTGTCCAGAAGATTGTGGAACTTCATTTGTTGTTTGGCTGATAATTATATTGATTGTTGCAGGAGCAGGAATTGGAGTCTATTTCTTTTTGGTGAAAGGTGGGCTTCCAGGATTGCATGGTTTAGTTGGAAAAATAGCAGGGCCTAAAATATCCAAGAAGGATGCAGCTAAGTTAAAGAAATATATTAAAAATTCTAGGGCACAAGGTTATTCTGATGACGAAATAAAGGCTGCATTAAAGATAGCTGGTTGGGAAGATAGAATAATAAGTAAATACATGAAAAAATAATTCACTTAGAAAAGCTATTGATTATTTTTTAGTTCTTTTAGTTTTTGTGATTCTTGATGAGCTAGGCTGAGATTCAGAATTTTCATCAAACATTTCTGCTTTCATCATGGTTTTTAGTTCTTTGATTTCTTCTATAATTGAATTGTTTAGTTTTTTTATTTCTCGAACTTCCCTATTTTTTTCTTTTGTTAGTTTTTTATAGTCATTTAATTCATCTAAGTATTCTTGAAAATCCTCATTAGAATCTAGTAAGTCATTTTTTATTCTCTGCGGATCATCGATTTTTATATGAAGTAAATTTGCTTTTTTGACCATGGTTTTTTTGAAAGAAACTAGACTTTAAATATTTTTAGTACTTCTAGTTAAGAAGTGCGTCTAGTGGGAATTGACCTATGTCTTGAGCTTGGGAAGCTTAGATGGTATTTTTATATTATAAAATTATATTGCAAATTTATATTGCAAACTTATATTACAAACATGAGATCTTATATTGCAAATTTATATTGCAAACTTATATTACAAATATGAGATCTTATATTGCAAATTTATATTGCAAACTTATATTACAAATATGAGATCTTATTCTAGCCATTTATAGCCCTTTTTGCGCTTAATTATTTCTGTAATCTTGACAGAGTTTTTTTGTATAACATATATTGCTCTAAAATCTCCAATTCTTAGGCGATATAATGAAAGTTTACTATATCCTTTTAGTTTTTTAATGTCTGCTAAGGGTCTTGATCTAAACGGATCACTATGTAATTCTTTTAATCGTTGTATAATTTGTTTTTTTACTTTTAGATCTAATTTTCCTAGTTGTTTAATTGCGGTTTCAGAAATAAAGACTTTAAATGTGTTCAATTTCAATGAACCTCTCTGTATTTAGAATTGTTTTTTGTTTCTCAAAAAAGTCAGATTTTTCTGCGATTTCTATAAGGTCTTGTATGATGTCATCATATGTTTGGCTCTTCCTGCCTAGCATTTCTAAATATTCTTTTGTTTTTTCGCTTATTGCGATTGTTGTATTTTTCATAGTTATTATAACTATTATAATATTTATAAATTTTATGATTTATTAATTTTTGAAAGAAACTAGATTTTAGATGTTTTTAGTATTTCTAGTTAAGAGGTATGGGCCGACCCGGATTTGAACCGGGGACCTTCGCGACGTCAACGCGACGTTATTTCCTGCAGTTAATGAATAAAATTAAACTGTACCAGGCTAAACCATCGGCCCAAAAGTGTAAGGTAAAGTCATATTTTTATAATCTTCCAACTTATTTAATATTTTGTCTTTATAATAATTTATTTTATTTGTTAGATTTAATAAAAATATCGAAACAAGCAGTATATCTTGGATTAGCATGCCTAAAGGATAGAAGAAGTTTCCAAAAAAGTAAAAGGAACTTTTATGAAGTTAGAGCTTAGCCAGGGTTTCGTCTATATCATCTAGTTTATCTTTAGCTTTAGTTATTGTTTGATCCCATCCAGAGATGATTTCATCTTCTTTGCTTTTTAATCTTTTTAATTTGTCTATGTTGTCTTTTAGAGCTTTAACTTTTATTTCCATATCATCTATTTTTTTTAGAATTGCCTTGTATTGGTTTATTTTTACAAATACTTGTGCTTTAGGTTCTTCAGAAGCAAGTTTTAATTCTTTTGGAATTGGTGCTTCTGGTTTTTTTACTGATGGTAATTCTAATCTTTGTTTTTCTTCTTCTAGATCAGATAATTCTGGAAGTTTTGGCATGTCTGATAATTTTGGAAGAGGAGGTAGTTTTTCTCTAGATTCTGGGATTTTGGGTAGTCTTGGTAGTGGTTGGGGTAGTTCTCTAGGAGGTTCTTTAAATTTTGGAAGAGGAGGTAATGGTTCTAAACTTGGAACTGGTGCCTTTTCTTTTAGTTCTTCTGGCAAGTGTCCGTTGATTTCATCATTGATTTCATCATATTTTAGATCTTCTTTTTTCTTTTTGAAAATATCAAATAATCCCATAGCTGCTTCACCAATTTTTTTTAAAAACCACTCTTTTTTATAGTTTTATTTAAACACTCCAGTGAGAACACGTGCTTAAATAAATATATTTGTTTTATTAATTATATGAGATTAGCAAGATTATTGGCTTATTATTTGCTATTCCTGTTTAAAGTTGGCAAGATTATTAGCTTATTATTTGTTGTTTTTGTTATTAATTTCAGGGGCAGAGATGATTGTTATATTAAGATGATTTATGAATTTTATAAACGCTTTTGACAGCTTAGTTTAATATTAAGATAGGTGTTGCATAGGAAGTGCAACAGTTAGCAATTAGATATTGTATTTAAGTAAGCAGCGTAAATATACCAAATAATATAAACAATATTCCAGTAATAATTTTTATACTCTTATTTGGAATCTTTTCAGCTATTTTGCTGCCAACAAATATATTGAGTCCGATGGCTATAGCCAGTGCTGATATAAAACCAATGAAGATAGGAATAGGAACCAAGTACTTAGCAGCTAATAAGCCTGAAGCTATTTGAGTTTTGTCTCCAAACTCGCTAGCCATAACAATTAGAAATGAAGCTATTAATGGAGTTGATAGAGTTTTAAGTGGAGTTTTCTTTTTCTTATTCTTAGGCTTTTTCAAGAAATATAGTTTAATAAACATCCATCCTCCCAAAACAAGAAATAATATTCCAATTATGTTCTTAATTAAATTTGAGGATAATGAAAACCCAAGATAAGTTCCTAATACAATAGCAATACCATCCATAAAAGCATGAGCCATTAAAGCTCCGAAGAAGACTTTTAATGGGGATTTGTATTTTAATGCTAATCCTAATATTACTAATTGTGTTTTATCTACGATTTCAGAAAGCAATGCTATTATGAATGCGATAGTAAAAGCTTCGATCATAATTATTTCTTTAATTTATTCAATAAAAACTCTTCTAATTTAAGGAGGCTGAGGATTTAAAAATCAAGGTTTTCTTAGTTATAATTCTCTCCCAGATAGTCTTGTATAATAGTTTTGGCTTTGATATTATATAAAATATAAAATGAGTTAGTGCATAAAATATTAGATAGATTAAAATCAGGTAGATTAAAATCAGGTAGATTAAAATCAGGTAGATTAAAAAATTGATTATCTGATATTATATAATAGTTGTATATAGTACTGCGTAATTTATTTATATAATCTTTGTTGTTTTTAATATATGAGATTGGCAAGATTATTAGCTTGCTGTTTGTCCTTTTTCTTTTTAATTTCGAGTATTATATCTAATGTTAATGCAGTAATTATTTCTGAGATAATGTATAATGTTCCTGGAGTGGATGATAATCATGAATGGATAGAAGTTTATCAGGAGATGGACAAGTGTGAAAACTTGAGTGAGTGGAAATTCTTTGAACAAGGAGTAAATCATAATTTGAAATTAATTAATGGAACTGATTTGCTCTGTCTTGGGGATTATGCAATAATTGCAGAAGATTCTGGCACTTTTTTAATAGATTATAATTTTATAGGAAATTTGTTTGATAGTAGTTTTTCTTTAAGTAATTCTGGAGAGAACATTAGCATAAAAAATTCTAGTCTTGATGTTGTTGATTATGTATTTTATAATGATTATTGGGGAGCAGATGGAAATAATAAATCACTTGAATTAGTGGAAAATTCTAGTCTTTGGAAGGAAAGTTCTTTGGAAGGAGGCACACCTGGAATAAAGAATAGTGTTTCTTTTCATGATATAATGATTTTGAATATAAATTATAGTCCTGAGGATCCTGATGTTAATATAAAAGTTAATGTTAGTTGTGAGTTGTTTAATGCAGGAAACTATAATGAAACTGATTTGAATTTAAGTTATTTTGCTGATGGTTCTTTAGGATATGAAGTAATTAATCTTTCGGTTAATGAAACTAAGATTATTACTTTTTCTAGAAATTTTGGTTTAGGAGAGCATAATTTTACTGCAACTTTGGATTTTTCTGATTTTAATATTAGTAATAATAATTTTACAAAAGTGATTGATGTTAGACATAGATTTGTGATTAATGAAGTTATGTATAATCCACCTTCAGAGATAGGAAGTGATGCTGATCTTGAATGGCTAGAAATATATAATTCTGCAAGTTATGGAATTAATTTATCTGATTATATGATTAGCTGTGATAATAAAACAAAGAAGCTGCAAGGCTTTTTAGAACAAAAATCTTTTTTGATTGTTGCAAAAGATATTACTGAATTTGAAAGTTATTATGGATCCAATAATAATGTGATTGGTGGAGCTGGGTGGGCTTTAAATAATGATAATGATGAAATTGAATTGATACTGAATTTCTCGAATAAAACCTACTCTCAGAAGTTATATTATAGTTCTTCATGGGGAGGAGATGGTACTGGTTATACTTTAGAAAAAAAGATACCAGTTAATGGAGATTTGGCTAGTAATTGGGCAGAGAGCATAAGATATAGTGGATCTCCTGGGCAGGCAAACAATCCAGATACTAAGATAAAAATTCTAGAAAAGGAAACAAAAACAAGTAGTTCTGGTTCTAGAAGGTATAAATCTAATGATATGCTAATAGTTAGTAATAATTTAGATTCTTCTATGAATAATTTAGATTCTTTTATTGATAATTTAAATTCTTCTGTTGATACTAACCTTTCTAAAGAGAATAAAGATAGTTTTGAGATTCTATCTTTTTATACGTTAGCAAAAAATCTCCATCCTGATAAGGAAATTAATTTGTATTCTAGAATTAGTAATTTGATAAATAATACTCAGGAGTTAGGGATTGTTTTATTATCTAATAACTTAGAGGTTAGAGAAAATATTTCTTTTGATGCACTTGAAACTAAGAAATTTAGGTTTCCTATAAAGTTGCCAGAAAAACAAACAGAGAGCTATGTTCTTAAGGTTGAATCTAATGGAATTGTTAAGATGTCAGAGTTGGAGATTAATATTACTGAATTTATAGATATGAATGAGAGAAGTGATGAAAATTTAATTACTGGCAAAGTGTTTGAATCTGAAAAAGTTAATTTAGATTTTGTTTTTTATTTATTTCTTATTACTGTTGTTGTGATTATAGTATTATTAATTATGTCTTTGAGAAGGGATTAATTTATAAATAATAGGGGACATGAGATAGATATGAATTTGAAAGATGTTGAAAATAAGGTGAAGGAAGGCTGGATAAAGTCGAATTTAATATTTGAAGTGGTTGGGTTTCCTAAAGAACATGTTGAGAAAGCTATGAACCTAGTTCTTGAGAAGCTTAATGATGAAAAAGATATTATGATTTTTAATCAAGAAATGCATGAGGCAAAGAAAATTGGGGATCAGATGTTGTCTAGCTTTTCTGAGGTAGGATTTGTTTCAAAGGATTTTGGAAAGTTACTTGCAATAATATTTGATTATATGCCTTCTTCTGTAGAGATTATTGAACCAATATCAATTAAAGAGGATTCTGGTATTCTGAACGATTTGTTAAATGATTTAATTGCAAAGATTCATACCTATGATATGACTTTAAAGAAAATGAATGCGGAAAGGGCAATTCTTGTTAGGGAGCTCTCAAAATATACTAAGTTAGCAAAACCACAAAGAGAAGAGCAGAACAAGGAAGAAAATAGCAAAAACTAGTTCTTCCTAAAAAATAATAACATTTTAGCGTAATATTTATAAACAAAGTAAGCGGAGTTTTATATTAACCTAAAAAAGGAGAAATGGGTGAATAAAAAATGCAAAAAGACTTTATTAAAAATGCGAAAAACGCAATGAAGAGAGTTGCAGCGATTTCTAGTGGAGCAATGATGTTAGGTGCAACTGTACTAGGTGCAGTAGCCGCAGCAGACTTAAGTGAATATCCATCCCCATTCGTAAAGGATGGTGTATATAACACAATTGTAGTAGTTGGAGATAAAGCAGACCCAGCAGACGTTATCGGATCTAACGATATTGTTGCTGCGCTAAGTCAAGCAGCTGTTAGGAGTGTTTCTGCTTCAACAACAACAACTGTTTCTGGTGGAGAAAGTGCAGATATTCCATTAGGACATCCAATTACAAATACGAGTGCTGATGGTATGGATCAAGAACTAGATTACAATGATATTGCTGCGCTAAAGAAATCTTCAATAACTTTTGCGAGTAGTACTTATGACTACAAAGAAAAAATATGGTTTGACACTGCTAGTCCTATAGTACATACAGCTCTGTCAAGTGCTGACTATGACTATGCTAGTGATGCATTCTTAGAAGTATTAGCTGGCGATATGGCATATTATTATACTTTTGATGATGCTATAAATGTAACTAGTGCAGATGATGACGATACATTAGATATAAACTTCTTGGGAAGAGATATTATTATACAAGGTGGTGGAGATGAAGACACCATAGTTGCACAAGTAGGAGCAAGAAAATATATATCTGTTGATGGAACTGAAGAAGTAGCTGGAAAAGTAGTTAAGTTACATGATGTAGGTTCTAGTTCTGTTGTTGTATCTGTTGATGATGGAGAATCATATATTATAAATGAGGGCTCATCAAGAACAATATCTGGAATAGACATTCATGTAGATAGTGTATTTGATTCAGATGTTAAAGCAGATAAAGCCGCAGTACTTATCATAGGTGAAGATGCTGTAGTTACTTATGATGATGGAGACGCATATGTAGTTCCATGTGCTACAAAATGGTATCAGAGTGATTGTGATGAAGATGATGCAGACTGGGAATGGGATCTACGTAACTTAGATGATGATGATTCTACTGACTTATCTGATTTTAGTGGACCAATTATTGGTATAGTAAATACATATAATGCAGATAGCTATAATGATGGTCCAGTAGGTGTAGGAGAAGCATATGATTTCCCAGAAGGAAACTTAGAGGTACAATTTGTTGAATTAGCTCCAAGTACATATGAAGCATATACTATAGAGTATGATTCTGGATCAGATCTATCTGAGGCAGGATTTGGATCTACAGAAGAAACAATCTATATACACACAGCTGTTGATGAAGGAATAGAAGTAATGAATGATAACTTAGATGGAGATGCAATGGGTGGAGACGTGAAAACAGATAAGGTTTGGATATGGATAGATGATGGAGCAGCTACAAAAGATACATTCCATGTATTTTATGAAGATGCAGATAATGATGTGGCTTATGCAGGTAACTCAACATCTATGGGTGATGATGAAACCTTATTTAGAATAAACTATGATGACACAAAAGGAAATGATATAACTATTGCTACAGAGGGCACATCCTTTAGTGGTGGAGCTAATACATGGGGATTAGAAATAACTGCTACTGATGATTATGTATCAGAAGCTATTATATTAGTTACAAACCATGGAACTGCTAACACTACTTCATTTGGTGGTTTTGGTGCAAATGAAAATAATGCAGAAGCAGCAGATTTGACTTGGGATGCTGTAGAAATTGGAGCAAAAGACGAAGATCTATTGACAAAGTATGGTATAATAATTGAAAACCCAGAAAGTTTAGATGATGACAAACTTGTATTACAAATCCCATCTGACTCTGTAAAAGCCAAAATAGTTGTTGCTGGTGAATCCACAAGTGTTACATCTGGAACCGCTGGTGATGGAGCTGTGGAAGTTCAGTCAATTGCAACTTTACCAATTGCAAAGCTAGCAAGTGAAGCTGACGCAATTAAGACAACTAAACCATTGATTTTAGTTGGTGGTCCAGCTGCAAATGCATTAACTGCTGAAGCAATGGGTAAAACATTCCCAAGTTATGGCGCAGACTCTGGAATTCCAGAGAATAGCTATATGATTAAATTGGTTGAAAACGCCTTTGGTGGAACCAATGTAGCTATGATTGCTGCTGGTTGGGATGCAGCAGACACAAGAGAAGCATGTGCTCTATTAAAGAACTATAAGGCAAACTCAGACAAGCTAACTGGTATGGAATATATACCAGCATAAAGGCAGTAAGCCTTTTTTCTTTTTTATTTCCTTTGATTTCTAAAAGTTTTTAAATAAGTAAGTATATTTTTTTTAGGATATGTCAGATATTAATCAACCTAGTGATAGAGTAGAAAGAGATAGAGAGCCTTTTTTAGGTCCTAGGAAGAAGGAAAAGAGTTTTGGAAAGAAATTGATGATTTTGTTTCCAGTTATAATAATGGTGCTTTCTGTTCTTGCTTTTTCTTTGAGTTTTACAAGTAATAATAATCAAGATACACAAGAAGAATATCCTGAAATAATAATACAAAGTGAGGATAAGAGTTATACATTTTATGAGATTGATAACGGTACTACATATCTAACTGGAGCTACTATTGCTGGGCAGGAGATTCCAGTGCAGTTTAATTTGGATCCTAGAGAAGCAGACTCTATATTATTAGATGATACTGCTGTTCTAAGAGCATTAGGAGCTAGCAAGATATATATGAGTTTTAGTCCTAATTCTAGTGATTTAGGAAGAATAGGTGTGGCTGTGTTTCAGGTTTCTAGGATACTTGGAATGGTATATAATATAGAGACAGTAGGGGCATATACGCATGATGCTAACCCAATTGATCCAAACATACCAATAAAAACTTGTGAGGATGCAACTAATACTATTCCTGTAATGGTTTTTGAGGTTGATGAAACTAGTAAAGAGGATAAAGTAATATTAGAGAATAATTGCATAAGGATTATTGGTAAGGATTATGATGGAATGGCGTATGCTGCAGATAAGTTAGGTATGTATTTGTTAGATATTAGGATTTAATTTTTATATTTGCTAGATATAGGATTTAATTTTTATATTTTATTATTTTTAAAAAGCTTTATAATTATAGTGGATAGCTATAAGGAGTATGGACTTAGCATATATAGTGATAGTATTAACAATATCTTTTATTAGTATATATTTATCTATATTTTGGATATCTTTGCTTTATCTAGAAGAAGATAAAGTTAAGGCTAAGCCAAAGGAACTTAAGTATTTTCCATTTATTAGTATAATTATTCCAGCACATAATGAAGAGCAAGGTATTTCTAAGACATTAGAATCTGTGCTTGGTTTAAATTATCCTAGGGATAGATATGAAGCTATTGTTGTGGCTAATGCTTGTACAGATAAGACTGTTGAAAACGTTAAAAAATTTGAAGATTCTAGGATAAAGTTAGTTGAGATTGAAACTCCTGGTAAAGGTCATGCACTTAATGTTGGTTTGAAGCATGCAAAAGGAGACTTTATAGGATGCATGGATGCAGATAGTTTTGTAGATGCAGATATTTTGAATCATATGATTCCTAATTTTGATAGTCCTAAAGTAGGTGCTGTAATTTCTGGCATAAAGGTAAATAATCCTAAATCTTTTTTAGAGAAATTACAATGGTTTGAATATATTTTTGTTACCTTTACAAGAAGATTATTAGCTAGTTTGAATGCTTTGCATGTTACTCCAGGAGCTATTAGCATATACAGAAAAGACATAATAAAAGATCTTGGAGGTTTTGATGAGAATACTATAACAGAAGATTTAGAGATTGCTATGAGATTGCAATATAATGGTTATGATATTAAGTCTCAGATTTCAGGTTTTGCTTATACTAATGTTCCAGATAGTTTTTTAAAACTACACAGGCAGAGAGTTAGATGGTATAGGGGCTGGCTTAATACAGTTGTAAAGTATAAGAAAATGGTATTTAATAGAAAATATGGATTTTTAGGAATGATACAGATTCCTGTTACTATTATAATTCCATTATTGCTGATGTTTACAACATTATTTGCAGTATATTCTTTTTTTAGGAGTACATTTGATTTTTTAAATATGTTTTATGTTTTAAAATCAAATATTTTAAGATTGCTTTTTGAGTTTTCTTTTAGAGATGCTATTTTAGGAATAGATATAATTTTGTTTCCATTATTGTTTATTTTTATTTGTGGGGTATATTTATTACATAAGTCGCATTATTTCCTTAAAGAGAGATGGAAGCATCCGTTTGTGATTATGGTTTATTTTACAATATATCAATTCTTTTTAAGTGCATATTGGTTAATTGCTGCATCTTATGAAATGTTTGGAGTTAAGAAAAAATGGTGAATGATAAGACAAAGAAACAATTATTATTTACTAGTTTAGTGTTAGCAGTAGCTATTTTTTCTTTGGGTATAGTGTTTGGATGGTATTTGGACAATATGAGGTCTAATGATATTCTTGAGATTATTCAACAGAATGAGTTAGATACAGAAAGTTATTTGGTGGAGCAGCAATATATTGAGTCTTTTGATAAGGAGTTGGCTTGTGAAGTGTTAGAAAATAGAGTGCCTGTGCTTAATGACCAGCTGGGAGAGGTAGGACACAAACTTGTATATTATAAGGGCAAGAATGTGTTTGAGAAAGATGAATTTGATTATTTACAGAGAAAACACTTTATTTTGAAAGTGAGATTCTGGAACATGTTAAGCTATCTGAAGAAAAATTGTGATTATGAAGGGATTGTTATTTTATATTTCTATGAGGAAAATCACCAAGAAAGTACTAATCAGGGATATGCGCTTGATGATCTTAATAAAGAATATAATTATTCTTTAACTATATTATCTTTTGATGTGAATTATGATAAAGAACCTTTAATTGGTATTCTGAAAGACAGGTATGATATAGAAACTACTCCTACTATTATATATAATGATAAAATTAAGACTGAAGGGTTTGTTAGTGTTGATGAGTTAAAAGAGATTTTAAAAGTGCTTCAAAGCACAAGTTCAAGATTAGAAGACAGTGATCAGATTTTTACAAATATTTGAGTGAAATTTTATAAGGAAGCACATAAAAATAATAATTTGCTTCTGTTCTAGTAACTAAGTTATCATACCATCTAAGTTCTAGATATGTGAAAACATATTTGTCTGGAATGATACATTTTCCTTTGTCTATTAATATATAATCTTTAGTTTCTTCTTTTTTGTATTTGTCAAACTGGGACATGAATGTTTTATTGAAAGCATATTTTGGTTCTTCTTGATCTTTAAATATGTATATTTTATGTCCTTTTTCTATGGTTGTATTAAGTTTAAAATCTCTTGGCATGGGATTACAACCTGCTCCAAGATATCTTAATAAAACCCATTCATTTGAACTACAAGAGCAGTTTCCTAGATCTTGAACTATTTGTTTTTCAACAGAAACATCAGTTAATGGGTGGAAAAATAACATAGCTAAAACAAAGTTTACTATCAGGATTATTTTAATTATTTTATTTGTATTGAATTTTTTATTTTCTAGGAAAATACTAGAGTAGTAAGCTATTGGGATTAGCAATGGTAAAAGATATCTAGCAACTTTGGTAGGCATGTTAAAATAAGATATCAAGGATATTATTAGGAAAAAGATCATTATATAATCATGTTTTGTAAATTTGCTTTTTGCTTTTTTGATCATTCCCAGGAAAAATAATGGAAGATAGAAATTTGATATTGCTATTAGATCTATAAAACTAAATGGCATGGTTGTGTCTCTTCTTAATGCTACGTTCATTAAATATGAATCTATGAAACTAACTAAAGGCATACCTTTTGTTAAATAGTTATGAATGAGCCAAGGAGATATTGTTATTGTGAAGATTGCTAGACTAAGCAGTATTTTTTTTATTTTTTTGTTAAATATTAACAAAGGAAGGAAGATTAAGTTAGTATATCTTAGTAGCCAAGCTAATCCAAAAAAGAATCCGCTTTTGTTTTTATAGAGATAAACTAGTGCTAGTTGTAATAATGCTAGAGAGAATAATTCTGTTCCTTGGAGAAGGCCTCCGTTTAAAACAAAAGGAGTTAATTCTAGAATGTAAAATAAATTTTTATTGATTTTGAATTTATTTGCTAATTTAACTGAAGATATAGCAAATATAGCAGAAACTAATATTATATATAGATATTCTGAGGCTGTCCAGAACATACCTTTCAAACTTAAGATTCCTAGAAGAAATGGCATTAATGGGCCTCTATACCATTCAAAATATTCTAATGAAGTTCCAAAAAGATATTTTGCATTTAAGATGTAAGATGAGAAATCCCATGATAATCCTGTTGTGTGCTGATATAGGAAAAAAATTGTTGAAAGAATGAATCCAAGCAAGATTGTTTTTTCTCTTAGAACTTTGTTAATGGTTTCTTTAATAGTTAGTTTCATTTTAGAGAACTCTAAGTTATGTTTTAATTATTAGAAAGCAGCCAGTAGTTATAAGAAATATTCCAACCCATCTTAATAAAGTGACATTTTCTTTTAGGAAAACAAATGCAAATAATGCAGTTAGTATGTAGCCAATACTTACTAAGGGATACATGAAACTTATGTCTAGTTTTGAAAGTGCTACCAGCCATAAACCAAGACTTATTATATAGCCTATTAATCCTATAAATATGTAGAAGTTTGTGCCTATGGTAAATAATTTAGATGAGAATAAATCTGAAACAGAAAGTTCTCCTACTTGAGTTATGCCTTTTTTCATGCTGACTTGTCCTACTGCTGCGAGAATTACACAAATCATGACAAGTACTAATGCAAATGACATTTTCTTTTTGTTTTCCATTTCAAAGCATGGTCTTGATATTCTTATAAAATATAATGTTTATAAGTGTTGTTGCATATGCACCTTTTGGGAGATCAAAACTAAGAGTTATTTTCTTTTTATTTTTGTTTAACTCATCTGATTTTGGTTTGGATGCATTTATTTTTGTTTTTATAAATGCAATTCTTTTATCTCCTTTGCGTGCTAGTTCTGGCATTCTTTTGGATTTGAAATCATCTGGTTTTAGATCAAGAGATTTTAATATTTTAGCGGAGGTTTTATTAAGGGTTGCATCAAAACCTGCAAGCTCAATTTCTTTATTAATGAAATCTTTTGGAATATCTTTTTGTGATTCTAATGTAGGCAGAGCAAGTTTTGTGTCCAGGAATTTGATCTCTGCATAATCTAGATTTTCTTTTATTAATTCTGATAGAGTTAGATTAAATATGTATGATTGTACTGCGCTAACAAATAACATTCTGATTTTTTTATGTAATGTCCTTATGCTTCCTGCAAAATCTGTTGGAGTTTTTATTAAATGATTTACTATTGATTTTTCTGGGCTTAAGTATGGTGGAATTATTTTGATTATCTTTTTCCAAGAACCCCAATTTTCTTTTACAAATTTTGCTGCTTCTTTATTTTTTTCTCCAAGATTTGTCAGGATTTCTTTTGCTGCTTTTTGAAATGTTCCTTTTAGGATAAGTATGCCTATTTTATGGGAATTTCCAGAACTTCCAAATCTTTGTAGTCCAAAGTAGTTTGGAAATATTATATCTTGTTTTATTTTTGGAATTTCCTCTGAAGTTAGATCTCTAATTGTTATTTTAAAATTATTTTTTTCATGAGATCCTAGGTTTATCTTTTCATTGCCTTTGCCAATGACTTTTATTTTTATGTCTTTCAGGTTTATAGATTTTAAGGTTTCAGGGGATACTTTCCATGCGCAGCAAACTTGTTTTGTCAGAGCATTTTTATCTTTTGTTCCAGAGAAATTGAATCTTTTTCTACTGGTTTTGCAAAGTCTAGCTATTTTTTCTAGAGCCCTGGTTGTGGTCCAGTTTGTTTTTTCAAGCCAGAAATAAGTATATTCTCCATCTTTCTTGAGCTTTGGTATGTCTATTATTTCTTTTACTATAAAATCTTGAGGGATTTGTTTTATTTTCATTTTATTCCCAAGAGAATTCCTTGTGTACTTAAGAATACTATGGTTAGTGCGATTACTATGCCTAGGGTTATTATGAAAAATGATTTTTTTCTGTTTAAATCAAGAACACTAGCTAGTATGGCTCCTGTGTAAGCTCCTGTTCCTGGGAGAGGTATGGCTACAAATGTTAGTAGTGCTAGTTCTTCATATAATTCAAAACGCTCTTTATTTTTTTCAATCAGGCTAGAGATTCTCTTGCCAAGAATTCTATGAGTTAGCTGCATAAAATGCGTTTGTTTTAATATAGAAAATAAAATTGGAATTATTGTAATGTTAGCAACTAATGAAATTGTGAAGATATAATAAGGATTTAGCCCTGTACTTAAACCATATATTATAGCACCTCTACCTTCAGATATAGGCATTAGTCCTAGTAGGGTTGTTATTATATAAGGATTTAACATGATTTATTCTTTTTTTATTGAGTTTTAAATGTTATGTTATTTTATTTATTAGTAGAAAAGATTTATTAGTTAGTATTTTCTTGATTTTTGTATGATTGGCGGCACTCTTAGGCATGTTAAAGGTTTATTTAACAAAGAAGATTTTACTTTAGGCTTATTTAGTGGGATAGTTATTGGGGGAAAATGGAGTGCTACAGCAAGTAATGACTTTAAAAGATTTTTTTTGAATGGTAAGTTAGCGAACAGGAACATACCTATTCCTAAGGACATGAATTGGATAGATTTTAATTATGATTCAAATATTTCTAGATTTCATACATATATTTTTTCTTTTAGAGGTTATGCTTTTGTTATGGATTTGGAATCTAATAATGGTACTTGGGTTAATAGAGAAAGATTAAGTCCTTGGCAGCCAGTAAAATTAAAAAATGGTGATGAGATTTTAGTGCAAGGAGAAAAGGATTATATTTTCAAGTATAAGCAACATAATGTTAAATTATAAAATCAAAGTATTTATAAAGACGTTTTCTTAAAAAATAATTATGGATAAAGAGAAATGTATTTCATGTGCTAAGATAATAGCTAATGATATTAGCTCTGTAAAATTAAAATGCCCTAATTGTGGGGAGATCATAATTAGATGCAGTGCTTGCAGATCAAAAGGTACTGAATATAAATGCAAGTGTGGGTTTGTTGGTCCTTAGAGAATGGCAAATGTTTATTTTAAGTTAAAGGTAATGCCTGAAAGTGTTGAAGTAAATTTAGCAGATCTTAAAGGTAAATGTAGAAAAGTTATAGAAGAATATGGTGCTATAATAAGTGGAGAAATTCAGGAGGAGCCTATTGCATTTGGTTTGGTTGCAATAATAATTACAGGTATGATTGATGAATCTAAAGGAAGCTTAGATCCTCTTGAAGATAGATTAAAGAAGTTAGAAGAAGTTACTAATGCTGAAGTGATTGATGTTAGAAGAGGTATTGGGTAGATTTCTGAGATTTTAAAAGTTCTTGTTTTTATTGTATAGTGTAGAAAACATGATCGAAAGATTTTTATAATGAGATAAGCAGCTGAGGTTTATGAAGATAATATACTTGAAGAAGATTGGGGAAGGCATTTATAAGCCGGAAAAGCTTGCAGAAATCCAAAGCATAACACAAGTAAAGGGTGTTAAAAATGCTAAGGGAATGCTTAATAAACCTAAGAATTTTGTTTTAGCTGCAAGAATGGCTGATGGAACATATCATAGAGTTAGTAGTGAAGTAGCTAATATTCTAAAGAAGAAGAAAGATATGATTTCCAAAGGTGTGGGATTGAGTGGAATAGCTAATGAAATTTCTGGAGTGGGCATGAGTCCAATACAAAGATTTTTGATTTATGATCCTAAGAAAGATTCAGAAGCATATCTGCTAGGTGAGATTACAGAAGCTATACATAAATTAGCAGATTTTGTTAAATAAATATTTAAATAGAAAGTTATTTCTTTGATTATTGTTTTGGTTTAGAAATGGGAGTTACTAATTTAGGAGCACTTGTACTAAAGAAGGAAATAAGTTTAGCTGAACTGAGGAATAAAAAAATAGCATTTGATGCATTTAATATTCTTTATCAGTTTCTTGCAGCTATAAGGCAGAGAGATGGAACTCTGTTGAAAGATTCCAAGGGGAGAATTACTAGTCATCTGAGTGGATTGTTTTATAGGACAATTAATATTCTTGAAGCTGGAGTGAAGCCTTGTTTTGTTTTTGATGGCAAGCCCTCTGAGTTTAAGGCTGAGGTTCATGAATCTCGTAGGCAGATTAGAGAGAAAGCTGTAGAGGCGCAAAAGAAAGCTATTAAGGCTGGAGACTTAGAACTTGCAAGAAAGTTTGCTCAGCAAACATCCAGGCTTACTGGAGAGATGGTTCAGGAAACTAAAGAACTTTTGGATGCTCTTGGCTTGCCCTGGGTGCAAGCGTTAGCAGATGGAGAGGCTCAAGCTGCATATATGTGTGCCAAGAAGCAAGTATATAGTGTTGCTTCTCAGGATTTAGATAGTTTGTTGTTTGGAGCAATTAAGCTTGTTAGAAACTTAACAGTATCTGAACGTAAGAAATTACCTGGAAGGAAAGAATATGTTAAAATGAAACCAGAGATTATTGATTTAGATGAGACCCTTAATAATTTAGGGATTGATAGGAAATCTTTGGTAAGAATTGCAATATTGATTGGAACAGATTATAATTCAGGAATTAAAGGAATAGGACCAAAGACTGCATTAAAGATTGTTAAAGAAGGCAATTTTGAAGTTTATGCAAAAGATATTCCTTATTGGAAACAAGTTGAGCAGATATTCTTAAAGCCTGCTATCACTAAAGATTATAGTCTTAAATGGAGGAAGATAGATGAAAATAAAGTTAAAGAAATTCTTTCTGAGAGGCATGAGTTTTCTGAAAAGAGAGTAGAGTCTACACTAAAGAGGTTAACAAAAGCAAAAAAGCAGGGTGATCAGTCTACACTTGGTGGATTTGTTAAATAAAGTCAAATAATAAGATTTTTAAAAATTTTTTTTTAAAAAATAGGAAGATATTATATTTCTAGAGGATTTTAATTTAGTTTTTTAGAGGATTTTAATTTGATTGGGAGAAATCTTTAATAAGCACTAATTAGTCTCTGAGCATGAATTTTTCTATTTGGGATTTTGCCTTGATTCTGGCTTTTTGATGTTTCTTTAGGAAATTGTTGATTACTTTGGTTGTGATTTCTTTTAGTTCTGAGGTTAGCATTGCTCCAGTTCTATAGTCATAGTATATTTTTTGAAGTTTTTTATCATTGTCCAAGAAAAAACTTAGATATTGATAACAAATATCTATTTCAGGATTTCCTCCTTTTTCTTTATGTTCCTGTATTGTTGGTTGTCCACCAGAGAATGCATATTTTTTTATTTTTCTTTCTACTTCCTCTGGATATTCTATTGTGAAGATTGTATTTGTAGATTGCATGTCTGAGGCAGACATTTTTCCGGAGCCAGTTAATGGCGGCAGAAATCTACATTGTATTGATGCTGGTTTGTACCATCCAAGTTTAGGCATTATGTCCCTAGATATTTTGAAATGAGGATCTTGATCTACTGCATGAGGTATTAAGCAGGGAATGTTTTTTTCTTTTAATATTGATGGCAGGACTGCTGGAACAGATTGCATTGCAGTATAAAATATTGTACCTATGTTATTTTCTGGTTTAAGACCGAAAACTGCTTTGACTGTTGAGAAAGTGATTTTTTTGGATATTTTTAATGCGATAGGATACATTGTTTTTGCATATTCTGTATTTAAAAAAATCTTAGTTTTCTTTGGTTTGAATCCTAGGGCTATTATATCCAAGATATTTTCGTAAGCATAGTGGTTTGTATCATCTAAGGTTAGATTTGTTTTGAAAAGGAATTTTTCATCATCTGGAATTTGAAACCAGAGTTCTGTGTTGAATTTGTCTTGGAGCCACTTTGTGAATATCCAAGGGATAATATGTCCTAAATGAGTATGCCCTGAAGGTGCTCTTCCTGTGTAAAGAAAGAATTTATTTTTCTTTTCATACTGATCTAAAATCCAGTTCATATCCCTATGTGCAAAGAAAATTTTTCTTTTTAGGTAAAAGTGCAGGTCTTTTGTTTGTTTTTTTATTCTTTCAAGCAAAGTATTATCGATTTTTTGGATTCCAAATTTCTTGATTAATCTATTATAATTAATATCACCAGAAACTTCCCAAGGTGTTACAACAAAGTCTTTAGCCATTTTTATTATTGTTATTTATTAATACTATATTTTTTGTTTTATTAAGATTTTTGGATTTGTTAGAATTTTTATATTACTTTAAAATTTGTTTAATTTTATTAATGAATTCTTTAGCAGAATTTAGAGCCATATATGCATCTTCTTTTTTAGCTGAAGGGAGGATTTTCTTAAGCAGACCTTTTTCAAAGCAATCTTTTATTTTCATATTAGTTTTTCATATTAGTTCTCCTCCAAATAATAAAATATGATTTCTAATTATATTTGTATAGAAAGAATCTTCTTTTTTTGCTAATTTTTGCCAGTCTGCAAGACTTAGTACTGTTATGTTGATGTCTATTTTAAGTTTTATACTTAATTTATTTATGATACCTCAAATTTTTTTATTTAAGGGACTTATTACCAAGAGATCTAGATCACTTTTAGTATCATAACTTCTATTTGTGAAACTGCCATATACTGCTAAAGATAGAATTGAATTATCTATGGTTTTAATTTGATCTATAATTTTTAGATCTTTTAATTTTGCTAGAAAATATGTGATCTTTAATTTTTTAATAAAAAGTTCTGTGTTTTTTAATGAATAAAAATGAGCATTGCCATAACCTATTTTATTTGAATAACTTTAAGTATACCATAATATATTATATAATACGATAGTATTATTTGTAATACTTTCTTTTATTGAATAAAAAATATTAGCCAAGTACTTCTATATCAAAACAGTACCTATAAATTTCAGGTCCATATGTGCCGGTTTTTACTATTTTTAGAATTTTTATTTTCTTTTTAGCTTCTTTTGCCTGCTCTTTGATGAAATATTTTTTATCTTTAAGTTCAGTTTCTTTGCAGATCTGGTAAAAATGAATAATTGTATTTTTCTTTGATTTTGAGAATGCCAGGTCTAGATATTCTTGAGCTAAGTGAGGAAGTATCATTATGATCCTATCAAATTCTTGTTTGAGTTTTGGAACTTCTTTTTTAACATCTCCTTTTATTGGAATTACTTGATATTTAGCTTTGTTTGGTCCAAGGTTTTCTTTCATGTATTTTATTGCATCTGGATTTAGTTCTATAGCCCAGATTTTTGCTGAACGTTGCTTGTTTAGTATTGTGAATGCAAAAGGTCCAATTCCTGCAAACATAACAAGGATTTTTTCTTTTGGTTTAACTTGTGAAGCAATTCTTAGTCTTTCTGTTCCAAGTCTAGGTGAGAAGTATACTTTGTTAAGATCTAGATGAAGTATTATACCTGCTTCTTTATGTATTGTTTCTGTTCTTTTTCCTATAATAGGAATTATTTTTCTTATTCTGTATTTTCCTGAGACTGTTGAAGCTTTCTTTGCTACAACATTTATTCCGGGAAGATTTCTTTTCAATGCCCAAGCTATGGATTTTTCAAGTTTTTCGAGTTCTGGTGGGATTTCTAGAATTGCAATATCGCCGACAATATCAAAACTTCTTTTTATGTTTTTTAATTCTTTGTCTGGAATTACTCCTTTAAGCATGTTTTTTAGATTGCCTATGGATTTAGATTCAAATTTTTGAAGATTTCGTTCTTCTATGCTTACACTGGGAAATTCCTTTAGAATTTCTGAGGTTTTTGCTTTTGAAGTTAAAGGGAATAGAATGTATGTAGCGCCTTTTCCTAGTGTGTATTCTCTTGAAAGATAGTTTTTTTTAATTAAGAATTTTTTTAATTTTTCAGCTAGTCTTTTTGATGCTTTTATGGTTTTAGTCATGAGAATTATTTATTTCTTTTTTTGTTGTATTCTGCTTGCTTTTTTCTATGATATGAGCAGAATGTTAGGCCTTTGAGTGCTTTTCTTTTACATCTAACACAAATTCCTATTTTCTTATGATCTTTATATTTGGACCTTCGCTCTTTGTTCAGGCGAGTTTTATTGAGATGATAAAATTTCTGAAAACGATTTTCAAATTTCTTAGAAGTTTTCTTGATTGTTTTCTTTTTTGCTTTGGTTTTTCTAGTTTTCCTTTTGATTTTTAGCTTTGATGTTCTTGGAGCTTTTCGTTTGAATAGATTTAGTAATGGCATAGTAAGCTTTTTTAAGGTACTTAGGTTTATAAGTTTTATGTTATACTTGATTGGTCTAGGATCTGATTACAAAGATTTGAGTGTTAAGGCGTTGGATGCTATTAAAAGGTGTAAAGAAGTATATATAGAGGGATATACTTCTGTGCTTACATATTCTTTGGCTAAGCTTGAAAAATTAGTTGGGAAGAAAATTAAAGTATTGGATAGAGCTGAGGTTGAAGAGCAAAAAGAATTTTTTAAGAATGCTAAGAAATTTAATATAGCATTGCTGATTATTGGTGACCCTTTGTCTGCAACAACACATTTTGATATTATTTCTGATGCTAAAAATCTTGAGATTAAAACAAAAGTGATTCATAGTATTTCAATATTTACTTTAGCTGCGAGAACAGGACTGTTTTTGTATAAGTTTGGAAAGACTGCTAGTGTTCCATTCCCTCAAGAAAATTTCAGGGTAGAGAGCTTTTATGATGTTATTTTAGATAATCAGAAGATAAAAGCACATAGCTTGCTTCTTTTGGATTTGAATCCTAGAGAGAAGAAATTTCTTAGTATAAGAGAAGCTATAGATCTCCTGCTTGATATAGCTAAAAAGAGAAAAGATACTAAGATTTCCAGGAGTACAGGGATGATTGGATGTGCAAGACTTGGAACTGATAATGAAAAAATTGTTTTTGGAAAAGCATCCAAGCTTCAAGAAAAGAATTTTGGAAAACCTCCTTATTGTTTGATTATTCCAAGTGAATTAAATTTTATGGAAGAAGAATTTTTGAAGAGATTTGTTTAAAGCATAAGCTTTATAATATTGTAAATATATAAAGAATATTAGTAATATTATGCTATAATATTAGCATAATAGTTTGAAAAGAGGAAAGAATGGCTGTATCAGATATATTTACTGACTTCAAAAGAGGTTTGATTCTTCTTATTGCCAGTTTAAATGGTTTGCTTGTTCCAGTTTTAGCGCAGGGAGAGTCTGCAAAAGGCAGCATTGAAAGTACACTTACTAATGCGTTAAGGTATGCATTTGGTATTTCGGCGGCAAGTGCAGATACTTGGTTATGGGTAAGACTTGGAGTATTTGTTTTATCTCTTACAGTTATTGCGACCTTGGTTACTAATATTGAGCTCTTTAAAGAGAATCAAGGAGCAGGAATGCTTATTGCTATAATTATTTCTTATATGGGTATAAGATTTATTCCTGACCAAACTTTATTTTTAATAGTATTATGGATGCCTTTTGTAGTGATGTTTGCTAGTTTTTATGTGTTTTACTTGATGTGGAATAAATCCTCTGAGAAAGGTCTTTCTTGGCTTATGATGTGGGGTGTTTTGCTTGGTATTGCTGGTTGGGCAATATGGGGGATAACATCTCAGATGGAGCAGGAATTTGGTCATAATGAAATGATGGACTGGGCATATTTGATTTCTGTATTGATTATTTTTGCTTCTGTTGCATTAGTAGCGATTCTTACTTGGAAGGGAACTGGACAATTTTCTAGTAAAATTAAAGCTATTTTTAGGTCTGATGCTGCTGCTGTGAGGGATATTTCTGCAGAAGAATCAGATGTCCATTCTGAGGCTGAGTTGAATGCCAAAGAAAAAGAAGTTTCTAATAAGATGATAGAGATTGTTGAAAAAGTAATAGAGCATATGTCAGTTAAAGATTATAATAGTGCGAAAACTGAAGCTAAAAAATTAAAAAAAGAGTTAGATAATTTTAGCAAATTAGTAAGCAAGCAGATTAAAAAAGCGATTGAAGTTAAAAAACATGTTGTAGCAACACAAAAACAATTGAAAAAAGTGGGTGCTGAGGATAGAGATGAAGGTCTTCTGGATGAGGCGGCAACTGTACTAGAATCTATAGAAAACAAAATTAGGAAATTAAATGATTATGAAACTAAGGTAGATACTATAATAGCACATATTGTTGGTGAGGGTGAAGGACAAATTATTAAATTTATTAATTATCTTGATGCTGGAGATTATGAAGATGCAAATACTGAGTTAGAAAACATATCACAAGAAATTAATAAATTAAGTGAGGATGTTAATTTACTTAATAATAGATTATTTCCACAACTTGAGAAGCTTACAAAAATAGGAGAAGCTATTATTGAGTTTGAAGAACAGAGAGATAAAGATTTTGCTGAAACAGAGAAGGAAGCTAAGGAACTTTGGGAGAAGATGAAAGAAGGAGTTTTGGATATTAAGGGAAGCAATGCAGCAACGAGTGCTAGACAGTATTTTCAAGATAATAAAGAATATCATCTAATGCTTACTCGTGAGGAAGACTATATTAGATATTTTAGAGATGTTTATCCAAAAATAATAGAAAAAATAAAGAAGGATATCATAAATCCTAAACTGGATAAAAGGCCAGCAGGATTTAAAGCTAATAACGCTAAAGGTTATAAAGTTGCTAAATATATGGTGGGAGAGGGAAAGGAAGCAGCTGAAGAGATAGTAAATAAGGCTAGAGAGATAGCGGGAAGAAGACTTAGTATTTAATAATGGATTTTCAAAATATTTATATATTATTGTTTGATATTTAAACTTTAGTTATTTAAAGTGGGAAAAAATGGCAGATAAAGTTGCTGTGCAAAGTCAAGAAAAACAAATTGCATATGAGAAAAAAATCTTAGCGTATGTTAATGAAACTTATACAAATTTATTAGAAGATATTAATGAAGGTAAAGAAATTCTTTCGATGGAAAAAAAAGCATTAGCTGCTTGCAAGGATTTAAAAAAAATTGTTGCTAAGATGTCTCATGATACTATTATTCTTTTAAATACACATCTTAGAGAGCAAGAATTAGCAGAATCTACTGGATCGGAAGCTAGAAATGCACTTAAGGAAATTAGAATTCTAAGAAAGAGAGCAGCGATAAAGAATAAAGATGTGGAAGCTAAATTTAAGGAAGTTGAGAAAAAACTTAAAACTATAAAGCGTATAGTAAATGTGCTTAAGGGTGAAGATGAAAAAAGCATAGCGTTAGCAAAAAAATTAGAGCAATATACTACAGATATGAATTCTATGAGAGCAGCATGGATGGGTGCTTATAAACTTAAAGGTGGAAAAAATTGGACTAGATATATAGAAAAAATGAAAGGTATTCTTGAAGACTATGGAGTAGTTAGATAGGAGAAAAGAAAATGGTTGGACCTGGGAAATCAACAGATATTCAAAAACAAATTCAATTTGAAAAAGGAGCATTAATTTATGTGAATAATATGTATAATAATTTATTAATAGAAATAAATGATATTAAAGGTGTTTTAGCAAAAGAAAGAAAAGCAATATATTTATGTAAAAAAATTGAAAAGCTTGTTGAGGGTATGGCTCATGACATGCTTATTTTTTTGAATCTCCATCCTATGAAAAGAATAATGTCAGAAGCTACGGATAAAGTCAAAAGAGAAGAAATAGAGGATGAGATGAATAAAATGTATAAGAGATTGATGATAAATGAGAAAAAAGTAAAAGCGAAGTATGATAGGCTTGGTGAATATTTAGGAGAATTAAATAGTATAGTATATGATCTTAAAGGAGAATCTGAAAAGGGTAAAGAATTAGCAAGTCATTTTGAAGCATTTTTAAATAAGATGCGTATTATGTCTAAAGCATGGAATAGTGCCTTTAAACTTGGACCTAAACAGAGGTGGACTAAAGATATAAATGAGGCTTTCAAAGAAGGAGATTTTGGTTTGTCTCAATAATAGTAAAAAAGATATAGATTAATGATACATTATATTAGTAATTTTGTCTTTTATATGTTTTAATTTTTTTACTTTTACTCTTTTACCAGAGCTGATTTTTGGAGGGATGTATTCTATAGATTCTAATATATTTGTTAATTCTTCAGAAATTTGGTTATTATCACAGTTTTCTATTACTCTTTGTAATGTTTTTCTTATAAGTATAATTCCAGAGTTTTCAATAATATGTTTATCTGTTTTTCCCTTATCTTTTATTTTTATGTTTTTTAACTCAAAGATATGCTTTAACATGCTTGCTGAGAAATAATAAAAATCTTGTATTCCTTCTATGTATTCTATTACTTTGCTTTCTTTATCATATTTTTTAATTACATTGGATATTTTCTCATATGTTTCTTCAACAGTTGCTAATCCAGTTAGATAGCTTCTTATTTTTATTTCAACAGTTTTTTTATTTTTTTCTGAAGTGTTTATTAGACTATCTTCCAAACTACTTACTTCTTGAAAAGCAGCAACTACTTGATTACAGGATTTTATGCAATTTAGTTCGTCATCAGTAAGATTTTCTTCACCACGGCTTGCTAATTCTTTACTAAGTCTGCCTATTTCCAATATATTTTGTTCAAGTCCGGAAAACTCTTTTCTGCTTTTTTTAATTCCTTTTTTTAGGAATGGAGCGCTTAGAAGTTTGTTATAATTTTCTATTACATATACAGTGAATGCAGCAGTGGTTTTAATTATAAAATCTGCTTCATAAGGTATTGTATCTGAAATTATTTTGAAATATTCATAGTTTTCAGTGTTATTGTTGTTTTTTGTCATATATTACTATTATCAGATAGTTATAAAAACTTTTCTAAAAAATTAATTGGAAAAATTATTTGGAAGTAATTGGTCTGAAATTGCTTGCTATGTGTTTTCAAAAAGTTTATATTAGAGAAGTGTAGTTTGAAATATATAAAAAGTAAAAATATAAAAATTAAAAGAGGAAAAGAATAGATGGTTGATCCTGCTGGTGTTGGGAATGGTTTGATAGTTTCAGATGTGTTTGGGCACTCTATACAACTTTTAGAAAATTTTGGGTTTTTTAGAGTTGTTCTTCCTATGATGCTTGTTTTTGCTATGTTCTATGGAATGCTTGTTCATAGCGGAATATTTGGAGATGATGATTTAGCAAGAAATGTATCTGCTTTGATCTCATTTGTTGCAGCATTTTTAGTGGTTACTGCTACGCCGATTGTAGAAGCAATTAATAAGCTGATTCCGCAGGTTACTTATTTGCTTTTAGTAGTTATGATGATGCTGCTTACTATAATGTTTGTATTTCCTGGAGCAGATCTAAAAACCATTAGTGCATCTTGGAAGGGAGTAGTTGTATTATCTATTATATTAATATTTTTGGCTATGGTTGATGTTAGTACTGGTTTGCAGATACCTTTTGTGCATGGATTAGTACAAGTAGTTAGTGGAGGAGCAGATGTTGGTGCAGAAGCATTTGGATTTATGTTTAGCTTAGCATTAATTGTTGGACTTCCTTTAGCAGTAATGTATATAGTTACTCATGGTGGTAAGAAAGAGCGACAAGCGAATAGAATATAATCAAAGAAGATTAAAATGGCAGTACTTGTTGAAGGTTTAGAAGTTTTAAGAGAATTTGGTGTATTCCAAGTAGTTATTCCTTTTATTCTTATATTTGCTTTAATGTATGGCATGCTTTCTAAGTTTTCTCCTTTTGGAGATAATAATTTGCTGAATAGTCTTATTTCGTTTTCTATAGCTTTTATTGTTATATCTTTTGCTAAGGCAACAGAATTTATAAATATGCTAATACCTTTTATAACTACATTCTTTGTGGTTATTTTGTTTATAGTGTTGTTGTTAATGTTTATGGGCTTAGATCTTGAGAATGTTGCTAATGTTATCAAGCTTCCAGGAATTTCTATGATATTTATTTTCTTTTTTGTGTTGTTTACTTTGTTAGCATTGACAGTTACTTTTCCAGAATTATCACCAGCTCATGAAGGTCAGACACAAGTTACAGCAGAAGTTAGTTCTTTGGATGAAGATGAAGGTTATATAGTGGTTACAGATACAACTGCAGATAACCCTGCTATTACAACTTTTAGAATAATGACAAATCCAGTAATACTTGGATTAGCAGTTATGGTATTTATGTTTATAGTGGTTACTTATGTAGTTACAGCTAGAGGGCAGGTCGCAAAATAAAAATTGAGAATTGTTTTTTAAGATAGAGATAGATTTTGAATTATTTTTTCTTAGTTTTGGTGATTTTCTTTTTCTTGGATTGAGTGGTTTTTTCAACTATGTCAGAAAGGTCTTTTATGTTTTGAGTGAAGGTAGGCATTATATCTTTTAGAGCAAGATTCATGGCTTTTATGTCTGTTTTAACATCCTGCATTGATGTGTTTTGTGTTTTTATATTTTCGAAGATTGCTTTTTCTATGTTATTTATCTTTTCTTCAAATTTTTCAAGGGTTTCTTCAAAGGTTTCAAGTTTAGCATTGGTTTTTTTCTTCCAGATTTTAATTTTTTCAAGTTCTGTGGTTACTTGCTCCCATTTTTCTTTGACCACTAGATCCACTATTTCTTCAACTTCTTTTAGGATTTCTTTTTTGATGTCTTCTTTGTGAGCTTTAGGAGCTTCTATATGTTTTGGTTTTGTTATTTCTAGCTTGGTTGGAGATGTTGGTTGTGGAAGCTGGGGTTGGGCAGGGGCTGCTAAAGGTTGGGTTGGAAGTCCAGTGCTAGTGGCTTGAGAAGGTGTAGGATATGGTTTTGGAGATGGCATGGCGCTTGGAAATGGCATTGGTGCCTGTGGTGCTGGGGGGGCTGGTGGTGCTATTGGTCCAGCAGGCATTAAACCTTTTTTTTGTTTTTCTTCTAATTCGCTAAGAGATTCCATTCCAGTGGATTCTGGGAAAGGCATTCCTAGATCTGTGGGGCTTAGAGTTCCAAAATCATTAAATTCTGGAGTAGGTCCTGTTGGCAGTTCAGGTTCCTTTTTCTTCTTAAATATATCTAGAATAGCCATTATTTGTTCCTCTTTATTATATCAAGCACATCTTCTTTTGTTGTAAATTTTAAAGGCTGCCAGATGTTTATATATTTTTCCAAAACTTTTACTTCTTCTCTAGTTGCGAATTCTTGACTTCGCTTAACTAGGCGCTGCATTAATTCATTTGTTTGTTGTATGTCTGCTCTTAGAGAACGCATGTCTGTCTCTATTCTTTCTATTGCTCCAAGATTTGATTTATGTTTTTCAATTATATTCTTATCAAGGATATCTATATGAGATCTTATAGTTTCTAATCTTTCTTCTACTACAGTTATCCTTCTATTTACAACATCTATTTCTTTTTGTGAAGATATATGCTGTACTTTTTTTTGTGGAAGTGGGGCTTCTATTGCTTTTTCCATTTGAAATCAAATGAGTGTTATCGAAAAGTATTTTAGTTAAGTATTTTATATTTAAATACGAATATTTGCTATAAAACTTATGTGACTCTATAGTAATAGTAAAATGGCTGCGGAATATGAAATTGTAAGAGAGGGAGGAGAGAGAGTTCTAAGATTTGATTTTGAGAAATCTATGTATTCTCCCAGTATTGAGGAGAATGCAGTTGTTATGGCTGATGTAGTTAATGCTATAATCGAGACTGGCAAGATCACTCAGATTTCTTTTATGCAGCGTGAAGAATATATTTATGATTATGCACAAACTCAGATGTTAGCTGAGATTGCAGAATTGTATAAGAAATTGGTTGAAGAGGAAGAGATTTTTAGTAAGATTAATTTAGGAGCATCAGGAGCTTGTGAAAAATTCTATCCTTCTAGATATGAACTTGTTAGATTGATTATGCGAAGATTAAAGGATGATCCTGTTTCAGCTTTTAGATTAGTTAGAGCAGGAATATTAAAGGAAACTACTCGTCTTGAAAGTGTTTTAGATCCTTCAGAGATTGAATGTGCTCATAGATATATTAGTACATTGGAGACTATTAAAAAAGAGTTTTCTAATTTGAAATTATTGGCTGTACTCAAGGAGTTTATTGATAAATATAAACCTGGAGATAGAACAATTTATATGCATGCATTAAAGCCAATAATTAGGCCTAATTTTATGTATACTAAATTAGTTACTGCATATCCTTCTGGGGCAGATGAGATTGATAGTTATGAAATTCCAGGAGATGCCAAAGTTTTGATTTTAAAAATACCAAATGATATTAGATATATGTATCATTTAACTCCTCCAGAATTTAGGCTTACTGAGCAGATGTATTACTTGCTTGGCAAGGCTAGAACTATTGTTGCTGAGCATAAGCCTCAAAGATCTGAATTTGTGAATCCTCAAAGGACAAGAGAGATTTTTTTGAATATTGAAAGGGATTTGCTTAGGGATTTGTCTAGATCTGAAAATATTAAGTTGACTTATAAAAAATTAGAGCAGTTAGCAAATATTTTAGTAAGATATACAATTGGATTTGGGTTGATAGAGGTTTTGCTTTCAGATCCTAAGATTCAAGATATTAGTATTAATGGTCCTGCAGGCATTAATCCTGTTTCTATAGTTCATGCAGATTATGGAGAGTGTTTGACTAATATTAGGATAACTCAGAGAGAGGTTGAGAGTTGGGCAACTAAGCTTAGAATGTTGTCTGGAAGGCCATTAGATGAAGCAAATCCAGTTTTAGATACTAATTTAGATTTGCCATTTGGAAAGGCAAGAGTTGCAGTGATTCAAGAACCACTAAGTCCTGTAGGTTTAGCATATTCTTTTAGAAGGCATAGAGATAAACCATGGACTTTACCTTTGTTTATAAAAAATAGGATGATAACTTCTTTGACTGCAGGAGTTTTCTCGTTTTTGGTGGATGGTGCTCGCACATGCCTTGTTGCAGGTACCCGTAGTTCAGGAAAAACCGCGTTTTTGAGTTCTTTAATGGTAGAGATTCCTAGGAACACAAGAATAATTTCTGTTGAAGATACTTTAGAGTTGCCGATTTCTAATTTTAGAGGATTAGGTTATGATATTCAGCCAATGAAAGTGCAGTCTGTGATAACAAAAGCAGGAGGAGAGCTTTCTGCAGAAGAGGGAATTAGAGCATCTTTGAGGCTTGGGGATAGCTCTTTGATTGTGGGTGAGGTCAGATCTGCCGAAGCACTAGCGCTTTTTGAGGCGATGCGCGTAGGTGCTTTAGCGAATGTTGTAGCTGGAACTATTCATGGTGACAGTCCTTATGGTGTTTTTGATAGAGTTGTTAATGATCTTAAAGTTCCAAGAACTAGTTTTAAGGCGTTGGATATTGTTGCGATTGCAAATCCTGTTAAAAGCCCTACAGGATTAGAGAGATGGCGTAGGTTGGTTCAGATATCAGAGATTAGAAAGTTTTGGGAAGAAGATCCGCTAAGAGAAAAAGGATTTGCTGACTTGTTTGTTTATAATCCTAAGACAGATGTTTTAGAACCTACTGATGTTTTGATAGAGGGGGAATCTGAGATTCTTAAAAAAATTGCAGCTAGAGTTAAAGAATGGGCTGGAAATTGGGATGCTGTTTGGGATAATATTCAATTAAGAGCAGACACTAAACAAAAGATTGTAGATATGGCTGAAAAATCTAAGGATTATAGTATATTGGAAGCAGATTTTGTTGTTAGAGCAAATGATGAACTTAAAACAATAAGTAATATTATTAAAAAAGAGGTTGGATCTTTTGATTCCAAAAGAATACTTGCTGAATGGAATAATTGGTTAAAAACCGAGATTAAAAATAGATAATGGCTGATGATATTGTTGAGAAATATAGAAGAAAGTTAAGCACCAAGATAACTAAGTTTAAGAGTGCACCTTCTTATACTTCTTATTCAAGAGCTTATAAGCAGTTTAGAAAAACTCAGATTTCTAATGAACAAAGTTTTTATGAAAAATTTTGTAATAAAGCAGAAAAGCTTATTGCAACAAAAGTAACTGATAAGGAGCGAGAAAAATTAAAAGGATATATAGATGTTGCACATATCAATATTAGCCCTGAAGCAGTTTATTCAGGAACATATCTTGCTACTATTTTAGTATTGGTTCTTATGCTTTCACTTTTTATGGTAGTTTTTAATTTATTTGTTTTAATTACTGGATTTGTTTCAATATTTTTAGTATTTTTTATGATGCCAAAAGTTCCAAAGTTTATTTATAATAAATGGCAAGCTAAGGCATCAGATCAATTGCTTTTAGCAGTATTATATTTGGTTATATATATGGAAAGAGAACCAAACATAGAGAAAGCTATACAGTTTGTTGCTGAGCATTTACCTCCGCCAATTTCTTTAGATTTTATGAAGATATTATGGGATTTTGAGTCAAAGACATTTTCTACAGTTACAGAATCTTTAGATAATTATGTTACTGTTTGGAAAGATAAGAATGCTTATTTTGTGGATTCTATTCATTTGATTGAAAGTTCGTTGTTTGAAAAAAGTGGAAGTAAAGTAAGATCTTTACTAAGCAAGGCAACAGAAGTTATATTGAATGGAACTCAGGATAATATGCTGCATTTTGCACATTCCTTGCAGACACCAATTAAAACATTACATATGCTTGGAATTGTACTTCCAGTACTTGGATTGGTTATGCTTCCAATGGTTGTTGCATTTATGGGTGCAACCATACAGCCAGCATATATTATAGTATTATATAATGTGGTTCTGCCAATAATTGTATTTATATTTGCAAGAAATATTTTAGCGATTAGGCCAGGAGGAGCTTCTAGTGGGTCTAATATTCATACTTTTTTTGAGTCTAAAGAAAAACCCAAAGCATATTTGTTTGGTAAGGAATTTAATATTTCACCAATAGCATTATCATCTCTTGTATTTTTTGGGTTTTTTGCGCCAGTATTATTTGTTGTAATTAGGTCATTATCTTTGGGAAGTGAGTTTATTTCAGATTTTATTTATAGTGATGTTGCATTTTATGTTTCTTTATTGGTTGTGTTGGGAATTGGATTGAGTGTGTCATTATATTATCGCTTAAAAACAAATCATATTATTAATTTTAAAAGAAGGACTGAAAATATAGAAAAGCAATTTGGTTCTGCTATATTTCAACTTGGAAGCAGGCTTGAAGAAAATATTCCTGCTGAATTGGCTTTTGCTAAGGTTGCAGAATCTACTAAGGGAACTGAAGTTTCTGATTTCTTTTCATTAATAGATTATAATTTAAGAGAGCAAGGAATGTCCATAAAGAATGCTGTGTTTGATAAAAAGAAAGGAGCTATTGTTAGTTTTCCTTCACCAATGATTAAATCTGTGATGAGTTTGATGATTGAAGGAGTAAGAAAAAGTCCTAAAGTTGCTGCAGATTCTATGTTAACTATTTCTAGATATTTATCTGGTGTTAATAGAGTAACAGAAAGACTAAAGGATTTATTAGCAGATACGATTGCTGAAATGCAGATGCAAGCAGGATTTTTTGCACCTATTATTGCAGGCATAGTTGTTAGTTTGGCTGTGTTAGTCACAAAAGTATTGCTTAGTTTAGGACAACAGTTAAGTGTTATAGCTGAGACAGGCACTGGTGCAGAAACAACAGCTGCAGCAGGATTAGGAACCCTGTCGTTTTTTCAGATATCATCCAGTATACCACCATATATTTTTCAGTTGATGGTGGGAATTTATGTAGTTCAAATTGTGTTTATACTTTCATACTTGCTTAGTGGAGTAGTTAATGGAGAAGATGAGGTTGAGAGTGGTTGGCTTATTTCTGGAAACTTATTAAAAGGCACATTGTTGTATGTGGTAGTATCATTTATTGCTAGTGTGATGTTTTCAGGAATTGCAACATCAATTGCTATGGTATGAAAATGAAAAATAAAAAAGGAGATATCCCTAGTTGGTTTGTTTATCTAATTTTATCAATTATAGCTATCTTGATTATGATAGGCATATTTTATCAGACCATGGAGCTTGTTTAGATGGCTAAGTTTAGGAAAGTAAGAAGAAAAGCAAATGGAAAAAAAGCTGCATTGCAGTTTAGTTTTGTGAATTTGCTTTTGGTTTTGATAGCAGGAGGGATTATATTATTGATTATGTATTCTTTTGCTGATACTGCAAGGGATGCTACTATAGATAACTTTTGCAAATTGTCTGCAGTAACTAAGGCAAAATTTGGTGTGATAGGTTTTCCAGAACTTTGTGAAACTAGGATATATAATATAGATCCTTTTGCTAGGAATAAATGTCATTGGGATTATCTAGAAGAGAAATATCCTACGCGTTCTATTGGAAAAATGTGTGCTGCAGAACAAGTTGTTGATTTGTTGGCAAGATGCTGGAATATAAGAGGATCAAGTTATTTTGATCCTGGAGATTTTCAATGTTTTGGTTTTGTTGTGAATAGTAAAAAATCATTTGATTTTGAGATTAGTGAGGGTGTTTTAAAAGACATATATAGTGATCCGGATCTTAAAGTATCTTCAATTGCTGGAGATAAATCATATAAAGATATTTTGCCAAGAGACCAAGATAAATATTTCTGGCAAAATAATGATCTTTTAATTCGGACGGAGAGTGATACAACTCATATAAGAAGATTTACAACTAGGAATAATCTTCAATATAAAATATGTTTTGTAGATAATTGGAAAAGTGATCCGTTTTCAAAGTCTGATGTTCTTGAGATACGTCAACAAACTAATTGTAGGCATGAATAGTTGGAGGGAGGATAATGAAGAAAAAAGGGATAGAAAAAGGATTTTTGATTGGATTGATATTGGCAATTATTTTTTTATTAGTTATGATTTTATGGTTTACTGATCTAAAATTTAGTATGTTAGATATTGTAGATAAAATAGGTATGCTTTTGAAAGGGTTCTAGGAGGATTCTTTTTTCTTTTTATTTAGTAATATAGCTACTCCAACTGCCACAGCAGCTGCTCCAACTCCTGCAACAGCATATGTTGTTGATGGACTAGAAGATCCTTTGTTATCCTTAGATTCCTCTTGTTCTTGTGATGGTGAAGTATTAGGTGTAGGAGAAGTATTTGGGGTAGCGGGTTCATCTGATGGAGGATTATCATTTGCGTCTGTGCTAGGGCTGGTAGATCCTGATGATTGACTATCTTGGAATTCAGATAGTGTAAGTGTATTATCTGAAGTCAGTGTATATTCTGGAGTGTTATCTGAGTTTTCATCTATAGTTATTATCATTCCATCTGATTCCTGATTTTTTAATTTAGCCCAATCTGGAATATATTTATGAGTTTCATCTAGAGTGATTGGGATTTGTTCTGTTTCAAATTTAACTTCAGTATCTTTGACTTCTGCAAGTTCTAGTTTGTAGTTTCCAGTTTTTCGTCCATGTATATTTATTGTATAATCTTCATCTTCGGAAGCTTGGATCATAATTATTTCATCATAATATGTTGAATCTGGAATTTCTGTTGTAACTAAGCTGTTATGTATTCCAGTTTTTCGTCCTTGTGAATCTATTATTTGAATTTCAGCAGGGCTGTTTAGTTGAGCAATAATTACTCTTTTTGCTGTACTAGTCCAGGCTTTTAATGGATTATCAAAAACACTTTGGAGCCAAGGAGCTTTTGATCTTTCTGATAGATGAGAAAATGCATGATCTGATGGTCCAGATTTATATCTTCCATATTCATCCAAGTCATTATTTTCTATTATGGAATCCAATGATATAAGTTGGGTATTGCTTTTTGTTAGTGTTAGATCTTGCTGGAATTTTTTTGGACTCATAGGAATAGGAATTCCTTTTATCATATTCTTGTCTTTGTTCATTCCATGTCCTCCAAGTTCTACATAAGCTTGAATATCATCTATGGAAGAAATAGAATATCTATTATATGGGAATAGGTGCATGCTGTACGCTATTTCTATAGGTTGGTTTGTATTTTTATCTACCTTTACAAATATATATTCCCAGTCATGCTCATGGACATCTCTACCATAATCATTATTTGCATAATAATACCAGTATTCATATACATCAAAGTCTTCATTAGAATACTCTCTTATTTTGTAATATACTGGATATTTGTTATTTGATTTAAATTGAGAAGGATCTGAATCATAGTTTTCATGATTGTTGCTAACATCAGCATCATCACCATGTGGATCTGCAGGGAAATATTTTTCATTAGTATCAAAGTAAAGAGTAGGCATAAAATCTATTACATTTTGAGGAATTGATTCTTCAGAAATAGCTTTAATATTTTCTAGATTAATATAACAAAGTTTGCTATCTTTAATATAAAAGATTTTTTCTCCATCAATTTTTTTAAGATGTTGATCTAGGACATTTTCAGCATATCCTTCTTCATTTACTTTTAAAATTTTTATTACTTGTTCTCCTAATCCAGCATTAGCTTCGATATTGTATAACTTGAATTGTTTTTTATATCCTACTGAATGGCTAATCCATTCTTCTTCTGTCCAAAATACATATTTATCAGATATGCTGATATTTCCAGGATTTGCAACTTCTATGGAATCTATAATCTCGTCTCCTTCATAGATGTCAATAGTCCCTCTATTTATATCATAGACATTATCATATTCTTCAATATTATATAATGCAAAGTATTTTTCGCTAGAGGAATAATATTTTGAATACCATGAAATAATCAAATCTTCACCAGGAGGACACCAAGAGTAAGGATTTGCAGTTTTATCAGGTCCAAAATCATAAATACCTCTAACGTTTTCATCATAATTATTAACAATAAAGTATCTTTCTCCTAAGTCTTCAAAAGTTATTTTTTCAAATGATTCGTTTTCATCATAATAATTATCATAAGTATTACGAATATTTTCATCGTCTTCATCATTGAATATTTCGTTTCCGCCAAAATTATATAAATGCCAATTTGTTTTTTTATTTGATGTATTGTAAAATGCAAGCAAGGCATATTTTTCAGAGAGATCTGCTTTTTTGTAATATTTGTCTTCAGTAATAATTGTTTTGAGTGGGCCATCATCTTCTGTGCCAAGAATTTTATCTAAGCCGAGATCTTTAGTTAGAACTTTGCCGTTTGATTGTATTATTAGGTTTCTGTTTTTGATTCCTACATCTACTCCTACTCCATTAGGTGCTTGTTCTACTGCTATGGTTGATTTAATGTCATCAGCAGTATTAAAAATTCCATCTTGGCCTGCATTTACAACTGCTACGGTGGTTGGATCTTGAAAGTATGCAATATTATCTCCATTAGTATCATATATCTGTCCAGGGTTGTCTATGATGTTATCTATGGCTATGTCATTTGCTATTATATCTTCAGAGATAGCTCTTGTGCCTTCTACATCTGTGGGTTCATATGGTTCAGCTGTTACTTCTTGTAGTGGAGGAAATACATGATGCATGAAATTGTTTATAGTTACAGAGTTAATTAGTAGGGAGATAATTGAAAGAGGTTTTGCAATTCTAATAGCTCCTTTTAAATATCTTATAAATTTAGGATGTCTTTGAGCAAAGATATCTCTTCGTCTTGGTTTTTTTCTTTTTGTTTCTATAGGTGTGGGAGTTTCTAAGGTAGTTTCTAAGCTTTCTCTAGGAGCGGTTGGAAAATAGATATCAAATAAGGCAGTTCTAGGATCATGATGAGGATTGTTTCTTAGATAATATTCATAATCTTCGGAGTGTTCTCCATTCAGAATGAGTTCTCTGTATGCTTCTATTTGTTTAATAGTTGGCATTAATTATATTAAAAACATAAATAGTTAAAAATTTTTTTAATTTTGAGTTTAGTAATATTTTTATTTAGAGAATGTTGTTTTTCTTGTATGTTAGAATTAAGTGAGCTTTCAACTTGGATTATAATATTAGTGTTTTTATTATTAGCTATAGCATTTGTTTATATATATTTTGGAAGCGAAAGTTCTATACAGATAGCTTTTTCTAATCTTTTGAATAGATCTGTGCGTGTTTGATTTGTTAAAGCTTAAAATGAAAAGCTTTAAAATATATAAAATCTAAGAAATATATAAATTAAGGGGGAGAGTAATGAAAAAGGCCCAAATAAGTATGAATATGATTGTTTTCTTAGCTATTGCATTATTAATACTAGTTTTAGTGGTAACTTTTGCTACTGGAGGCATAACCAGGCTTTTTGGTGGCTTGGTTAGCACTGGAACAGGTGATTTAGATAGAATAAAAGCAGATTGTTTAGCGTCTTGTACAGATGCACAATCTAAGGTAAGTACCCTTGGAACTGATGCATGGACAGCAACTGGATACTGTACTGCAACTATTCCATTTGATGATGATGGGGATGGTACTATAGATGCAGATGATTACTTTTCATGTTGGCAAAGCCCAATAGATGTACCTTGTTCAACAACTGTGCAAACGCCAGCAGGTGCTGCTATAACTTGTCAGGTTGATGAAGCTACAGATACTTGTGTTTGTGTATAAAGGATAGAAGATGGATTTTAAACGAAAAGCACAGATAAGCAGTCAGATGATTGTTTATCTAGCTATTGCTTTAATTGTTCTAGTGTTGATTGTGGTTTTTGCAACAGGTGGGTTTAGTAACTTGTTTAGTGGAATAACATCCACAGGGCAGGATGATATTGGACTTGCCAAATCACAGTGTGTTATTGCATGTAACAAAGCCAAAACAGAGGTTTCTATAGGTGGGACTGATGCTTGGAGTACTTCTTCATATTGTACTTGGAGTGATGATATAGATGTTAGTGGTGATGGAAAGGTAGAAGGTGAGAGTGAGATTGGATTAAAGTGTTATAATGATCCTATAAGTACAAATTGTAGTGTTGTGGTTGATGGAGTTACTTGTGATCAGGGTAATTGTGAGAGTGGATGTACTTCTCCAGCTGAGCAAGGAGGAGCTTCTCAAGAAGAAAGAACTGAAGAGTCTAATGGTGGAAGTTCTTAAGCATAATAATGAAAAAAGCACAGATTAGCTTCAACATGATTATTTTACTTATTCTTGCTTTAACAGTATTGGTGTTAGTGCTTTTATTTGTTACAGGTAATTTAAGTAAGTTGTTTAGTGGGATTGAGAGTGCATCTCCAAGTGAAGAAGAAACAAATATTAAGTTATGTTCTATTAAATGTACACAAGCCAAAGCAGATCCAAGTACTTGCTTAGCTGTATGGAACAATGTTACATTAGCAGATGGTACAAAGTGTACTGATACTATTGTAAATTGTGAGTGTCCTTGATTCAAAAGATTTAAAATCAGGGATCTTTTCTTATTCTTTATGGCTGACCCAAACCTATTTTATAATTTAGGTTTAAGACTGAAAGGAGTTTTGCTTTTTAGAAGAGATACTGCAGCAGAGATTGCAAGAGAGAAGCCTATTTATCAAGCGTTTATTGTATTGGGATTGGCTATGATTTTGAATTTCTTAGTGATTTTTGCTAATAAGTATTGGCTTTTTAGTGCATATAAACGAGAATTTCCTGCAAGTACAATATATGCTACATTCAATGATTATTTCTTTTCAAAATTTTTATATATAGATATATTATTGCCTCTGATTATTTTTTTAGTATTTTTGATTCCTTTTATATTTACTAAGTTATTTGGAAGTATGGGAGAATTTTTAAGTTATTTTTGTTTTATTTGTTACTGGACTTTATTGTTTGTATTAGTGAGATCAACAAGTCTTTTATATTTGGTAAGCTATAATACAAATAATTTCTTTTTCTTGTTTATAGGATTTATACTTGGAATTGTATTGTTTGTGCTTATGCTAGTATCTTTGTTTGTAGGTGTTAGTGAAGTGATGCAGATTTCTAAATTTTTAGTTTTTTTGAGTATCTTAGTTACATTTATTTTGATAATAGTTGTTGTTTGGGCTTATCTTGTAAATGCTTTTAGAATGCCTCAAGGAGGAGGGTTCCGTGAAATATAGATTAGCACAACAGAGAACTACTTGGTTTTTTATATCTATGATATTAGCTTTATTTGCTATAGCTATTTTTGCGCTTGTATTTAGTAATCTTGGAGAACTAGGAGGAAAAGGTTCTGCTGGAGTAGAAGATAATGCTTGTAGATTTTCTAATCAAATGGCTAGTTTTTTTAAAAATATAGGAGCAGGTTATTTGGGCTTGTCAGATACTGTTAGGTTTTGTAAAGTAGATAATGTGCATATAAAAGCTAGGGATTGGAGCAAATGTTATCCTGAATATTTTGGAGATCCTGAGAAGTGTGCAACTCAGCAGCTAGCAGATTTGATATATAGGTGCTGGTATAGAGCAGGGGAAGGAAAATTAATACCTGGATCTTTTACTTGTTTTACTGCTAGTATAGATATGGGAGTTGCATTGGATCCTGCAGAAGAATGGTGGATGATTGAGAAAAATCTTACTGAAGCAGAGAGAGCTGCAATAGAAGAAGTAAAAAAAGATGAGAATATAGCACCTGGAGAAGATCTTACAGAAGAAGAATTAGAGAATTTAACAGATATATTAGGAATTGATTATGAAAATATAGATTTAAAAGATTCTTTTGATGAGGATAGTTTTATTCATACTGTAAAAAATATGAAGTTTTCAGGGACTAATAAGGAGTATTGTGATGTTATTGGAAATGCAGCAGAAGGTTGTGGAACCAGTAATGATTTTTCATTTGGAGCTAATTTGAAAATAGGGCATGGCTCTGTGTTATTTATTAGTTATTGTGATCCTTTATTTAGCACTAGCACGCAATGTAGTTTTCGTCATAGTAAGGGAGTTTTAGTAACTGAGGAAGGTGGAGAAATAGCAGAAAGAGAATCTTATGAGTTTAAGACAGAATAAAGGATTATTAGAAATATTTAAATGGGATCTTTGTAAGTTTTTAAAGGGGAGCAATGGCCACAAAGAAAGGATTTGAATTAAGTTTTAATGTAGTTGTTATAGTTATTATTGTGCTTGTATTTTTGCTTCTAGTTTTAATGTTTTATACTGGACAGTATGAGAGCTTGACTAGTATTTTTTCTAATATTGGTGAAGAAGTTGTTTCTGAAACAAATACTAGTGTTTTTCAGCTGTTATAGGAGTGGTTATGTTGTTTAAATTTGGTAAGAAAGGTAATGGAGAAAGTATATTTCCTAAAGGTATTATTGCTTTAATAGAAGCTGTTATATTTCTTGTATTTGGTTTTTTTATTCTTAGTGCATATATTGGTGGCTTTTCTACACCAGAACAAAAGGCAATTGCTACTGCATATGATATTTATGATGCTATAAATGATGTTGGTGCATATAATTGGTGTGATGATGTTAAAATAAATATACCTATTGGATATAGTTTGTATTCTGTTTTTAAGCCATCTGAGCAAAGATTTTATTTAGAGGTAGCTAAGAGTAATGGTGAAGTTGTTGCTAGTTTGCCTTATGAAAATTCACATAGTGATTATAAAGAATGGGTTTCTGAAGAGGAGGCTTCAGTAAAATGTAAATCTAGTAATTGGAAAGATTGCCCTAAATATAAATATTATAGTTATAGAGATGTTGTTTGTTGTCCAAGTAAATATGGAGCACAGTGTGATACTGCTGGAATGCATACTAGATGCAGTAAAGATATAGATAAAATGCTAATAAATTTTACTGGTGAAACATGGGCTAAAGGTGATTGGTGCCTTTGTGATAAGAGTGGTGGAGATGATTTGCCTAACGCACCTCATTTTGAATTAGGACCTAAAATAATAGCTTGTTAGTTTGTTTTATTATTTATATTAAATTATGAAATTTAAGAAACCTGGGAAGAAAGGAGTTGTAAGTCCTACACTAGCTGTAGGTTTTGGTGTACTGATGATTCTAACTATAATTATGACTTGGGTTATTGCTGATGCAGTTGTTCTTGGTAAGATAATGACTGATGTTACTGTATCAGTTAAAGAGACTGGAACTGGAATAGATACAGTTTATTCTGCGCCTGAGAATGTAATTTGGAGTTATGATGTGCCTAAGAATAAGTATGGCTTGCCTGTGTATGGATCTTTTTTGATAAGTGCAGATAAGAAAAAAATTTGTGTATCTTCTTTGACTCAGGTTGAGATGTTTAGTGAGATTTTTAGAAGGACTGTAACTGCTACTGCAATTACTCATTTAGATCAAAATGCTAAGGAATCTAGAGAACAATTTAGGCGAGAGAGAGCTGCTCAGAATATGGAATCATTTGAAAGAGAAGAAGAAAAAGGTAATGCAGATGCAGGGGCTGCTATACATGAAGGCATATTTGGTTTGTATGCAACAACTATGGAAGAACCATATTTATGGCTTACAGCATTAATTCCTCTTTATTTTTGTTCTGAATTACGTCATAATCCAGCAGTTGATCCTATTTCAGCAGCAATAAAAGTAACAGGTTGGACTTGTTGGGCTACTGGTGTAGGAATTATTTTGAGAATGATATATGGAGCATCAATATCATCTTTTGGAATTACAGTTCTTACAAATTTAGATTCACATGCAGCATCTAGGGATATTAGAGATACTGTGGTTTGTTATACTATTGGAGGTAATGTAGAGAAAATATATGCAGATCCTCCGAATTGTAAATCAGAGTTTAGTTATGATTCAGATACAGAATTCAAAATTTTCTGGGATGAAGGAGATTGGTTACCTACAACAAATTTTGATAAATGGTTAAAAGATGCTTTGCCCTCATCAAAAAGAACTAATAAATTCTTGAAAAATACAGGAGGCACATCCTCGCATGATTATGAAAACCGAGGAGATAAGGGTTGTCTTGAGCTTGGTGGAGATACTCCAAATAGATTTATAAGTTCCACAACAGGACATTTTTTTGGATCTAATGCTAATTCAGAGTTGGATGAAGCTAGTCCAGGAATTTTATTATCAGATATTGGAGTGTGGCTAAGTGGTATTTGGTGGATAACTACTAGTGTTATTAGTTCATTTTCTTATGTTTGTCCTGCTTGGTTACTTTCTTCAGCTTTAGAAAAAACAGGAGAAGGAAAGAGTAGAATTTTTAGAATAAAAAGATTTTTTTCTGGATTACGTGCAGGATTTTTTAAAGGAGTAGGATGTTATTTAGCATATCATTTTTTTATAATAGGCATATATATGGCTGGTCCAGAATGGACAATGAATTATTTTTATAATGCTGATATATTTCCATATGATGAATATCATTATTATCAATTTCCAGCAAGAATTGATGTTAATAAAACAATAAATCCGGAAACAGGAGGCACTATAATTAGTTATAGAAAGCATTCTTTCTATAGAGAAACTGGCGAATGAAAGTTTTTAAGTTTATGAAAAGTTTAATGTTGTTGAAAGGCAGGAAAGGAATGGAACATCCTAGAGCTATAATTTATACTATTTTTGTAGTTATATTACTTATATTTAATATTGTAATGATGGTGGGATTTCTGGATAATGTAGAGATATTCTCAACATATAGACTTCATAATCTTAGACATAATAACTTAGCTGCCAGAGTTATTTATACAACTGATTGTTTTGCTAGCAGTGAAACTTATATTTATGATGGAGTTCAGGGAAGTTATGTTAAGCCAGGAGTCCTGAATATAAATAGAATTACTAAAAGTAGATTTAGAGATTGTGTTCAGCCGTCAAGGATGGATTATGATGTTAGCGTAAGAATAATAGATGGAAAAGAGATTTTGAAAGGATGTAATAAAGACTGGGAAAGAAAGTCTAGATATTTGGTTTTGATAGATTCTGGAGGAGTTTTAGAAGAGGGAGTGGTTACTGTATGCAGTAATTATAAAGGCGAATGATGAGAATAAAAGGCAAGAAAGCACAAGGAGAATATATGGTTGAGGTAGCTATAGCTACAGTATTGTATATTGTACTTTTTTCTGTGTTAATGCTTTTTGGAGGAGATCTTGTTATTGCTGTAGATGCTACAATAAAAGCAGAGAATGCTGTGTTTGCATGTAATAATAATTTAATGGGTTTTGTTAATTCCAAGAACGATCAAGATATAATATTTAGGGATCTTATAGTTGAATCTTATATTGAGAATGATTTTGCTGAATTTAAGAAAGATGCAAAAAATCTTTTGAATGAAGTATATGGAGATAAGCCCTGGACTTTATCTATAACGGATTATGAGGCTAAGGATGTTTTTTCTGTAAGTTCTGGGCAGTTTAATAATAAGGATAAGTTTGAAGAATGTACAACTAGAATTCCTTTGCCATGTAATAAGCATGAAGCTTGTTATTTGGTATTGAACTTTAAACAAAAAGTATGAAAGATTTGATATTTTTGAAAAAGACTGGAAAGAAAGGACAATTAGCTATACTTACTACTATTATGATGTTAGCTATTCTCTGGTTTGTATTACAAGCACAAGTGGTACCAATACAAAAAACTGTATATTTGGGAAGTACACAAAAAAATATGTTAGAGACTTATGCTTATGCAGAACATGCAAGGACATTTATTAGATCTTCTTCACTCTATGCAGGACATCAGGCAATATATGATGTAAGTCAAAGGGGAGGTTATTATTGCCAGGAAGGCACTAATTGTGCAGATACTAGTTGTGGAGTTATTAATACTAGTAAGGGGATTTATGTTGCTTGGAAATCTTTAGGAAGTGAATGTTATCCTGATGAAACTAGATTAGAAGATAGTTTTTCAAGATATTATAAATCTAGTTTTGAAAGTTATCTTACAAAATTTAAGAAAGATCTATGGGCAGATGCTGATAATGGCTTGGATGATAAAGTTAGTTTTAATTATAATATAGGGATTGATCCTATAAGCATTCAGGGAAAGTCAATTGCAGATTATAGAATTACTGACGTTAATGAAAGCTTTTCATATTTTGTAGATCCTTATTTTAAGACAGATATTGATTATGATATTTTGCAGAAGTTTAATAGTGTTATAGCAAAAGCAAAAGGAATAAACTTTGAGAATTGTTATTCAGAAGTTGAGAGTTGTGATGATGATTTAGGATCTAGTTGGAAAGTTTTAAGGTATATAGATAGTCAAGGGGGAAGATATTTATTGTTTGATGTGGCAGCATCTAAAGAATCATTGCCTGAGAATTTCTATGTATATAGCAATACTGGAAATGTTATTAAAAAAGATCTTAAAGTTAGGTTTGCTATTAAACTTTAGTTAAATATTTGGAATTATTAAAAATGGAATTAATTAAAAATAATTAGAAATTAATTGGTTAAAAGTTAACCTGGGATGCTTAGCACAGTAAATTCTCTAGAAGTGGATTGGGAATATTCATATTCTAGATTTATTTTAAGAAAACCTTTATATTCTGTTACTTCTTGAGTAAGATCTACTTCACATAGGACTTTTGCTTTATTATCTTCAAAATATAATTCATCTATAGTACAACTACCTTTTTTGCCTTCAAGTTCTATGTCTTTTATTTTTATTATATTGTTATCTCCAGAACAATCTGTTCCTGGAAGATAGGGAGTTCCAGATCCTTGATTTTCTAGTTGTATGAAGAATCCATATTTTGTTTTGCTTAAAGGTATTTGTTCTACATGAGTTATTTGAATTGGTGCTCCAGATACATATGTTTCCTTTACTCCAGTTACTTCGCACTTGTTTTTGAATCCCTGATTTAGAAGGTTTTGTTTTACACAAGCTCTTGTTATTGCTTTTGTTTCATATGGATAACAGATTCTGCCTATGATTGTAGGTTTATAGTCTCCGCTAAGGCTGCCTTTGAATCCCTTGCTTTTGAAAATAAGTTCTGTTTTTTCTCCAGGAATTATTTGATTTCCTATTTTTTCTATTCCTTTAAGTTTATATATTTTATTTGGAGCATCTGTTATTGGAGCATCATTAATGTCTACTATATCAAATCCAGTTTCGCTAACATCTATGCCTTCAATATAGATTGTTGCAGGTTTGTCTTGAGTTATGTCAGTTTCACCTTTATTTTCTATGTTAAGTATTATTGGGAATTCTGCAGTTTCAAATATCTCATTTGGAGGACTTCCTGCTTTAAAATAAACAGATAGTCCTTCTGAACCTCCTACAAAAGCACCAACTTCTAAGTCTTGAGTTTCTGAAACACAGCCACTAAATAAAATTATTGTTACGAATAAAGTTGCTATTGTTAGTTTTTGTTTTATTGCCATTTTATATTGTGCTTATCTGAGCAACTAGTGCTTCAGTTGTGTAATATTCATAATTTGCAATTACATCTACCTTGAATTCATTTGTTTTTCTTCCACCAGATAAGTATTCAAATTCTGGTACTTGGTAGTCTAGGTAGAATACAGTCCTGTCTAGTTTGTCTGCTTCTAAAGGACATATTTTTTCTGAACCTTCTAAAGTACAAAGAGATGAATCAAAATAATCATTTGTTAAAACAGTTATAGATGCAGGCAGATATGCTTTTAATTTTTTGATTCTTAAGTCGCCTTTATCTGTGATTTTTGGTTTTATGACTATTTTCATTCTATATTTCTCTCCATTTTTTATTTCCTCTTGGGTTTGTGCTTTTATTACATTAGGATAAGAGAAGTCAGCTTCTATGCCTAGTGTTGCACTACCTTCAGATGGACTGAAAACAGATTTAAGTTCATCTTGAGTTTTGGTTATTCCTCGTGAAGCTAATTCATTAATATCATAATTATTTTTAGAAGTATCTACTGTGAAATCATCTATCACATAAATGAACTTCCAGCCTTGCACATAAAATTCATAATTAATTCCAACTCCGACTTTTACTGGGATTCCTAATTTTTTTCCGATTTCATCTTTGAAATTTCCGCAGTTACATTCAATAGTTTTTCTTATTTTTTTATTTTTAGGAATGGAAAGGTCTCCAGGAGTACAAGTACAAATTCTTGAGTTATCTCTGCCACATAATTCTATAGGTATTATTGATGGGTTTGTGCAAGCAGTCATGTTTAATGTTAGAACTTGGTCTCTCATTGCATTTTTTGCAATTATGGTTCCAATGATTGTTACATCTTCTTCTGGTTTGAATTTAGAACTTGCTGGTGCTATTTTTTCGATAGTTACTTCTGCATCATAGTTTATATCATACTTTCCCCGATATTGTTTTGTTGCTACTTTTTCTTCTATAGTAGTAGGATCTCCTAAAAGTGCAGCTACAAAGATGTTAGATTTAAGTAAGTTTATGAATGGCCTGATGTTGTTGAATATGGATACATCTGCTTCTGCAGCAAACATTTCTGTTTGTTGTTGGAGTACTCTGTTCTTACTATAATAGAATCCACCACCCATTATGATTAGGATTATTAGAATTATATTAACAATAGCATGAGATCTTTTGACCTTTTGTGCTTCTATTTTTTCTGATGCTTTCCAATGCTTTTGTTTAGCTTTCAGTTCTGCTTTTTTTAGTTTTTGTTCTTTTCTCTTTGCTCTAGTCTGACCTATTCTTTTGCCAGCGCTGCTTAAGGCACCTAGAATCTTTCTTGGCTTTTTTTCTTTAGTATAGGCCTTTATTATTTCTATATCTTGTTCTAGTCCTTTTGCTACTTTTTCTTCTCCCTCTATTGGTACTTCTTTCTTTTTTTCAGCTAGTTCTTTTTCAGCTGTTTTTTCTTTAGATGGTTCTTTTTCAGCTAGTTCTTTTTCAGTAGAAGTTTCTGCTTCTTTAAGTTTAGCTTCTTCTTGTTTGCGTATACTTTTATTTTCTTTTTCGAGTTTTTCTAATTGTTTCATAAGTGAACCAAGGGCTGCAGCAGAAGCGTCTTCTTTAAGATGGTTAAATAGATTTTTAGTAATTTCATCCTTAGTAATTATTAGATCATGGTTTTCATCTAATTTTCTCTTAAATTCAGCAAGATTTTTAGATTCTAGTGCGAGTTCTTTTGCTTCATCTTTGTGCATGTGTTCTAGAGCATCTTTTATATCTCCAGTTACACCAGAAACATTTGTTATGCCTTTCCAAGACTCTCTTGCCTTTTTAAAGTATTCAAAAAGTTTATGAACTGTACTATCATCTAAAACTAAGCCGAGATCTTTTAATTCATTATTAAATTCCTTAGCATCTCTAACCTCTTTAGCTATAGCTGCAAGTCCATTTCTATTGAAACTTTCTAATTGTTTCCTTAATTTTTTATTTGATTTTTCAGAGTCAGTTAATAATTTCCAATTAATTCCTTCCCATGATTTTTTATTATCATCCAAGAAATTCCTAGATTTTAGTTGGAGTTCGCGTAATTCTTTACCACCTACACTCTTATGTAGAGTTCCTATGGAATCTTTTAAATATTTTCTAAGCTCTTCTAGGTTTTTTTCAAGAATTTCTTCATGTTTGATCTTTCCACTTTCAAGTGCTTCATGTAGTTTTTTTTCTGTTTCCTTACCTATTCCATGTATATCTTTATATTTTGGTTTGTCCATATTTCTTGATTAGAGTTCTTGGTTAGAGTTATTTTGTATGAAATCTCCAATAGTGAACTATTGCTAGTGTTACTACAGCACTTGCCAAAAGCATTAATGCTGCTGCAAATGCAAAAGCAATATCCATATTTAATGCAAGAAGTCGTTCAATTGTGATTCCAAGCGCTGCTAAGCCGAATAGCAGTAAAGGATACTCATGTTTAAGATGATCTTTTGTAACCATTTTCCTCCCTCTTTTATGGTTTAGGTCTTGTTTTTATAATTATCAATCTTTGTTTATAATGCTTTTTATTATATATAATGATAAGAATATAGCTCTATATTATCTAGGGGCTCTGTCGAAATCCTCAGCCAATATTGGCTGAGAGAATAATTCATATTGACTTTTATTCCAGAATTATACCCAGTTATTCTAGATAATAGCTCTATTTTCTGGGTTCTGAAA
>JAFCGI010000047.1 GCA_017608235.1 Candidatus Pacearchaeota archaeon
CATTTTTAAAATTATTTAACTCAGAAACAACAGATTGAGATTTAGCACGAGCAAATTCTTCAAGTTGTGCAAATTGCTTAAAATCATAATTAGAAGCTCTTTCAATCTTTTCATCAATAGAAAGTGAGTTATCATTAGCAATACCATTAAATATAGAATTAATTCGATTTTGACCATCTAATACTTCTTGACGTGCATCTCTTTGAGCTTGTTCTTCTATATCTCTAGTAAGAGCAGCTTTAGTAGTCTCTTGACGTTCAATCTCGGACGATATAAGCCCTTGCAAATTATCATTATATACATTATCATCATCGATATAAATAATCCCTTGTATATGTGTTATCGTTAGCGGTGCTTCTAATCCAGACTTAAACGATAGATTTTCTAATTGCATCAATCGCATATCATATTTATCTTGCTTAGATTTGCAAACCATAACACGACTTTCAACTACATCTTTAGCTTTTTTAGTTAATGCACCTTTTGGAGTAACAGAACCAAGAACAATAAGATCAATAATATCAACATCAATAAAATTATCTCTTATGTTTTGAGCTTCTAAAAGTTCTTGACTATATAAAGATAACTCTTTAGTGATACTAGCTTTAGTCTCACGCTCAAAAACTTCAACATCTTTTTTAATTTCTTCTCTTTTCACATTAAAAGGCTCAATATAACCTTTTACATAATCTTTAAATGTATCAATATCAAGACTTTCTGAATTAACTTTATCTTTGCGAAATGTATCAATAAATTTAATACTCTTATTTAAATCTGCCATTTTATTTTTGGCAAATGAGAGATTATCAGCAGTTACAATAAAATTATATTCATCTTTTGATAATTCTTTTTCGATAAAGTCTTGGATAGATTCATGTATATCTCTACCAACTAATTGTTTTATGCTTTTCTTTTTTTCTAATAATGCTATTTCCATTTTATTTTTCTCCCCTAATCTTCAAGAGATTTAAGTAAATCTTCTTTTGTTGCAAATAATTCATTCTCATAAATACTTTCTCCAACATATATTTCACCCATAGTATAAGATACTCTATGTTCATCACTTACAAATATTGCAATACTAACAACTACATCTGATTTTATCTTTTTATCTTTGTTTAAAAAGAAAAGACTTTTTCCAATATCATATTTTGTTTCTACTTTCATAATATACTCACTTTTTATTTTAATAATCTAATTAAGCAACTTCTCTAAACATAAAGAGAGTTCCAAACAATAACAATCCAACCAAAGCTATAATAATCATCATAATACTTTCAAAGACAACTTATAAAAAGAAGTCCCTAATCTATTAATATAATACTTTACTTTTCTAAAACACACATTCATAATTCAACTCCTATAAAATTAAATCTTCAAAATTATAGGATTATTTACCTTTATATAACCTTATAGATAAATATATAATGTTATATAGGTTTCTTTAAGGTTAGAAATACTACAATGCTAATAACAAAACATAAAAAGGGCTTAAAGATGATAAATATAATAGAACTAAACAAGCAACAAAGATATATCGAAACAAAACAAGCATTAGAAACATTTAAAGCTGAAATTGTTGAGATATTTACAGATAGTATAAAAGATATGCAAAACATTAAAAGAGGATAGCCAGATGAACCAAACGCAAAGAATATTACACGACTTAAAACTAGGTTTAACAGTTAATATGGTTAAAGACATTCCGAGATACGGAACGAGTTGCAGAAATAGAATAAGCGACCTTAGACTAGCTGGAACTGATATTCAAGATAGAATTATCGGAAAAGGCGGTGCAAAAGAATATTTTATGTCCGAATATGTAAAAGCAAGAAAAGAAATAATGGTTAATTGCGGTTATCAATTCTATAAAATAGAAACGATATATAAAGACAAAAACAATAGCTACGAATTCAAAGGTGCAGACTTATTAAAAGTATGTGAAGATTTAAAGAATGGTTATTCAACTATTCAATTTTAAGGAAAAATAAATGAACATTCACAAAACACACTCAACAAAAACAACAGATGAAGCAAATGCAGAAAAACGAGAATTTGAAAAAGATTGTCATGAGAACATAGAGCCAATTCTAGCTAAACAAGCACACTTTAAAAACAAGAGAGAAAAAGAAAAAGAAAAACAAGAGCAACAAAAAAGATACTTAAAAATACTAATGTTTCAACTACAAGCAATGGAATGTAATTTGAAAGTGATGAGAGAGTTAAACAAAGTTGGTGGACTTAAATTAGACCTTTCAGCATTAAACAAAGTTGGTGGACTTAAATTAGACCTTTCAGCATTAGAACATGAAATAGTTGTAGTGCTAGAAACTATTGAAGATTTAGAGGGAAAATAAATGTGTAAAGATATGGCAAGATATAATAATTGGAATAAAGAGAGAACATTTAAAGTAACAGGAATACAGGAGAAATCCAACTCTTTCCATTCTGGAAATAGTTCAAAAATAGGAGATAGTGATGACTGCTAAAATTAAAAAAGAAATGGAACTTGTAAATGGCAGAATGTATTACAAAGTAATGCTTAAAACAAATTCATGGTTTAGTAGATGGTACGAAGAGTTTGGGAATTTTAAGCAAAAAGAAACAGACGATAAATATAGAGAAATTTGTAAAGCAAAAAATATAATACAAGAGTAACCAATGAATAACATACTACAATCAAAAGATACATTGCAAACGTATTATGATAAAAATAATAGTAGATTGCCCGTTGATACAATACCAAATGAAGTGAAAGAATGCAAAAGTTTTGATTTAAAAACGATAAAGGTAGAAAAATGAAAGAACAAAACATAATCATATCATTCAACAGATACGATTTAAAACAAGTATTAGAAGATCAATCAAGAATTAATGCATTAATGCAATCGGCACATTCTTATGCAAAAAAAACCAAATCAAAAACATTAACAATTGATACACCAAAAAAGAGAAGAGGAAGTCAAGAAATAAGAGCTATTCAACACTATGACTTAAACAGTTTGATCGAGCACTTTGAAAAGCAAGTTAAAAAGAATGATGTCAGATTTATAAAAAGATGGAAAGCAGCACTAAGAGACTTTAATAATCTAAAACTACATATACAAAGAGAACAAATAATATCAGTATTATTAGAGCAATTCACACAAGAAGAAGAATGGTTAAGACAATTTAGCTATGTTGATTTAAAAGAGTTATTGGATGGGTTATTATTTGGAGAAGATAAAAGGGATGCAAAATGAAAAAGCCAACTTGTTGTTCACAATGTGTAAATAAAGATGGTGAACGATACAATATAGATAAATCAATAAGAATGTATCAACCGCATTATGATTATGGATTAGTGCTCAAAGATTTTAAGAGATTAGATAAATTGATTGAAGGGATGATAGAATGAATATATATAGAATAGAGCTAATAGATAGACTTAGAGCAACATCAAGCAGAAAGCATAGTAACGCATTGAGTAATCTATTAAACATACTAGAAGATGATAGAACACCAGACATAGTAGTGAATAGAGTAATGCTTGATATGATTATTAGTCAGGATAAGGAGTTGAGAGCTACAAGAGAGAGTGATATAAATATTCTTATTAATAAAATAAAGCCAGATAATATATTAATACCAAGAACATCATGGATAGATGGGATGACTATAACACAAGAAGAAGATAAATAAAAAAGGTACTGTGACGATATGTTAAGCCCACAAGAGTAGTTCGTAG
>JAFCGI010000006.1 GCA_017608235.1 Candidatus Pacearchaeota archaeon
AAGCATCTGTATTTGTATCTTTTAAATCACCATCAACATAAATTCTTAATCTTTGATTGCTCTGGCTTAAAGTTGCAACAACAAAATACCAAGTTCCTGTTGAAGGTGTTGTTGACCAAGTTACTGATTGTATTCCTCCACCATCTGTATTGGCTGCTGCTGAAAATGAAGTATCATCCATTTTCACTCTAAAAGGAAAACCATTTGCTACAATATCCATTGAGGTAGCATCTACACTTTCAGCTTTCACCCAAGCACCCCACGTTACTTCATTAAGTCCAATTGTTGAAGCTGTCCTATAAGCATATTCTGAACTACTATCTTCAAAATCAAGAGCAGAACCATGTTTGCCGTCGGATGTCCAAGTAGGTGTGTTTACGGTTGTTAAATCATAAGAGTTTCCACCTTCATCATCTAAGTTAGTTCCAGTTCCTTCTTCCAGATGCCATATTCCTTTTATTTTCCCAGTCGTTAAAGTTCCAGTCTCGCCATTAGCACAGGTTGTTCCTTGATTAAATTTACAAAGCAATATATCATCTGATGTATCATCTCTTCCCCATAAGCTTCCATTAATTGTTGCATTTCCTGAAACTTCTATATTCTGAAAAAAACCAGTAAGCCATTTAAAAGTATCTGAACCTAGATTAAAAAAAGAATCAATCCTTGGCAAAATATTTCCAGATAAAATTGAAGTTAAATTTACATTTGTGTCATTGGCAATTCCTGTAATATTATTAATATAAGTAATCTGTCCAGCAGTACCAGAAACATTTGTGTATTCAATTAAGATAAATGAAGATTTATCTAAAACATTTATTGGGATACCCCCTTTTTTGTGAGCTGTTACTCTGATTATATCTCCTTCACTTAAAGTTTCAAAAGTTTCAAAACTTGTATCTGCACCAGAAGTTATATAATCTTCAGAAAGCAATTCTCTTGATCTAGAACCTTCTATATCATTGAATCCTAATCCAGTATCTTTTTGTAAATTAATTTCAATAGCATCTCCTTTTCCAGAACCAGTTCCAGTAATATAAAAACTAACTCCAGAAGAGATTTTGTATTTCCCACCAACATTGATAGTAACTTGTCCATTATTAGTAACTGCACTATGTGTATAAAATGGAGAGGTTGTTTTTTCAGAAGCAAACGGAACTTCCTGCCTTGCAGTTGTTATTGTTAATTCAACATTATTATATGCTTCAAATACTTCATGGGTATAATTAACTAAATTTCCGTCACTACTTTCCACCCCACGAGCATCTATTGTTTTATTAATCCAAGTTTCATTGATTTGTATTATTGGATCTAAATCTGTACCTGTTATAATAATACTTGAATCACCCCTAGTTATAGTTGAAATAATTGTTTTTGCGATAGTTAATGCTCCAGCAACAATCGAGAAATCAGTGGTATTTGTACTTAAAGTTAGTTTACTAGTATCAAAATCTAAACCAGTATTTGCTTTTAAATCAACTGCTATTGTCCCATCTATATTTATTCCATCTCCTCCTTCATAGGTTGTTGGTTTTGAAAGTAGTGACCAATTTAAATCAGTTGTGTTTAAAATAATTTGTCCTGGAGTGTGCATAATCCACAAAGTATTATTAAAACTATTTCCTAAAATAATTGCAGTATATGCTCCTGCAACAATTTCTGTTTCATTACTATCAAAATCTTCTGCTCTTGTCCAGTTATTATTTGTTACAACATATATTCCATTCCATCTTGGTTCTGTCTGATTTTTTACTAAAACTCTATCTCCAACAATAACTGTGACTCCATCAATATCTTGTGTCTGGTTTAAAGTGATATTAAAAACAGTAGCAACTTGACATGATTCTCTAACTGAAGCTCCAGTTACTAATGGATCAACATAGCCTTTAGTTACAAATTCTTCATTTATAGATGGAGTCAAGCTCCCACTTTTTTGAGGAAATTCACTAAATGTTTTTACTCCGTCAATTGTTTCATCAGTTGAAGTGTGAACAACTGTGTTATTTAAATCTGTTATGTTTTGGCTTATTGCATTATTTATATTTATATTAAGTATTGAATAATTTTGTTCTGCTGAAGAAGTCAATGAAGAAAAGTTACCATTTATTGCATCCCTAATAATTGTATTTAACCAATAATTTGTCAAGCTTGTTGTAGAGTCTTGAACCCATTTCCAGTATGTAGAACCAAGTGCTGTAAGTGCTGTTGTATTTACCACTCCATTAATTCCAGTAATAGTTAATCTATCAAAAGTTACATTTTGGGTGGTATTTAAATCTTGGTCAAAAGGGTTTCCTCCTGCTGCACCAGCAGGCCATGCAGTTCTACAATCATCTTTAATACAAATTTCTAGCGAATTGAGTTGTGATATATTATGTATATCCCCATTATCCATCCAAATATCCCCTCCTTGTAAATAAAAATCAGTTACATTTAATTCTTCAAAGACGACATTTGCAGAACTATTAAGTGAATTATTTAAGTTATTTAAAGAACTATTTAACGCAGTTAAAAAATCTTCATAACTTATATTAAATGTTGCAGTCCATCTGGCATCCCATTCATCGAATGTCAATTGGGAATAGTTAAGACTAACATTGGTTTTATAATCATCATATGTTTTGTTAAATGTGGAAGTCCACGAAGCATTATTTTCAGATATGTTTCCTGCAATTGAATTGTTTAAGTTAATATTTATTTCTGTATAATTAGATTTTGCTTGGCTAGTTAAAGAAGAAGTATTTCCAAAAATAGCAGAATTAACTGTTACACTCAACCAAAAGAAAACATCTAAATTTCTCCAGTCTAGAATTGTTGTTCCATTTAGTTCAATGCTATTGGTTACATTAACATTAACTTGGGTAATATTTTGTATAGATGTATTTCCAATTACAGTTAAATTTCCTTTAATTAAAGTATTCCCACTTATTGTTAAATTACCAAAAGTAATTGAATCTGTTGTATTTAGATTTTGATCTATTATACCTTGTTTACCACTCTGTAGTCTGGAGAGATTTTCGTCTGTTAAAGTTTTGTTTGCTTCTATTGTTCCAACTATTAATGAATAGTTACCTTCATCTGCACCAAAAGTATCTGATTCTATTTCACTTCTATTTTGTAATATAGAAGTATTAATCCATGCCTCGCTTTCTGTGCGATTTTCAACAATTGAATTATGTAAATCTGAATAGTTAGCTTCTGCTGATGAGGTTAATAAAGAAAAGTTCCCATTAATCATACTCACAATTTCTGTGCTTAAATAATAAAGCACCGAATTATTCCATAATCCATAAAAAGTATTTGCAGTTATATTCCAAACTCCAGCATTCCAATTTCCAGTTAAACTTCTTGTGCCATCTGTTGTTAAAAAAATAGATAAGTCTGGAGAAGCTCCAGCTCCACCACCATTAGACCTAATATCAACCCATGCTCCATCACTCCATTCATCACTATCTCTTTTTGCACAAAAAATATGATGGATAACAGCAACTCCATCTTCTTGTGAAGGAATAATTTGAGATTGTGGATTACTTTCTAGATCAACGCAGTCCCCTAAATTAAGATATGTTTCAGTATCTAATGGAGCTAATTGATGTATTTTTGTATTAGCCCCCCATCCAATAGAATAAACAATATATCTTCTAACTTTATTATCTGAACAGTCTATTAAATCTGTTCCATCATCACACGATGTTAAATTAAGAGCAGTATTATTTGAATGAGTCCAATCACCTCCAATGTGATGAACTAAATGAATTCCCTGATAAGTGCTTGTTCTTTTTTGTGATGTAACAATTGTTTTAATATAATCATAGTGGCCTAATGTCTGATTTATTTCTGGAAATGTATTTTCTTCTACATCTATACCATCACAGACAGCTAAATGTCCGCCTCCTCCACAATTTACATTACTCCATGTTGATTTTTTTGAGTCTAATCCTAAAACAGAACCACCTTTTATTAATTCAATTATTCCTTCGGCTGTAAATACATCAAATATCCTCACAAAATTAGGTGGATTTAGGTCTTGTTCAAAATAAGTTGTCCATGTGACATTTGCAATATCACAAGTTGAGTTAACATAATAAACTTGATGAGATTCATCTGGAACTGTTATAGTATCTTCGGTGATAGTACAATGAATTGATTCTCCATAATTCCATATTCTTATTTCCATATCTGGGTACTTAACATCCAACCCCCCCTCATTTGAAGCGTTAATACATCCACAGTGAATTTTATTTTTAGAAGCATTAATTATCCCACTTCCAATACTTCCATCAATAGGTTGTCCTTCAAAATAACCTCTTGTTGTGATATTTTCTCCAGTTATATTCCCTGAAACATTTAAAGCACCATTAATTGTTTGTGTTCCATTAAAAGATTGTGATTGGTTTGTGAATGCGACATTAGTTAAGTTCATGGAACTACTAGAACCTATTGGTGCATAAAGTTCATCTCCTAATGTTTGATTCCATGTTTCATTATCATATAAGTTAGTTGTGCCTTCAGTTAAATCATCTGTTGTCATTTCTGACCAGTTCTTATCCCAAGAATCTTGATAATCAGAAAAAGAAAAGTCTCCAGTACCTCCAATAACAGAAGCTATCTTGGCAGTCCATTGTTGTAAGGTAGAGTTCCAAGTTAGAACGTCATTATCACTAGCTCCAAGAACACTAGTGCTATTTACATCATCTAATTCAGAGAGATTTCCAACGCCAACTTCAAAGGTTGTTCCCCCACTCCAAGAGATTGCAGAAACACTAGAAATTAAAAACACAATTATTAATAAATATATTACCCTTCCCATGGTAAAAGTGTAGAAAACTTAAATTAAATACATTACCATTAAGTTAGAAGTCAAGAGGTTCAAAAAGTCTTGGAGCTTTTGGTTCTTTTTTCTTTGTTTTCTTTGTTATGCTTCTTATTTTAATTTTTTTAAATAACTTTTTTTTACCTTTACTTTTTACAGGAACAAGTTTGGTAAGAGATTTAGTTGGAGTTTTGGCTTTTGTTTTCTTCTCTCTTGCTTTAGCAATTGCCTCGTCTCTTAGCTGTTGTTCTCTAATTAATCTAGCTTGTTTTTGTATTACTGGTGCTGCCTTCTGACCAGCTTTTAAAAGTCCTTTCCCAAATTTCTTAGATAATCTTTTTGCTTTTGCTCCAACTCCAATAATTTTTCTATTTCTTAATGCGAAGAGTTCTCTACTAAGTCTTTGCCTTTCTGCAATAGATTCTATAATTTTAGTTTCTTTAGCAAGTCTCTTTTTTTGCAATGCTATTTCTTTCCTTATTTGAGCAATTGTTTTTGCCATTTTATTTCTTTTTACTTCTAGTTACAGATATTCCATATCCACCTTGTTTCTTAAAAACAGTTGAGTTAAAGCCCATTTTTCTAAATCTAGATGCCATCTTCTTAGCATTTGTTTTTGTATTGCTGTTATGAATTGCGATTTTATTTCTTTCCTCCTTTCAATTCTCTATTTTGTCTATAAATAGGTCTTTGTTTTTTTTCTTTCTTGCGATTTTAAATTCTCCTTTTAACCTTTTTAATACCTTTGAAAGGTTTTGTTGGGTTTCTTTGTTTAACATCTAGGAATTTAACTCCTTTTTTTGTAAACTTAAATTTCACCCATGCTTTTGTTTTTTTATTAAATGTTTGAAGTATTGGCATTATTTCTCACCTCCTTTTATTAATTTTTTATATTGTTTATTAAGTTTACGTATCTCTTCTATTGTCATATTCTCGAATGCCTTTAGAGGTATCCCTTTTGGTACTTTGAATTTTCTTTTTTTTACCATCTTTATATTCCTTTACTTACTATAAAAAAATAAAAAAATGGTAGAAGGATTAAACTTCTTTCCTTCCACCGAATGCAAATGCGGTAACTAAAATCCCTATAACTAATCCTAGGAAGATTATTGTTCCTACAAGTCCTACTAGTGATGTATAGTTATCAAATTCTGATGTAAATTCATCACTTGCCGTACAAGCTTCTGAACCCCAAGTTGATGTAGTTTCTACATGCCAATTAGAGTTAGGAAATTCACTTGTTAGGTTAGTAAACACTCCAGCAGTAGTTAAAGTATAATTTGCTGAATTAATTACATCTCTAGAATCATTTACTACGTCTGTACTAATAACAAAATCACTAGAACCACATAAACTAGTATTATCTAATAATACACTATCTCCTCCCGCAGTAAATTCTGCTTGAGTTATTGTATCATTTCCAGTAGTAGTAGCAGATGCAGCAAAACTATCACCAAGATTTACAAATATAACTATTGCAATAATCACTAAAACAGCTACAAGAACTAGTGTTAATACTGCTCCAAATGCTTGATTTAGTTGTATTCCTTTCTTTCTTTCCATAATTTTTAACCTCCTTACACCTATATTTTTATTCAAATATAATAAAAAATAATAAAATACCTAATGCCCCTTTGAGTTAGAAAGGAGGGGCTACCCTTCCAAGTTAGAGTTTAATTAAACTCTTCGACCTCCGAATGCAAAAGATGCTACAAGAACACCTATTACTAAGCCTAAGAATATAATTGTACCTACTAAACCAATCAATGATGTATATCCACTAAATTCGTCAACCATATCATCAGATGCATTTGCCTCCGCACTATCTGTGTCGAAACTAGCACTTAATGTTACAAATAAGAAGATAGCAATAATCACTAAAACAGCTACAAGAACTAGTGTTAATACTGCTCCAAAAGCTTGGTTTAATTGTATTCCTTTCTTAGCTAAAACAGATCTCATTTTCTTAACCCCCTTTCAATCATATCTGCAAAATGGACAATCTCCATAGAATATATTAAAAAAGATTAATATACATACATTAGTAATTATGTTGTTAACATTAGCTAACAAGTGTTAACAAGTATTATTTAAATAATATTTCTTTTCCTGCCCTTTTAGCAAGAAGGTTAGAAGCTTCAGTAAAGTTTATATTTATATCATATTCTTCTTTGTATCTTTTTATTATAAATTTTATATAATCTATTAAATTATTAGATACTCTTACAAGACTTGTTTTAGATTTTTTCTTTTCTTTTTCCATGTTAACTCAACTTCGCAGATGCTAATTTAATCCAGAAAGCTCCTAGTGAAACTGCAATTACTAGTAAATAGATCCATTTTTGTTCAATGAGTGCTAGAAGTCCTAGCATGATAGAAAGGATAGTTGCTGTGAAACTTGCATAAACCCAAGCCCTTGAGGCTGGTCGTCCTTCTGCTAATACTCCAATGAATTGGACAACCCATATGGCTAATATCATCAAAGGAAAGAATAACCCTCCAGTTAAATCGTTTGATACAAACTGGAAAATACTAAGGAGATCTCGTGTTTGTTCGGGAGTTGGTATGGGATAGTATGAACTATTAAAAACCATTAGACATTTATCTCCTCTAATTTATTTTTGAAATCATCCACACTCATTTTCTTTATTTCATTTTCCCATATTCTAATGACATTATATCCTTTTTCTAATAATTCTTTTGTTCTTAAATCATCTCTTTCTCTTTGTTCTTTTTGACGTTTATTTAATTTATATACCATCATAATCGTCCTCTGCTGATGGAACTAATCCAGATAAATGTTATTATTGTAGCTAATATGGAAAGACCTATTATAAATACTATCCTTGTTACAGTAGGATCAAATCCAAAGTCTTCTGCAAAGCTTCCTGTCATATCTCCAAATAAATTTAGTGTTGAAAATACCATTTGTATAACTGTAAAGGTTGACTGGAATGCTACATCAAATGTACCAACGAAACTTAAACCTTCTCCTGCAGCAGCAGCAGATCTAGCAGTTTCTATCTTCTCTGTTTGTTCTGTAAGTTTATCATATTTACCTGCAAATTCTTCATTAGTTAATAAAGTGCTATCATATTCATCCTGGATTCCAGCAATAGCTAACACAAATAAAGCAATCAAACCACTAAAGAGTATTCCTGCAATTACAAAGTCTCTTGTTAAAAAAGGTTTTTTAATCATTTTTCCATCACCCATGTTAATATAATTGCAATCCCAATAATAGCACTAACAAATACAGCTCCAAAGTTAACTAATCCCATGAGATTAACTAGGAAAATAGTAATTGTAGTTGACCATATTCCTGCAATTTCATTAAATTTAAACATAAATGAAGCTATAAGTATTAAGAACCACCCAAAGAATAAGCCCAATATCCCTACCACACTTGAAAAATCTTCTATCTTGAATGAAATTTGTAAATCTAGGCCTTCTGCTGCACGAGTAATAAATGAACTAGCTATATAAAAACCAGTATCATTTCCAACAGTACAAGTCATTGTAGCAGAAGATATAGCTACTGTATCATTACAGATAGTTCTATATGCTGAAATATTTGTTAGAGATTGTTCTTGTACTAGTAATCTTGCCTGAGTAAAACTTCCAGAAGAATCAATATAAGTATAGGTAACAATTCCAGTATCTTCATCCCAAGTTAAAGTAGATTCTAAATCTTCAATTTCATCTTGAGAAGTCCAAGGTTCACCTAAATCTGTTCCAATATTAAAAGTTAAAGTAAATGGAGATGTTTCTGGAATAACTTTTTGTTGCCCTGTTTCTAAGAGTGTAACACCTAACTTTTTTATTATAAACTTGTAATCAACTGTTTCTGTTTCAAAGAATCCAATTGATTTACCATTATCATCTGTCTTGGCTATTTGCACTATCTTAAATACCCCCTCCCCAGGATAGAATCTATGAATTTCTATAATTGCATCAACAACTGGCAGTAAGTTTTCATCCTGAACTTTTAGTATAAATGAGGTAGATGATGCTGATTTTAAGAGGTACATTTTAATTTCTTGCGAGACATTGTTTATAGAGTGATTATCAAAATAATAAAATCTATTAGTATAGAGGGTTCCATTACCAACTTCATCATAATTTATAATAGCATCTGTACTTATTGTTACATTAGGATCTAGGCATAAAGTCATTTCTGTTACATTTTTACTAAAAGATTTATTTCTTTTTACTGTTCCAAATCCTAGCCAGTAATCAAAGAAACCATCAAATTGAAAAGGATTTAATTTAGATAAATTTTGTTCATCATATGTTGTGAAGTTTAAAGTTTCTGTTGGCCATGTTGCATTACATTCTTCTAAATGTATTCTTGAGACATTTTGTTGATTTGTTGTTGAATTAAAATTAAATGAACTAGTTCCATCAAATACTGCTATTTCCCAAAAAAAGCTTTTATTTTCTGATTCTCCTGAACTTACTAAAGGAATATCTATATCTGTTGAAATTATACAACTTCCACTAGTACAAGTTGTATCTGCATTATGTTTTGTGTTATTATAATTTAATTTTGAAGAAACAGTTAATATACTAGGTAGTGTTGTTATATCTAATGTAAATGATTGTCTAGAAGTTTCATCAATATCTCTATTAAAAGATGTTGCAACTTCAGTAAATGGCACCACATCTAGAGTAAAATTACTTATTGCAAATTTACAGATAGAAGAAGTAACATTTCTTGCACAAGCAAAATAGTTCCACTGGAATCCAGTTCCTACAGATAGATTATTTATAGCTAATTTTGTGGAGTTTATTGTTCCATTTATAAGTGTAAAATTTGTTGCTAATTCTGTTCCGTCTGATCTCCATACAAAGATTGTCGTATTAGTAAAGTTTCCATTAGTAACTATAAAAGTTCCATTAAATAAGACAGAGGTACTTTGTGTATTAGAGTTATCTGTTGGTGTATTTAAAGTAACATTAACCTCCATTGGTGTTGAAGTAGATTCTTCTCCTCCAAATGCAGAATAAGTTGGTTCTGCACTAATAAATCTAGATATTATTATTTCTGTTACATTAACATCTATAGTGTCAAATGGATATATCTGGACAGGTTTAGCATCAACAGTTTCCAATCTAGATACATTTTGCACATCTAATACTCTATCAATGAATACTTCAGAAGTTGTAGAATTTATTGTTAAGGTTATATTATACCTTGTGTCATCTGCCATTGTACCAAGATTAAATTGTTGGCTTATAGATCCATCTATCTTGTTTATTAAAATCATGTGTTCATTAGTAAATCCAGAGACTATCATTTGAGTATAGTTATCATCAACTAATTCTCCATGTGAAAAGTATGCTGAATCCCCATCTGATTCAGCAAAATTGATTAAGATGTCAGCATCTATTTGTATTGGTTCACTCCAGGTTCTTAAACTTGTAACATTATCAGTAGCAGTTGTCCCAAAGATTTGTAGAACCCCATTAGTTACAATCATATTTGCTCCATTCCTAACCCACTTATTTGTATCTAAAGTATCGCCATCATTGAAATCATCATATTCCATATAAACATTTCTCCAATCATCTCCGCCTCCAGAAGCTCCAGAGTTTCCATAATAATAACAGATAGATTGTGTTTCTCCAGCAGACCAATTAGGAACATTAAAGAAAATATCTGTATTAGCATCATCACAAGTTTGATCTGTAAAGTTAAAAGCAATCTCTTCTCCAATGTCATCATCAATTACTCTTAAATCTTCACAACCAGATTCCATCTTACCAGCAGTTATTAATGTTGCTGTATCAAAAGTTCTATTAAGAGTAACATTTGCCAGTTCTATTGGATCATTATTAGTTACAGTAAAACAATTTTTATATTGCCAAGCTGCTCCACCAGCCCAAACAGCCCATTCTGATAAATCTTCACCAAAAGCAGATCCTATCCAATCAATATCTTCCCCTATATTTTTAGTACCTTCAAGTTTCCATTCATAAGTACCTTCACTCAATATTTGCCCTTCATAAGGTATATAAGTCCACCTCTCTATTGTTTCTATATGATTCCCTAACAACTCCATTCCACAAATCTCCTGAGTACCATTGGCTGTTACTTTCTCCTCGCAAATCTCCTTCCCATACTCATTAACAGTCACTTGGTAACTCAAGTTAGTATTTAAATAAATTGTATAAGGAATCTCTTTTTCTTTTCCTCCTAAATCCTCAAACTTCATATTTGTAAACAAATACCCATTTGTATAAAGAATAGCAGTACCTCTTGCTTCACAATTAGTTAGACATTTATAAGTATTATAATCTAATTTATATTCTGCAAGTTTTATATCAAATATCTTTCCAATAAAATTCCAGTTATAAATAGTAATTTTTTCTATCTTTTTATCATATGATTTTACGTTGTCGATTGTCCAATCAGCAAGGACTACATCACAAAACAAAAGTATAAACACAATTGACAAAAATAATAAAAAGTTTCTATTTTTCATAATCTATTTTACCTCCTTTTACAAGGTTTTCTTTGATTAATAACCATTGGTGGTTTTCTGGAGCAAAAGCTTTTAATATTTCCTCTTTTTTTGTTAGATCAAAAGAGCATAGAGGGATAATATGATCTATATGGTAATCTTTAATATATTTAGGAAAGGGTTTTAGATGATGTATTATATTTTCATAGTCTAAATGAAAATCCCTACTTTTAAGATATCTTCTTTCTTTTAAATATAGATTTATTGCATAACTTAATCTTCTTCTTAATCTAGTTCTTATTGCAAAATCTAGATCTTCTTTTATCTTATTTTTAATCCATAATCTAACCTTACCTTTTATTTTTTCTTTATTTTTCTGGTAATAGATTCTCCTATATTCTTGTAATCCAAGTATATTTTTCATCATAATCCCCCCTGTCTAGCTCCACCAAAGAAACTAGAGAACTTAGCAAATACTATAATTATTGACAAGGCTCCTGTAATTAATGTTATTATTACAATGTTTTGCATTACTACTGAAATCAAACCTTGGGAGCCTAGAGTATCTACAAGAACAGGACTTGATGCAAATTGCTCAAAGGCATTCCCAAGATAGCCTCCTAAGAATAGAGTTACTCCTAAGAAGAAGATATACATAAATAAGAATATTGGATGTGTTCTTGTTAAGAATGCAGTAATCATTGTACTCATTATAAACCCTACAAATAAAAAGAAAAAACCTTTTTGTAAACCATTTGCTCCTAATTCAGATAGTTCATCTATTGCATCATATCCTCCTGAAGATTCATTTAACCCAGCATCACTTAAACCATCTGCTATTGACGGCACAACAAATGCTAGAACAAGTAATCCAATAGCAAATACAAATATTGTCACTAAGAAAATCAACATATCTGGCAAATCACCCTTCTTAGATTTTAAGCATATCATTTCTTTTTTTCCTTTTTGTTTTAAAATTAGAAACCTCTTTTTTTGGAACTATAACTTTAAGTCCTCTAATCATCTTTGTAAAATTAGGTTGGGATAAATTAATAATTCCAAGTTGGTTTTGTAATTGTTTTCTCTGCTTTTCAAAAATATTTTTAAAGAATTGTTCATCTACAGCAATTGTAACCTTCCTTGAACTCATATTAAAAGATTAGTTTTTCTATATTAAATACATTACCTTAAATAGAAATGTTTTTTAATAGAAATTAATACTCTTCATCTTCATCCACTAATCCCCTATGAACATTAAAAGATTTAAAGGCCACGATGATTAAATAAATTATTAAAGCAAATAAACCACCAGCAGTTAGAGTTACTAACATAATATAAAAAGAACCGTAGGTTGAAGTTATTTTTGTTAAATCTGAGAAGAATTCCTGCATCACAGATACTCCCATTCCAACTGATGCAAGGATAGTTAATAAAGACATACTCATAAAAAACACTTTCATTGGATTGTTTTTAACAATTATACTAAGAGCTAAAAAGAAAATAACAATTACTCCCATTGAAAAAATAGCTCCAAATATTATTGTACCTTCTCCAGAAGTCAATGCAGAGGCTAGAGGCAATAATATAAGAGTAAGTAGGAATAAAAATATCTTTTTCATTGTACTATAGATATTCCTCCTCTATCTAGATTATTTTTTATACCCCTTATTGCATTCATTGTTTGAACATACATCTGTTTTTTCCTTTCAGAATTAGTTATCTGGAATCTTTCGTGCCAACATTCATAATGATAAAATACTTCTCCTGTTTGTGTTCCACAATCAAAATCAGTTAGTCTAACCCACTTGTCTTTATCTTCTAATATAGGTTGTTTGCAAATCACACATTGTTTCTGTTCTTTTTTCTTCATAAATAATTACTCCCAATGTAGATGGTTATAGTAAAAACCCCAATCATTATTAAATACATTACTATTAAGTTGAGGTCATATACAAATCCCTTCTTCTTTGTCCAGTAGAAAGGGGCTAGTTGAGTAAAGCTCTTTGGATGTTTAAACATGAATTTAAGCATATCCCAACTATTTATATTATTATTTTGATAGAAGTCTAATTTTAAATCATGGGCAGAGATAACTTTATCTGTATGGGATAGTTCATGTTCTATTACTGGATTGAACAAATGAGGATACTTCTTTAGATACTTATTAACTTCTATATATGTTCCAAAGTTATTTGCTATTCCATAGTCTACTTCTATTATTGGTATATTAGTCGATATCATCTAAACCTCTCATTACTCTTCTCATTTTAATAAATGAACTTAACCAGACAACAAAGCTAATTAAAGCCACACCATAGAATAGTATAGAAAACATAACATAAAATGAACCATAGAAAGTTGTTATATTAGCACTTGTAATATATTCTTCTAGGTGTGCGTTAACAAATCCAATCATAAATATCATTGGTATAAATGCAAAGAGCATGAAGATAATAGGAAGTAATCTATTCCTTGGAACAAAAGAATCTTCATCATTATCTTTGGATAAAGTATTATAATTCTCTTCATCTTCTTCTTTATATCTATTAAACATCCTCCCTGATACAAATAGTGAGATCATTGTAATAAATATAGAAGGGAAAATTATTCCAAATAGATTTATTCCATAACCTTGTTCAAACAATCCAACAATTATTGTTGCTGTGTTGTTCCCACAATCAATAAATTCATAACCCCCACGAGAGAGATTGACTGTGAAGTTATATACATTCTCTGTAAAGATAGACATATTTATAGAATAATTTATTGTTACATCTGTTGCATTGAATATTGTTATATTTTCTGAACAGTTTAAAGCAATAGTAAATCCAACACAAGGGATGTCATTAATGTCTATTTCATTAGTATCACTACACGTTGGTAGTTGAGCACTTACAAAAGTAATTAAAGATACAAGGAGAAATAAGATTAGTATTTTGTTTCCCATTGAAAGTTTATAGATTTGCTATATTAAATACATTACCCAATTTATAATCCCCATAATTTAGTACCTATGTAAAACCCTAAGTTATTCACAAAATCTGTTGTTAGAGCTAAGAGATAGAATATAATCACAAAGAGTAATGGGTATAGAGTCCTATCATTTGAAACTTTATTTCTCACTACAACATATGCAAAGGTCAATAAACTCCATATGAATATAAAGAATACAATAGTATTGATAAATGTCTTTCCTTCTGGATGTGGTTCATAATCGTGTATCTCAGCAGCAATTGGGTTTGCTTCTTGGAATTGTTTTTCTGGGGTAGATTTTACTACCATTGCATTTGTAATGAATAAAGCACCAAAATTAAATAATATCAACATAACTATTATACAGTCAAAAGTTAAGAATAGAGCTTTATGCTGTTTTCTAAATTCCTTACACTCTACTCTCCTAATCTTATTAATTTGTTTAGTAAGTTTAGATCTCTTAAAGTTATATTCAGTAGAAAGTTTATGTCTCTCATTTTTAAGTGAATCCGTGTCCATTCCCTTTATCCAGGCATCTGCGTCCACAACGCTGCGAAGCCCACGAAAACTGCTACTAGAACAATAGCAATAGCAATAGGTGTTTGGAATTGTTGTAGGAAACTCTTTAGACTATAAGCCTGTCTAGAAGCTGCATCAAATGCTTGTTCCCAAGCTTTAGAATGTCCAGTATCACATTTAATATTTAATACAGATTCTTTAACAGTATGTACTTCCCCTGTTTTATCATCTTCATATTCTACTTCATAGTTAAGATAACTAGTAGGAAGTATTGGTCTATAGTCTGATGGTGATAATTGTACTACTGTAATTAGTTTATCACCTTGAAGATACCTCTTTGGATCAAATATTTTCAAAGGTATCTTAGGTGAGATAAATCCTGGTCTCTTGATAAATACAACTCCTCTTTTAGTGTTGAAATAACCTTTCCCCCATTCTCCATTTACAATCTGACCATCACTTCTTGGAAGTTTAATCTCAACATTTAAATTCCAACGTTTCTTATTCCATATAATAAAACCAATAAATATGACAATTACAAGCATTAGAACCATTACAGTTCCAATTAACATCATGAAACCAATTGTACTTCCCTGGGGGATAACTCCACTCACAACATTTCCTATATCTGTTGCCATTTTTACCAGAACTTTAAGTTTTCTATAAGTCCTCCCTTATTCCTGCTTGGATTATTGGTTTCTGTTAATCTCATTATCTTGAATATCCTCCTAGACTCTTGTCCATTTTGGGCTCTCTTTAAAACAGTAAAACACGTAGCACATATTATATGACCTATCCTATCATATTCACTATATTGTCCAGCAATACCATATGCTTCTGCATTGACAACCAGATGTTGCCTTACCCAGTTCCTAATTAAATCCATAAGGTTATTAATTTCTTGTGGGGAAAAATTACTCATTGAAGTATTTTGGTTTAGTATAGAACCTAAGAAAGAAATAAAGTGAGCAATCAAATCTTCAGATACTACTACTCCTGATTTAGATATTGGAACCCACTCCCCTGTCCAATCTTTTTTTTCTCCTCTAATTCTATGTTCAATATCTGCTAATAGATTATCTGGATTAATTTGTTGTAAGATATTAGTAACCTTTTCTTCCCTCATTGCATCTGCATACATAGCATTTGGATCATTAGCAATCTGAGTTTGTTGTTGTTCTCTAATCAAGTCTGCTTCAGAAATCTCTCCTGCCATATGTGGATTAATCAAATGTTAGTTAAAAACATTTCTATTATTAAAAATAGGAAGATTTATATAGTATGGTGTATGTCCTTAAGACATATATAAATACATACAGGAGGAAAAAATGGAATTAAAAGATGTTGTAAGAAAAACAAAAGATGAACCAAAAACAGAAAGGATTAATCTTAAGACTACAAAGAGTGTATCTAAGTGGTTAAGTGAGCAGAATGTCTCACCACAAAGAGTTTTTGATTTAGCTATTGAAGAACTTATTAAAAAAAAGAAATAGAAGGAAATGGGAAAATATTTGAAATGGTTATTTACCAGATGGTACTTGTATGTTTTAACACTAGCTTGGTTCTTGTATTATTATAAAGCCAGTGAGTTTTTTATGTGGGAAAGCTTTTTTGGAGAATTGCTCGGAACTTTAATATTATGGTGTTTAGTTATATTTATAATTGTAGGGATAAAAAAATTATATCTACAGATCCGTAAAACCAAAATCTCTTCTTGATTTTCTTTGATTTGGCACTAAACCTGTTCTAGTTCCTCTCAATGCTCCAGGACTAATACCAATATCAACTAGTCCTCCAAGTTTGGTAACTTTAGCTGCTCTTTCAAATTCTCTAGCAGGAGTAATACCAAAACCCTTTGCAGTTATTATTCCTGTAAAGCTTGGCCTAATGAGTTGTTCTCGTCCTCTTAACTTTCTCTTCTTCTTTTTTCTCTTAGCTTCGTCAGATAGTCGCCTTATAGGAGGCTTCTTAGGAGGAAAGGGAGTTTCAAAGATTTCATCAAGTTGGGGGATAGGTATTCCTGGTGGAGGGATTTTTGGAGGAAGTCTTGGAGGAGAAATTAAAGATGGTGATGTAAATGGGGATTTAACAGGCAATGCTTTGAATGGTGAAAAACCTAAACCTAATGAAGATCTAGGTGTTTTTAATGACTTACTTCTAGCTGGAAAAGATTTCTTTCCACTAACTCCCCTTTTACTTATGAGACCTGATAATGAAAAAGCTGAAGAGCCTATTAGCTTTGGTAACGATACAAAAGGTTTAGGCGAGAAAAATTGAGAAGATAATTCTTTTACACTAAACCCAGTTTCTTTTGAGATTGTTTTGAGTGAAGCTTGAATTTCCTTTTGGCTTAAACCTCCTAATCCTTTTGTTTTAAAACCTTCTAAATCCTTTGCTCCCTTTATAGTGTCTGGTTTGAAACTATCAATAGCCTTTGTTTTTATTCCCCCTAATTCTTCTCTACCTAAAGATTTCTTAATATTCTCTAAAGCTCTTTGTGTTTCTTTCCCTGATTGTTTAACTCCAACTTCAATAACCTCAACTTTTCTTTTATCAATGATAGTAATAGCTCTCTTACCTTTCTTAAAAGGAATTTCACCAGCTCCAAAAGCGACTTCTGGTTCAACAGCTCCAAAACCTCTTTCTCTAAATTGTGGAACTGGTTTTAACTTACCAGTTGGAGTTTCTACAAACTTCCCAAAACGTACTAACTCTGCTTCAGTTAGAGCTTTGCCTGATGTTAATTTAGCTAGAATATCTGAGGGAGGTGTAGCAATATCAAACTCCCCAAATAATGCTTGTGGTCTCCCTTTCCTAAATGTTACTTCCCCAGAAAGAATATCTAAAAGTCCTGCTTCTTTTTGAGCTCCAATACCTAATCGTGAAGTTCTTAATCTACCTTTAGGATCAAAAAATAGTAACCTTTCTAGCTCTTGACCAAAGGGAAAATCAGTTTGAGCAGTAACTACTCTCACTTTCTTACCAACTCTTTCTAATTGTAATGGAACACTTTCAGCAGCTTTACTAATTGGGGAAGGTGCAAAAGGAATATCAAACTGTGATCTGATAGGAATGTCATCTATAAACTTAAAAGAAGATCTAAGACCTTCAACTGAAAACTCAACAGGTTGGTCTAAAAAAGTTTTTACTCCCTTAATCCCTGTGCCTGTTCCTCCCTTAACTTTACTAATTGGAGCAAACTTAGTTGAAAATCTTGCAGAGGCTAGTTCAGCACTTTTTCCTAAACCTGAAATTGCTTTTCCTGTACCTTTTAATATTATAAATTCTCCTCCCAATGTTCCCAAAGCTGTTTCTGGTGTTGGAGATTTTAGCTCTAAGCCAATCTGCTTTCCAGATGCTATAAAGCCTGAAGGAATTCCTTTGATAGTTCTTATTGGTTCTGTTGCTAATCCCTTCCCTAAACTAAAAACTCTTCCAGGAAATTGCAAAATTGGGAGTGATAATTTAGTGGCAAACAATCCCACCCTCTCTGGAAAGGTTATATCACCTCTTACCCCTCTTGTTTCTTTTTCTCTAATAAAGGTTTTTATCCTACTAATAGTTCCTGGTATTCCAGGCCTTTCTTTTACTGCTTCAACTGTTAATAGTGGAGAAGGAGCTAGTTGTTGTTGTGGTGCAGGAGAAATAGGAACACCAGGGATAATTTCTTTTCCTAATGCTGTTGGTCGAGAAGTTTCAAAGCCTGGAACTATACCAGAAGCAATGTCTCGTTGTCTTTGGGCAATGGCTTCTTTCCCAGTAATAGCTATGCCTGTACCAAAACTTCCAATATCTAATTCTTTTGCTAATTTTGCTCTAGATTCTGGCGACATTGAAGCAATAGTTCTAGCTCTGATTTCTGGAGTTTGAACAGAAACAGCTTGTCTCCTTTCAGCTTCGGCAACTAAGAACTCTCCAGCACGTCTAACTTTTTCAGATCTACCAAAGAAAACTGCTGAACCCCCCCTTAATTGTTGGTTTGCTAGTAAGGTTGCTTCCCTAGCCTCAGCCAAAGTTAATTGGACTGCATCCCCCCCCCTACTCGTTTGAAATTCTATGGTTTGCTCCACCATACTTAAATTATAGATTTACTATATTAAATACATTACCTTAATAATCTATATCCTATATCTCAATCCAACTTCTATCCTTGAAGGAGATCTCACCTTTTTCTTCTTAGAAGTCCTACCTCTTAATTTAATCCTTTTAGATTTCTTATTTAATAATTCAAGTCTTTTTTTATCTAAACTCTCTCTAGCCTTTTTAAATATAAGAAGTGTTCTAGCTCTTTCTCTTTTTTTAATTCTATTTAATCTTTTAAATTCTAAATTAACAGCACCAGTTCCAACAACTTTAGCAAGACTACTTTGTTTAAGTAATGTCAATGGTTCTGGTCTTGTACGATTTAAAAGATTTCTTTCCTCTATGTTTAATTTATTTTGTTGATCTATAATAGATTGCAATTGGCTATCTAATCTTGATTTATCTTTTTTAAATTTTTTAGATATTGAAGTTTTAGTTTTTCTTATTGGCATCCTAGTCATATTAGATCTACTGGTTGGTCTTGTTCTTACCATAATTAATACAAGAAAACATATATTAAATACATTACCTTAATAGAAATGTTTTTAACTCATTAGTTATATATAATAATATGATACATACTTCTGAAGAATCTGTTTTCAATATGGCAATGGATTACCTCAAGAGGATTAGTAAGTTCCTTTATCTTTGTAACTATTATTCAATGAATGGTGATTTAGAAAGATGGATTCAAGTATTAAGAATAATATATAGAGAATTATCTATCAAATTAAATGATAAAGAAAAAAGTGAAATAGTTGGTGAAAGTTTAACAGATCTTGATATTTCTAAATTACCTCAAGTAACAAAAGAAAACGCAACATTTAATAATGTTAATACACTCTTTAATAATAAGAGTCATCGAAGAAGATACAGGCAACAATTATTATACTTCTTAGATATAATAGAAATCAAAATGAGAGGAAAAATGCAGGAAAAAAATATGCTTCTACCATCACGAGCTGATCCAAGGTTTGCTGTATTGGAAAGATAATGGCAAGAGTTTGCGTAGATTGGTTTCCTATAGGTTCTCGTAAATATCAGAAAGAACCTGGATTTTATATGGATGACAATCTTAAGTGTCAGTTAGATATACTTCTCAAGAACATAGTTAATGATTGGGACTTTACCATTATCATCTCTGGTGGTGGAGAAGTACGTGTAGGAAAATCTGTATTGGAAATGCAAATAATGGCTTACTGGGCATACCAAATAGAAAAAGTTTATGGTATTAAAGTACCTTTTAGTATAGATGAAAATCTTATTTTTCAGTGGGAAAAATTAATAGAACAAGGTAACCTCATTGGTCAAAAATCTAAATATTGCCCTATGGGATATGATGAAGCAGGGGAAACGATGGAAGGTACAAAAGCTATGAGTAGAGAATTAAAAGCGGTAAGAGACTATCTTAGGGAATGTGGGCAGTATAATTTCTTAAATGTTTTAGTACTCCCTGAATTTTTTGACTTACCAAAAGGCATTGCCCTTACTAGATCTATCTTATTCATTGACGTTTTTTATGTTACAAGTGAAGATGGTTTATTCCAAAGAGGGTATTTTAAGTTCTATAGTAGAAAACATAAAAAACAGTTATACCTTAAAGGAAAGAAAGAATTAAACTATAAAGCACATCCTTACAATTTTCAAGGAAAGTTTAATAACTTTTATCCTTTTGATGAACAAGAATATCGTGAAAAGAAAATGGAAGCATTAAGAAAAAGGGAAACAAACAAAAAGGATTCAACCAAAGAGGCAAGAGATTTAGCTTGGGCATTACTCTATCATAAGTTTGGTATGCCACAAGATGAGATAGGAAAATTGACATTGAAGCACTGTGGCTTCAAACCATCCTCTGGCAACATGAGTGATGTCATCTCAAAATTTGAAATTTCTGAGAGTTGATTTCTCCTGATTCGCGCTCGATTAATATTATATTATTTGTTTAAGATGGGAATGGATGATGTGACCGGAAGGTATATAAAGGCATAATACCTTACTAATCTATGAAGAAAATAAGGATAACAATCTATCCCAACAAACAGTTTAAAGATACCATACAGGACGCGGCCTATAGTAGTAATAGGAGCATGAGTAACTTTGTATTGAACGTGTTGGCAGAGTACCTTAATTTTAATATAGATGAAAAGGAGGAACAAGAACACGATGGAACAGGACAATCTATTGGGGACAATGGTGATGGATTTCCCTCTAATGGAATTCCCTCAGATGGAATTTGAATCATTAGCAGTTGGAGAACTAGAAACAGAAGCACCACAAGAACCAGAAGAAAGCATTGAAGAATAATAAAATGAGTATTGGATCCATGATTGGAGACAACACATGGTGGATTGGTTTAGTCTTAGTTGGTAGTTTTGTTATCTGGAAATTCATTATGGAACCTATAATGAATGAAGGAAAAGCAATTGAACCAACAGAAGAGGACATAAAAACCTTTGGAGAAAAAATGCAGGAAAATCTAAACCCAGACGTTGATTTTTAACTTTTCTTTTTTACCTTTATCTCTTTCTTTACAAAATAAAACCTAGTTCTTCTTCCAGGAGAATAACCAGCCATGACCTTAACTTCCTGACCAGAGTATTCTATAAACTCTATTTCAGACCATCTTAGGAGATCTGCAAGAATATGTGAAATCTTCACAGCATCTTCTTTGAGAGCTTCAGCTATCTGCCTTCTAGTTAGTGGTTTATCACATTTTTCTAAAAACTTTAACACTTCTGACTGCCCAATGATTTCATCCTCGTTTTTTAGTTATCTAATCACTTAATTTAATATTCCAACCATAATCTGCTTTTGGTATTATCCCTTCGGAGTTATACTCATACGAATTCCCTTCCATATCATAACAACTACACAATAAAAAATCTTTCTTTTCAATACCATAAACTATTGGATCTGTTTGTATCTCTTTAACATTTTTCAAGATAACTATTATTGCTATTAATAATAAAGCAATTGCTAAGTAGATTCCAATAACCATTGCTATCTGTATTCTTTCCTGTCTTATTTTGTTAGTATGTTCCATATTATTTTAACAATAGCATAGCCTATCACAATCCAAACTCCCATCCAGGCATTTCTCATTCCAAATGAGAAAATAACTGCGATGAATATACAAATTGCAAATGCTTTACTAAACCCAAACATTTTACTGGTTCATCACTTCTGTAAGTGCTTCTTCCATTGTAATGTAGTAAATCTTTGTTCCATCCTCTAATACAGCCTCTCTAACAGGTTGTAATGGAAGTTCCTTTACAACCACGATTCTCTGCTTTACTTCCTTAACTTTTTCAGATTCTTCCTTAACTTCTTTAGGTTCTTCTGGTATTCCAGATTCTCTTATAATCTCAATCTTTGGTTCTTCACTTGTTTCTGGTTTAGCTACAGGTGCTTTTTTTATTCTAAATCCCATTTATCATTATACCCCCTTTCATTTTGTTTGTTTATTCCAATCTTTATTTCTAGTGTACCACTTGAGGTAAAGAATAAACCCTACCATTATTATAGTTGCACATATTATAGTTATTATCACTAGGTTCATTTTCAACACATAAGGCAGACTTTATGAATCTGCTTTGTTTTGTTCCTCGTGATTGTCATTTTGTTTTTGCGTTTTTGATGGGATTTTATTAGTCCATACGTTAAAAGAATATGAACTTTGTTTTAATCCTAATTTATCCATCATTTCTAAAGCACATTTATCTGAGCAGAAATTTCTATTTCCAAGCATCTTACCTCCTTCAAAGTGTATGGCATGATAATTTTTCTTTCTATATCTACAAATCAATCCTATTCTCTTTCCACAATTATCACAATTCATTTCTTCACACTCCTGTTGGATTGTGAAAGTTTCATTCTAAGAACTCCCATTTATTTTCATATTCATCTATTGAAAATTCTTTAGTGAGCTTTCTTTTTACTGGAATAGTAATAGCTTGTCTTGAACTAATAATCATAGAAGGCACAATTAAATATCTAATTGGTTTACTCTTCTTATCCATACATACTAAGATAAAATAATCACATTCTCTATGCCTTCCAACCATCTTACCACCATCTACTCTTTTATAATTATTAAAACCCCAAACTTCTCTTGAATAATTCTTCCTTCTATGATCTTTAGCTATTATGATTGATGATGTCTTAACTTCCACAGTCAAACCATTACTTAATAATAAATCATAATCTTGTAAGAAATCCTTATGCATTCTTTGAGCATATAAACCTCTCTTAGCCAATTCTAATTTAACATAACATTCTCCTACATAACCCAACATTTTCTGATCCTTCAAATATTGTGGGTTTTTCATATCCTGCTGTTTTTGTGTTTGTTTCATTTTTTCTCTCCATATTTCTTCTTAACCCTATCAACAAATAATTTTAAAAGTTTATCAATTACTTCTTGATCTTCTTTAGGTAATGAACCTAAAATAATCCCAGCTTGTATTATTGTTGACAATTCGTCTGTCTCTAATTCTCCTATTATTTTTATAAAGTCTTCAACTTTCATTTTATACTAATTTTGTGAATCCCCCTTTTTGTCTTCTAATCCTTTAAAAATATTTTGTATGATTTTTAACCACATCTCCCTTTCAGCTTTAACTATTCCTTCTAACATATCACACACCTCTTTATCTACCACTTTATCTTCGATCTCTTTAAGAAATTCTTTAAAAGCTAATGTGGATGGAGTTAATACCGAATCTACTAATTCTTTCGCCTCATCAAAGTTTTTTATATTCATTTTACTAATTTTGTGTTATTTTATTACCTCCGTTTTACTCATAACTAGATTCCCTAAGACATCATAGTCATAACAATAGCAGATGTTTCCTTCTCTCCAAGCATCTGCATAATCTCCACAAATATCATAATAACATTCAGTATCCATATTGATTTCATTTATACCAAGTGCATAAACCCAAATTACAAATATAGTTTCACATACGAATAAAACTATAAAAGTAATAGCTAATATCTTCCAAGTTTCAGGTTTCATGTAAAGGCCACCTCAACTTCTTTTTTATTTTCCCAGTCCCTCCTTTTACACTTAGGACACTCAACTGGTTTCTTTACCCTCGGTAACCAAGAGTAATTACATTTTGTACATTTTACTTTATCTACCATATTCTTTTATGATTATCATAGTATATAAACATATGTCTTTTATTTGAGTGGTAACAAAATCAGAAAGCATCTTGAGCTCCTTTAATTGCTTTCTCTGGATTAGCATGAAGATAAATTCCTGTTGTATCTAATCTTGAATGTCCTGCCAACATTTGCACTTCATGGAGTGGCCTTCCTGAATTTACTAGATGAGAACAAAAACCATGCCTTAAAGTATGGAATGATATTTCTTTCCCTAAAACCTTCTCTCCTAATTGAGTTATAAATTTCTGTAATGCTCTTCTCCCAATAGTTAAAGGCAACATATTAATTGCCTTCTGACTAAATCTCTTTGGTTTAGGAACGATTCTATCTTTACCTCCCTTACCAGATATGATCCTTATTTGGTTTTGGGTAACTCTATCTTTTGTTAGTGGAGGAACTTTTTCTTGATACCCACAAATCTCTGATATTCTCATACCTCCTTCAAATCCTAAAAGCATTGCAACTCTATATTGGTTAATTCGGTGTTTCCTCTTACTTTTAGTGGAGGTATAGATTTTAGTAGCTTCTGCGAAAAGCTTTTCAAATTCTTCTTGCGTTAATGTTCTTGGTAGTTTTTTTCTCACCATTGTTCTCTTATCAAATCTAACTTTTTCTTAATATCTTCTGATAGAATATTTATTGATTCTAATTGACCATCAATTCTCCTTAGAACATTCATTATTCTAACTTTTCTAAAATCTTTTGATTTGTGGCTTTTGTTTTGTTTTGTCACTTGATTTCATCTCCCTTTCAAATTTCCTCTGACAATTAGGACAAGTTATATACATCATTGCAGAAGATGTTTGCCACTGGTATTTACATTTTGGACATTTAGTTTTTTTCATTTTGACTATATTTTACTAGCACCTCTTGTAATTGTTGTGCTTCCTCAATTCTATTTCTTGCTAATAGTTTTGCTATTATTCCCTCTATTAAATTAATATCTAATTCCTTTTCTTTACTTAATTTTGTCTTCCTTCCTTCCCAAGCATCAAATTTTTCATTCCACCTCTCTATAAAATCATCACAATTTTCATCAGCATACATATATCCCTTATGACCTTTTCCGGAGATAATTGGATGGTGTTTTCTTCTAAGAGCTAAAGTCACAGCATTAATATTTGATTTTATTCCTTTAGCACAAAAGATAAAATTTCCTCCTTTAGAATTAAAAAGGTCTGTTGGTCTTATTCTTTCTTGGAATATTTCTGATACAGATACCCACCTATTTCTTCCAAATTTTTGTAAATGATGTAATGTAGAATCTTCTATTTGTTTTCTTGCATCTATTTTAAATCTTTTTGGACTAGGAATCCCTAATTCAATCAAATATTTTTCTTCCCAGTTATACTTTACCATTGTTTGCTCTTATCAAAGCCAGTATCAACTTATCTGGCTTAGCACCTCGCTGTCTAAGAGCATTAACAAACTTTATAAAATTCTTTATATGTAAACTTGAAGTAGTAATTGCCCTATCTGCTTTTGATTTAGATAGGTCATCTATATTAATTGCATCTTTATTAGGACTTTTTATTAATTCATCAACATGATATTTAAAATCATGGAGATTAGATAATATATCATCTACTACATCATCAGCAGTTCTTTCAAATTCAACTGGTTCTGGTGAAGGTTCTGATTTAATTTCCTTAACCCTCCTTCTCATCTCCATCTTACCAAAATCTTCTTTTGCCGCTTGTTTTATTAACATTACTTGCTCCCTTTCTGGAAGTCCTTTTGTTTCTATAATGACACTATCTGCAACAGTTGCAGCTGCTGCAACTTTTCCTTTTATCTTCTTTTTTATATCCACAACACCACTCCAAAAAACAATATCATTATAAGGTACGCTTAATCTTTTGGCTAGTTGATTAACATTAGGTATTCTTTCCTCTTTCATAATTCTATTAGCAAACTTCCCTTTCTCTTCGGGGCTCAAATCTTCTCTATGAATATTCTCAATTAAACTATCAATCATAAATTGTCCACTTGATTTATAATCCTTCACAACACAAGGAATATTTTTTATCTTCGCTATCTTATGAGCTTGCCATCTTCTTTCACCAGAAACAATCATAAACTTTCCTTTTCTTTTTTTATCTGGAGTAACTGTAATAGGATTGATTAAACCATTAGATAAAATACTTTCAGCAAGTTCTTTAATTTTTTCTCTATCAAACTTTGTCCTTGGCTGATAAAAATTAGCAAGAATTTGTTCTGTTTTAATCTCTTTTAATTCCATATTAATTAGTGGTGGTGGTGGTATTTAAATCTTTCTATTTACCATTTACCATCATATGTGAAAATTTAAATTAAATCTCATTAAGGGAATTCTATGCTCTCAACACATTTTGGCTGTTTTGTGTCAGTTTAGTTTGCTCCATAAAAGGTTTAATTCTTGCTTTTGCTATCTTAATATACTCTTCTTCTTTTTCTATTAAGATAAAATCTCTGTTTAGTTTTAAACAAGCAATAGCAGTTGTGCCACTTCCTCCAAAAGGGTCTAAGATTGTTGCTCCCTCTTTGCTTACAAGTTTGATTAAGTATTCCATTAGTTTAATTGGTTTAACTGTTGGGTGATTGTTCTTTCTTAAATGAACTCCTCTATTTCTTGGATTATCCCCTCCAGGATTTCCTTCTTTTCTTGAAGCATCTTGTTGTTGTTCTTCTAAATTCTCACAACCAAGATTCCTCTCACTCTTACTTGCCTTTGCACAATAAAAGAATCGTGATGCTCCACCTTTGTCATTTGGACTAAGATTGCTTAATTGAGGAGCAACTAAAAAACCTTGTTTATGTCCACCAGTATGTGGTTTTCCTAATTTGGCTGAACCACTTACAAAACAATCTCCACTCTGTTCATCTAACATCTTTCCTGCCTTTTCATCAAGAATTATATTTGCTGGGAAGCGTCCTCTTGGAATCAAATCTTGTTCACAACCCTGGGCTTTCCCATAGATTCCACTTTCAGTTCCTAATGTTCCTCCTTTATGTGTTTCCCCACCTTCAGTTCCAATCCTACAATCCTCAATATTAATCCCACCAGTTCCCCATTTCAAAACATTTAAAGCAACATTCTTTTCAGATAAAGGTTTTCTTGCAACTACAATTGGTTCACACGCTGGTTTTAATGCTGTTCCCCAACCTTCCCATTGTTTTGCTTCTTCTGTTGCAGGTTTTGTTAAATCCCATTCTTGATTACCTTCACCCATGAACATACTATAATTTGCCTTCCTTCCATCTTTTCCAATAACTTCTCTTTTTGCTTCTGCCCAATCAATTAAATAATCAAAACTATCATCTAAATTTAAGAGTTTTTTTAATATTTTATATTTTTCTTTAGTGGGGTATTCTATTTGAGAATTATCTCCAACATAGTGTTGACTAAAAACTCCACTTCCTTTAGGATTTAATTTATTATCAATTTGTTCAGAAGTTAAATTAGCTTTCTTCTTTGCATCTCTTAAATATTGTTTAAATTCATTAGTTGGTTGAGGTTGACTATTCATCTTATCAATCTGTTTTCCAATATTCAAACTCTTAGGAAATCCACTTCCATAAAGCCACATGATTGTATCTCTTATTTCAAAACCTGCATCTTCTATTCCACAAACTAGCCTATGGTATGTACGTGTTCCTCCAAATGATAAAAGGAAACCACCTGGTTTTAATACTCTTAAACATTCTATTGCCCATTCTTGGAAGAATTGTTGCATCTCTTGTAGTTGCGAATATTTTAAGGCACTTGGTCTATTAGCAGTTTTATTAATCCTCATATAAGCATCGTTAGTTTTACCTGTAACATCCCCTCCACCACCAACAAATGATTTCCTTTCCCCTTTCTTGAACTTGTCCCAATCCTTACCCATAAATTCTAAACCATAAGGAGGGTCTGTTATTATTGCATCTACTAAATTTTCCTTTAGTTCTTTCATTTTTTCTATGCAATCACCTCTTAATATCATTCTTACACTTTACACTTGTTTTGTGATGTATCATCTACCAATACCAACTTAATTTTATGTCCAATAAGGATCTGTGGGGGCTGCAGTTGTGTGTGAATATGACCTTTCCTATTTAAATACCCCTTTACTTCATAAGTTCTTGCTAATGCTTCTTCTAAGGTTAGCCTAGCCTTTGAGGCTAAGTTTTCAGTGGCAGAAGCTTGTATCCTATTAGTTGGTCTTTTCTGTAGACAACTAGTACACCAATATTTTCCCTTAAATCTAATAATGTGCCTAATTCTCTTTTCTTGTTTACAAATATCACATTTCATCATAATTGCACTCTCTTATGCAGTTTTTGCAAATATATTTAATACACGTTTACAAAGTATCTTTGTTTGATTGAAAGTTTTTATTTCGGATAATAACCCAAAGATTATCTTTGGTCTCATATAAAAACTAAGTATTGCTTTTTTATATAACTTAATTAGCCTCTCTTCTGAAATACCTGATAAAGGAACTATTTTATAATAAAAGAAACTATCATAATCTGTGGTGTTCTTTTCTTTTCTCCAACCTTTCCAGATCTCTGTAGCTGGTAAAGGCATTGTAAATGCAAAACTAGCTTTGTCAATATCTAGTTCTTTAGCAAATTTAATTGTATCTAATATATCCTCTTCTGTTTCTCCAGGACTTCCAATTAAAAAGAAACCAGTAATCTTTATGTTAGTATGTTCTTTAATCAAATCAATCTTTTCTTTTATTTTATCAACATCAAGAAATTTTTTCATAGATTTTAAGATCTTATTAGAACCAGATTCAATACCAACAGCAACAGAATAAAACCCAGCCTGTTCCATATTCTGCAATAACTCTCTCGTGAGGGTATCTAATCTTATCCCATTTGGACAAGCTAGACTTATATTTAATTCCTTACCTATTATCCTCTCACATAACTTTATTACAAAATCATTTTTTAGAGTAAAATTATCATCTTCTATATGAAATTCTCTAACCCCATATTCATTATATAAAAATTCTATCTCTTTCATAACATTATCAACACTCCTCTGCCTAAATCTCCTACCAGTAATAGTAAATCCAGCACAAAAAGTACATTGATAAGGGCAACCCCTACTTGTAATTATTGGAGCTACAGGAAAATTCTTTGTAAATGTTCCATGAGGAGAGATAGGATATTCTTTAGGATTAATAAGTTCCCATGAAGGAAAAAGCAATTCATTAAGATTATCTATTTTTTTAATATTATTTACAACAATACCTGTTTCAGATCTCCATATTAGATTTGGGATTCCTACAATAACTTCTTCAATCTTCAAATCTGCTAAATCTTTACTAGCAAATTCTGATAATGCAAGTTCACATTCCCCACTAAACCCAAAATCAACATCTCTTAAGAAATCCATTGTACCATAAGAATCTCCAGAAGGTTGTGATCCTCCAACTATAATTATTGAATCTTTTGAATATTCTTTTATTATTTTAGAATGCTCTTTAACAGAATTCATCTCATGAGTAAACATAGAAAACCCAATAATATCATATTTCTTTTCCATTATCTTATATTGGAATTGGTCATAAGTTAACTTTTCTTTCCCACTATCTATAATATCAACATCGTGACCATCCTTAATTAAATAAGAAGCAAGATACCCCAAACCCAAACTTGGTGAGACTACATAATAAATATCATTTATTGGTTTCATAAGTAAAATTTTTTTCTTCATTTTTTAGCTACAACAATAGTGGATAAACTCTTAATCACATTTAATTCTATTATTTCAAATCCAATACCTTCTAATAATCTTCTTATACTTCTTGGTGAAAAGTGATGTAAGTGTCCACCTTTTTTTAGATAATATTCATTTCTATAGATTGAACCTTCCCAAAAACATCTTAACCAAAACAATATCTTTAATAAACTAAATGGAACGTCATAAGGTACTTCTAAAATTAGTAAACCATCTTCTTTTAGTATCCTCTTGAATTCAAGTAAAGTTTTGCTTGGTTCTTTCATATGTTCCAGTGAGGCCATATTAATCACAATATCATATGAATCACTTTCTATTTCATTTTTCATTACTTCTAAACCTATTGCTTTGTTTATTCTACCTTCTACTTGAGCAATTTTAAGTGTGTTTAAATTGATGTCTAAACCATCAACTTCCAATTTCTCTTTATTCCACATACATAAACCACAACACATATCAATTATATTCATTCCTTCTTCATAATAATTATTTAAAACTTCCCTTAATTCTCTAAACCGTATATCATGAAACTTTTTGGTTAAACCATTTTCAACTGGTTTTTTATAGAGTTCCACTTCATATCTTTGGTATTTCTCTAGAGGAATATAATTATTTTGTTTAGCTGTTATATAGAGAAAACCAAATAGATAAGCAAAGAAAGCTGGTATTAAATATGTTATTTCTGATAATCCAAAACCAAGCCCACCTTCTGCTTGTATGCTATTAAAATAAAACCCCAATCCAATTAGAGTTATTGCAAAGATCATTGTTAGTATTTTATTCATTTCTTTCATACACCACTAATTTATTTTCTCCATATTTCCATTCCCCAACAAATGTATAGTTCATTAAAAAATCTTCTTCTAAATATAATAGATTTATGTCTCTCATTCCAGGAGTAGATTCATATGGACTTGTTAAATATAGAGTATCAAATACAAACACCTTTGGTTTTCTTGTATCAACTATGTAACTCCTTTTTAAACCATGTTCTGCAATGTAATTATCTAAATATCCAAACAGATCAAGGGTTTTCATCTTAGAATAATATGGTAAACCTCCTCCATATTCTGTAGCTAATAAATCAGTTGGTTCATAGTGTTCAGCTAACCATTTACCTAGTACAATCATTTCTGCTTGACTAGCCATATGTTTTTCAACATATTTGTTTTGTTCTTTTATTACAACTGGATTTAATAAAAAAGTTGCTAATAATAATATTATAATCACAATCATAACTTTAGGTTTATTTTTAGTTATTTCTTTTATTCCTAAAGTAGTTAGTACAAATAAAAAAGGTGTTGCTGGAAGTATGAATCTAAAGAATAAACCAGATAGAGGGTATAAGTTCACTACTACAAAAAATAGAGCTAGGAACATTCCAAACATATAGGTTTTTAATTCATTCCTATTAACAGCCACTCCTATCCAAGCAAAGATCATAAAAGGAGTTATATAAAGAAGGTAGTTAGATAAATAACCCGTTCCTCCTAACATTAAAAACTTAGCAGTGATTGTTGTAACAAAAGTGTTCCCTTCATAATAAAAATATCTCCAAACTAGATGCCCAATATAAGGTATAAGAAATGTTATACACCAGATCAAAAGCTTTGTAAATCTCAAATCCTTTTTCACTACTTTATAAACCCTAAATAATAAACTAATCCCAAAGAAAGCTACTCCTTCTGGTCTTGTTACTGCTAATATACCAAACACCAAACCAGAAGTATATATCCAATTACCCCTTTCTTCTTTGATAAATAAGTATGTAGCTAAAAGCAAGATAGCCATGAACACTACAGCCCCCATTGCACTTACAGACCATATTGCAAATGATGGCATTAGACCTAACAATATGACAGGGAGTATTGCCCAATTTTTTTCTTCTTCACTTAAAAATTCTCTAGTAATCAAGTATATTAATATTAGACAAAATATACTCAATAAAATCCCTAAAAGTTTAGTACCAACCTCCATATCCAACCCTACTTTAAACATTAATGCTTGAACCAAAGGTAATACAAAATTAGTTGAAGCCCCTATCTTCTGTCCAACATTCCAAACATAACCATTTCCATTGGCAATATTCTCTGCATATTTTAAACTAATTAAAACATCATCTAATGTAAAATTAAAATAAAGTATTTGCATGAATAACATAATACTAATCACTGCTACAAAAATTGTTATATGTTGTTTATTCATCTTCTACTTCTTTCTTACCGTTTCTCCACTTCCAATTTGCTATCAAATTCTTTATCTATTAATTTCTGTTCTATCTGCTTTAACCTCAATAACACAACTCCAACTTCTTGTAAAGTACAATCCTCTTCGTTTAAAGAATCGAGTACATCTTCTCCATCTGTTTTTATATTTATTTCTATCATTTTTCTACCCCTTCGTTAGTTTTAGCGAACATTGGTATTTTCATAAAACAAAACCAATAAGTCCTATTTTTTTGTTTTAGAGCCTTTTGTCCAGCAGTGATATTCATAAACAAAGGTTTTATAGGAATGTGGTACAAAACTTTTTTATAAGGAATCTCTATATCATTCCATTTTAAAAGTAAAATACCATAATTTTCTAAGACTCTCCAACATTCATTAAATCCCCTTTTAATATCACTCTGCCATGTTTCTGGATTTAAACCTCCAAATTTCTTCCTCATTATTGAAGATTCTGTTAAAGAAGTTAAGTGTGGTGGGTCAAAAACTACGAGCTTAAAACTCTTATCTGGGAAACTCATCTTACGGAAATCCATAATTATATCTGGGTTTACTTCATGACCGGGATTATACCCTTTTTGGATATGCCCTTTCTCTACTCTACGATTATCAATATAAATTGTATTTGGATGATTTTTATTAACCCACATCATACGGCCACCACAACAAGCATCCAATATAAATTTATCTTCCATTTTGTTCCTCCTTGCTGGTTTGTACGTAAGTCATATTACCAAAGTGCCACCATGAATTTAATTAAAAATATCAACAACAGGATTGCCACTACCATTGACAGCTTCACTCTCCTTCTGTGGATGGGATTTTCGTCATCCGCTTCTATGAAAAAGAACTTATGCTTCATTGTTCTCCCCCCTCGTTTGAGCTGGTTTTTATGTACTCACTCTCAAAAGCCTCACTAGATTTAAACCCAAAATAGAATAAACTTGCTATAGCTAATATGGCCAATAGAAGTCTTATCCATTCATTTATATTTACAAATAAAAATACAGCAATACCTATAAAAATCATTGGCAATCCAAGGGCCAATCCCATATAAATAGTTCCCTTCATTTTGCACCATCCTTACTGGTCTGTGCGAAACGCTCCATTAAAATAGGACGTTTATATTTAACATAACAATCTCTGCAAGATATAGATGTTTTCCATTTTATATTTCCACAGAAGCATTTATCTTTTAAAGACCTCACTTTCTTCTTACTAGCTTTTTTGTACTTTTGGTAACACCTTTCAGAACAAAAATAATCTTTTCCAGTATCTACAGTTCCTTCTGGAAAATCTTTAAAAGATTCACCAATATGTTTTCTACAATATTTACATTTATGTTTTCTCATTTTTCTGTTTCCTTTGAGCTGGTTTTTGCGAACTTTAGAGAATTAATGAATAAAGAAACTAGTATTATTAATGTAAGTATGAATGTTGAATAATTACTTGGATTATGAATATGTTGATTGAACAAGAGCAAAAAGATTGTCCACATTCCCATATTGAATATCAACTTATTGAAATCTATTTTCATTCTTGTTCCCCCTTACAGGCATTCCTACACCTCTTCCTCATCCATAAAGCACCAGCAATGAAATCCTGGTCTGGGTTAGCTTCATCACACCCTCCAGCATGATTTAAAGATGCAATCATCAGCTCTTTTCCTATCCCAAAAAACCAAGTATTTTTTACTTCAACTATGTCTTCTTCATATATACATTCCATATATGCTTCTCCTTCGTCAGTTAACTTTAATTTCTTCATCTCAAAACTTCCTATTAAACTCATCAAGATCTATCTTTGGATTTAAATGTGTATAAACATTTGTAGTGGCAATATTCTCATGTCGTGCTAGAACTTGAACTCTTGTTATATCAATTCCCTTCTCTATTGCGTGAGTACAAAAACCATGTCTTAAACTATGGAAATGAATTGTTGGTTTTCTTTCTTTAACTCCTGATTCTTCACACGCTTTGATAAATGCTTTTTGTAATGCTCTCTGTTTGCATATTTTCTTTAATGGCATTAACTCAAACATTTCTTCTCTGAAGAAAGGACATAATCTAGTTACACCATCTTTAGAACCTTTTCCTTGTCTTACAAATACAGTTCCTTTCTTCATATCAACATCTCTTGCTTCTAAATTTATTACTTCTGAAATTCTTAATCCTGAATAGAATCCCATCATATAAGCAAACTTATGATGTTTGTGTTTAGATACTTTCATTATTGCTAATAAATCTTCTTCACTTACAAAAGAGGGAAGTCTCTTGGCTTTTCTTTTCTTTTTAATGGTGTCCCCAGTTTTGTCCCTTACCATAATCGAAGCATTAGTTTGAGGATTCTCGCCTTCTCCGAACTCTATAGAGCTAGATGATGGGGGTTTTGTCTGGAGACTATGATCTTGTTTATTGTATTGCATTTTAATGTTTATTTCCTACAGGGCATGTTTGCAATTGTAGTAGTATAATTATTATAATACCAATCACAATCTCCCCATTTATTTAATTCATCACAAACTCTCTCCGTCTCCACTTCAATTATTTTCTCATTATCACATTCTATCCTAACTGTAGGATAATCTATACAATTACCTATGGAAGTATCTGTTGCTTTTTCATGACCATAGTGTTGGCATATATTATGTGCTCTATCTGAAGGAGAGTTTACCCATAAAAAGAATCCTCCTATTACACCAACCATAATTAGAATAGAAACAAACATACAAACTGCTCTTGTTATTGCTTCCTCACTATCTACTTCTTTACTCATCTTTTTACCTCCTTAGGTTCGCAAAATGGTTCTGGTGTGTCCTCTTCCAAGACTTCATCTATTTCTTCCATTAATCTATCCAAAAAAGAATCTCTACTTATAGTAATTGCATCTGGTATTTTTATATCATAAGATGCATCTCTATCAATTAATACAAAATCTCTAAGGTGTCTTTTAATTACTTTTTTTATTTTTTCTTTATCCATTCAAGTTTTCCTCCTTATCCTTATCCCAACATTTATGGCACAACTTGTGGTGAGGTTCATAATTTTGGTCAAACCAACTCTTACATTTTTCACATTGTTGTAGCTTATCCATTGTTATCTTTGTTATCCTCATTTTTTCACCTCAGTTTCTCCTTTTGGTTCATCCTGGAACTCTTTTAATAACTCCTCTTCAACCTCGTCTAATCCAATCTTTAGATAATTAATACAACCTGTTGCCTTCTCAAACTTCTCCACTTGTTTTCCCATAGTATTTAACTGCTTTTGCAAACTAATTGACTTCTTTTCAAAATAATCTTTGATGGTCTTAATTATTTCTTTATTTTCCACTTTTATCCCCCTGTTCACTTTTTTCTGGAAATGTGTCTCTTTTACTTATTGAAATGCTTTTAATATAATCACCTAATACCACTTCCCCATCTTCAAGAAAAATCTTAACGTAAACTTTGTCCAAATCTTTTCCCACAATTTGAGCAAAATTTATCCCCTTCTTTAAGTATTCAATAATTATCTTAACTTTATTCTTAGATTCTTTAATTTCCATCTTGTTCTCCTTTTTCTCGGGATAGGTAATTCATTTTAACATAACTCTCCTGTTTTTAATTTAAAGCAAACCTCACCTTTATAAAACCTAGTATAAGGTTCCGTTTCATAACAACTAATTCCTAAAAAACCACACTTTTCTTTAGAATCATAAGTTCCAACAATAGGAACATAACAATTTCCAAAGAATCTAACTCCTCCAGAAATATTTGTATAAACATTATATTTACTCCAACTGCATTCTTCAGAATCCATATCAAAAAGGAATAACCCTCCAATACCAATTATAAGTAATAATATTACAATTACTAGGTGTTTTTTAATTTTACTCATCTTTCTTCAATTCTCCTTTTAATTTTCCTTTCTCATCAGACCATTCAACTTCATCCTGTTTTGTAACTTTGAATTTATCTACAAATACTTTTGGGATTGTTGCTCTTGTCTGAGTTTTATCTTGAGTTATTTTTGTGCTTTTTTTCATTTTTGATTATAAAAGACAGAGGTTGGAAACCAACCCCTGCTCACCGAAGTGAGTGTTAAATCTTATCTACAAACTTAGGCTCAGATAATACATTTATTGCTCTTTTCCAAACTACAACTTCATTAAGAAGTGGTTCTTCTTCTATATCTCTTCCAGTCATTTCTAACAATCTTCTATCAAGAGATACAAGTCGTTTCTTCAAGTTGTTACCTGCTTCCTTCATGTCCAAGATAATTTGGACAAGTTCCTGTTCATTCATTTCGTTTGTTTTTGTTTCCATTTTGTTTTTCCCCTAATTTTTTTACACGCTTTGGGTTGCGTTTTTAGTTAATATAATCACGCAATCGGACTATTTAAATGTATCGGACTATTATATAAGGACAACATAATCGGACTAATCCCCAGTTACTCCTTTTTCTACTTTGCGTCCTTCCTTTCTTTAATTAACGCTTCTAAAAACTCTGTGATGTGAGTTAAACATACTTCTTCATAATAAGTATTTGGCTCTGGGAAGAAACCATATTTTCTATAAGATGAAATCCATTTTATCCAACCCAATCTTACATCCGCAAAGATATTTCTAACCTCAAAAGTTTGAGTTTTCTTCTCAGGGAACGCATCAGATAAATTAACTATCTGTATAAACTCATAAAGTCTACCTTCCATCTTTTCCTCCTTTTGTTCGCAATCGTCTTGTTCTTTGTTTTTTACTTTTAGGAACCATTCCCCAAATCTCTTCTTAGTCCAGTAACTTTTCTTAATCATCTCAGGATTTTCATATCTATTCCCTATAATTGTGTGCCTTAAGTCTGACCTACTAAGGCGTATATCATGTAGCACACAATTAGGGTCAATACCTTTAATCACACTATACCCTGCATCATCAATATCTATCCACACTATTTCAAAGACTACCAAATCATCTTCACTATAACCTTCTATTAAAATATCGCCTTCATAAATCTCTTTTCCTTTTTTATCTTCTAATCCTGTAAATTGCATTAGTTCATAATCATTAGTTAATTGTCCATCAATTACATTAATAAGCCACTCTTTATTACAATTCTTTAACATCTCCCAAGTCTCTATTCTTCTTACTTCTTTATCCCAAACTCTAAACTTTATTTCTCTCATTTTGTTTCTCCTTTTTCTGGTTTTAAAAAATCTTTTTTTAATATTTGAATAAAATTCTTAACTTCATTTTTATTCTTAAAGAAATCTATCCTAATACTTTCAGCTACTTTAAAGAACTCAGTTACTTTATTTTGATAAGCATATTTCCAGATATTTGCATTTATTTTAGATTTCCTTAACTTCCCCTTCAATTTTTCTACTTGTTTACTTACTTTCATTTTTCTTCTCCAGTTTCATTCTTTTCTACGATTGCGTCCCTTGGAATCTTCATAAATACCCACCAAATGGTTCTTCCATGTTTAGCAGTACGATGTCCAAATAAAGGGGATTGTGGAATAATGGATAAAACCTTTTTAAAAGGAATATGCACTTCATTCCATTTAAATATTAAAGTCCCATAATTGTCCAATACTCTCCAACATTCTTCAAAGCCTTTTTTAATATAGTGTTCCCATGTTTCCTTTTTCAAATCTCCAAACTTCTTTTTCATCATACTAGATTCAACTTGAGAAAGTAGATGTGGTGGGTCAAACACTACTAGTTTAAACCTATTATCTAAGAACTCCAATTTTCTAAAGTCCATAACTATATCTGGTTTTACTTCATGATTAGGATTGTATCCCTTTCCAATATGTCCTTTTTTTGCAACTCTATTATCTATATATAAAGTATTAGGATGACTTTTGTTAAACCAAAAACACCTTCCTCCACAACAAGCATCTAGTATAAACTTATCACTCTGCTTTAGCTGTTTTTCCATTTCTGGTTTTACTGCATCAGCTCCATCTTTTAATAGCTTTTCAAAAAACTCTGGATTATCTTCATTTAAAACTGCTACTTCTTTTATTTTTAAACCACCCATCATCCTTTCCCTCCTTGTTCGCAATCGTCTTGAACATCGCACTTTTTACAATACCATCCCGATGTTCCTTCATCTCCATGATACACAGATAATTCTTCACCACATTTCTTACAAATATTTGCTGGTGCAGAATTGGTTGAAGCTATGCCAGGGTGAGGGGTCTCACTTGGTTCGCTTGTATGTGAAACTCCCTCTTTCGTAGACGAACCCCTCTGACTATTAATTAAATATTCTTTTAATACTTTCTTCAATTCCTCTGCAATCCCATTAATATAACAATCTGAACATTCACATACAACATGAATTTTATCATGTTTTTCTCCACATACATCACATTTTATTTTAGTCATGTTAATTCCTCCTCTAATAAATTTTGATAATAAACTATTTTATTAAAATGCCATCTATGAAATAAATAATATAAAGCTAAATAAAAAGTTACATCACAACCTGAATGTTTCATGTTTAGTAAAGTCTCAATAAATCTTTGTTCTGGTATATTTGCCTTAATTGTCATTTTCATTTTACAAGCTTCTCTCCTGCTAATTTGTCAATTAACACTTTTTTCATATTTAATAAAGCGTTGTTCCATCCCATATCTCTTACGTTTCCTTTCTCTTTCTTATCAATCATCCAACTATCTCCAACTATCTACTACTCCAATCATCCAATTAATTAACTCTCTTTCTTCCTCACTTAAATTAAATTCTTCTTTCATTCTATATTTCTCCAAGTTCTGCTGGGTGATTTACACCAGCTTTAATACAGTCTTCTTCTTCTTTTTCTAATTCTTCCTGTTCTTTTTTATCCATTTTTTAATCCTCCTCTTATTTAATTCTATCTTGAGCAAACAACTTTTCCTCTTCTTATGACACCAACATTTCTCTATTTTCTCACTTAAATTAAATTCTTCTGTCATTTTAAATCACCTGTATAATAAAAAGGACATTTATCATCAGAACCATCACAACCAACACAAAACTGATATAAAGATTCTTCATTAGAAAATCTAAGTTCTGGATTTCTTTGCATTAGCTTAACTGTTCTTTCTTTGTCTTTTGAATATCCGCATTTCTTAACTTTTTGTTCTAGTTTGTTTTTCATTTTTAAAAAAAAACAAGGGAGCCAAAGCCCCCAGATAGTTTAATAAGCTTTAAAACAAAGCCACTTCTGTTCATCTAATTCTGTATCAACTTCTTTATCTACAAGATCTGCTGGTGTTTTAACACCTACTACTTGTAAAAAAGTTGCTAAAGCAGAACCTTTCTGTAGATTCTCTTGACTATCAAGAGTATACCACAATCCAGAATTAACGACTTGTTTATCTCTCAAATAAGCAACTGAAGAAATGTGAATGTTTTCTTCTTTGTTTGGATGCTTTGATTCACAATCAAGGACTTTTCCTTTCTTTGTATCTCTCAAACTAACTTTCACAATCTTAACTTTTTTAGGTTCCAGGGCATCTTTTCTCTCTGGTTCTTCTGTGCCTATCTCCTTATTGAGTTCTGTCTGTTCTTCCATGTTTTACCTCCTATTCTTTTAATTGAGTATTAACTTTCTTCTGTATCTCAATACATGCTTCGCAAAGTTCTTCTTCTATTGTAATTGGTGTTTCACAAACTTCACAATGCTTGTGTGCATACAGATCTACCTTTTTTCTTCCTACCATTTTAATATGTCTCCAATTTAATTTTTTCCTCTATAGGAATAATATGAGCTACCTTATTAGGAACATTTATCTCAAGAGGAGACTTGGCTAATACAATTTTTGTATCAAAGGTTGATTTTTTGGAACTCTCCTCTTGAGTGTTATCGGTGTTTCTCCTTTCTTTAATTTTGCAAAAGAAGAATAAAATTAGGTTCTTGATACACCACCATAAGAGTAAATAAAATAAAAACAAAGCAAAACCAGCTACAAAAATTATTAAATATAAAACATCAAATGGCATTTTCAAAATTCCTCCTTATGCAAACTTCAACTGCTTTGTTTCTCCCATATAAAAATTTCCACTTTCCATCCTTTTCAAAGATAAACCATTTCATTCCTTTTCTTATTTTAAAATTTACTCTTGCTCCTTCTGGTATTTTTTCTTTTAGTTTTATATCCAGAAGAAATTCTGATAAGGTTGGTTGTTTCATTTTAAATCATCCTTCTTTTTTGCTTTTTGTTTACAGCTTTGAAAATGAATATTATAATTCCATTCTAATTGTTTCTTATTTAAATAAACAAATACTTTATTACATAAAGGACATACTTTCTTATGGATTTTTGGATCTTCTATCATTTAGGATGTGCCCTCCTTAGATTTGCTGTTTTTGGGAGAAGCTACGAGTAATATGTGCTGTTTTTTGAGTGCATTCCTTTTTAAACTAGTAATCTCCCTACCTAAACGAAACCTCCATAAAAAACAATCAAAAAAAGTACATTCCTTCCAGCTTTTCACATCACCATTTGAACATAATTCTTTACAATATAATCTAATTGCTCTAGCTCTTGTCAACTTTTTTTTAGAGTGTCTTGCCAACATTTTTTCCATTGTATCGTTTTTCATATCTATACTACCATACTCTAGTATATAAATGTTTGTTTTATTTTTGAGTAACAACTGATGAAAACACCTGGGGGTAAAAGAGTCTTTAGAGTTACCTAAGTTGTATAAAAAACCCCCAGGGTTCCTCAACACTTCATGCTCACATGGCTGGAAGCAAGAATTTAGATTGTGTTGAGTATTCATTTTAACCTCTTAATTGTTAATATCTTTCCAACATGAATTGTTTGAAGTTTGGGCAACCAATTCATAGCTGTAGCTTTGCTTCTAAATTTAGTAACTATGTTATCATATTCATCTACAATAGCGTATGTTCCTTCTTCATTGTTTGTTGTGTTTAATCTCTTCATCATTCTATGATAGCCTTATTTATTATTTTAAGCTATTCTGGGCGTGTTTTTCTTAATTTATTAATGAATATGCTACTGCATACCCAATTCCTATTAAAATAAGGCAAATTACAAATACAAATGCCCATACTTCATAATCATCTATCCATTTCAACATTTTCTTGGTTTTAATATAATTAATTTATTCATCCATGAATTTCTGAATCTTAGTTCCTTTTTCCTACGTTTTAATGATTCTACTTCTTTAACTCTATTCCAACATCTTTGGCTGCAATGATTCTTGCCATTAATCCATTTCATACAACCTTTTGGAATTTTTCCTCCACATTCAGGGCATATTTGGTTTGATTTCATTTTATATACACCTTGATTTCCAGTGGAAATCCTTTAAATTTAAGCATATTAAGACGAGAAAAGCAACTAGTTGGGTTAGTTAAGTTAGATAGGCAAACCCCACTCAAATCCCTATGGTGAGTATAGAATGAAGTAACCCGACTAACCCGACTAACCCGACTACTAATTATTTCCATTTTATACCTTCCCAAACATATAATTGTCCACCTTTACCATCATACATCCAATCCATATATTTTTTTGTTGGTTCAATATCCTTTTCCTTCATTTTTTTACCAACAGAATTTTCTGCTAATACACGATTATTTGTTTCTTTACACCATTCAACAAATTTTTTATAGAAATCTGCTTTTGTTATATAATTATCACTATCTTTAATAGTGAACTCATCTAAGAATTTTTGTAGGAAATCACTCTTTTCTTCATACATTTGTTTTCTCATTTCTATTGTTCCTTCATTATAGAATTCTCTTTTTTGCATTAAATCATTTAAAATACTAGTACATTTCAAAGCTAAACTCTCATATTCTTCTTCTGGTATATCATTAAGTATATCTTTTTTTTCTGAAAATTGATTATTAAAAGGAATTATTAACCATCTTCTATAGAATCCAATAGTCTTGTCTGTAGTTGTTGGTAAATTATTTGTAGCTATAATAATTTTAGCATAGTTATTTTCTTCAAAAGGATTCTTATTTTTATATTCAAAACCAATAAGATCTCCACCAGATAATTTTTTTAATATAGATGTTTTTTTTATCTCATTAAAATTAGTTTCACCCATTTGACAAACTAATTTTTTATGTAATCTTGTTACCTCAAATCTAGAAGATATTAAAGTGTCTAACTCCGTTGAACAACAATTTTCTACCCCAATAAACTTCCTTAACAAATTTAGAAAGCAACTTTTACCATTTAATCCCCCACCAATTAAACAAAATATTCTGTGGATGGTATATGTTTGTATCATACAATATGCAATTATTTCATATAAGGTTTTAACATATTCTTTACCCACCCATTCTTCAAATATTTTATCTATTGTTGGGGTATCCTCAAATTTTTCTGGATGTAATTTATAGGGGATTGGATTTGTTGCAAAATATTTTGGTGTGACTACAAATATCTCTCCTGTTTTTATATCAAATATTTCATTATGAAATTGTAACCATGTTAATTTAATTGGTTTTGGTTTTATCTTTCTACTCCTCTGTTTTATTGCCTCTAATATTTCCATCTTCTCCTTTGCTTTGATTGTATTGGCTAGACTTAAATCATCTACAAAGTTTAGTATGTCTGTTTCGTCAACAATCATCCACTTAAATTTCTGTTTATTCCAGCACCACCATATTTTATTTTTATCATAGAGTAAAGGTTGCACATTAAGTATTTGTGTTGCTAAATCCTTTTTACCATAATACTGTGTGATAACCTTTGTGGCTTTTATTTTATCTACTTCTGTTATTAAAACTCCTCTTTCTTCTCTATCTTCATTAATGAAATCCGCTGCTATTTCTTTTGCTAGTTCTTGGTCATCTATTGTTTCTCTTTTTCCTTTCAATCCTCGATCAATTCTTTCAAGTAGTTTTGCTTTCACCATCTTTTTCAAATAGGTTTCTATTTAATTGGCAAGTATTTTTATTAGATAGCTTGATTCTTAATGTTGGAAAGTGTCCCTCATTTTTTCCTTTTTTGTAGGTATAACAATCACAATATTCTAATGGCGAATCTAATGGATACTCTTTTTTACACCTATAGCATTTCTTAAAAATTATATCTTTTAAATCTAATTGTTCACATTGACCTCTATTTACTCTACGATAGATTTCAATTTGCATTTCAATTCCATCTATTATCTTAGTTACTTTTTGTTTTTTTAATATTCCTTCACATATACAATAATTAAAGACATCCCTATATTCTTGTCCATAGCTTCCTTCTTCGCGAGAAGAAGTTATTGTGAGTTGTTCTCCTAATTCTTTATCTAAAATTTCTTCAACTCTTTCATTAAATTTTTGTAAATCTCCATCACTCTTAATTCTATATCCTTTCATCCTTGCAATACAGGTCTTTATTCTATTTTTTGCATAGGTAATAGGAACTCCTTTTGGGCAGGTTTTTTTATCATGGGATATTTTTATTTCTTCTATAAACTTTAAGATTTTATTTATTTTAATTTGTAGACAAGGGGTATTAGAATAATTTATCTCTGGTGCGAGTATCTTATTTATCTCTTCTTGCCATACTTCTCTTAAACAATTTTCTTCACAAGTTCCACATTTTGGGCAAGGATAATAACCACACACAGCACACTGATCTATTTTTTCTTCTGTTTCTTCGTTATAGATAGAAAACCATTCTTTGCAATAATAGCAAGGGTAGTTCACAATATGACTACAATTATCACATTTAACCTCTTCCTCTTTTAGTGTTATATCTTTTCCACAATTCCAACAAATTCCCATTAATTATTTACCTCCTCTGTCTCTTCCTTATATTCCTCCAATTCATCAACATCCAACCACAATAGTCTATTCTTCTCCCCTTTTCTTTTACCTCTAAAATTATAAATTGTAATATAGTCTTCATCAACTAGGAGTATATTGCAGAAATAATAATCATTATCATAGGTCTTAAGAAAGACTTTTATATCCTCTTTTAAGAATAATTCTGCCTTTGCTCTTAACCGTTCTAATTTATTATTTACCGTTTCCATACCCAAATAAAAAATAAGTATTATTTAAACATTAGTTACTACTAAATGTTTAGACAAAAAATGGTGTGCGTACGATCCCTACCCAAGTTTAGAGAGGTGGCTGTCGCACTCAACTATAAGTATTAATTTTTTAAGGTTCTAGTGCTGGTTTTTCTAATTCGTCAAGTCTTGCTGTTACTTTTTTAACTTCTTCTCTAAGTTGAAGTACAATCTCTAAAGTGTCTTCTTGGGTGATAGTTATATCAAATGATGTCTGAACATCTCTATAAATACTTTGATTTAACTTATTGTCCCAACCAATTATTTGATTAACTGTGCAGTTTTCAACTCTATATGTTCCATATTTTAAATTAGTTACACTAATCCCTGAACAGTTGCTCAAATCAAAACCTTGTTCTTCTTCAACTTTAAACTTAAAATCTCTATCTTCTAAATTACTTATTGCAGTAATTCCAGCATACACTATTCCAATACATAAAATTGTTAACACTAACATTAATATTGGTTTCATTGTTTAGTTCTCTCCCATAGTATGAGTTCTATTCATTAATCCAACTTCATAGGATTGTTTAATTTCTATTGCAGTAAGTGGTCTATATGATATTCTTAATTCATCTATCATTGCTTGGGCTGGTCTTGTTGGTGCTCCTGTTACTCTTGTTCCTAAAAAAAATGTTGGTGCTAATTTTAATAATTTTCCCTCTCCTGCTCCTGTCACACTATCATCTACTAATATCCCATTTAGATATAATACATAAGCTATCCCATCCCATGTTGCAGCTATATGATGCCACTCGTTCTTAGCAAAATTATTAGAATCTACTGGAAAAACCACTTCATTACTTATTCCATTAGAATCTCCTAATAAAAATTGTAATCCATTATCTGATTCTTTTATAAATCTCATTCTATTTGTATTACCAGCATCCCCCGCTACTTTCATATCAAAGAAAACATGTTCAATTCCATCGTTCCCATCCCAAGTTGGATAAACCCATATTTCAATAGTTCCTTGGTCTTTATTTATATTACCTGTAGTTGCATAACTTAAACTATTTCCAGATAAAGCATAATATCCTTGTTGATGTTTTCCATCAAAGTAAGTTCTACCCCACCATCTCTTGTTCATAAGTAAATTAATTTCATCTGAAGACATCTCATAATTCAATATAAACGGCTCATCAATTATTCCATCAAAGAAATCTTGATATACGGTGCCTACACCATTCCAAAATGCTCCAACAGTTGTTCTTGCTCCTCCTGCTTCTGCTAAAGCTGCAAGTGAAGCATCTGTATTTGTATCTTTTAAATCACCATCAACATAAATTCTTAATCTT
>JAFCGI010000007.1 GCA_017608235.1 Candidatus Pacearchaeota archaeon
AACTTCTGAAATTATCCAAGAAACCATTAAAAGTGAATTGGATAAGGTTGAAGCACAAAAAGCTGAAGACTTAGTTGACAGCTTTATAGAGGAAATGTCTAGTGATGAAAACGAGCGTAAGCTTATAGAGTTTCATTACAAGAATACTATCAACAAAATCGGATTCTCTCGGAAACAAATTAAAGATGACTTAGTCAAAGCTCAAGCCATTGCTAATCGTAAAAAGTTAGTAAAGGAATCAAAAGAGCTTAAAGTCGCTTTAAAGGAAAGCCAATCAATTTCTAATACAGGAGTTGGTGGTAATCGTGATAAGTCAGTAGTTAAAATAGATGAACTTTCTGAAGCAGATAAAACTTTTCTTCGTTCTAGCTATCGTTCGCAAGGATTTAGCGATGAACAGATAGAAGAAAAGATCGCAAAAATTAAACCTTAATATATTATTATGGCAAAGAATGATGTAAAGATTTTAGAGATGAAGCAAGTTTCTACTAGGCAATATATTGTTGAAGATAGAACTACATCAGGTGCAACTGCCACTATTAAGCCAGGAGAACCTGTAAAGATGCGAAGTGGAGATGATAGTAACGATGTTATTATCCTCGCTACTGGAGATCCTGAACAGGGTACTGACATAATGGTAGGTATTGCTGCATCTGAGAGTACTGAAACTTCTACCGAAGATGGAACTGTTGAAGTATATGTTCCTATCCCAGGTATTACTGTTATGAGGTGTAGAGCAACTACTCCTGCTAATGTTGACACAGTAGCTAAAAGATTAGCTATTATGGGAGATGTAGTTTCATTTGATTTGACTGATACAACTTTCACTGTTGATGAAGATGAAGGAACTGATGATAATGTTCATGGTTTAGTTATTGTAGATGTTGATATTAATAATGGAGATATTGACTTTGTACTTAAAGGTGCAGTCACTCCAGGCTTTAGTGCTTTATAACGCTGATAAAAGATTATGAGTTTTAGTTCAGGTTTAAATCCTAATGTTGTTAAAACAAGACTTGATGATGTATTTTATCAAGAGTTTAATGGAGAGCAATTGCCTCAATTGGCTACTGCTCAAGATCCTAATGTTTTTCAACAAGAAACAACCGATCGTCAAGCTGAAATCCAAGAAGTGTTCAAAGGCTCAGGTTATTGGGAAGAGAGAGCTGAAGAACAAGATGTTTCTTCAGGAAACGCTAGAATCAATAACTTGATTACATTTACAGTAACTAATTTCGCAAAATCAGAAGACATACCTAAAAATATGTTTGACGATAACTTGCATAGTGCTGTGAATAAAATGATTGGTGATTTTGGAAGAACTGCAAGAGTTACTCGTGATAAAAACGCTTTTGCTACTTATAGGAATAGTTTTACTACTGCATTGACTGCAGATGGTTCAACATTGTTTTCTGATTCTCATACTAACTTAAATGGCGACACTGTTGATAACAAGCTTACAGCTGTTTTAACAACCACCTCTTTAGAGGACGCTATTGTTAAGTTAGGAGAGCAATTAGCACAAGATGGAACTATTAGCGGACACATGCCAGCTACATTACTTGTTCCTATGAAGCTATTTAAGGAAGCCGTTGAATTAACCGATTCTCAATTAACTCCAGATTCTGCTAACAACGCAGTTAACTGGATTAGTTCTAAATACGGAATCATGGTTAAGACTTCTCCTTTCTTAGGTGCAACAGCAGGCGGTTCTGATACAGCTTGGTTCTTGTTAGCTAAAAATCACTCAATTAGTCGTTGGGTTAGACAAGCAGTTGAAACTACTTTAGTAGATTGGAAGATCCAAAGAAACAACAACTATATTTATAAGGGAGAATTCCGAGAAGTTGTCGGAGCTATTTCTTATGAAGGATCTGTTGGTTCTACTGGTGTTGGAGCATAGCAATTTTTGTGGGTTTATGAGATAGCTACCTTGTTAGGCTAAAACCCACTCCAATATAGTTTATATCTTAGCTTCCAGAATAAACTTCAGGAAAATGAAGCGTATATTTAAAAAACATTCCACTAAAGCTGAAAGGAGATTATATGAGATTCTTAAAGAATTACATATACCTTTCAAGCATAGATGGATAATAGGTGGTCGTGAGGTAGATTTCGTTATCGGAAAGTATTGTATTGAAATTGATGGACATTCTCAAGAAGGAGAAAAAAATGTTCAACTTGTGAAAGCAGGATATATTCCAATACATCTTTCTAATAGTGAACTCTATGATAAGAAAAAAATAATAACGCTGATAAAAAAATGTTGACTAATTTTCCAAACGGAGCATCATCTTTCGGAATCCCTTTAATGGGAGGAGGCGGTATTCCCGCTATGTACGGAGATGTTTGGTTCGTAGATGCTCGTAATGGCTCTGATGACAATAACGGAAAGTCAAAAGATAGAGCTTTTGCGACATTAAGCAAAGCTGAAGATGTAGCTACTTCTAATAACAACGATGTCATTCTTATTGATGGTGATTCAACTATCTCTGAAGATAGTATGATTACTTGGGATAAGAATCGTATTCATGTTGTTGGTCTTGGTGGTGGATTTATTACTGGTCAAAGAACTAAGATTCAACTTAATGCAACTGGTATTGCTGCTGCTGTTGAAGCTACTATTAAATTAACAGGAGTAGGAAACACATTCAGTAATCTAAAGATTATGAATGCTGGAACTGATGCTGCAAGTGTTGCTGCCGTAATTGACGCTGGAGAAGCTAATGTATGGTACAACTGTTCTTTCATGAAGTTTAGTGATTTAGGAGAAACAGCTGTAGCTGACTTTATTTGTCGTTCAGATAGTACTTCTTACATTAACTGTGAATTCGGATTTGATACTTTGACTCAAACAGCTGCAAGACCTACATTCTGGATTAAGAATGATGGAGCTACAAGAGCAAAGCATATTTACATGAAAGATTGTCATTTTACATGTTCTAGTTCTGAGTCTACAAAGTCTTTTATTCTAATATCTGGTACAAGTGCATTAGCATTTAGTAATATGTTTGTGAATTGTACTTTCAGTAATGCTTTAGTTTCTAGTGCAAGTGCAGCTGCTTTAGATGATGCTGTGACTTCTGTATCTGGCTTAGTAGAAGGTAATTTATTATTCGTTAATCCTGCATCTGATACAACTGAATTTTGTTCAGCTGTAACTGATCAGGTTAAGACTTATGGGCCTGTAACATCAGCACAAGCTGGTGAAGCTGGAACTCCATCATAATCTTATGACTAAGAAAATAGAAGAAGCCAAAATAGAGAAGAAATTAAAGAAAGAAACTGAATATCCAGTTGTTGATCAACCTATCACTAACTCTGATATGGTTGAAGCAGGATTTACTAGTTACAAAGAAGAAAAATAGATTCCCTTGTTAGTCTGAGTGGAGGGTAATGTCCTTACTCTCCACTATAATATCAATTAATCGGTGATGTTCTCACCACAAAATTATGCCAAGACAATTCGCACAATATACTATATTAAACGCAAAAGGAGATACTGGAGTTGGAATAAACATTCCATGTAAAGACTTCAGACATGCGGTATTTTTTTATGCCACTGATGGTGGAAGTGATGCTGCTTTAACAGTAAAGTTTCAAGGTTCAATAGGAGCTGGGATAGGAGCTGAAATGGATACAGCACCAGATTTTAGTGCTACTCAATCAGTAACTAATATGTGGGATTTTATTGAAGTTATTGATTTAGAAGACGGATCAGCAATAGACGGAGATACTGGAGTATCAGTCGCTACTGCTGATGATTATCGTATGTTAGAAGCTAACATTAACGGACTTAACTTTATTAACGCTAGGGTTACAGCTCATACAGCAGGCGAAATTACTGTAATCGTGCAGTTATATAACGACTAATATGGCTTTACGATCAATACAAAGAAATAAAAAGATTCCTAAAAAAGAGAAACAAAAAGAATTTTCTGATGCTCTTATTCGTGAGGAGGATCAACTTAAAATAATGAAACAAGAAGAAAAAGATAGAGATGATGTATTATTAGGTCAACAAGAATGGCTTGAACAGAATGAAGATGAGTTAGAAGTATTGAATGAGTCTTTAATTAAAAGGGAAAAAGAATTAAATGAATTAGCAGAGCAAAAGAATGAATTAGCTAAAAAGATAGGTGGATTAGAAGAACAATATAAATTAGGTGTAAAAAATGTTGAATTTAATGTTAATAAGATACTTCAAGAAAAATATAAAGACATCAAAGAAAAAGAAGACAAAATAGATTCTTTAGAAAGAAGTAAAGAAGTAATTTTAGATACTGTTAATGTTTTAAAAGGAGATTTAGAAAAATTAGGAAAAGATGAATATGAGTTATCTGAATCTATCGCTGATAAAAGAAACTTGTTAGAAGGACTTAACTATGACATCAAAGGAAAACTTGAAGAAATTAAAAAATTAGAATCTAAGGGTGAAAAATTAAATGTCAAAGAAAGTGATTTAGATAAAATATATAATGAATTAAAAACGCTTGACAATAAGAAAGTTCAAGTTTTAAAAACATTAGAAGAATCAAAGAAAGAAATTGAAAAATTAGATGCTATAAAAGAAAAGAAACTCGGAGAAGTAACTGAAAGAGAAGCTAAAATTGAAAAAGAACAGGAACGATTAGATAACAGAGAAAAGTTTTTAAAGGAAGAAGAAGAAAGAATTACTAAAATTGGTAAGACAATTCAAAAACATTCAGATAAACACAACTTGGGTATTAATATTAATTTTGATTTATGAAAAATGGCAAGAACAGAAGCATCAAAAATAACTCAATCGTTAGAAGATGGAACATTTTTCGTAGATAAAGAAACTCCAGTTGGAGCTATAAATGGTGTAAATACGAGTTTTACTTTAGCAAACACGCCAAATCCTTCTATCTCATTAAGAGTAAAGGTTAATGGTGTTGACATGTTATTAACAACAGATTATTCAATAATAGGGGATACTTTAACCATGGTTGTAGCACCTCGTTCAGGTGAATCTATACGAGTATGGTACAGAGTTGAACCAGTATAAATATATGAAAGATAAATTATTTTTAATAATGATACTTTTAGTAATCGTTTTGACCATTGGAGGTATTTATTATTCAATTCAAAGTTCAAAGACTGAACTAGAAGTAGACATTCCATTAAGTGGAAGAACTCATACTAGTAGTGATTTTGGAGATCAAAACATTACTACCAGTGGAACAATAACAGGTGGTACATTGACAGATGGAACAGCAACCATTGCTTCAGGAGTAGGAACTTTTACTGGTCTAGCTCTTACAACAGGAGATTTAGACATTAATGGCAACTTTTTGGCACTAGATGTTGATGGAAATACTCAGATAAGATCGTATGATGACAACATTATTAGTTTTGACATTGGAGAAACAGGAACAGGAGATTTCTTATTCTCTACAACGAAGCTTGATCTTAATGGCAATAATTTAGAAAGAGGAGGTAATCTTGAAGCAGATACTATTTCAGATACTACCCCTATTTTATTGATGGGGTTAAGTTCTGCAAACATAACATTTTATAAGCCAATCGCATTTTCAGTAGATAGAGATACAATAGCTGATACAGGAGATGGATCTGTAGCTACCCATACATTAACTCCAACTACTAGTTATGTAGAACTTACTTGTAACGATGATGATGGTGCTTGTGAGATTACAATGGGAGAAACTAGTGTGCTTGAAGCTACTCATGTGACAATAACAAGTTTAACTGCTAATACATGTACTTTTGCTGATACTCCTAATGTGTCTGAATTAGCAGGAGGTTTTGTTATGGGTCAATATGACACACTTGAATTAATATATACAGGAGATAGATGGGTAGAAGTAAGTAGGTCAAATAATTAAAATGAAGAAAACAATAATAGCATCAATAATTGTATTTTTACTAAGTTTTGGAATAGCTTGGGCTGTTGTTGTGTTTCCTTACCAAGGAGGAACTGGTGTTGGTACTGCCCCAACCACAGGACAAATGTTAGTAGGAACAGCAGATGGTGTATATGAAGTTGCTACTAATGTTGACATTCAAGCTGGTAATTTTACTACCACAGGAACACTTGGAGCAGGAGCAACCATAGTGACTTCATTAGATGCAGGTTCAGGAGCCATTACCACAACAGGTACAGGAAGATTTGATGGTGGATTAGTTGATAATTTAGATACAAAAGTTATTGATATTGTAAGCAATAACCTGATTTATGCAACTGGAGACATTACTACGGTAGATTGGAGTACTTTATATTTAAACGATATAACTGAAGTTTTATCTGTTGACTGGGGGAGTAGACAACTAATAGCAAGTGATGGATCTACTCAATTAGATTGGGATACAGCAGGAACATTAGATTTTCAAGATAATAATCTCACTACCACAGGTACATTTGAATCTGGTAATTTAACAATAGATGTTCCTTCTGGTGACCCTACATTATTTTACGAAATAAATAATGTAGAAAAAGCAAAAATATATCTTGATGACGACGCTGATGATAGGATGATATTTGATGTCGGTGGAAATCCAATAATGCAATTACATCCTACTGGTAGAACTATGAGTATTAATACTGCTCTTACAAGAGGAAATCTGTATGTAAAGGCATCAACTAATTCAGATGGACTTGTTTCTATTCAAGGTGATGGTGGAACTTATAGTTCTATGTTGGTATTAGAAGAAGCTAATAATTACGGAATGGCTTTTGAATATGACCATTCTAATATTGGTTATATAGGAATGATGAATGGAGTAGCACCTGATGGGGCTTGGACCAAACTGATTAAAATGGCTCGGGCTGATACTTATGTAGAATTTCCTGCTGGTGATGTAAATGTAACTGGTGGAGATGTCAACATAACTGCTGGTGAATTAGAAATCACTTCTATTACTGATCCTCAATTACGCCTTACTCATACAGATGGAGTAGACGAAGCTGATTTCTATGTTGATAGTGATGGAGATTTATTTACAACTTCAACAAGTGGTAATCATTGGTTAGGAAATGGAGGAGATGTAGATTATACTCTTGGATTTTATGGCAACACCAAACAAGGTTATTTTAGTTGGATGGAAGATGAGGACTACTTTCAATTCGCAGACCATATCAATTTACCTAATAATATAGAATTAAAACTTGGGACGACAGTCACTGATTTTAGAATATGGGGAAGTGGAGGTGGTGTTGGCAATATAAAAGTAAATACAGAATTACATTTGGGTAATAGTATTACTAATTTTCTTAAGATTGGTAATGGTGGAAATGTAAGTTTTGTAGGTGGTGCTGGATTTTATCCAAAAGTATCAGAACAAGATGCTCAACCCGCTCTAACTGTTGGAGAAATGCGTGTATGGGTAGATACCAATGACAGCAATAGAACCTATTTAATGTATAGAAAATCAGTAGCAGCAGGGTCAGCTACAGTTAAAATAGAATTACAATGAATACACTTTATGCACAACAGCTTTATTAAATTTAACTGCAGGTCAAACAGTGGAATTAGCCATAAGGACAATAGATGCAGGAAATCCTACAATAATAGTTGACTGCGTTAACTTAAATATCACACATATAGGAGAATAAACTAATAATAAAATGCCTACATATACAATAGAAAATTTAAAAGACGATTTATCAAGAAAATTACATGGAACATCGTTATCTAAAATACAAGGGCCTTTAGATTTGATTTATGAAGCAGGTCGTAATGTTTTACAAGATTGCGATCCGATAGAAACAAAGCGTAAAGCTCAAATAGCTAATGCTCTTTACGATAATGTATATGATTATACTTCTCCTACTGATTTAAAAGGAAATAAGATAATTGATATTAGACGACAAGTGAATAGATTACAATCAGATAACTTTTCTCAAAACTTTAATGAAAACTTTGATTTAAAAAAAGAATTAACTAATAATAATTTCACTATTGAATCAAGAGATAGTACAAAGTTCTTTCGTATTGCTAAGAGTATAACTGTTGGAAAGACTATACATGATATGAATTCTATTACTGGAAATGGAACATGGGCTGTTGGAGGTGATACTGAAAACTTAACTCAAGATACTTTGAATAAAGTTTCTGGTAGTGCTTCTCTTAACTTTGATTTAGATGGTTCTGGTACAACTGGATATATTGAAAACTCTGATTTTACAGATGTTGATTTATCTGATCATGAAGATAAAAGTGCTTTGTTCCTATGGCTATATATTCCAGACACAAGCATATTCACAAGTTGTGATTTGAGATGGGGTTCTTCTTCAAGTGCTTATTGGAATGTAATTGTTACTTCTGGTCATGCGTCAGTATTTCAGAATGGTTGGAATCTTCTAAGGTTTGATTGGAATGGAGCTACTAAAACTGGAAGCCCTGATTCTTCAGCAATTAACTATGCTAAAGTTACTTTAACTTATGATGGAACTGCTGATACAGACTTTAGAGTAGATAACATTATTTCAAACTTAGGAGATATATTTGATGTTCTTTACTATTCTAAATACTTATTCCAAAATTCATCTGGCACTTATATTGAAAAACCAACTGCTGATACAGATTTAATAAATTTAGATACTGATAGTTATAATTTATTACTTATTAAGACAGCAGAAAAAGCATCTCAACAGATACAAGGAGAAGATAATAACTTTGATTTTGAAGTGTTTAGAGATGAATATGAATCTGCTGTAAAAGATTATAATCAGAAATATCCTTCAGAAGCTATTAAAACACAGATTAGATATTATCGTTTTGGAACTGAAAGATATAGAGGTAGATATAATAATTTAAGAAGATGAAAACATTTAGATTAATTAAAAAGTTTAGAGGATATAGAGAAAAGACAGAAGAAACTAATTTAGGGCCTGGATTTTTAGTAAAAGGTTCACAGAATGTTTTGTTTAACGATGGAGAAAGAATACAAATAAGAAAAGGATTTACTTTAGATGGTGATGCAGATGCTTCATTAACACCAATAGAAAGTTCTTTTGAATGGGCTACTCACAGAGGAGTAGAGATTCCTTTAAGAGCATTTGATGATAAAATTCAATTCAGAACTACTATCACTGGTAGTACAGTGTGGCAAGATTTATTAGACGATGCGGCAGATGCTTTTACATCAGTAGCTTTTAACTTTACTACATTCTGGGATACAACTGAAGGACAAGATTTCTTACTTTTTGTCAATGGAACTTCTGATCTATTTGATTGGTCGGGAGGTATTGCTACATTTGCTTCTGCTACTTCTAATACGATCACAAAGGAGGGAGATGATACTTGGGGTGAATTAGGATTTCTATTAACAGGAACTCGTAGAATAATAATAGGTGGTATAGCTTATGCTTATACTGGAGGAGAAGGTACTACTACCTTAACAGGGGTAACACCAGACCCTACTGGAGGAGGACATAGTGCTGGAGATATAGCACATCAGCAAATGCGAACTAATGCTGATCAACCTTCATCAAGTTTCAATGCAGAGTTAATATCAGTTCTTAATAATCAAATATGGGTTGGTAATACTAAAAATCGTCAAGTATTTGTTTCTAAGAATACAGATTTCACAGATTATACTTTTAGTAGTCCTCGTCTTCCAGGAGAAGGAGCTTTACTTACATTAGACAATGCTCCGACAGGATTTCAACCTTTAGACGAAACAATGGTTATATCTGCTGGAAAAGATGATTACTATAATAGTAGTTTTACTTTAAGTGATGATATGACTAAAGAAGTATTAGAGATTAAGAAAATGAAAACAGCTCCACAAGAAGCAGCTATATCACAAGGAGCAATGGCTAAAATGAAAAATGCCGTAATTATGCTTACTAATGAGCCTACTTTAGATAGTTTAGGTAGAATAGAGAATATAGATAATAACCAATCAAAACCTTTATCTGATCCAGTTAAAAGTTTGTTTGATAGACTTACTTTTACAAACGCACACATTCAATTCTTTGAGAATAATATATACATAGCAGTTCCAAGTGAAACATTAGTACTTGTATATAATCTAGAACAAGGATTTTGGGAAGCACCTCAAGTATTGCCTGTTAGAAGATTTGCTATTATAAATGGTGAGCTATACGGACATTCTAGTACAGTACCAGAAACATATAAACTTTTTGATGGAAGAAATGATAATGGTAAAGCTATAAGTGCTAATGCTCGTTTCAGTTATCAAAACTTTGGTCGTAGAGCTTGGCAGAAATCATTTGATGAAATGTTCACTGAAGGATTTATTAGTTCTAATACTGAATTAACTTTAACGATTAAATATGATTATAAAGGAGCTACTTCTATTCAAGAATATATAATAGATGGAGAAGATACTGATATAATAGTAAATACAGATGATTTAAGTTCACTAGGTAAAAATTCGTTAGGTAAAAAGGCATTAGGAGGTTCATTTGATATTTTAACTGATGTAATACCTCCAAAGTTTAGAGTAATACATACTATGGATAAACAAGATTTTTATGAGTTTCAAGTTGAATATAGTTCTAGTGATATTGATTTTAACTGGGAACTACTTGCTTTTGGACCAAATGTGAAATTAAGTAAGTCAGATAATATATCAATTAAAAAATAATATGGCTAAAAAACCACCAAAAGAAAAAAAAGAATATATATATGATGCTAAAGATTATAATCATCGCCACGAATTAGAAGAAAAAATTCGTTTTGATTTTAATGGTAATTTTGATGATAATAACAAAAAAGCAATAATTAAAGGTACTAAAAAACAATTAAAAAAACTACACTTATCTCAGTCTACTAATGTATATGGGATAAATGTAGAAAAACAATAACATGGCTACATTTACACCAGTACAAGCACAAAAGATGACATTATCAGGTTCAGGAGCAACAGCAACTGCTACTTCTATTGTGCTTACAAGTATGAAACAAATTGATGGTTCTACTACTTTAACCATGGCAGACTTCGGTTCTATTGGTTATGGAGTATTAGAACCAGGAACTTCTCGTGAAGAAACGATTTCTTTTACAGGAATAACTCAAAATGCGAGTGGAACAGCTACTCTTACTGGGGTAACTCGTGGATTAAAGTTTGTTTCAGATTATACACAAGATACTGCTTTACGACAAGCTCATGCTGGAGGAACTATATTTATACTTACTAATCCATCTGTTTATTATAATGAGTTTGTAACAAAAAAGAATCAAGAGAATATAGCTGGAGTTAAAACATTTACAACTATACCTAAAACTTCTGCTGGAGATCCAATAGCAGATGAAGATTTGGTTCGTAAAAAATATGTAGATGATAATGTAGCAGGAGGAACTGTGTCTCATAATAAAGTAGTAGTAGCTGGAACTGCTGGTGTAACAATAGCAGCAGGAGAGTTAATATATTTTGACGCTACTGATGATGAATGGAAATTATGTGATGCTGATTTAACAGCAACTGTTGATAGAGTTTTATTAGGAATAGCTCAAGGATCAGGAATTGATGGTGGAGCTATTACTGATGGAGTTTTACTATATGGAATAGATGATAATCAATCTGGTATGACAATAGGCGATACAATGTATGCTTCTAATACAGCAGGTGCTATCGCAAGTACTGCTGGAACTATTGAGGTAGAAGTTGGTATAGCTAAATCTGCTACTGAACTTTACTTCTCTCCTCGTTACGCTTCTACACCTAAAGCCGATGAAATAGACGCTATGGCAGGAACTTCTGGTACTCCAAGTTCTACTAATAAATTTGTAACAGAAGATGATCCCGAATATGGAAAGTTTGAGAAATTCATTTTTGGAGAAACGATAGCTGTTGGAGAAGCGGTATATTTAAAAGCTTCAGATCAAAAAGTATATAAAACTGATGCTTCTTTTGATGATGAAAGAATACATAGTTTTGTAGGAATAGCCAAAGAAGCAGGAGATGCTGATGAAACTAAAAAAGTCGTTGTTTCTGGAATAATTACTGGATTAAGTGGACTAACTGCTGGTAGCCGATACTATTTATCTGATACTGCTGGTGCTATTGCTACTACTCCTGGAACATATAAAAAACATGTTGGCATAGCAACATTAACAACAGCATTAATTGTACAAAATCAAGCTAACTTTTCAGATTTTGGAGCACCCGTAAGAGCTAAAGATACAGAATATCAAAATGGAAATAATTGGAGAATGATTATGGTTACAGTGAATTTATCATCTGGTGCTGCAGTGAATCAAGCATTATTAAAAATAGGAGTTGCAAGTCCTGCTGCTACAGTAATATCAAGAGTTTCATCTGATAGTAGTACGGTGTCAAATGATTTTTCTCAAATAGCTGTTATGATTCCACCAAAGTATTATTATAAACTAGTGACTGGATCAGGAACAATAGTTGTTGGTTATTGGTATGAAATAGATTTAAGATGGTAATATAAAATTATGTCAAATAATAACCTATTCGTACAAGCAAGAACAGCAGGGCAAGAAGATATAGAAGCCCCTCAAATCCCTCCATCACAGGGAGGACTTGGAGCTGAAGATGTAATCACTCCACAAGCCCCTAGAGGCACTCCTAGTGCCGTTGTTACTAGTGATATGGCTAGAACTACTACTTTAGGTAATCAGGCCGAATTAAACAAACTTAGAAAGCGATTAGAGGAAATAAGTAAAAGACTAGGAAAAGCAGGTGAAACAGCAGCTAAATTAAAAGCTAAAGAAGTTGCTAAAGAAGCTGCTAGGAAAGCTGAAACAACAGAACCTCTTGATCCGTTTCAACAACAATTACAAAATGCCATAGATTCATTAGATAATGAGTTGGCTTCAGCAACAGATTTATTAGATGCTCAATCAGCTCGTTTTGATGCTGCTAATCAGTCTTTAATAACAAGCATTACGGCTTCTTTTGCTCGTAGAAAAGCTCAAATGGAATTGTTTAATAAGCAACTCTTAGGAGGAACTCGTGTGGCAGGTATTAGAGCTGGACGACAAAGATTCGCTCCAGAGATTCAGCAAAGTATATTATCAGCAGAAGAATCAGCAGGATTACAGCGTTTAGCTAATTTAGATGCTCAAGAGTTAGCTTTAATAGCAGAAGCTAATATGGCTAATGAAGATAAACAATTCGCTATTCTTAATGCTAAAATGGAAGCAATTAAAGAAACCAGAAATACAAAGATTCAGATAATTAAGGATTTACATACTATTACTTTACAGCAAGAACAGGCACAGAGGGAGAAGGTAAGGTTTGAAAGAGAAGAACAAGAAAGACAAGCAGAAGATATAGCTATTTCTATTTTAGATTTACTTACTGATGATCCTGAGGAAAATACTGAGATTATAAAAAAATCAGCAGATGATGCCTTAATTCCATTTTCTACTTTATTTAGTAAAGTAGAACAATTTCAACAAGCGGAAAAGGAAGGAGAATTAGATTTAGAAAAAAAGAAACTTGAAATTGAAAAAACACGAGCTCAAATAGAAAAACTTCGAAAAGGTAAAGACCCAAGTCAAACAGATATAGAGGTATTTTTAAGTCCACAGGCAGATGAATATTTAAGATTAGTAATCGGAGAAGGCGGGTTTGTTGATATAAATGACTGGAGAGATGTTAGAAACTTATTTAGCAAAGAAGGTGGAAGAATTAATACATTTGACGATGCTTTTGCTAATTATCTTTCCCCAAGTGATCGCGCTAAGTTTGGAATAGGAAAAGCAGCGGGAATAAAAGCTATTCTTGAAGAAGATGAAGGACAAGACTTAGAAAAAGCTTTAGAAGAACTTAATAAACCTTGGTGGAAAAAGTTATTTTAATTATGGCTAATATTTTTATATCAACCTTAGGAGAACCAGAACCAAAAAGACCTCCAATATCATTTGGTCAGTTTATGCGTGAAAGACAGATTAAAGCTCCAAGACGATTATCGCAGTCTAATATATTTATAAGCAGATTAAAAACTATTATAAGGGGGAAGAAAAAACCATTAAAATATGGTCCATTAGGATTTGGAGAAGTAGTTAAACAATTACCAAGTGCTACATTAGAGGCATTTCCAAAAGTCGGTATAGGTATTAAGAACTTATTTATAGAAGCATTAAGAGCGACTCCAAGAACCGCCGCTTCTCTTGCTTTAGAAAGAGGAGAACAGAAACAACTTGTTCCAGAAACAAGAGCAGAAAAGTTTCTATTCGGAAAAGCACCAATAAAACCTTTATCAACACAGTTTGAAGAAGCTAAAAGAGCATTAGGCCCAGAGTTTGGTATAGTTCAAATTCCTATTGCTGGTGCTGCTGTATTTGGTGGAGCATTATTAGATTTAACTTTATTTGGAGGAGGCAAAAAACAATTAGTAGATAGTCTTGTAAAAGAAGGGACAGAAATTGGTATTAAAAAACTATTAACAAAAGCAAAAGTCCCAGTTAATTTAATAGATGATTTTGCTCCTCAATTAGTTAAAGCTAAAACAACAAAAGAAGTTAGTAATTTGTTGAAAACTATTGAGAAGCCAATAAAAGGATTACCTGAATCAATTTTTCCAACTAAAAAAATAGGACAAGAAGTTTTAGAAGCATCAGAAAAAGTTGGGAATATAGAGGTTCAAATTCAAAATCTTGAAGAAACATTAAAAGCAAATCCAGCCAGAGAGCTTGAAAAATATGCTAATAGAAAAACTGGAGAATTACCTGAAGTATTGGGGATAGGAGAGGGATTTAGAAAAAGAGGAGATGATATAGCTGAAACACTTGGTTATCCTGATTCTGAAACAGCAAGAAGAGCATATGAAAAATATGTAGTCAATAGAGAAAGTTTAAAAGATTTAGTAGATCAAAAAAAGTTTTTAAAAAGTATTGAAAAAGGAACTCTTAAAAGAGAAAGAGGAATAAAAAATAATATTAAAAAAATAATAAATAAAATACAGCAAGAAAACAATTTATCAGATAATGTATTAGTTCGTTTAAAAGAAAAGCATAAAATAAAAGAATGGAAAAACGCTACATCTGAACAATTATCTTTTGTTTTAGATGATATTCAAAATCTTAGTAAGGGCGATCAAATGATTTCTAAGACTCAAGTTGAAAGCTTAAAAGAATTCGGTATTAAGAATTGGACTACAAAAAGAGAAGCTACAGAAATTATAGGAGATGTTACTGGTTGGAAAGATAGAAGCGCAAAGTTCTTTAATTTTTTTAAAACAATAGATCAGAAAATTGAAGCGGTAGCTGGAAAAGAATCAGAAAAACTTAAAAACATTCTTATAAGACCAAGAGAAAAAGCTGTGGGAAATATGTTTAAAGAAGAAATTACTTTAAAGAATGAAATGAGAGCGATGTTAGATGATTTAAGGTTAAAAGGAAAAAAAGACAGGGCTTTAATTATGAGATATGGTGAAGGCAGAATAAAATTAGATGAATTAAAAAAAGCAATTCCTGATAAATGGGAAAACATTGTGAGAGCAGATAATTGGTTTAGAAAACAATACGATAATCTTCTTGAAACTACTAATAAAGAGTTATCAAGATTTTACAAAGATGACAAGCTTATTCCTAAAAGAAAAGATTATTATACTCATGCTCAAGAAATGGGAAGTGTTTGGAATCAATTACGAAATAAAGGAGGAGATATAAACCCTGTATTAGAGCAGATTTCAGAGTTTACAAGACCTAATAGAAAATTTAACCCCTTTGCTTTAAGAAGAAAAGGCGGAGCAGAGTTTATAGAAGACGCTGGAAGAGCATTTGAGGCATATTTAAATCCTATTTTACACAATAAGCACATGACAGAAAGCATTGTAAGACATAGAGCGGTAGCTGATATTTTAGCTCATAATACTTTAAAAACTAAAAATGTAAATCAGTTTATCTTTTCACTAAGAGATGCGGCAGATAGTTTAGCTGGAAAAACTAATCCATTTGACAGGGCTTTAATGAATAGAGTGTTAGGCAGAAAACCAATTCAACTTATATCTCAAGCTTCTACTCGTTTAGCTAAAAATAGAATTATAGGAAATGTTGGTTCAGCTGTTATGCAGATTTCTGGAGTGCCTAATTCTGTAATGAAAAATAACATTATCAGAACTTCTAAAGGACTTTTGACTCAAGCAGTTTCTCCTTTTTTAGGAAAAAATGATCCTCTTTTAAAATCTAAATTTCTTTTAAGAAGATATGGAGAAAAAGGATTACATCATGGAGAGTCTGTTTTTCCAACAATAATTAAAAGAGGCGAAAAGATAGCTTCTATTCCATTTGAAGTAATAGAAAAAAATATAACTAAGGGATTATGGAGAGCATCTTTTAACAATGCTTATTCTCAAGGATATAGGGGATTGGAACTTATACAAAAAACAGACGAAATTACAGCAAGTATTGTAGGGGCAAGATCAATAGGTGAAAAAGCATTGGCATTTGAAAGCGGAGTATTAAGTTTACCATTACAATTTCAATTAGAAGTTAATACTCACGCGCAACTTTGGGCAGATGAAGTATTTAAAAAGATATTTAAAAATCCTGTAAAAGCCACAAGAGCGGCAACTGAAACAGCTATAACATTGTTTTTATTCAATACTTTATTTAATAAAACAATGGGTAGAACTCCGCTTCCTGATCCAATAAGAGCGGCAGGAGAAGCAATGGAAGCAGATACATGGTCAGAAGGAATTGGCCGTATAGGCGGAGAAGCGTTATCATCAGTAGCTGGAGGACAATTTTTTGCTAATCTTGTTCCACATGACATTAGAAAGAAATACTTTGGCAGAAGTGAGGTCGGTATTTATCCTGGCGGTATTCCAATAACATCAGCATTAGAAGGAGTTTTTAGAACTCCAACAAACTTTGTTTTTGATTTTGTATTACCTTATGGAGGTGGGCAATTAAAAAAGATATTTCAAGGAATTGAAGGTGTTGATAAAATGGGATCGTTTAATAAATCAGATAAACTTCAATTTCCGATAAATCAAAATCAATGGCTCCAAGTTATACTATTTGGCAAATATTCCACCAAAGAAGCTCAAGAATATTTTGATAAACAAAGAACTCCTTTAACAGAAAAACAGACAGTTGAATATTTTTTAAGAACTCAAGAAGGTGAAAATCCACAAAATGTGTATAAAGATATTGCTAAAGACAGAATAAGAAAAGAATATGAAAGAGAAATCGTTGATAAATTAATTAAAAGAATAAAAGCAAAACCAGATGAAGGTCTTGCTTTACTGCAATTATGGGTTAAAGAAAAAATAGTTTCTGAAAAAATGGAAGAAGAGATACTGAAAAAATTATCTAAATAATAATATAATTAACAAAATAATGAAAGCCCAAAACATCATTTCAAAGTTCTCCCATGAAAAATATTTGTCTTCCCCTCCAGTAGGATTTATTTCATCTTGTAATTTATTACCTTTTCCAAAATGCATGATAAATTGAAAGAATAAATTATATGTTTTTCATTACTAAATAATACCACAATCAAAAAACCATGTCAACAAACAACAACGGAATTACATTAAAAAGATTAAGTTTAATGGTAGGAATCTATACTGCTTTATTGGGTGGTTTTATATATTTTAATCAACCGAAAAATGATATAATAGAAATTAAGAAAGACATAAAAGAAATTAAAGAGAATCATTTAAAACATTTAAAAGAAGACATCGTAAAAAATGAGACAGATATAGATGATGTTTCAGATGATATTAACCAAATTAAATTAGACATTAACACGATTAAAACATACTTAGAAATAGAAAAGTAGTTCTTTAGAAAGGAGCTTCCGATGTTAGTTGGATTTTGCTCACGAACAGACAGAGAGATTCCACCCCGTAAGGTAGTATTCTATTGTATCGCCAAAAGGAATTGTCAATACTTGAGAATTGGTAATAGACGACTTCCTCGTAGGGATCGTCATCGCCATGAAAGAGAAAGGTTTACAGTTCCAGGGACAGGAGGATATAATGGTCAGCAAAGACATCGTAGGATATAGGATTGAAACCATGGTTGGTATACAGAAGCTAAGCGACAAGTTAGTTGCTTTGCTAAGACAAGCAACGGAACAAGGAAAGGATCTGGTAGTTTATACCAGACTAAAATCTCCACGGAAAGGAGATTAACCAAAGGGCGAGAGCAGAACTAGCCTAAACGGCTACACAAAGAAACATAAAGGTTTCTGCTCTCCCCCTCTTTATTATGTAGGACATTAAGTAGGACAAATAACTAAATAATAATATGTTTTTACTAGATTTAATTAGAAAATGGTTTAAAAAAGAATACGGAACTGGACTTTTAGAAGATCCAATAGATTACAGGGACATATCAATGTCAGCAGTCAGTAAAAAGGAATCCCCATTACCAGAGAGTTATACAATTCCTTATGTATTAGGAGTTAAAAAACAAGGTAGTGATCCAATATGTGTAGGTTGCTCAACATCTAGTTTAAAAGAAAACAAGGAACGAATAGAAGGAAACTTTATAGATTTTGATGCTTGGTGGTTGTATTCTGAATGTAAGAAGTCAGATGGTATGCCAGATTACCCAGGTACATACTTTCGTAGTGGTCTTAAAGTCCTTCAGAAGATAGGTTGTAAGCCAGTAGACGGCGTTGTAAGCGATGAATATCGCATAGGTGGATATATCAGGGTCCCTTGTGATTACAAGAGCTTAAAACGGGCAATTTACGAATTTGGCGGAGTTCTTATAGGTTTTAAAGGAAGCAACAAAGGTTGGAAGTCAGCATATATACGACCTCCTAAATCAGGGGAACATCAGTGGGGTCATGCTGTTTATGCTGTAGGATATGATAAAGAATATATAACTATACAAAATTCATGGGGCAAACATTGGGGTAAAAAAGGATACGGATATTTTAATGAAAAGTATTTACCTTTTTCGGCGTGGGCAATAGTTAATGATCTTCCTAATAATTGGAAAGAGCTACTTAAAAAACCAGAGAAACCAAAATATGAATTCATTAATAATCTTTACAAAGGATTACAGAATGAAGAAGTAAAGATTTTACAAGATTGTCTTAATTATCTTGGATGTATGAATTATAAAAGCACAGGATATTTTGGATCATTAACTTTTCAGGCTGTAAAAAACTTTCAAATAAGATATAATATATTTCCTCGTAGTGGTTTTGTCGGACCACTAACAAGGGAAAAATTAAATAATCAATTTAACAAATAAATATGAAAAAAATATATTTGTCTAAAACAATTTGGGTTGGTACAATAGAAGTAGTAATAGGAATCTTAACTGCTATTCAGGCTGATTTAGTAAGTGGTGTTACCATCACTATCGCAGGTATTATAATGATAATATTAAGAGCAGTAACCAAGCAAGGAATCACATTATAAATGGTCGGTTATTAACAATTAACTATATACTATTATGATTGAAGAATTAAAAATGCAGGAAACTGCTGAAACACCAGAAGAGGAAACTCCAGCTGAAGAGGAATCTTCTGAAGAATCCAATGAAAACGAAGAGAAGCCAGAAGGGGAAGAAGAGGGAACGGAAGAAAGCGAAAAGGAAACTGAATAAAAAATTGGATAAATAAACAATATCAACACACACTAAATCCCGCCTTTTCTTTGTGTGTTGAGGCGGGATTTTGATTTTTTAATTTATGTATAAAAACAAAGAGAAAGAAAAACAGAACAAAAAAAAATGGTATCAAAAAAATAAAAAAAAGGTAAAAGAAAAAATTAAGAAATGGCGTTTAAAAAATAGAGAAAAACATAATAAATATAATAGACAATGGTACCAAAAAAACAGAGAAAAAATACTTCAGAAACAGAGAAAATATCGTCAGGAAAATAAAGGAAAGATGAAGATATTTGATAGAAAACGATATCAAAAGAACAAAGAAAAAAAAATAAAGCAAGGAATAATATATGAAAAAAAACGAAGAGATACAGATCCGAAATATCGTTTAGATGACAATGTTGGATCTTATATTCGTCATAGTTTAAAAGGTAAAAAAGCAGGTAAAAGGTGGAAAATTTTAGTAAATTTTACATTAGAAGATTTAATGAAACATCTTGAAAGTCAATTTGATAAAAATATGTCTTGGGATAATTATGGTAATTATTGGGTGATTGATCACATAAAACCAAGAAGTTTATTTAATTATACAACCCCAGAAGATCAAGAATTTAAAGAGTGTTGGGCGTTGAATAATCTTCAGCCATTAGAAAAAATTGAGAATATTAAAAAATCTAATCATTTTGATGAGAAGGAAGAAGGCGAGAAAACGCCTGAAACTCCAGAGGGAGAAGAAGAAGAAGCTGAGTGAGAAGACGATTATGGATCAATAGGTAATCCAGACGATTGGAAAAGCTCTCTCGGCTGTTAGGAGAGCTTTCGGAGAATTGATTTCTCCGTTGTGGGCAAGTGCTCTATATTGCCTACAACAGAGGAATTAGTCTTCTGTTCTGAGAAGGTTGAGTGCCACCAATGAATGTGGCTTTGGATAAGAGGTCGGCTCTTTTATCCGAGATATAACAATGGTTGAGAGTCCTACTAGTATTATGACTATCCTGTGATATTCATATACAAGGAGTAAGGTTTAAATGGATTAGCCCCCTACCATCTCCAAAAACACCTTCTTGGAACAGAGGAATTGAGTTTCCTCTTCTTGCAGTTAAACAAAAGCCCTTAACGGGGTTTTTGTTTTAGAAAAGGTCAGCGGAATTTCCGCGGGGCTTTTTTATTAACACTTGACAGGGTTTAACAGGTGTTATAAAATGAAGATACCAGTGAAGACATTTATCGTTATTATATAATTTAGGATCTTAAATTATGCCCCCATGTCTTCACTGATGAGGGGGCGTTTCATTTATTATGATAAAATGTCAAACCAAGGATATGTAAAACTTCATAGAAAACTACAAGATAACCCTCTTTATAAAAAATCAAGTTATCTACATATTTGGATACATTTATTATTATCTTGTAATCATAAAGAGAAAGAAATCATTTGGAATAAAGAACTAATAAAAATAAAGGGTGGGCAGTTTATTACATCAAGAATAAAGATCGCTGAAAAAACTGGTGTTCCAGAAACAACAATAGAAGATATCCTTAATTTCTTTGAAAGCCAACAGCAAATCCGACAACAAAAAACTACCAAGTTTCGTGTAATTACCATTAAAAAATGGAGTGAATACCAAATAGAAGAAGATATTCCGACATCAAAACCGACAACAGAGCGACAACAGAGCGACAACAGAGCGACACAAACAAGAATGAATAAGAATGAAAAGAATGATAAAGAAGAGAGTGTACTCTCCCCAAAAGAAACAATGATATTATTTTTAGAAAACGAAGATAACTTTTTAAAAGTAGTAGATCACATAGTAGAAAAGAAGAGCGTCCAAAAAGATATCGCTTTAAGAGAGCTTAAAAAGTTTAAAGCATACTGGTCAGAACCAAACGCTTCAGGAAAAAAACAACGCTGGGAGCTTCAGAAGACATTTGAATTAAGCCGAAGATTAACAACTTGGTTTAGTAAGGTAGATCAATTTAAAGGTCAAAAGAAAATTAAAGTAGGAATAATATAATTATGGACGAGTGGCGGAATAGGTAAAGCTGGGTTATTACTTATAAAAAGGATAGACACACATCATAAGTCGTTTCTTTTTTAGCCCATAGCAGTTCCAAGGTGCAAATCCTTGGCTCGTCCTAAAAATAAAATAATATGTACAAAATCTTATTAAACAATACAAAAGAAACGATCCCTATTCTAAATAAGGATCAAGTAAAAAACATAATGGATAAAATAGTAGAGGGTAATAAAATAATAGTTTGCCCCCATGGGATATTTAATCCAAGCTATTTAGTGGCCATTTTAGAAGATAATCAAGGTAGGCCAGAAGAAGTTAAAGCAAGAAGGGAATATCTTGAAAGCAAAAAAAGTAATTTTGATTTTAAAGAGATCAAAAAACTTAAACAACCATGAAACAAGAAGATAAGCAGTTCTTAAATTAACCTATGTTAAATTATAAACTAACTAAATAAGATTATGAAGAAAGAAATGAAATTAAAAGAAATAGAATTTAAATTTGAATATGATGATGACAAAGGAAGAAGAAGATTTGAAATACATAAAGTAAATGATTATTTTGGTGATGAATGGCTTATAAATTTTGTCAAAAAATATGTTGGAGAATTTGAAGATAGTTGTTTAAAATGGATAAAAATTGACGGAAAAAAACAATTAATGAATAATGTAAAAGTTCAAGGAATAAAAACGATAAATAATCTTTATTGTAAGACTGGCAAGATAAATGCTTATAGAAGAAGTTTTTTGGATGGAACGGGTGGAAGTCGTAAAGATGAAACTTGGAATAGAATTAAAAATTGTCATTCTTGTTGTAATAGTAAAGTTTATTGGAGGCATAAGATAAATTGTAAATCATTAAAAGGGAATAAAAAATGGCAAGATTTAGAATATTAAACAATGATCATGAGAAAAAAACATCCCATTCCAACAGCTCCAACATGCCCTAATTGTGGCACTCCAGAGAAAATATATCATTATGGGCAAATGAAGTTTTGGGCATGTCCTAATCGGGATAAGTGTGGATCACAACCTGTGGCTTATGTGGAGAAGAGGAAGAGTTATTAACTTGACAGGGTGTTAATGATTTGTTAATCTAAAAATAGAAGTTAATAAACTATTATGAGAAGAGAAAAAAAAGAAAGAAACAATTTAATAATTCAAAAGATAAATAGAGGTGAATATCAGATTGACATAGCAAGGGAGTTTAATATCTCCCCTGTTATGGTTACTAAAATTAAAAAGAGATATTTTGAACGGATTGAAAAGAGTAATCCAGGAATTAAAAAGGTCGTATTATCAACCAATAAATAAAAATCAATGAAAGAATCAAATAAAACATTCATCGCATTCTTTATCCCAATGTTATTTGCTTTTGTTCTTTTTCTATTACTAATATGAAACCATCAATACACAAAAAATGGATCGCCGAGGGAAAAATGACTTCCGAAGAAAGCGAACGAGAAGTGAGAGAAGCTGAATACTATGGAAGAATAGGCTATCAAGCCAAAGTAGACGCTTTAGAGGAGTGTCAAAGAGTAGATAATTAAATGGTCGTTTATTAATTTAAATAAAATTGAATGGAATTACTTGAAATGGTCAATAATATAAAAGAATGTGCTAATTTCCTTGAAGTTCCTATTTCTTATTTAAAGTAGTAAATTAAAACACGGTTGCATTCGGGGGCAGGGTTATCGGCAACGGTGTCCTTTCCCCGAATAAACTTAAAAAAAACATGAATATAATAAACACAAAAGATCCAGCTTTTCAACCTTCAGTCGTAATGATGGTTTATGGAGAAGGAGGAGTTGGAAAAACAACATTTGCCTCAACAGGCCCTGATGTATTATTAGCAGATTGTGAAAATGGATCAAAATACTTTGGGTTAAGAGGAATAAAAGTAGATATAGCACAGATCAGAACTTGGTCTGATATGAAAGACTTTTTAGATGAGGTCAAAAAGGATAAGTATAAAACAATAGTAATTGATCCAATTGGTGAGTTAATGGAAAAACTTAAGACTTTTATGATCGCCAAGGCCGATAGCAAATTAGTTCAAAGAGATGGAAGTCCAACAATGGCTGGATGGGGATGGCTTAAAACTACTCTTAAAATGTATATCAAGGCATTAAGAGATACTGGAAAGCATATCATTTTAGTTGCTCATCTTACAGAAAAGGATGATGAAGGAAGGATGATTAAAAGACCAAAGATAGAAACTAAATTAGCTGATGATTTAGTAGCATTAGTTGATATAGTAGCTTACATGACAGTTGTTAAGACTGAAGCAGGAGATGATAAAAGAGTATTGATAGTTGATCCTACTAATGACAAATATACTGCTAAAGATAGAACTGGTCAATTAGGAAAACTCGTAGAGCCAGATTTTTCTAAAATCATTAATGCTTGTCAGGGAAATAAAACTTATCAATGGAGTAATACAGAACAGATAATGAAAGAAGAGATTAAGAAATCAGACGAGAAAGACGAAAAAAAGGAAGCGGTAAAGGTTGCTAAAGATAAACTTAAAAAATCAAATGGAAAAAACAAATAAAGAAATAATCAAGAAATATAATGGTAAGGTAGAGATTACTTTTTATCCTAATTCTCATAGATATAAATTAGCAGGAAGGAAGAACTATTTAATATCAGTTACTGGTGCAACTGGAATGAAAGATAAGAGTAGACATTTAATGATATGGGCTTCAAGATTATGTAAATCCTTTTTGTATGATTATTTAGAAAAGATAAAATCAGATAGTATTAGTATTAATGAGTTGTATCCAGTTATAGATGAAGCAGTAGTCCGATATGATGCTGAGAGAGATGAAGCAGCGACTTTTGGAGATATGGTTCATGATTGGATAGAAAGCTTTTCACGAGCCAAGGTAGAGCGTAAAAAAGAGCCAGAAATACCAGATGACGCACCAATTGAAGTGATCAAAGGTATAACTGCGTTTCTTGATTGGTATAACAAGAATAAAGTTAAGTTTATTAAAAGTGAAGAATTGATCTATTCTATGGAGCATGAGTATGTTGGGAAATTAGATGCGATAGCAACTGTTAATGGAAAACATACTTTATTGGATTATAAGACAGGCAAGGGAGTTTATACAGAGGCCTATTACCAAGAAGCAGGATACAAGAATGCTTATGAAGAAGAATACAAAGAGAAAATAGATCAACAATTGATTATCCATATAGATAAAGAAACAGGGAAGTTTGAAGTAATTGAAAGAACTGAAAGTGATTATGAAAAAGATTTACCTGTATTTTTAGCTCTTCTGAAAGTCAAAAGAAGAGAAAAAGAATTAAATAAATGGAGTAAATAATATGAAAAAACTTGGTGCATTATGGCTAAAGTCATCTGAAAAAGAAAAACAATACTTCTCAGGAGTATTAGAAGATATGCGAGGAGATATTCCAATAGTTGTATTTATTAATAAGAAAAAAGAAAAAGACAATCAACCAGATTACATTGTTTATCTTTCTGAACTACAAGAAAAGAAAGAAGGAGGATATGCAACAGCTCCAGCCCCAGTGATCCAGAAACCTAATTCTCCATCAGGAGTAGTTCAAGAACCAATACAGGAAAAAAATGATGAGATTGATGTAGGTAATATCCCTTTCTAATATGATGTTCTTTTCTGAATTAGAGGATACTGAAAAGGTATTAAAAAGAATAGATGAGTATTTAAAATCATTGAAAAAAGGAAAAGTTCAGATAGAGATTAAGAAAGTTCGGGCCATTAGAAGTTTACAGCAGAACGCACTTTATTGGTTATGGTTAAGTATAATATCAAATGAAACAGGATTTACGACTGATGAATTACACGTAACTTTCAGATCAATGTTTTTAACAGATCATAAACAAAGAATACCAGTAGTTAGATCAACTACGGTATTAGATAAAATTCAGTTCTGTTTGTATCTTGATAAAATAGAAAGAGTAGCAGGAGAAATGGGTATAACACTTCCATCTCCTGATCAATACTAAATCTGAGTCGTTCCTTTCCTTAAGAGTATACTCAAGAGGTCATGGGCGACTCGGAGAGAACATAATAGGGCTTCCTTCACTTAACCTTTAGTTCTATGATTAAGCCCAGTGCCACGCCATAAGCAGAAGGCAAAGCGTGGCGATAATAATATGAATGAATATAATTTAAAAATAGAACAATACAAACAAAGGATTATAAATGCTTTTCAAAAAAACAATTTATTTATTAAAAGATTAAGGAAAGCGAGTGATGAAAAAGGTATTTTTATATATCATTCATTGGGAACAGAATACCAAAGAACATATAGAAAATTAGTAGAAAAATTAAGTGAAAGTGAATATCTTTATCAGAGAATTAAAAAGAATTATAATGTTGATTTTATAGGGATTGAAAATGAAGAAGATTTTAAAGATTCGCTTGATAGAATTATTATAGAAGCAAAAAACAGAATTAAATGAAAATAATAGTTAAAAATAATAAATTAGACAAAATACTCATTGAAATAGCAAAGCTTTTGATCGGTATGTTAGTCGGAGTCATTTTGTTTAGTAGCATATTATAAATATCTAATATAAAATAACATGAAAACATACACAATCAAAAAACCAAAAGACCTAGAAAAGTTCAAAGATGATTATGGATATAATGTAGATGGCAATCTTGAATTAGAATGTGGCATTGATATTGAGGGTAGATTAAGGGCAGATGGATATATATTGAGTAAAGCTGGATACTCTATTGAAGCTGGAGACTTCATTGAAGCTGGAGACTTCATTAAAGCTGAAGACTTCATTAAAGCTGGAGGCTCTATTGAAGCTGGAGGCTTCATTAAAGCTGGAGGCTCTATTGAAGCTGGAGACTTCATTGAAGCTGGATACTCTATTAAAGCTGGAGGCTCTATTAAAGCTGGAGGCTCTATTAAAGCTGGAGGCTCTATTGAAGCTGGAGGCTCTATTGAAGCTGGAGGCTCTATTGAAGCTGGAGACTTCATTAAAGCTGGATGCTCTATTGAAGCTGGAGACTCTATTAAAGCTGGAGACTTCATTGAAGCTGAAGGCTCTATTGAAGCTGGAGGCTCTATTGAAGCTGGAGACTCCTGTGGAATATCAGCAGGACTATCAATTATTTGTAAAACAACTTTATCATTTGGTTTAAACGCATATGCTGGAATAAAAACTTGGGGAGAAGCAACAGATGAAGACAAAACAATAACTTGCGGAAAACTATTAAAAGGGAATATAGAATATGGTATTTTAAGAGAAACAGGATTATCAGATGAACCAGAAACAGGCAAAAAAGTAAAGATTAAGCTAGATAATAATCAAGTCGTAGAGGGAATAATAATAAAATAACATGAAACAACTACCAGAGAAAATACAACCAATAGATGAAGAACAACATTATTCAGCATTGGAAGAAATAAAAGAAAACCGAGCAACTATAAATAAACCAATAGACTATCTTAAAAGCAAGGAAGAAGTGAAAAAAGAATGTGAACATGAATGGGAAGCAGGAACAACAATGTTTACTTGTAAAAAATGTGGAGCGATAGAACCACCAAGCAACCAAAAGAAAAAGGAATGTGAACATGTATGGATAAAAGAAGGGAGGCTTATCGGTTGTTGGAAATGTAGGGCATTAAAACTCCAACAACCAAAGAAATGGAAGCCAGAAAGAAATTATTATTATATTAGTAGTAAGGGAGCAATAGGAGTAAAAGAATTTCAAGATAGTAATAGAGATAAAGCAAGAGCAGAGTTTGGTAATATGTTTAAAACAAAACAAGAAGCCGAGAATATGAGAGATAAAATCAAATCATTACTTAACAACGATTAACCACCTTAAACGTAATTAACTAATATCTTAACTACTCCAATGAATAACAAACCCATGACACCAACAGAACAAGTAATATCATTAAAATATGCCAAAGAGCTTAAAGAGTTAGGTTTTGAGAAAGAGAGTTTGTTTTATTGGATCAATCCTTTTAAAAGACAAGGTTGGAAAATAGTATGTGAAAATGAATATGATTTTAATAAACATCATGAGTATTATCCTGCTTATACAGTAGCAGAGTTAGGAGAGTTTTTGCCGAATTTTCATTATAGTTATAAATCTGAAAATTGGAAAACATACTATAAAGGTGTTAGTGATATATTAGATAATTTTCCATTAATAGAAGCCAAAACAGAAGCAGATGTAAGAGTAAAAATGTTAATCTATTTAATTAAAAAAAACTAATATGACACCAGAACAAAGATTTGATAAGAAGTTTGTAAATCAAATAATTCACGGAGGGTTTGATAGCAATGAGATAAAACAATTCATCTTATCAGAAATAACCCTCGCAAGAAAAGAAGTATTAAAAGAAGTTAAATCAATCTTCTTATCGGAAGCATTAGGAAGCAAGAGTAAATCTTGGGAACAAATAGAATCATCAATAAAGAGTAAGTATAATAAACTAACTAAAAATTATGTCAAAACAAATTGAGGTTTCTGATGAAACTTGGGAAAAAATCAAAGATGTTGTTCAAAAAGAGGGCGACAAAGAAAAAAAGAAAGCTAAAATAGAAATAAAAACAATAGGAGGTTCTTTATTGTGGGAAAGTGAAAAAGAAACTCTAAAAGAAGCAGTAGAAGAAGCTGTTAGTAAAGATGCTAATTTGAGAGGTGCTAATTTGAGAGGTGCTAATTTGAGAGGTACCAATTTGGGAGATGCTAATTTGGAAGGTGCTTATTTGGGAGATGTTAATTTGGAAGGTGCTAATTTGAGAGGTGCTAATTTGAGAGGTGCTAATTTGAGAGATGCTGATTTGGGAGGTACCAATTTGAGAGATGCTTATTTGGAAGGTGCTGATTTCTATCATACAAAGTTATACGGAAAAGGCGGAACAACAAAAATAACAAAAAAACAAATACCAGATTTCTTAATAGCATTAGGAGTAATAGTAGAATAGTAAGTATAAATAATATGAAGAAAGAAGCAACAATAAGGGAGTTGGAAAAAGATTATGGAGTAGATTTCGGGGTAAAAAGAGATATGAAGTTGACTACTTGGTTAAAAAAAAACGGATATAATAATATAGCAAAAACATTGGAGAGAATAGAAAAAGATTTAAAAGCCAACAAATAAAACATCTTTAAAAAGATATAACACATAATAACTATGAAAAACGCAATTATAATAATCATATTAATAATAGTTATATTCACGGCAGTTGTTATTGTGCCAATAGTTAGTATTAAAGAAAGAGGAGGGGTTAAAGAACAGAAGAAAATGATAAGCAATGATTGCCAAAGAGCTTGTGAAACATTAAAATCTGACTACATAAAAAGAAAAGTATATAATTTTAAAGGAGAAGAGTGTTTTTGTGCGAAAGATAATGAAGTATTCCAAGCATATTAAAACATAATAACATTGTAGGTTTCTGGGGGAAGCGTAACGACGCAGGGCGAACTTGCAAGAGAGATAACATCAAACTGCAGAGTACATAAATGACGGTGATTACATCAAAGGTCCGTTGTGGGTGAAAATCCCATTTCCCCAAAAGCCCACAATAATAAACTAAATAACACACAATCAATATGAATAAAAAGAAACCAAAAATAATAAGAATGACTGAAAAAGAAGTTAAAGAGATGCAGAATCATTATTTTGATAATGGAAGAAGGTATGAAAAAAGACAATTACGAAGAGATTTGGCAGAAGTTCTTGGATTGTATGACATTTTTGAAACTTTAAAAGAAGATTGCTAATAAACCCACAACAATAAATTAAATAATAACTATGGAGATTAAAACAAAATACAATATAGGAGAAACATTGTTCTGGCTTGATAAGAGAGATGGGATTTATAAAATAAAATATGATTCAATTAAATCAATAAATTTTGGTGGAAAATCCTTTAAAAGATATGAAATTGGTTATACAACGAGAGCAGAAAGAGATATTTTTGAAATTTTTGAAGATGCTAAAAAGGAAGCAATAAGATTACAAAAAGAATGGAATAAAAAAACTCTTGAGATTATTGAAGAAACAAAACTGCCCACAACAATAAATTAAATAATAACTATGGAAGAACAATTATTAACAATAAGAGATACAATGGATATAGTTCAGATACTTGTTTTAAGTTTATTAGCTGTTTTTTATCTTAAAGAAGGAATAGCAAGCAAACAAAACATTTATATTGTAATGGGAGGAATTCTCATGGCTTTAGCAATCATATGGAGAATATAACTAATGAGATCTACTAACGGAAATCAATTATTAGAAGAAGAGAAGTATATTCTTTTAAAGCCATATAATTTAACTAAAGAATTCTTTAATACAGATAAGTTCAATGTTATAATAACTTTAGATGAAGAAACTAATGAAAAAGTAGTAATCATTAGAGAGCGAAAGTCTAAAAGAAAAGTGTTAAGAGGTAAAAAAGATGAATTAGTTTTAGAAGATGAGAAATAAAGTCTGGTCAACAAAAATAGCAGATAAGTATTTCAGTCAGTTTATAGTACAAAGAGATAAGAAATGCTTACGCTGTGGATAAAAGATTTACAATAAGAACACTTTTATGATATAATTAAAGAATGGAAATAAAATTAAACAAAAAAAATAATAGATATTATATTATAGAATATGTAAAAAATCATTATAGATATAGAGCTAAAGGAATGCCAAGGGATTATTACAGGAAAGTATATGGAATAGTTAAGGGTTGTAAAAATTGTAATAAAAGTTTTTTTTCAAGAGATGGAAAATCAAACTATTGTAATAATGCTTGTTCAAAAATAAAAGAATTGAATCCACAATGGAAAGGTGGAATTAAGTATTCAGGTGGATATGTTTCGATAAAATCTCCTAATCATCCATTTAAGACAATAACAGGATATGTCTTAGAACATAGATTAGTGATGGAAAAACATTTGAAAAGATATTTAAAACCATATGAGATAATACATCATAAGAATGCAGTAAAAGATGATAATAGAATTGAGAATTTAGAAATAATACTTCAATCTAAAAAAGGTTTTCATCGAGGTTGTCTTAAATGTCCAAATTGTAATTATAGATTTTTTGTAAAATGAAAAAAAAGATAAAAAGAGTTTGGTCTACACAAGTTGCTGATAGAAAATTTAGTGAATTTATCAGAAATAGAGATGGAATGTGTATGAGATGCCATAAAGAATCAGGTCTTCAATGTTCTCATTTTTGGGGTAGAGGATTTTCAGCAACAAGATATGATCCAGAGAATTGTATTACTCTATGTTATCCATGTCATTATGGAAACTCTAAGGGCTGGGAATACGAGAAGCAAGGAGAGTATAGAGAGTTTATGATTAACTGGCTCGGTAAAGATAAGTACAATGATTTAGAAGAATGGCACAGAGAGATAATTCCATTAAGAAAAGCCAAGCAAGAATGTATGGAATGGCTTAAACCTTTAAGGAAAAATGAAAATAACAAATAAACACTTTGAATTATTCAAAAAAGAATGTCTTTATTGGCAAGACAGAGTTTTTTTCAAGAGATTGGAGTAATCACGACAAAATATCGGATAATGATATTAAAGAAGTGGCAAAACATGAGATGATACATCTTTTACTAGAAAGATTAAATTCAACAGGAGAAGCAAGATTTATCAATAGAGATGAAATAACTGAAGCGAATGAAGAGCTTGTTAGAAAATTAGAATATATTATTAAATAGTTTTCCACAGCTTATCCTATTTGACAACACTTCTTGAAAATAGGATAATTAAAGTATATGACAATGTTAAATCAACACAATTTAACAAAAGTTTTAAGTTAATACCCGTTTTTCGGGTTTTTTTATTATGTTTTTTAAAAAAGAAATCGGTAAATTATCAAAGAAGTTCTTTCTATTAAACGAATATAATAAATGTTTAGAAGGAATAGTCAAGTTAGAAATATCAATAGACTTTTTAGCTGAAATGAATGCCTTTGATGTAATCCAAGAGAATGGAACTACTAAAAAGGATAAAGATGGTAAAATAGTCCCTTGTGATCTATTAGTAGGGCAAGTAATAAAAGATAATCAAAAGGAGTTAGATAAAGGTAGAACTAAATTAAACTCTATCGAGGCATTAATAAAAGCTGAAGATAAAAAATGGCTAAATTAACCAAATCTAAAGCTAAATTGATCCTTAAAGACGGAAAAATACGAGGAAAGAAGATCACAGCTAAGCAAAGACGCTTCTTTGGAGCTATTATTAGTGGTAAAAGGAAAAAATGATAAAATATATTTGTAATAATTGTGGAAAAGACGAACCAATTAAAGGATATGAAGATGAATTGGGGCAAGGTGATGTATTGTGTGAAAAATGTTGGAAAGAGTATCAAAAAAGAATAAAAAGTTTAAAAAGAGAATTTAAGATTAAATAATCATGCCTATTAAACCATCATCAGGTGTTAGAAGATTAAAGTCTGCTAAAAGGCAGAGGAAAAAGAAGAGAAAATTATGAAAGATCAAATAACATTATTAGATGGTATGTGGGATTAAATATGTCAGAAGAAACTACACAAGAAAAAGAGAATGATGTCAACGATAAAGCAGGGAGCAATCAGGGAGAATATAAGGTAGGAGATAAAAAGCCACCTAAAGAACATCGGTTTAAAAAGGGTCAATCAGGAAACCCAAAAGGAAAGCCGAAAGGAACATTATCAGTTGTAGCAGCACTTAAAAAGAAATTACAGGAAATACCAGACGATCCAAGTAATAAAGAAAGACGATCATATTTAGATATTCTTATTTTAAAGATAATAAAGAAAGCAATAACTGGTGAAGATGTGGCAATGATAAAAGATATAATAGATAGAGTAGATGGAAAACCAAAGCAACCAATAGAAGCAGATATAAGTTTAACATCTCAGGCAAAAGAAGGCGCAGAAAAATTAAATGATTTAATAAATGACCTTACAGGAGAAACAAAAGAAACTAGCAAAGAATCTACTAAAGTTATTCCAGATAGACGGGAAACCAGCAAATGAAGCAATAACAGAAGGTCAGTTAGATATATTTAGTTCATTGATATTTAGAAACAAGAATAGAGTTCAGATTATAACTTCTACTCAATATGGAAAGCTAATAGCTAATGATGTTCCAGTTTGGACTAATAAAGGATGGAAAAAACATGGAGAATTAAAAGTAGGAGATTATGTTTTTAACCATTTAGGAAAAAGAGTCAAAATAATAGTAATAGGAGAAAAGCAGTTTGCTAATAAAGAAGTAATTTTTACAAATGGAGAAAAGATAAAATGTCATGAAAATCATGAATGGATTGTTTGGAATGAAAATTGGGATGAATATAAAGTGATTCAAACCAATGAGATAGAAAAATATAAAATAATAATGTCAATTCCTAAGGTTAAACCCTTAGAAGGAAAAGGAGAATTAGACATTGATCCATATTTTTTAGGAGCTTGGTTGGGAGATGGAACATCAAAAAAGCCATCAATAACAATACATCCAAATGATAAAGACATTATTGATAGAATACCATATAAATTATCAGCAGTTCATATTCATAAAATAACAGGAATAAAAACATTTGAATTTTACAAAAATGGATTATTAGACAGATTAAGAGAGAATAATTTATATAATAATAAGCACATTCCATTAAAATATAAGTTAGCTTCGTTGAAAGATAGATTGGAATTATTAGCTGGTTTAATAGATACTGATGGATCGGTTAATAAGGATTATAGAGAAAAAGGATGGAAAAATGGTAGAGTATATATAATAAATACTAATAAAATTTTAATTGATGATGTTAGAGATATAATTCACGGACTGGGGATAAGAACAAGCATAACAAAAGTTAAAGCGTGTAAATCATCAAGTGGAATACAAGGAAAAAAGGATGTATATTATTTAGGATTTCAACCCAACATAAATATACCAACAGTTCTTTTAAGAAAAAAAGTAAATTATAGAGAAAGTAAACGAAGTATTAGAATTAAAGAAATAATAGACATAGAGTCAGAGAGTGGTAATTGTATTCAGGTTGAAGGGGGAATATATCTTGTAGGTAAGACAATGATTCCTACTCATAATTCTTTAATAACAGCATTAGCTTGTTTAGTAATCAGTTGTATTCAGAAAGAGTTAGTAGCAGTAGTAGCTCCTAACAAAGAAAAAGCAAAGATAATAATGCGATACTATATTGAGCATTTATCAGATAATCCTGTATTTTGGTCACAGCTTGAAAAGAATACAAAGCTTGAAAGATTAAGACAAGAGGAGAGCAAAGAGCGTATTATACTAAACAACGAAGGAGGTATATTCGTTGTATCAGCTCAAGCAGGAAACGCTGTAAAAGGAGTAGAATCTGCTATGGGAGAAGGTGCTAAAATAGTTATTCAAGATGAGAGTTGTTTAATCCCCGATCAGACAGAGTCTTCAATTTATCGTATGATTGCTGGATACAAAGATGGATTCTATTGTAAGATCGGAAACCCTTTTTATAGAAATCACTTTTTAAAGAGTTGGAGAAGTGAAAAGTATCAAAAGATATTTATTGATTATTTCCAAGGTTTAAAAGAAGGTAGATATACACAAGAGTTTATTGAAGAAGCAAAAAAGAAACCGAACTTTGATATATTATTTGGTTGTAAGTTCCCTGACGCAGATATGATAGATCAGAAAGGATATTCTGTATTGTTAGCAGAAAGTGATATTAAACAAGGTGAAGTTAATCCTTTTGGAGAAATACGAATGGGAGTTGATGTAGCAGAAGGAGGAGGAAATTATAATGTAATCGTTTTAAGATGGGATAATACAGCTAAAGTAGTTCTTAAATATCAATCAGAGAATACAATGGATTTAGTTGGTAGAATTATTCAGATCGGAAATGAATACGATATTTTGCCAGATAACATTTTTGTAGATTCAATAGGAGTAGGAAAAGGAGTTTGTGATCGTTTAGAAGAAAATTATAATAAAAAAGTAAGAACAATTAACGGAGTTAAAGTATCAGAAAAAGCTCAAGATTCAAAGCTTTACTTTAATAAAAGAGCAGAGAATTACTGGAGATTAAGACAATGGATTAAACAAGGAGCGATATTAGAACCCAATAATGACTGGAATCAATTAGAAGACATTAAGTATAAAGTAAAAGATAGTTCAGGACAATTATTGATAATGCCCAAAGATGAAATGAGGAAAGAAGGTTATGAGAGTCCTGATATTGCTGACGCTTTAATGCTTACATTTTCAAGAATAGACTTTTCAGGAGGTAAAGTAGTAACAAATAGAGTAAAACCTCCTTCAACTTATAAAAAACGCTGAAACATGAATGATAATCAATTTAGAATTACAAAAAGATAAAAAAGGTAATGTTGTTTCAGAACCTTCAAATTATAATCCTTCAAAAGAGGTAAAAAAGATTACGGCACAAGTAATGAAAGACTTTGATGCGTCTGATAAGATAATGAGTCAGCCATACAGAGAGTTTAATGATATTAGTTTAAGAGATAGACAATCAAGAGATCAGATGGCTTTTAATAACTTTGAGCCATTCTCAAGTAGTAATCCAGATGAAGAATGGAGATCAACAGCTATCAGACCTATTACTCGTAATAAGATAATTAGTATAGCTGCTCATGTAACGGGAAACTTAATCTTTCCAAAGATATTCGCACAGAATGATCAAGATCAAGAAGATAGAGATGCTGCTTCAGTAATGAGGACTTTAATGGAATGGGTAGGAGATATATCAGATTACGAAAGAACCTTTTTATACGCAGTAATAGCTGCTTTAGTAAATCCTGCTACGATTATACACACAGAGTTTACTAAAGTAATGCGTAAAGTTAAGACTAAGAATGCTAACGGAGAAATTTCAGAACCTAAAGAAGTCTTAGATGAAGAGCTTTCAGGATTTCACGATACATTAGTTCCTATTGATGAGTTATGGATAGAGAATATCTATGAGAATAAGATCCAAAGACAAGGACATTTAATCTGGAGAAAGGTAATTGATTATAGTTTGGCTCAAGTAAAGTATGGTAATAATAAAAACTTTAAAGAGTTTGTAAAACCAGGACTTCAAATATTACTAGGAGATAATAAGGATACCTTTTACGAGCAATATGACGAAGATTTACAAGATCGTTTAGTAGAAGAAATTATATATTATAATCGTCAGTTAGACTTACAGTTAGTATATGTCAATGGAATACTACTTACTGAACCAGATGAACCAAACCCAAGACTAGACAAGAAATACCCGTTTGCTAAAAGTGGATATGAGTTAATTGATGAAGGAAAGTTCTTTTATTATAAGTCGTCTGCGTTTAAAACAGCTCCTGACGCAGATGTAGTAGATGTTTTATATAGAATGATTATAGATGGAACATATCTTCAATTAATGCCTCCAGTAGCAGCAATTGGTAATGAAGAGGTAGATTCTTCAATATTAATGCCTGGAACAATAACCACTATTAAAGATAAAGAAACCAGAATAGAAAAAATAGACCTAGGAAATGATCTAGTAGCAGGATTTAATGCTCTTGAAAAAGTAGAATCAAGTGTAAGTGAGAGTTCCCAAGATCCACAGCAATCTGGTATTCCATCACCACAACAGCAAACAGCGTTTGAAATATCTAGATTAGAACAGAATGCTCGTATTCAGTTAGGTTTATTCGGTAAGATGATAGGTTTTCTTATTAAGGATTTCGGAGAGTTAAGAATATCTGATATTATACAACATCTAACAATAGGAGAGCTTAAAGGAATAACTGGAGATACTGATACTTTAAAGTTTAGAAGTTTCTTGATCCCTGAAAAAGAAGGATTGGATTCTAAGAGAGTAACAATGACTACTGAAGTTTCAGATGAACTACTTTCTCCAGAAGAGCAGTTAGATGAAAGTTTTAAAGTAATGGAAGAAGAAGGAGGATTAGAAAGCAAAGACAGGATATTTAAAGTTAATCCTTCATTATTCAGAGAGTTAAAGTTTTTAGTAAGGATTTCTCCAGATATAGTATTTCCACCATCAGAGAATGTTAAGAAAGCATTAATGTTAGAGCAGTATGATAGAGCTGTTAATAATCCTTTAGCAGATCAAGAGAACATATTTAAAGAGTTGTTACTAGGAGCATATTCAACCACTAGAGATAATCCAGACAAGTTTGTGGCTAAACAAGCCACAGGTACTTTAGAAGGAGGTCAGAAAGGAGTATTAAGTCGTATAACAGGGGCAGAGCGTCCCGAAACATCAGAAGTATTAACTAAATAACATGAAATACAAAGTAGTAACTTATCCACCATGGTATCTGTCTTTATGGAAAAAGAAGTTCCCATTTGCTGATTTTGAGAAAGGAGTAATAATGGTTTGGGGTAAAAAGATATATATTAATAGGCCTGATTTGTTAACTATCCCATTAATAAGACACGAAGAAGTACATCTTAGACAACAAAAGAATTCCTATTTATTCGGATTAATATGGTTGATTAGATATGTGTTCTCTGTAAAGTTCAGATTTAATCAAGAAATTGAAGCACACAGAGCAGAGTATTTAGCAGATAAAAAGAACTTGTATCATGTAGCAAAGAGATTATCTTCTTCACTTTATGGGAATATCGTTAGTTATAAAGAAGCGATTGATTTAATAAAGTTTGAAGAGATTAAGTCTAAGCCTAAAAGCAAATCAAAATACGAAATTTATAATATAATTAAAACAACTTCAGGAGGATTTCATTCTTGGCTTAATACAAGCATTGGAAAGATAAGAAAGCCAAATAGTGAAGTTCCTAATGAATTATTCAAATGAAACAATATATTACACAAGAGCAATACAATGTTCTCCGTTGGGAGCAAAAGTTAAAAATCCAAAAGTTATTTAAGATAAATCCATCTGCTCAAAGAGAAATGGTTAATAATGAAGTCAAGTTTGATGGAGTAGTAGCTTACGATTTAGAAGTTATTAACATAGGTAATATGATAGAAGCTTTAGGAGATACTTGGGATAGTTATATTAAAAGCTACAAAGTAGATAATCTATGTGATCAGTTATGGGACGCTATTATTGAGATAACTTCTGAAGAAGTTAATACAACAAAAGATGTAAAGATACCAGAAGAACCATTGCCAGAATCAGTAGAATTAGTAAAAACTAATGAAAGCAAAAAATGAAAAAGCTGAAAATTAAACTATTAAATTATATTATTAGACATCTGTTTAATGGTATAACGGAAAATGATGTATTAAGGAATTACAAGGGAAAGTTCTTTATCGGAAGACATGAAGTACCAGAAGTCAGAATTAAAGCAATGATAGCAGAAGCTAAAGCTATGCAGAAAACAGAGTTATGGGGCTTATTAATAAAAGACATGAAGTTATTGTCAAATCAGAAGATGTATGAGCGTTCACAGACCGTAGATGACATGATATTCGGTAAAGCAATGTTGTTTATTACAGAGATATTAGACAAGAAAGTCAAGAACATATCAAATATACAAGATAAAGATTTAAAATACTAGAATAAAATTAACAATTATGTTATAAAGTTAAGTCGCTGACCATGGGTGGTTGAATGTTGCCCCTGGTACTTACAAAGTTTTCAGCGACTTAACAGTACCAGGTGCGACATTGAGTCACTTATAGTGGCTTTTTTTAATGTCTGTGCGGACTTTAAACGCATTAATCTTATGGCTGAAATACAAGATAAGGGGTCTTTAAAAGACGCAGACGAAACTGCTACTTCTCCAGCCCCAGAGGAGGAAACAAACAAAGATGATTCAAAGCTCGGTAAGGACGAGTCTAAACTAACAGAATCATCTCAAAACGCTGATGATGCTGGAAGTTCAGAAGCACCAGATGATCCAGTCGTACCATCTGATGATATTGACTACGAGGCAGAGTACGAAGACGAAAAACAAAAGAGAATAAAAGCTGAAAAGGCTATTGTTAAGCTTAAAAAGCTAAACAAGTCTGACGGTGACGATGAAGATAGTCCTTTAACTTCTGAAATTATCCAAGAAACCATTAAAAGTGAATTGGATAAGGTTGAAGCACAAAAAGCTGAAGACTTAGTTGACAGCTTTATAGAGGAAATGTCTAGTGATGAAAACGA
>JAFCGI010000048.1 GCA_017608235.1 Candidatus Pacearchaeota archaeon
TTATATTTGTTCCCTGAGGAGTCATCTCGCCAGGATATTGAGCGTAATAGGGTTTAGCCTGTAGTTCATCAATAATACCCTGACGGCGTTCAATGGCGTTCTGAGCATCCAGTCTTCCTACAATAATTACTAAATCACCACCATCAGGAAGTTCATGTTTGATGGCCTCACCAGCTATCCTACCAGCAGCATAGTTACTCATTCCAATATAAGCTTTCCTGTCGCTTTCTGGTGCATCGCTGTCGAACATAACTATGGGTATCTCAGCAGCTACTTTATTCAAAAAGGGAGTCATATTGTCTGGGTCAATGACACTAATAGCCAGTCCATCAACACCCTTAGCCAACATGGCCTCAATAAAGCGTATCTGTTCTTCAGCCATGGCGCTTGGTGGCTTAAAGAACTCAACTTTAATACCCAACTGCCGTTCTGCCATGATACAACCCGCATGAGAGTAGGTCCAGAATGTATATGGACCATTAGTTACATAGGCAACAGTAATTTGCTTTTCTGCTTCTGCTGCATATACAGAGCCCAAGCCAACCAGCGTAAGAACTAATAACATTACTAAAACTTTTCTAAATGTGCTCATCAGAAAAAACCTCCTTTATTTTTTTAACCGTACTAGATTCAAGATATTGTTGAAAGTTATAAGCAACACCTCCTTTTTTGCTTTATTCGTACCTTTCAGAAAACTCTTAACCCCTTATTTTACAAAGATTTTAGGAAGGTTATTGATTAATTCCCACTAATTTATTTCTTTTCTCTGGAGCTAGAGTTGAATTTTTTTCAATCCTATCTAACCTACTTAAGTTTTCTGAAAATCTATTAGTATTTTTCATTTTTATAGAAAGTTCCTAAAACATACTAATCTTTCAAAACACTTTCTTCCGGAAAACTTTTTTTTGCTAATAAGTTACTCCTTTCCTCACCTTCTTCTTTTTTTACATTTTTTTGTAAGAAGATATAAGATTTTATCAATGATGCTCATCTGTGAAATCTCCTTAATTACTTTTAAGATAATTTATAACAACTTTTGGGCTGTTTCTTCATCTGTAATTAAGACATTAATATATTTCCCCTTTAATGCGCCTCGTATAGCATCAAACTTAGGTGGACCTCCTGCAATACCTATTACAATTTTACCTTTATCTTTGAGATTATCTATAGGTACTCCTATAACTCTTTCGTGGATTTCATCATTAATTAAATTTCCCTGCGCATTAAAGAATCGACTTAAAATATCACCTACCGCTCCTTTCCCTAGCAATCTTTTGAGTTCATCATTACTCAAGTATCCCATCTTAAAAAGGCTCGCTGATGGTGAGACTTCTCCAACCGAAAATAAAATAATATTTGCTTTAGAGGCTTTTTGAAGAACACAATTAATCCAGGGTTCTGACTTGAATATTTCAGCTCTCTCTTTGCTTTGTGTAATGGCAGGAGCCCATATGTTGTAAAAAGAAGCGTCTAATTTATTAGCTATTTTTTCAGCAATGACATAAGGGTTTATTGCCACATTATTCATAAGATTTCCAATTAAAGAAACTACCTCAACTTTTGTTTTAATTGGAAGTGAATCAAAGTAATCTGCAAGATAAGCAGTAGTATTTCCCCATCCCAACCCTACAATGGAATTGTTATGCTGACTAATTATACGCTCTAGATAAGAAGCTCCTGCTTTAGCGAATGACTTTTTTAATAAATTATCTTTATCTGAGAGGTAAGGAACAACTACTGCATCTTTAAGTGTATACTTTTTAATAAGTTCGCTTTCAATACTAAGGATATTAGCATAAGGGTTTTTTACTTGAAAACGGACAATTTCTAAACCCCGTGCTTTCTCAAGAAATCTTTGCACTTTTTGGCGAGAGATACTAATACGGGCGGATATATCTTGCTGGGTTAATTTCTCTTTATAGTAAAGCCAGGCAACTTTTGTTATTAAATCTTCTTTACTATTTGTGGTCATTTACTCACTCCTTAAACATATATTTATATATAATTATAATCATATTTAATAATTTGTCAAACTTTGTTTAAGTCTTTGTCATTTAAGAATTAAAAGTGAACTCCTTTTTTACGATTTAAAGTTTAAAAGTGAACTCTTAAAAACAAACTAAAACTATAATAATATAGGATTAAAAAAGAGAGGTCCTATATTATGAAACAGCTACACAAAAAGTTCACTGATGATCAGATTAAAGA
>JAFCGI010000049.1 GCA_017608235.1 Candidatus Pacearchaeota archaeon
TACTCTGCGAAGGTTGATAATATTCCTACCCATCTTTCCTTTAAGAATACCAATTTTTTCGTTGTTCTTTTTAGAAACATTAATTGTTAAAATTAAGTTTTCACCATCTTGACTAGCGATAACGGAATACTCTCGTAATCCTAAACAATCAAGATATGTTTCTAAAAGTTGTTGAGTTTTTGTATTCATATCTTATATAATTTTAACTTAATATTTATTTTTTCTTGGGTTTTGATTGAGTAATAGCTTTTTTAGATTTCTTTGCTAATACTCTTTGCTTTTTCATTGGCATATTCTTAATTTTAATTAGAGTTAATGTTTCGACCTATTGACTTAAGATTGATTCTAATAAAGCTTTATCTCTAAATTCTTTACGAGTTGTTTTATACCTTTGTAAGAATTGTATCCAATAATAGATTTCTTGCATTTTATCTTTCTTCTCTGGGTCACTTGCCTCTTTTCGTAAAGATTTAATTATCGTATCTAAAAATCCTGGACTAGATAAAAATTCATTAAATGCTTTTTTACTGATAGCAGTAGATTCATCTTCGTTTTCTACCGCTTGTATCATCTCTAAAAGTTTCTCTTTATCTTTTTTCAACAACGCATCAGTAAATTCTTCTTTCCAAATATTCATTCTATCTTCTTGTCTTTGCACTGCACGATTATAAGCATTATTGACTAATTGAGACTCAGGATAAGTTTCATAAAATGCTGAAATTGGATTAACTGTCTTCTTGAAAGATTCATACAAAAATTCTCCTGGGTCTTTTTGCCAATCAACATATAAAGAAGTAGTATTTAATTTATAAAATGGAGTAAAGATTTTCTGTAATGCCCATTGAGCATACATTTCTATCATTTTCTGTTTTGCAGCTGCAGTTCCTCTAATTTTTTCTGGTATAATTTTCCTTTTAGTAAATGGGTCTACACCAGTAGCAACTCCTTCTAAAATTTGAGCGACTGGACTGATTAATTTATTAACTAACTTTGGTGGTCCACTTAAGGTATTATATACAAATGAAGCAGCAGCTTCTTTGGCTGTAATTCTTTTATTAACTAAATCAGTAACAAGCGGCATAAACTCGTCTAATCCTAAAAATGTGCCAAGTGTTTCCATCAGAGCACCACCATAATGTAATACAACAATACGACCATCCTCAGTTTTGCCAGCTACTAAATGAATACTGCCTCTCATATACTCTGGTAATCCTTCTTCATATTGTTTACGTTCACCACTATTATTCCATAAAGCTAATCCAGCTAAGACTGCATAGATTGAGCCAAGCATCCAACCTCTTTCACGGCAGGTTCTCCCAAGTTTTGTTCCTGTTCTAACAAACCAATAAGCAAAAGGAGCAATTCCATCAGAGAATATGGAACGGAATTCTTGTGGCATTATTGCATAATCTACAGTAACTGCTCTTGCTCCAGCAGCCACTGCTTCTGTAATATATCCTTTTTGAGCCAGATTTTTAATCCAAGGGTCAAGACCAGTCAACACAGGCATTCTACCATTTTCAACTCTCTCCATATTTTTAAGAAAATGAGATAATTTTGGTGTTAACTCTAATGTCACAGAAACATTATCATATAAATTATTTAACAAACTCAAAGGATTATTTTTATTATATATATTTTCTCCTATACTTGGAATAACATCATGCATAAAAGCTGACTGACCAATTTTGTGTTCATTCAAAATTTCCAGATACTTTTGTGTCTGTTTATCAGTTTGTTCTGGTATGGCTTTGATAACTTTTCGAGCTAATTGCAAGGCAGAAATACTCTTACTCAATGCTACTGGGTCTGTAAATATAAGGTTTTCAAAATCACCTACAGTATTGATAGCACGCCAACCTAAACCACCTACATATTTTGTTACCATTGGCTTCCAGAATCTTAATAGCATACGATTTAAATGAACAAGAGACCTCAATTGTTCAGGTAAAGGATTTCTTAATTTTGTAGCAGCGTCAGCAATTTCTTCTGGCACTAAATAGACTGGTCTTTTAGCTCCTAATACTAATGCGTCACGAAGCAACTTTCCACCTTTTGGTCCAAAAGTAGTATTCCATTCAACAGGGTCAGATATATTTTCAAGCAAATACTCTAGACTTTGTTCATCC
>JAFCGI010000050.1 GCA_017608235.1 Candidatus Pacearchaeota archaeon
CAAAAGATAAATTTGTTAAACAAATCGAAAACATAAATCTTGGAATTTTTTAGCTATGCAGAAGCGCATCCTTCCCGAACTGGACTTCTAGACCTTAAAGAAGAAGCGAGGGCCGAGTATTCTACGGTATTTTTATTTTGTTTTGCCTGGAATACATTAGGTTTCTTGTACACTTGAAGAAGTTTAGCTTTAATTTCACAGAAATAATTTTAGTTATTGAAACTATATAATTTTAAAACTAATTCCTTCTGGAATTTTTTCATGTGCTTTACTCAATTTTTAGGTTACAGATATTCCTAAATTAATAGTCAAAATTCTAAAGTAAGTAAAAAACCGAAATGCTTAAATTTATTTATTTATAATATTAATTGCCTTTTACATAACGAAAGGAAAAGAGGGTTTATTATGTTCAAGAGAAAGCAAATAATTGTTCTAATATTATGTACTATAATTGTGTGCATACCATTTGTCCAAGCGCTTTCAATTGCAGTGCCAGGAAGGTATGTAATATCTCTCGAAAAAGATGAAGCTATTACCAAAGCTATAAATACAATCCAAGATGAAGTTCCAGATATCAATAACATTGCTTATGGTTCAGTAAGATATTATCTGCTATCTAATCGTATAATTGAACCTCTTGTTTGGGTTGGGCATGGAAATGAAGATGGAATTAATTCTGTTAAAGGAAAAATAACTTGGGAAAGTTTTGCTCAGGATATTTTAGCATCACCTGCATCAGATATAGTTCTATCTTGTTATTCTAGTGAGCTATATAAACAAGAACTACTAACAAAGCAAGATGTTATCACTTTCAATGAAGAAGTAGATGCAACACTTGGTGGACTGGTTACCTCGTGGTTTTTAACAGGTGAAAATACCATCCTTCAAAGAGCTATAGACTATTCTTTCTCTTTGCAAAGCAGAGAGATTTCTTATGAACCACTTTTTGATCTCGATCCTGGTTTAGGTGGAGGTACTGGAGGTTCAATGAATTTACCTAGCACTTATAGTGAACTTTCTAACCCATTCTATCAAAGTAACTATGTATTTTTAAAACTTAGTGGGATTGAATTGGTTTTCCATCTTGTTATGCTTGGTGTATTAATATTGCAAATACTCTTCGCTATTTATATCTCACCTAATTTAACAATTTTTCAAGAATACGCTGAATCCTTTTTCGTCTTTGGAACAGTACAATTACTAACGACTGCTTATCTCTACCAATCGGGACAAATGTCTTCAAATGAGGCTATTGGTAATGTTGCTGGAGCTATGTTTGATTCACTTGAAGCTTTGTGGGAAGTAATTTGTAATGCACCAGCAGGCGAAATTGCATTATTATTAGCCTATTTAGGTATTGCAATAGTACTTCTTATAGGCCAATTTATAGTTGATACACAGACTGGTGGTTTAGGTACTTTTCTACGAATTACAACTATAGTAGCTTTAACGTTGAGTTTTATCATAAACCTTGTTGAGGATATGTTAGATGAAAACTATATTGTAGGGTAAATCCCTCTTTCTTTTTTTTTAAAAAAAAAGATAGGAATATTAATTATCACTAGTAAAATAATGCATGGTGTGAAATAATCGATGGTTTTGAAAGGAAATAAAACTTGGTTTCTGATTCAACAAAGTAGCTATTGGAAATCTCGAATCTTTAAAGGAAGAATTATATTAAATATCATTTGTCTAATAATGGCATTTTCTTTCTCTATAGTAATAGGAGGAGGAAACATTTTTTATTATTTTCTTGATATTCTAAAAATAGTTTTTGTGATTTCTACGAGTATGGCTCTAGTCTATTTTGCTATCGCTGATAAAGAGGACTATGAGAACTGGCACCAACGATCCTACAGAAGTAAAGTACTAAAAGAAAAGCTATTACTTGCACTCCTAGAAGGAGTTTTTTTCCTCATTTTAGCAACAGCACTTCTAGGCATTGTCTATATAATCGGTCTTCCTTATGCCAGGGAACAAGATTTTCTGCTAGAACACTTGAGTGCATATCCTTTACGTTATATTCCAAGTCCAGTTGAAGGAATACTTTATGCCTTTATTATGTTAATTCAATTAGTCTCTCCAATAGCAGGCATCTATTGGCA
>JAFCGI010000051.1 GCA_017608235.1 Candidatus Pacearchaeota archaeon
ATTTTCTGCTAATATTGGCATACCATAAAAAACACAAGCCATTAAAACATCTTCAAAAAATATTTCAGCTGTTTGAGGTCTAGCTATATATTCTAAAAAGAAATGATCTGATGGTGCATCTTCCATACTAAACTTAGTTAAACCGTGTAGTGATCCATTAGAACCTCTTTTATCTACTGTTCCTGATATATCATATGGATCACATCCAAAAGCTCCTAGATGATCATTACCTGGATATTTTATACCATTTTTTTCAATATATCTATTTTGTAAGTTAGCGTTAGGAATCCATGTTATAAAAAACCTTCCTTGAGGATTTGGTGCAAAAGTTACTCTAGTATCTTTTATTCCATTTTGCCATATAAAATTACCTTGTGTTACAAGTTTGTAGTTACTAGCATCTTCATTAAAATCTATTTGTTGGTATATTTTTGTTAGATTAAAAAGAGATGATTTAGATTCATCTCTGAATGCGTGCTTAGTAGTTCTGGGAAATTGTCTGTAAAATTCATTTAAAGCATCTTGATCATTTTTTAATCCATCAACTTCGTTTTCCCAATATTCGATAACCCCAATATCAATAAATTCTCCTTGTGGTCCAGTAATTTCATTTTCTGGTGTGTTGAATACAGGTAGTCCATAAGAATCAATGTATCCTTCGTAATTCCACTCCATAGGTATGAACAAACTATATAATCCCGAGCTAGTCTGTCCATTGCGGTTTCTTTTTGTAACATCGGAATCATCGTATAATTTTTTAAAGTTTCTACCACCTTTATCAAGAGCATTAGATGTTGATCCCATCATGCACTTTCCAATAATTTTACTACCTAATCTTAAAGTAGTTTTAGTAACCCTCCAGTTATTTAATATATTGTTAGGTTTTTCCCATTTACCAGATTCATCGTGAACTAGTAATTTTAATTTTTCACCATCATAACTGTTATCACCTGTATTTTTCCAGTCAATAGTTGTATCTAATCCCTGTAAATCAATCGCTTCACTACCAGATTCTATACTTCTTCTTGTAAATTTACTAGCAGGTACTCTATAAGCAAGCTCTGTTTTAGGTCGATCCATACCATCTTGAATCGGTTTAAAAAAGAAAGGATAATTAACTGATATGGGTACTACTTTGTCGGTGAACATTTTCTTAGCATCAGGACCAGTTTTAGATAGTATACCATAACGTGAGTCACTCGATATTGTTGCTAAGTTTACAACTTCTCCAGATGCCATGAAAGAGAATCCAGAACGACGGTTTTTGAGGTAGCACATTCCGTAGCATCTTGTATCTGCTTTGCAAGCTTCCCAGAATAAGAAGAATAATCTATTGGCTTCTCTAAAGTCTGGTGCCCCAACGTCAATTTTACTCCACTGCAAGTACATGTAATGAGTGCCAGTAAGATAAGTAGCTTTACCTTTATTATAAAACCAAAAACCTTCTTCACGTCTTTTAAATTCTTCATCAATATATTCAAACCATTTTTCTTTAAAATCTTCTGGATATTCTTTCCAATCAAAAACAGTTTTAATTCTACTTAAAGCTTTAGGCTTCTGGATATTCTTTCCAATCAAAAACAGTTTTAATTCTACTTAAAGCTTTAGGATACTCTGTTTTACTCCACCTGTCCTCGTTAAATTTATGAACATTTTTCTCTTTAGGTAAAGCTATTTTTAGATTTTGTATTTCATATATTTCACCTATTTGACCTGTTTTTGATATTACAACTACATCATGTTCTTTATTGTATCCATACTCCCATTTATTATAACGATTCAATCGTTTTATAATTTTAGGTTTTATATGATCAACTACTTTGTATAAAACTTGCTCGTACATTACTTAGATCTTCCTTCTGCAAAACCTCTAAAGGTTTTTTCTTTTTTAACTTCTTCTTTAGGTTTGTCTTCTAACATGTTCTGTTCTTCTTCAATCCTATTTAATATTTCAAAAGCATCAAATATAGCTAACTTTTTTGTTGCAGCTGCGTTTTTTAATCTATCCGCGGAAATATCAGGTCCAAAATCTATAATTGGCTCTTTAGCAACTTTAATTAATTCTTTAACTGCTACGCGCCCAGCTTGGATTATATTCTTCTTCGTTTCCTTTGTAGTCATACTTTATAACAATATCATTTGATTTCATACAATAAATTCGCTTACCATCTAAGATAAACTCCCATTCACGACCTGGTTTATAACCTATTAAGTCTCCTGGGTTAATATTAGATGCCTCTAACGCATTATTACCTATTTTTAGTATACCAACACATTTTTTTTCAACATCTGTTGTTAGAGAGTTATCATCTTTTATAGGCATTACAAAACACCTGTCCATAAATGGTATCCATTTATTATTTTTTTTACGTAAGTATATTTGATTAGGTTTACAAAAATACAGATTTTCTTTAAAATATTGACCACTATTTCTTTCGTTACCTCTTATATCGTACCATCTTCTAAATATATTGTGATGCACTATAATTTCATCACCTATTTTTATGTCAGTACAAAAAGCAATAGGCACGGACGTAACAACGGCGTGTCTACTTACTAATTTATGATCTTCTATGTTAGCATTAACAATAAGTTCTTTATCGTCTACTTTAATCTTATTATTATATCTACCATCTTTAGGTTTTATAATAAAATTATATATGCTTTTCATTAATATTCTAAATCGTATTCTACAGATATAGCCATGTTAGAATTAAACTTCTTCCATGGCATAACTTCATCTTGTTTTTTAATAAAAATATTATAAGAATTATCTACGCTATTGAATTCAATACTATGTATATGGTGGCCACCGTATACCGATTGACCTACAGAATAATGCATAGCTTCATTTTTATAGTCTGATCCTATACTTATCTTTCTTATAACTGAGTCCATTTTTATTTTTCCTCAGTCTTCTCTTCTTCTTTTACTTCTTCGTAAGAACCATCAGTTAAATTAATATTAACTTGACCATACTTTTCTTCTAGTTCTTTTTTAGTTACATCTAACTCTTTTAAAAACTCAGCGTAAGCTTGCATGATCTCAGTTTTTTTAACTTCTAACGAACCTAAATCTAAAACACACTGTTGTATTTTACCAGTCTGTTCTTTAACTTTACTTAGTTCTTGTTCTTCAATTTTGTTTACTTTTTCTGCCATTTGATTTAATTTTAATTGTTATTACTATAATTATTATTACTTGTTAATATATACTTTTACTTTTTAAATATACTACTCGCCTTTTCTGTCGTTCGACCTCCGAAATAGGCTAAAACAACAGACATCATAACCTTCTCAAAAGTATCGTTCCATAATTCATTTATATGAAAAGGTAATGTTTCTATGCTATCTAGTATACCCGCAAAAGAAAATACAACAATACACCATACTAAGACTAACGGACGTACGTTTTTAGACATCCAAGAGTCTGACATAGAGTCTGCTTGCCATCTTGATGTTATAGCTTCAATCTCTTTTGTTTGTTGTTCGTAGATTATTTGTTGTAATTTTACTTTATCTTCTGCTGGAGCATCAGCTTTTGTTATAGC
>JAFCGI010000052.1 GCA_017608235.1 Candidatus Pacearchaeota archaeon
CTGAAGCAATACATTCACAAACTGCTAAGCGTAAATGCATAGATAATACTCCTAATCCTACGCAAGTAGAAAACATGAAAGTATTAGCAGAAAAAGTATTTGAACCATTAAGAATATGGGTTGGTGGACCTATAAAAGTTAATTCATTTTTTAGATCACCAGAACTTAATGAAAAAATAGGTGGATCAAAAACCTCACAACATTGTAAAGGCCAAGCAATTGATGTAGATGATGTATATGGTTATAAAACAAACGCAGAAATGTATGCTTGGGTAAAAGAAAATTTAAATTTTGATCAAATGATATGGGAGTTCGGAACGGACATGAATCCTAATTGGGTACATATATCATATGTTTCAGAAGAAGACAATAGAAATAGATGTTTAAAAGCCTACAAAGATGATATGGGCAGAACTAAATATAAAACAATATGAAATCACCATTAAATCACTGCAACTCAGAAATGATGCATCAAGGTGGATGGGCTAAAATGAGAACACTTAATAGTCCAAATACTACAGGAAACAAACAAGCGTTAAAACACAATGATAAAATTATGAATAAAATAGGAACATTTAAAATGCCTAACTCACCTTTGAATAAAAATGAATTTGATATAGATTATTCAGGAGCAAAACCCGTAGATTTAGGTAATATACCAGCTAGTAATTTTACTAAAGCTAAGAAAAAATTAGTTGAAGGCTATGGTGGTGCTGATAATCCAGATTATCAAATGGAAAAAGGAGCATACTTCTATGATAAAAACAAGGATAAAATGAGAAGTAGTTACTTAGAATATCCAGAAGATGCCGAAGGTGTTGAAGAAAGATATTTAGGTAAGAACTGGGATAATTCTCCTAAAGATGAAAGCCCGCTTGATTGTTGGGAAGGTTATGAAAGAGTGCCCGGTACTAAAGAATTTAGTAAAGGAAGTTGTAGAAAAAAAGGTTCACCAGCTAAACAAAACATGGTTACCGGTGAAAACACAGATAAAATACAAACAGACGAAAGAGGAGAATATTCTTTAGTTATGAATGAAACACAACAAGGTTTAAAAGCTGGTGATACTATTAGACCTTCTAATAATAAAAAAATGTTTAAACCAGCTGTTATAGGAAAATCACAAGGTTCTAAAGATGGTTATTTAATAGGTGGTGATTATGATATTGAAAAAACAGGAGATAAAAATTATATTTTAAAAAATAAATAATTATGGCAAGTCCTTTTAGAAACGTAAAATACGGAGAAAGTCGTGGTGAAAATCATGATGTTAATAAAAGATTCAGATATGATCCTGCTGATAAAAAAGCATTTATGGCTTTAGACCAAAAAACTAAAGATAGTTTACAGGTTGAAGCTTATAAATATAATAAACCATTTTTTAGTCCTAAATTTGGAGTTAATGTAGATCCTGAAGACGGAGTATTATCTAATCGCCCCGTGTATTCAGATAACACAAAGTTAACTTATGACAAGATTGACAAACCTTTTAGTGAAAGTGGTGCTCCTACAAAAAGATTATCTACTAAAGAAGAAAGAAACGCAAGAAAAAAAAAGTTTGTAAACGCATTAGCTAAAACTGCTTATGATGTTGGATCTAATTTTTTAAAAGGCGCACCTGGTTTAGCAGCTACAATGTTAACACCTAGTACAGCTTATGCTCAAGGAAGACAGATGCCTGATTTTATAGAAGGTGGAGTAGATAATAGATCATTAGAAGAATTAGAAAGAGATGGTCCAATACCATTGCCTAAATTTAAAGAAGAAACTCCACTAAATAAATCTAATGAACCTCGTAAAACTACAAAAGGTAAAGGACGTAATTTTAGAACTACTGAAGAAGGTGCTGGTATGACTGAGAAGGGAGTTGAAGAATATAAAAAGAAAAATCCCGGTAGTAACTTACAAACAGCTGTAACAGAAAAAAATCCTAAAGGAAAACGAGCTGCTAGAAGAAAATCGTTCTGTGCTAGATCAAAAGGTTGGGACGGTGAAAGAGGTAGAGCA
>JAFCGI010000022.1 GCA_017608235.1 Candidatus Pacearchaeota archaeon
AAAAGAAAATCCTGAAATAAAGAAAAAGTTTGGAAAAAGATATTTAGAATTAGTTAATTTTATAGCTAATAAAATAACTGAAGGTATTTCTCCTAATGAAATTGATATAGAAAGTTTTGGAAATGATGTTCCAATAGAAAAAAGTTATGAAAGTAATTATTTGGAAGAACTATGAAAACAGATACAAAAGCAATTTTATGGGCTGAAATAAGAAATTTATATTTAACTTTTAATATGATATTACATTATAAAATCTATGGATATTGGGATATAATGGAAGCACATTTCAAAGAATTTTTATCTATAATTTATACTTCTTTTTTTTATCTTTTTAGACAAATCAACAAAATTATAATTTATAGTCATACCTTTATCTTTCATTCTACCAAGTATTTTATCTTGATGTTCTATTTGTTTAAGTAAATGATCTGCTGCTTTAATTAAAAGAGCATAACTTTGATATTGAAGAACAAGTTTTCTACCACATTTAGAACATTTGATTATCTTATCTTTAAATTCTGGATTTGCTTTTATTTCAAGGAAAAATTCCCACATTTCTTTATTTAAGGCCTTTAATTGTTCTATTGTATCAAAATGCCATTTAACCATTTTCATATCAAAGTTCTTTTCTTCTTTTAGAATACTGAATGTTTTGTTTTTGGCTCTTTTAGAGAAATTAGCTACTTGATTTTCTGTTATATTAGAATTGAATTGTTCATTAAGCCTGGCGGCAATGGCTGAGTTAGTAGATCCTCCAACTTTAAGTTTGATTGCAAGTTTTTGGGCCTCTTCACCCAGCATTTCAACTTCGCCAGTTTTTACCATATTAATTCGGAATTCCTTTATGGATATTCAATAAAATAAAGAAATCAAAATATAAAAAACTATCTATTTGAGATATTCTTGATAAACTATCTCATTATTTAGATAACAATAACATACTTCTTCATAATCATCATAAAAAAATGCATCATAGCCATCACAGACGTTGTAAGAGCATGTATTTTCCTTTTCAATCATTTCTGTTCCAATATTATAAGCCCAAGCCATTATCAAAACTGATAATATAAATAGGATTATAAAAATCCATGCAATTAGTTTCCATTTGTTTTTCATTTTCACCTCCTATTTGTAATTTTCTGGATATAATTCTTTATCCTTACGTTTATTCCAATTCCAAATCTTTAACATTAATTTTAAGGCAAGCACATGAGAACAAATTAAGCCAGGTATTTCTTGCTTTTTAACTACTCGTTGATGGAATTGACAAGAACATTCAAATTCTCTATTTGGCAATGATTTAATATAATAAGTTGTAGAATTATATCCTTTTATTGGTTTACATATATAATGTCCGACTCCGTCTTTACTTTCTGATTTTTTAACATATTCTATACAATTTTCTCTTAAAAATCTTTGAGCTTTTAATCTTATTGCATAAGTTTTCCATTTGCCTTCGGCATCTAATGCTTTAAGCTGTTTGTAAGTATTTGAATAATAAACTACGTTGTTAGGGGTAAGTTCAGTGGGTTCTTCATAGCTTATTCCTTTATCTGTTTTTATTTCTTCTTGTTCCTTTGACATTTTTTGGATTTCCTCTTTGACTTCTTTTAAATCTTTTTCTTTTAATATCATGTTCTAAATTATGACAAGTTTCGCAAAGTAAAATATAAGGTGGTTTATGAGACCCTGTTTTACTATGTTTAGTTAATCTTCCATACCTTTTGCATTTTCTACATCTTCCAAAACTCATATAAAATCCCTCATTTTGTGACAAGATTTACATAAAATCTGAATATTTGAAGGAATATAGGTTCCACCATCTACTCCCCTAATTTTTCTGTGAATCTCTAATTCATTTTCTTTAAATACTTGATGACAAGATTCACAAGTAAAGTTAGTCATTTGTTTTAATACTAATTTTTGTTGTTTAGTTAAGGTATCTACCATTTTCTTGTCTTAATTTTCTTTTTAATTTTTTAGTTGCTTCTAAATTATCTAACCAATCATTAAATCTTTTTTTTGTTGCACCTTTTCTTAAAACTAAAAATTCAAATTGATGACATACGTCAAACCATTCAAGAGGATGAGTAATTACACAATCTGGACATTCCCAATGACTTTCAACAGATTTTAGATCATAAAACCCTCCACCAGTATGTTTTCTTTTTTTGAATAATAAATTCTTTCTACAAATTGGACATATTATTTCTTTAATTTCTTTAATTTCTTTAATTTTTTCCATCATCCCTCAATTTTGGCTTTTAGTTCTTCTTGACATTTCTTGCATAAAAAAACTTCTTTTCCTTGATATATACACTTACTTTTAACTTTCTTTGTTTTACAACTACAAACTAAAATACTCATTTTTGTAGACATTATCATCCTGTTATCCTTGCTTTTAGTTCTTCTGGAGGTTTTTTATTATGAAAATTCTTTCTATGACAATCAACACATAAATCTATAAAATTATCTACATTATAAGGAGTAAAATGATGATGTTGAACTTTCTCTTTTGAACCACATTTTGAACAAATTACTGCTTTTCCATATTTATGATAAGTTTGTTGTCTAATATGAAGTAATTGTAATTTCTCTGGATTTCTTTTAAAATAATCTTTATAATAAGAATAATCTTTCTTTGTAGTTCCTCTCTTTTTATATTTTTCCATTAACTTTTCCCAGTTCTTAAAATAATAAATCTTATTATAACAACTTCTACATGAAGTTTTCATTCTTCCATCTTTCTCAGTTAATTCTTTATTACAATATTGACATTTCATCCTTCTATCTCCTTAATTATTTGTTCTTTAGTTTTATTAGTTTTCAACAACCCCAAAACATCTTTTTTGCAGTCTTCATAACCATCAGCATAATAGCTATCAATACATTCTTTCTTTTTGAATTTCCAGTTAATTGTTTTCATGTTTTTTTAAAGTGAGGGGAGGGCAATACAGAGTAATCCAAAGAATACCCGTCTCTCTCCTTTATTCCCCTCATAGAGAGTATGATTACGCACAATCAAACCTTGTGCAAACTTTAGCCCTTTGCTTTCTCCTTTTTTAATAATTCATGGAAAAACTTCCAATCAACAATTACATAATGAGTATCTAAATCATATCCATTTTTCATTGCATTTCTAAAAGTTCCTTTAAAAGATTTTTCCATATTATCTTGAATTTCTTGTAATGCCATTTTATCCTCCTTACATTCGTATTCAACCTTGTGCGAACTTTTGCTTTTGTTCTTTCTTTAAACAATCTAAATATTGTTTTAGTATCTTATTTTTAATTCTTTGCATTTCTTTGTCTTGTCCACCACTAATACTTAAACTTCCAATTACAATCAACATTTCTTCATGTGTTAACTTTATTATGTATTCCATTTTATCCTCCTTACATTTTCTTTGATTTTAATGAGGGGGAGCCTGTTGCATACCACATAAGAGTATTAACTTCCTACTCCCCCAATGGCAGAGGAAGGGTTCGAACCTTCTACACTCCAGTTGAGTTTTGCTCTCACGCTTTTGCTCTGCCTTACATACCCTCTAAGTGAGGGTTTAATAATAATTATGAATTTTATTTATTTGTTATATATGTAATTGCACTTAATATATGTGCGCAGGGTTGATTTAATGAACCAGCTTTGCATTCGCATAATGCAATTAATCTATGATTTTTATATTTTAATTGAACATGATACTTTCCTACTTGAAAACTAATTGAATAAGGAGTTTCGGAAAGTATTTTTGTGCTTTTCAGCAAATATTTTGCTTTCGCAAACAAATATTTTCGCATTTTAATGCTTTTCAGTTGTTATCCACATCCCTTTTTGTAGATATTCATGAGCTTCTTCAGCTAATCTTTTTGCATCTTTTTCTTGACCAGTTCCCATATAAACATTACCAGCAAATTTTAATGCAGACATTCTATGAGTATTTGAATCCTCTAATGCAACTCCAGCTTTTCTTGCAGGATTTTGTATTGTTTGTGGTTGGCTTGCTGTTGAACGACAAAATACCACTAAATCATTTTCATCACCTTCAGTTTTCTCAGTAGAATATTCACAAGCTCCTTTTTTAAGATATTGCATTTTGACTTTTGGTCCAAGAGTATACCAAGTTTGATCAATACAAACTGCATTATTTGTTTTAGAGATTACTTCAACTTCGCCTTTTTTATTTTCCATCTTTACCTCCTTTATATTTTATTACCATATTCTTATGTTTTTAACGTATTTATTCTTTATAAACTTTATGATTTGTATTTTTTACTTTGAAATGACAAAAATTGCCTCAGTATTTTTCAGCTCTTTTTTGACATCCAAGAGTTATCAGCATATCCTTTTTTAGTTGAACCAGTTTTAGATTTAATTTCAACACCACCACCTCTATTAATTTTTGTCTCTTTGATTTCTGTTGCAGGACCATGATAAATAGTTGTGCAAAAAATACATAAATCTTTTTTGTTTAAGATTCTTTCTTCTCCACAATTTTTACAAGTTCCTTTTTTTAATTCCATTGTCTTCCAATCTTTCTAAGAATATGCCTAATCAATCCAAAATTTAATTTAATTAATTGTTTAAAATAATATTTAGGGTTTGTTGAGTAAAGATAATAAGCATTGACTGCGTCATTGATGAATTCTCCTTGTTTTTTAAATTTTTTTAACTTAATTAAATATTGTATTGCGCTTGGAGAAAGCTTAGTAGCCCTAAAATAAAAAGTTGGAGAATCTCTTAACAGATTTTGTTTTTCTCTTTTCTTTACACATAAATTCTTATTTTTTTTATTAGTTTTTAAATTAAGATTAGTATTTTCAGACATTTAAAAAAAATAAAAGCTACACGCTCTTATCCCTCCTGCGCAACTGAAATATCCGAATTACCAAAAAACTTAGACACTTCATCAATCATCATTAGTCCTAAGCGGTTAGTAAACACCCATTCCATATCACATTTAATTGATTCGCACATCAAATTTTAAGAGAATTAATGTTTATAAATATTTAGTTTCACTAAAGAATAATAAAAGTGTGCCAGAATTCGTGCGAACCGGCACAAAAAAATAAAGAAAAAAGAATTTAAAAATGTTTCTATTTAGTTTTAGTTATTTCAATATTCTCAACTTCATTATCTTCTATCTCAGTATCAATAGTTAGATAAACTTTTTTATCATCACCATTAATATCTTCATAGTAAACTTTCACATATTGAATAACATTTCCGTCTTTGTCATCTTCGTCCATAGCATTGAATTCTGTATCATCTTTGATAACTACTTTGTCAATATCTTCTTTTTCATCAATATCTCTAAATAAATTATCTAAAGCTTTATAGATTTCTCTGTAATCTCTGTCTTCCCATTCATTAGTTGCTAATACTTCAGCTTCTTCTTCCCAAGTATCATCACCTAACAAATCATCATAAATAGCATCTATTTTGGAATTGTCTACAGATAAATTTCCATTAAGAGTTGGTATAATAACTTTTGCTGCTATGTCATCTGCTGTTGGATAAGTTGGAATATTGCCTGCTCTACTATATGCTCCATAAGAACACATTAAAGAAGCAATTACACCTACTAAAAGAACCCACTGCATCCAGACATTAAGTTTTGCGTTTCCCATTTTAACCTCCATTATATTTAATAGAATAATTAAGACTATTTAAGTTTTTCTAAATTAATTAAAATTAATTAAAATTAATTTTTCTTTTCTTTCTCGTCGGGAATTGCTTCTTCTTGTCTAATTGCTTGATTTAATTGTTGTAATTTAGCTTGGGTTACTTCAATTATTTTCAAACAATCATAGACTTGGCTTTTCAGTTCCATTACTTTTTGTTTGTCCATTGGTAAGTAAAAGCTCTAATGTTTTTAAATGTTTCTTAGGTATAATTTCATCTAAAAATACTGCTCTCCAACAACTTGGTTCATAACAACCATCTCCCCAAAGTGTTTTTTCTTCATACCACTTGCAAATATTTTTATATTTACAATTCATCTTTAGTTAATGTAGAAACAAAATTCTCATCTGTAGTTGTGACCACGTGTTCTTCTGGTTTTTTACAGTCAAGCATATCTCTATATTTTTTTACTTCTTGTTCTGCTATTGCTTTACTACAATTTACCATTTCAACATCTAATTCATAAACAGGTATATTCCCACCAATAGCTATAATCTCTTTAGTGTTTTCATTGATTGGTAATCCAAGAGTTTCTCTATCTTTAATAGTTAAATCTTCAAAAATTATCTGTCCGTTCCAAGTCCAAGAAACATGGGTTTCACCTTGATAGATTTTGTTCATCTTTTTGTTTATTTCATAAGTTATTTTTACCATTTTTTCATTTTATTGTGTTACCTCCCTTAAAACATTAGCACTTTGTATTAAATCCCATACTTCTTGCTCACTTAATTTTCTTGAGTAAATCCTAAAATCTTTAAGATAACCTGTATATCTTCCTGCTGACTGTCTTCCAATTCCAACCTCAAAATTAGCATTATTGCTTATATCGTTTGTTGAAACTATATCATCTGTTAATGATTGTTCTACCCCATCAAGATAAACTTTCCATCCAACATCTCTATCACAGGTTATTGCAAGATGTGTCCATCGATGAGTTCGCACACCTGTCTCGCATTTTACTCTTATAACATTAGCTCCTCCTGCTGTTGTATCAGCCCAGAATTGAATAAGATTTGTTCTAACTATAAGATTGATTTCATCAGCATTATCTACCTCTTTAGAAAAAATATAATTATTGCTGTCTAACCCCGTTCTAAACCAACCTGTAATACTAAAGTCTCCTGTGGCCATTGGGTCTCCACTTCCAAACAATATATCTCCATAAGTTATTTCATCTCCACCACCAAAATATAGACATGTTCCTGGGTAAATATCAACATCAACAGCAGAAGGAGTAAAACCATTTGTTGAGCTATCAACAATAGAAGTATCTGTTACACCAAAGGGTTTTAACCAAAACTCTATATTTGGGTCTACAAGAGGTGTTATTGTTCCTGTTGCCACAATATTAGTAGCATTTACATTTCCTGTTGTAATTAAATTCTCATCAGCAAAACTGATTGTTCCTGTGCTATCGCTAATCACATTTCCATTTAAGTTTAAAGTATCAACATCTAAATTTGCAGAATATATTTTTCCTGAACTGTAAATATTATTCCATCTATAATCAGTTCTTCCTAAATTTTCAGTGCCATTACTACGTGGGATTATATCATAACAATATATTGTATAACTTGAAGTTATAGTAATTCCTCCTACTCCAGTAAAACTATCTCCACCCCAATTAAAATTCCCAGTTGCTGATTCCATTAATAGAGAAGAAAAAATAATACTATCTCCTACTGCTGTTAAATGAAGGTTTCCTGCTCCTGTAGCATCTATTGTTATATCTCCATTTCTTGTAATATTGGGGGTAGTTATATTTCCTGTTGTCACCAAATTATCAGAAGCATTAGTCCAGTCAATATGCTCATTAGCAGCAAAATTTAATAAACTATCGTGGTCAATTTGAGCTTGAGTTGCTGTGGTTATTGTTCCTGCAATATTTGTTGCTGTTATATCCCCTGTTGTAGTAAAATCCTCACTACCAATATCTAAAGTAGTATTAGCATTACTTCCATCTAATTTTAAATAGATTGCATCACCATCTCCAGTTAAGGAAAATTTCTTCCACTCTGCCATTTTAATTTAAAGTTAAATATATATATAAGGTCTACTATTTGCATTACTAAATATAATTCTTCCAACAAATTCACTACTTGTTGCTTCACTTGAAGTGTGACTACTTACTGTTTCAACACCAAAATCCAAAGCAGATTCTGCATTAAAATCAACGTCGTCGTCAATACTTAGTTTCGCAGTTGTCACAGAACTATCAGATATTTTTGCAGTTGTAACTGCACTATCAGTAATCTTTACTGTGCTTACTGCATTACTTGCTAATTCAGTATTTGTTACAGCGCCTGTAGTAATTTCTGAAGTTCCAACTTCATTAGCTCCAATTGCTGCACTATCTACAACACCGTTTGCAAATAAATCACTTGAATCTATTGCACCCACTCCAATATCATGGATGTGGTCTATTCTTGCAGCAGTAGAAGCAGTTCCAGCAGCCTCTACAGTTCCAACTGATTCTATATCACTTGAATCTGTCGCAGACAATTCTGCTGCATCTCCTTCAACTAAAATCTTTTTCCATTCAGCCATATTTTCCTCCTATTATTTAATTAACTCCTAAGTATAAATGATTATCGGTTGATAAATAAACTACTTTTGATACTACAACTGCAGGTAATGAACTAACTGTTTCATGAACAAAATCTATTGCTTGGTTATCATTAAAATCTACGTTAGTATCTATTGTATGTCCTGCACTTGCCCAATTTAAATTTGCTAAAGCAGAGTGGTCTGAAGCAGTTCCAGCAGCTTGTGCAGAAGAAGTCCACATTGATGAAGCAGAATCATAAGTTAAAACATCATCATTAGAGGGAGTTCCTAAAGATACATCTGTTAAAACATCTAAAGCAGCAGAAGAAGTTTTAAGATATTGAGGATGGTCATCATCAGTTAAACCTATTAACTCACCATGATCTATTACAGCAGTTCCTACAAAAAATGTATCATTAACACCTTGAAAAATAAAAGTATCTGCATTTTTTTTAATAATAATTTTACCAATTAAACACCCAAAATCCACTAAAACTGGTAAATCTGAAGGAAGAGTTGCTACTTCGGCTTCTGCTAATTTATAACTCTTAATCCCATAAACTAAATAAACATGTTGATCATCTGGATGAATATAAACCCAAAAAATCCCATACTGATTTGTTGTTAAATTTGTTAAACCTATTCCATAATTATTATATTGAGTATTATCTACTTGTGTAGAACCAGTTGTTTTAACCCAATTCCCATCATTATAAAGTGTTGTAAAAGTGTCTCCTTCATTTGTATCAAAATTAGAAAAAGAAACTCTATTAATCCCTTCATAAATTATTCCAGAAGTAATATCTAAAGTTCTTGTGCCCCCACTTTCACTTGCTTTACAACCAGTGCCTAATTCTATTTCTCTTAATGTAGTAGCTCTTTTACTTAATTTTGCTACACCATTTTGTAATCTCATTCCAGCATTCATAAAATGAACTGAACTATCTGTTCCTTTCATAACACTTCCAATTCCTATATCTGTTGTTCCATTTGCTCCACTTGTTGAAGTAGTTAGAATAGGAGTCCCTGAATTATATTTTAAATGAATTTTATATTTTGTATCTGCAGAAGGAATTGTTCTATTATCTTCTCCAGCAAATTCAACATATTTTAAGGTTCCAGTAGAATCTGTAGTTGTTCTTAATAAAGCAGTTAAAGGTGCTACGTCATAAGTCTCACTTACAGTTCCTTCAGAAATTTCTCCGCCAGAAACAATCATTGGACTTCCTACATAATCTAATTTACTTAATTTTACTGTTCCATCATCATTTAATAAAAGGGCTTGAGTAGTTGAATCTGTTTTAGTTCCATACATTAGAATTCTTTTAGCTCCGCTAACATCATCATGTTCGTCTTGAATCATATCATGTATATTAGTTACCATTAAATTCCTCCATTATCATCTACTGTTAAAGTGATTGTTTCACTGCTTGTATTTTGTCTCAAAGCTTCAAGTGCTGGAATAATTGCTAAATACAAATTATTGTCAGTCAAGTAAACAATTACTCCTGCTACAATAACTTCTCCAGCTATCCATAAAAACTTCTTTGCTGTTAGTTTCCATTTATATGCCATTATATAGGTAAGTATTTTTTAAATCCTATTGCAATGCTTAAGGCAAATAGCCAAACATATTGTATCTTTCTATGAAATGAATAATCTTTAAATT
>JAFCGI010000053.1 GCA_017608235.1 Candidatus Pacearchaeota archaeon
GAACTATTTGATGTTTGTGGTTGGTCGCTTATTTTATATGTTCGCCTACAAGAATTAGAAAAAGAATTAGAAAAATATAAAAATCTATGAAAGAAGAACAAATGAAAGAAAATAGTTTTAAATGGTTGGCAGTTGATTTAGATAAAACAATAGCTACTTCAAATTATCCAGATTTTAAATTAGAAGAACCAATTAATGGAGCTAAGAGAGCGTTATATGATTTGATAATAGATGGTTGGAAAATAATTATTCACACTTCTCGCCCTTGGTCAGAGTATGATGTAATAGAAAAATGGCTTATAGACAATAGTATTCCTTTTAGAAGAATAGTTTGTGGTAAATTATTTGCTAAATATTATATTGATGATAGAGGAATAAAATTTGATGGTGATTGGAATAAAGTTTTAAAACAAATTAAATAACCAAACCTATGAAAAACAACAAACAAGAGTGGGAAAAGAAGTTTGATAATACTATTGGTCTTGGCTTTGACCAAACAGATGAAGATACTCAAGATTTTTATAAAGACATCAAACAATTCATACAAAAAACCCTAAAAAACCAAGAAGAACGCTTATAAGAACGCTTATATAAACTTGAAGAGATTAGATGTCAGGAAGCAGTCCAAAAAGAGAAAGAGAAAATATTAAACGAATTAGATGAATTTATTAAAAAAACAAAACCAATAATAATTAACTAAAATATATGAATAGAGAAATAAAATTTAGAACTTGGGAGATTAGACCTAATAATGAAAGTTATATGAGGTATTCAGACGATTTACAAAAAATTAGCAATCCAACTAAATCTATTAGAAAGAAAAATAAGTTCGGCTGTATTCTCATGCAATACATTAACAAAATAGACAAGAACAAAAAGGAGATATATGAGTCCGACATTGTGAAATCCGAAGAAGGATATAAGGGAATAGTGAAATGGGCAGAAGACAGATGGTTTGTTGCTGGATTTCATATTATGGGATGGGATAGCTTAGAAATAATAGGCAATATCTATGAAAACAAAAATTTATTAAACCAATAATAATTAACTAAAATATATGAAGAAGACAATAATTATAATTTGTATATTCATTTTTGCGATTGTTGGTATATATCAGCTTGGATTTGGGATTGGATTTGGGGGAGGAGAAAAGAAGGGAATTGAAAGCGTGGAATTGCAATGGGAACGATATGATAGAACATATGGAAAAATAATAGACAAAGCAATAGATGAATGGTGTGAAGCGAAAGACAAGGAATCTTATGAAAGACGGGAACAAGCATATTCGGGAATTGAATGTCTTAATTGGTATATGGAAAAAGTGTATCAACAAGCAATTGAAGAAGGATTTTTAACCAACTAAAAGACAAACCAATAATAATTAATTAAAACTATGAAACAAAATAACAAACAAGAGAATTGGGAGAAGGAGTTTAATAAAAAGTTTGATAAATACTATATTGAAGCCATTATTAATGATGAGTGCACCAACCTAAAAGGAGTCAAACAATTCATACAAGCAACCCTAAAAAACCAAGAAGAACGCTTATATAAACTAGAAGAGATACGCTGTCAGGAAGCAGTCCAAGCAGAGAGAGAAAAAGTGATAAGTGAGATACAAACATATATAGCAGCCTTAAGCATAACCATACTAAGAAAAACTGGTAAAGATTGGCGTAACCCAGATGATTTAAAACCAATGAAAATGGAGTTTTATAATTATTTAGCCAAACTAAAAAAATAATAATTAACTAAAATAATATGCCAAGAAAAAGAAAAACCACATCAGAGCGTAGGAAAACTCACACATCTCGCTTTGGTGCAAAATCAAAACTTCCAGCACGGAAATATAGAAATCAGAAGTATTAAAGAACATTACAAGATTAAGTATTTAGTTCTGGGAAATGCCAGGAGCAGGCGATAGGGCGGTAAAAGTCCGTGTAAGTTGCTTCTTTGAGAATACCTATCACCCAGACCCAAGTATTCAATCAAAGAACATTACAATTAAATATTAGGAGGAAAGAATGAGAAAGACAATTTTAAAGGTAGAAATGAGACCAGGCGAGGACTTTCAAACATTTGCCTTGAGGGTATATAAATTACGAGTTAATTTAAATATCCTAT
>JAFCGI010000008.1 GCA_017608235.1 Candidatus Pacearchaeota archaeon
AGATATAATCAGACTCCTCTTCATCTATTAGCTAGGTTTGGCTACATCACCGAAAAAGATTTAAGAGAACGTTTTCCTTGGTACAAAAAAGAAATAAAAGATTTAGAAGAAGCAGTAAAAGAAATAGAGAATACATCAAAGAGTATCCAATTTATTCTGGAGGATTGATATGAAAATTTTATTCTGGAGGATTGATATAAAAATCACTGAAAAGAATATTTTTGATGAAGCTAGGAAAAGTAATTTAGAAGCATTAAGAAGTGATTTTGTAGATAAAGTTAAAGATAACTATGGTTGGACTCCTCTTCATGAATTAGCTTATAGAGGAGTCAAAGAAACACTAAGTCACCCATCTGTTGATACAATTAAAGATAATGATGATTGGACTCCTCTTCATTTTTTAGCTTGGAACGGGATCAAAGATGTTCTTTCCCATCCATCAGTTGATAAAGTTAAAGATAGATATAATCGGACTCCTCTTCATCGCTTAGCTATGAAAGGGGTCAAAGAAGTATTAAGTCATCCATCCGTGGATACGCTTAAAAACAATAAAGATGAGACTCCTCTTCATGACTTAGCTCATGGGAACTACTTAACCAAAGAAGACTTAAGAAAAAAGTATCCTTGGTATAAAAAAGAAATAAAAGATATTAAAGAAGCAATAACTGAAATAGTCAATACCCCAGCATTCGTTATATTTATTCTGGATGATTAACTTTATTTAAAGGAGAAACATATGGATTTAACAATAACAAAACACATGAAATGGTTCTTTGAGCAATGTTTTAAGTTAGAACCTATTTCTAAAAAAGAATGTCTAAGATTATCAATCATAGCGCATGAAAACAAAACAATTGCTAGGGTAGTCAACTTAACCAAAGAATTATATGATAACAAAAATATTAAGTTCATGGGAGCACTGACTAAAGCGACGAAAGTGTAAAGGTCAAGTTAAGTTTATTCTGGAGGATTCATGATTACTGAAGAGAATATTTTTGATGAAATTGAGAAGAAGAATTATTTAGAAGTATTAAAAAGTGATCTAGTTGATATAGTTAAAGATTCTTATGGTTGGACTCCTCTTCATGAACTAGCTTGGAAAGAAGTCAAAGAAGTATTAAGTCATCCATCTGTTGATAAAGTTAAAGATAATGAAGGTAAGACTCCTCTTCACCAATTAGCTTATAACGGGATCATAAAAGTATTAGATCATCCATCCGTCGATCAAGTTAAAGATAGATATAATCAGACTCCTCTTCATCTATTAGCTAGGTTTGGCTACATCACCGAAAAAGATTTAAGAGAACGTTTTCCTTGGTACAAAAAAGAAATAAAAGAATATTTTTGAAGAAGCTGAGAAAAGTAATTTAAAAGTATTAAAAAGTGATCTTGTTGATCAAGTTAAAGATAATGATGGTTGGACTCCGCTTCACTGGTTAGCTTATCGTGGGGTCAAAGATGTATTAAATCATCCATCTGTTGATAAAGTTAAAGATAATAATGGTAATACTCCTCTTCATATCTTAGCTATGGTTGGAGTTAAAGATGTACTCTACCATCCTTCTGTTGATAAAGTTAATGATAATCAGGGCTGGACTCCTCTTCACTGTCTAGCTGTGGAAGGGGTCAAAGATGTACTCTACCATCCTTCTGTTGATAAAGTTAATGATAAGAATGGTTGGACTCCTCTTCATGGGTTAGCTAGGCATGGCCACTTAACAAAAGAAGATTTAAGAGAACGTTTTCCTTGGTATAAAAAAGAAATAAAGAATATTTTGATAGCAGTAAAAAATATTGAAAATACCCCAAAGAGTATTCAATTTATTCTGGAGGATTCATGATCACAAAAGAGAATATATTTAATGAAATTGAGAAGAAGAATTATTTAGAAGTATTAAAAAGTGATCTGGTTGATCAAGTTAAAGATAAATATGATTGGACTCCTCTTCATTTCTTAGCTTGTGACGGGGTCAAAGAAGTATTAGATCATCCATCTGTTGATAAAGTTAAAAATCATGGGGGTTGGATTCCTCTTCATTACTTAGCTAAGTTTGGCCACTTAACCAAAAAAGATTTGAGAAAAAAGTATCCTTGGTATAAAAAAGAAATAAAAGATATTTTAAAAGCAGTAAATGAAATTATTAATACTCCAATCTCAGTTAAATTTATTCTGGAGGATTGATGATTACTAAAGAGAATATTTTTAAAGAAGCTAGGAAAAGAAATTTAAAAGTATTAAAAAGTGATCTTGTCGATAAAGTTAAAGGTAATTTTGGAGGTTGGACTCCTCTTCATCATTTAGCTTATGATGGGGTCAAAGATGTATTCGACCACCCATCCGTTGATAAAGTTAAAAATAGTTATGGTTACACTCCTCTTTATTACTTAGCTTTAAATGGCCACTTAACTAAGAAAAACTTAAAAGAAAAGTATCCTTGGTATAAAAAAGAAATAAAGAATATTTTAAAAGCAGTAAAAGAGATTGTGAATACCCCTGATTCAATTAGATTTATTCTGGAGGATTAATTATGAGAATCATTGAAGAGAATATCTGGAAAGAAACTAGGAAAAGAAATTTAGAAGTATTAAGGAGTGATCTTGTTGATAAAGCTAGAAGAAGAAATAGTTGGACTCCTCTTCATGAGCTAGCTATGAATGGGGTAAAGGAAATATTAAGTCATCCATCTGTTGATAAAATAAAAGATAGTGGGGGTTCCTAACTAAAGAAGATTTGAGAAAAAAGTATCTTTGGTACAAAAAAGAAATAAAGGATATTTTAACAGCAGTAAATGAAATTATTAATACTCCAGATTCAGTTAGATTTATTCTGGAAGATTGATATGATAATTATTAAAGATAATATTTTTGAAGAAGCTAGAAGATGTAATTTAGAAGTATTAAGAAGTGATCTTGTAGATAAAGTTAAAGATGAAGATGGTTGGACTCCTCTTCATTGGTTAGCTTATAGAAGGGTTAAAGAAATATTAGATCATCCATTTGTTGATAAAGTTAAAGATATAGGAGGTAATACTCCTCTTCATGTCTTAGCTTGGAATGGGGTCAAAGAAATTCTTAGTCATTCATCTGTAGATAAAGTTAAAAATAGACATGGTGCTACTCCTCTCCATGCATTAGCTTGGAGAGACTTCTTAACTAAGAAAAACTTGAGAGAAAAATATCCTTGGTATAAAAAAGAAATAAAAGATATTTTAAAAGCAGTAAATGAAATTATTAATACTCCAAAGAGTATCCAATTTATTCTGGAGGATTGACATGAAAATCACAGAAGAGAATATCTGGAAAGAAACTAGGAAAAGAAATTTAGAAGTATTAAGGAGTGGTTTTGTTGACAAAGTTAAAAGTAATAATGGTTGGACTCCTCTTCATAACTTAGCTTGGAGAGGAGTCAAAGAAGTGTTAAGTCATCCTTCCGTCGATAAAGTTAAAGATGATTTTGGAGATACTCCTCTTCATGTATTTTCTAGGTTTGACTATTTTACTAAGAAAGACTTAAGAAAAAAGTATCCTTGGTACAAAAAAGAAATAAAGAGTGTTTATAAAGCAGTTAATGATATTGTAAATACCCCAAAGAGTATCCAATTTATTCTGGAGGATTGACATGAGAATCACTAAAGATAATATCTGGGATGAAATTGAAAAGAAGAATTATTTAGAAGTATTAAACAGCGATATTGTTGATAAAGTTAAAGATGATTATGGTCAGACTCCTCTTCATCACTTAGCTTTAAAAGGGGTCAAAGGTGTACTGCAGCATCCTTTTGTTGATAAAGTTAAAGATACGTTTGGAAATACTCCTCTTCTTGAACTAGCTTATAAAGGGGTCAAAGAAGTTCTAGATCACCCATCTGTTGATAAAGTTAAAAACAATGTAGGAAAGACCCCTCTTCATCTCTTAGCTAGGTATTGCTACCTTACCATAGAAGACTTAAGAAAAAAATATCCTTGGTACAAAAAAGAAATAAAGAATATTTATAAAGCAGTAAAAGAGATTGTAAATACCCCAAGAAGTATCCAATTTATTCTGGAGAATTCATGATTACTAAAGAGAATATTTGGAAAGAAGCTAAAAAGAATAATTTAGAAGTATTGAAAAGTGATATGGTTGATAAAGTTAAAGATAATGATGGAGAGACTCCTCTTCACTGGTTCGCTAGGAATGGGGTCAAAGTCAAAGAAGTCTTAAATCATTCATCGGTTGATAAAGTTAAAGATAAATACGGAGAGACTCCTCTTCATGAGTTAGCTGGGGAAGGGATCAGAGCAGCATTAGATCATCCATCCATTGACAAAGTTAAGGATAATGCAGGTTGGACTCCTCTTCATGAGCTAGCTTTTTGGGGCCACATCACTAAAGAAGATTTAAGAGAACGTTTTCCTTGGTACAAAAAAGAAATAAAAGATATGTTAAAAGCAGTGAAAGAAATTGTTAATACCCCAACCTCAGTTAAATTTATTCTGGAGGATTAACTTATTCCGTGAGCTTTCTGCATAGCTGTTTGAGACTGTTTGACTTCTAGCTTTTTTCAAAATATTATTAAAAATAGTTAGTTCTTTGAAACTAGGATATATCTATGCAAGAGAAAGAAAGCTTTGTCACAGACCATGCTTGTAATCGCATACGAAAAAGAATTGGAGTAAGTAAAAAAGCGATTAGATCAATTTCAAATCGAGCCTTGGAAAGAGGACTTGCTCATTCTCAGTTAACGGGTAATCTAAAAAGATATGTTAATTTTCTTTACTTAAAGAAAAAAACAGCTAATAACATTAAAGTTTATTCCGAAAAAATTTTCATTTTTAAAGGTACCACCTTAATTACCGTTTTTCCGTTACCTACAGATTTGAAAAAAATAGCGAATTCGTTAATTCGTAAGAATAGTTAATTCTTGTAAAAAGGTTGTTCATATGTTAGATACCTAGCCATAATCAGGAGACGAGAATTATACGTAGTTGGCATGGCTTTCAAAATACTCAGAACTACATAGAGTGCCAATTGGTGACCGCTCTTAATGCATATTATTATTTGACAGGAGAACAAATTGTTATTAATTCAGAAGGATATGAAGAATTAGTAGATTTAACTAATGGGAGAAATATGCCTTGTTTGTGTATGTCCCCCGTTTATGAGAGACTTGGCATAAAAATAAAAAAAACATTTGACTCTTCAGATGAATTCCTTAATAATTTAGTGTTTCCAATGGAAAAGATAGTGCAGGGTGCTTTACATTCCGTTCTTATTATTGACTGGGAACCACAGAATAAACAATTGAGAATAACTAACTATGGGGCTACCAATTCAGATGGTTGGATATCTGAAAAATCTTTTTTTAGGAGTATTCAAAGGAAAGATAAATACTTTGGTAGTTATAAGTTGTTTGGATTAACTTAATTTTAGGAGACATTAAAAATGAAGAAAAAAATGACAATTAAAGGAACAGTGAAACCAGGGGATTTGGTCAGGTGCAAAGTAACCAAGATAGAAGGAATAGTTGTAGTTCGGCATGATTATTTATATGGAGTTTCTAGGATTGGAATTCAACCTGAAGGCTCTCATGAAGGAAAAATGCATGAAACGCTTCATGTGGATTTACCTCAAGCAGAATTGCTTGAGAAAAAGACTGTGAGTAGAGATGGGATGATTGCAAAGAGTAAAATTAGATTAGGTGATAAATGTAGGGATATAATCAGTGGTTTTGAAGGAATTTGTACAGGTACCGCTGAGTGGCTTTACGCTTGTACTAAGGTTATGCTTACTCCTCAAAAAATAGAGAAAAAAACATATAAGCCTTCAGATGCGGAATGGTTTGATGAACCTCAAACAAGAGTAGTCGTTACAAAAGTAATCAAAGAAGATACAAAGACAACAGGAGGATTTGGTAAATCCGTTTCAACTAGTTCAAAAAATAGTTGTTCTTCCTTTAAGAATAGTTAGGATTAAAAAATATGATGATCAATAATCAATCTCCAAAGTTAGCAGTAGACGCTATTATTTTGATAGAAGGTAAGGTAGTTTTAATTGAGAGAAAGAATCCACCTCAAGGGTGGGCCTTCCCTGGCGGTTTTGTAGATTATGGTGAAACTGTAGAAGCAGCAGTAATCCGAGAAATTGAAGAAGAAACATCTCTTCTAGTGGTACCTACATCATTAAAGCAAATACATACTTACTCTTCTCCTAAACGTGATCCGAGAGGACATGTTGTTTCAATAGTATTTTCTTGTGAAGTAGAAGGAGTGCCTAAAGCCCAAGATGATGCTAAAAACATAGGATTGTTTTCTTTAAATCAACTTCCAGAACTGGCTTTTGATCATAAAGATATTTTAAATGCTTATACTAAAAATATGTTAAAAAAGGATATTGAGCAAAAATTAGAATATTCTAAAAAAGATGTTTCTGAGAAATTTTTGATGTCTATTAGAAATCTTGTAGTTTTTTGGGACAGAACAACTAAGAAATCTACTAAAGAAAAGTTAGATGGTTTAGCTTGCTGTATCCTAGCAGTTTTGGATGGTTGCTCCGTAGATCTTCCCGGATTCATAGTAGCTCCAGATCCGCATGAATCTGATAAAGTGGATAGTTTAACAAATAATACAAAATATTATCCTGAAAATTATGATATAACTGTAAATTGTGATATTGCTGGAACACTGCATGAACATTATTATATGGAAAAAAAATGAAAAAATTAATACTTAAGTTAATACTGTCTTTAATGTGTGTTGGTCTAGTGAAGGTAGCCTACCCCAGCTCTAGCTGTTACAGAGCACTCCTAAGCGGGAACTCAGATAGCGGGGTACACCAGATACATGTTTCTCATATTTCCGAATCTAATTTACTTAGCAGTATGTCTAAGTTAGGGATACACTTACTTTTAAAAGAATGTGGATGTAATCCTGTCTTAAATAAGATTAACTGTGGCGAAGCTATTCTAGGAAATAAGCTTACTCAGATATGTTATATGAAGTCAAACTGGGGATATTTCCTAGTTTCTAAAGATTATTTGGATAACTTAAATATTATCTTTAATCGTTGGGATTAATATGCCTGATTTAGATAAGGCTATATACGAGTATCTTTCTGTTTCTAAAAAGCTTACGGAGTATCTTTTTTCCCGATATACTTCTAAAAGCAAAGTTCCTACTTGTAACAAACCTTTAAAAGATCCTAACAAACTTTGGTTTAATGGATTAAAAAAAATGGGGAAAACTCTGGCCAGAAAGAGAATACGAGTTGAGAAAAGAGTTTAAGACTCAAACTTCTTCGTAATTTATTTTTTCTTAGTAGGACTCATTTTGTTGTACCTAATATTTCCAATTATTTTATTAATCGTCAAAGAATATCCCGTTATTTGTTACTTGGAATGTATTTGACGGTTAATTATTTTTTTAGCTGCATTTAGCTTCTTAATGTCTGCATCACTTAAGTTAGACCCAGCTCTGTTTATATAGAAATTTAGCCGTTGTAGGGCTTGTCCAGGAGACTTGGCATCAGAGAGTAATTGTTTTGCTATTTGAGTCCCTGGTTCTTTGAATAAACCTTTTGGAGGCTTATATGCTAAAAGTTCTTTAACTGCTTTTTTGATATTCTCAATTTTAACTATTGGTTGAGTAGGTTTTTCATTTTTTTGCTTTTTTTTGACTTTTTCTTGGATGTCTTTAATCCACAATTCTTTGCTGTCTCCTTTCTTTTTTTGTTTTTTTTCTTTCTTACTTTCCCAACCTTTATCCAATTCCATAAAAAATTTCTTTTTAAATTTACTGGGAACTTGTCCTGGACTGTCCACTTTGTATTTTTTTAACTTTTCTTGAACATATTCTACGTATTTCTTTTTACTTTTTTCTATAGGTTTACTCATGATTCCCTCCAAAAAACAAATTTTAACTATGCTTATCTCTTGAATATAAGTAAATTAATTTTTTTGTTGTAGAATAATCAGTTAATATGTATAGTAAGTTATTATGAAATGTAAAATTATAATTCTTAATCTACAATCATCCCTTTAAGGGGATATCTTTAAAAAAAATCTATATAGATCTATTTAAAATTAACGGAAACATGGCCGAGTGGTTTAAGGCGGCAGACTTGAAATCTGTTGGGGGATAATACCCTCCTGGGGTTCGAATCCCTATGTTTCCGCCATATACTTATAGGATTTGATTAAAATTATGTATTGAAGCAGAAAAAAGATCTTTACAGATAGGTAAAAATTTTTTTAAAGTATAGTCAAACAATTTAAAGGAAGATATTGATGTATAAGAGAAAAGCCGCATTTTTTGTATTGTTGGTTGTGAGTTTAATTTTCATATTTGGATTCTTGTTGCCTCATTTGATTAGTTCGTCGAGTAATGAATTAGTTTTGTTAGGGACTCTAGTCCAAGCATTTATAGTTTACCTAAGTCTTGTTCTAGGTTACAAGATTTTTTCAAAAAAGGAGAAAAAATGAAAAAGATTGTTATGATTGTTGTTTTAGTATTGATGAGTCAAATGTTTATTTCTTGTTCTAAAGTGCCAGCGGGTCATGTGGGAATCAAAGTGTTCTTGCTAGGGGGATCTAAAGGAGTAGATTCTCAAGAATTGGGGGTGGGACGTTATTACATTGGGCTTAATGAGGAGCTATACTTATTTCCAACTTATCAACAAAACTATGTTTGGACAAGAGATACACGAGAGGGTTCTCCCAATGATGAGAGTTTCACGTTTCAAACTAGAGAAGGAATGGAAATTGGAGCTGACTTTGGTATATCATATCATATTGACCCAAAGAAAGTTAATCTTATTTTTGAAAAATATCGAAAAGGAATTGAAGAAATCACAGATATCTATTTGCGTAATAATGTGCGGGATGCTCTTAATTCGGCTGCATCCGTACGGAAAGTTATAGATGTATATGGTTCTGGAAAAACAAAATTAATTAAAGAGGTAGAAGATCTTGTAAGAAAAGAAGTTGAACCAATTGGAATAAGAGTTGATAAGATTTACCTCATTGGATCTTTTCGTTTGCCACAAACTGTTATCAATGCTTTGAATTCTAAGATTGAAGCTACTCAAATGGCGCAACAAAGAGTTAATGAGATTGAAACAGAAAAAGCTGAAGCTTTAAAAAAAGAAGCGAAAGCAAAAGGAGAAGCAAACGCTATTTTGAAAGTTGCACAGGCGCAAGCTAAGGCAAACCTTATATTAGCAAAGTCTATTACAAAAGAACTTGTAGAATACAAAAGAGTAGAGAAATGGAATGGAGTTTTACCACAGGTAAGCGGTGGAAGCACTCCTTTTGTAAACTTAGGAAAATAACAAAAGTTATTCTAGAGTATTCTTATTTAAATTCGAGGATTAGGTGGATGAACGGGAAAACTGAGCGTAATGAGTATCAAAGACACAAAGTATAACAAGGTTTATGATTATTTTGATAGTTTGAATGGTTACCAAAGTGTTTTGCTTAATCCTATGAATCAAGATGTTTCCTTTAAAAAAATAGGTTCTGATTTAAAGTTTAAGATCTACTTTATGGATCCTTTGGTTTCTTTAGAAGTAAGTAAAGTGGATATTAGCTTTGAATCAGGTTTTTCTGAAAGACTTTTAGGTAAAGTAAATTATCAAGTGAACGGTAATTGCGTCAATCATGAAATGGTTCATTCTATGACAGCTAATGCTCGACAAAGACTAGAATTAGATGAAATAATAACTCATGTGAAAAGAAGTTTAAGGCCCAATTCTATTAACTTTATTATGGATGATTGAAATGTTAAAAAAAGAATTAGAAAAGAAATGTTTTCAATTAGAAAAAAGATGTTTTCAATTAGAAGGTATTATCAAGGATACTTGGTGGATGAGTCGGCGATATGCTCATGGAAGATCGTCTACAGCAGTTAGTACTTATAATAATGCTATTAAACTTGTTCAAGAATTAGGAATTCATATTTACCCCGATTTGGATGGCTTAATTAAAGCAAAAGATGGTATGTTTGATAAGGAGTGGTTTGTTGTGAAAAAAAATAAGGATTAATTATGCAAAAAGAAAAAGAAAAGTTATTCAGTGTAACTTTAAAGGATTGTGATGTGCTTCCTTATCGTGGTTCAGGAGCTGGAGGACAAAAAAGAAATAAGACATCTTCAGCAATTAGAATAGTACACAAGGATAGCGGGGCTGTAGGACAATGTGAGAATTATCGAGAACAATCGAGGAATAAGTCCGATGCTTTTAAAAGAATGTCCCAAACAAAAGAATTTAAATCATGGATGAGCATAGAGATAGCTAGAACAACGGGACGGCTTCTTCAAATAGAAAAAGAGGTTGACAAACAAATGGCTAAAGTAAAAGTTGAAGGAAAAGATGAGAATAATCATTGGGTTACAATCAAGTGACCTTTTTTAAATGTACCGGGGTAAGAAGTTGGTTTGAGCTAGATATAATTTGTTCTAGTTGTGAGCATACTTTTAAAGTGGAATACTCCGCCACAGAAGAATTGGCGATGGAACAAAATGGAAAAAACTTTTTTCTTAATGGAGGTTATAAGATGTGCCCAAGTTGCAGAAAATTAGGATTAGGACAACCCTGGGGTAAGCTTGATGGTGGGATTTTCTCAAAATATGATTTGGGTTTTCAAAGTTATGGTTGTGACGGAGATAGTTATAATCTATTCGATGATGCTGGCAACCAAATAGATAGAGTTAAAAGATAACAAGGAGCTATTTTCGATGAAAACAAAAATTAAAACAACGGTAATTCTTGAATTAGTTGAAGAAGAAGTAAACTGGTTAAAAGAAATAATACAAAATCCGATAGGCTGTACTACTTCAGATGAAGAACTTAAAGATTCGAAAATGAGAAAATTATTTTGGGATGCATTGACTTATCCAGAAGTAAATTCTAATCAGGCACCGCAGGTCATTGAGTCTATTTTTCCTTCTTATTAATCGTCAAAGAATACCCCGTAGCTTGCTGCGGAGTAGTTCACTGAAGGATACTGGAGTTGATAATGCTTAAACATGTTAATCAAGCTGAAGGAAGCAGTACCTGTGGACAGACTTCTTTAGCTATGCTCTTAGGAAAGACTACCGAAGAAGTTTGTAACTTAATGGGCAAAAAAGCTGGTACTAAAACAAGCGATTTAATTCGAGTTTTGGACATGGAGAGTATTAGAGTTAAAAATAGAAAATTAAAGATAATTTCTAAGAAAAACAAACTTCCTAAGTATGCTGTCTTACATTTAAGACCTATTAAAAAGATTAAGGAATATTGGGGCCACTGGTCTATTCTTTACGATGAAATGGTTTACGATCCAGGACCCTACATAACTTGCGCTATGCCTTTAGCATCCTATAATAAGATGAACTTAGGTAACGGCATTAAAGTTGTTTCATTTGTTGAGCTATTGATGGTAGATTAAACCCAATTAGTGGCTGGAAAAATCGGATGATGGACAAGCATTAGTCACTGGTTTTAAGAAAGCTGTGAATTTTTTTAAAAAAGGAAAAAATGTGAAAACAAAGCAAGACCTAAGAGATGAGATTAAGCTTTTAAAAGAAGTTATTGAGAATACTCAAGTTACTTTTTCTAAAAAAGAACTTGAGGAGTTCATTACAAAAAACATATTAGCAAATCTAAGCATAGGCGTAAATAATTTAAGTTATTCTGGCAGTGGAGAAACTACTAAAGAGATTTTTGTTTCTTGGCAAAACATAATAGTTGATACTTCCGTTTCCTTTGAGTAAGGATGGCCCAGATGGATAAGTTACTTCATTCTTTTGGAGTTAAATATAAGATGATTGCTAATTCTTCTTTTTGTTTTTTAAAAGGGTTAGGGCAGTCTCGTGGATGTAATGAGTTATTTTACATTGCTTTTCATAATGATCAAATAGTTTACGATTATTGGTCCAATCAAGGCAAAAAACTTTGGAATGCGAAGCAATGGATTAGAGTCTTGCTTTTTGTAGTGGACAAACTTTTGTCTAAATATAAGGACGAGTTAACCGTGGCACAAATTAAAAAATTAGAAAGATTATTGGAGAATAGGAATGGCTCTGAATGATTTTAAACTAGGTAAAGAGCTTCATGTAGAAAGAATTGGAATTACGGAAAGAGGAGATGCTGCTTTGGATACTGATTGGTTATCCTGGGTAATCAAGGATAATCCCGCGATTCTTATTACTAAAAATCCAATTAAGTTATGTCAAATATTAGAGAGATATCGTTTTTTTCAAAAAAGGATAATGATACATTGTACTATTACAGGATATGGGGCCACTCCCGTAGAACCTAATGTTCCAACATGGAAGGAAGCTTTAACTTTGGGATACTTAAAATTAATTAAGAAAATGGGACTTTCGAGAATTATTTTAAGGGTGGATCCAATTATTCTTAATACAGACGGTATTACTTTAGCTGAAGATGTTATTAATATGGCCCGAGATATATATCCCAATGCTCGAATAAGAATATCATTTTTAGATAATTATGCTCATGTTCAGAAGAGATTCACTGAAATAGGGTTGGAAGTACCTTCTAAATCTTTTCATTTTGATATAACAACTAGAAAAAGTATAGTTAAAAGATTATCTCCTGTGGAAATATGTGGAGAACCAGGAATTCCATCAATGGGTTGCATTAGCAAATTAGATTGTGATATTTTAAGAGTGAAACCTGCGGGCCAGTCTAAACAACGATCATCTTGTTCATGTCTTGGTAATAAGTTAGAATTATTGAAGTATAAGAATCCATGTTTTCATGGATGCCTTTACTGCTATTGGAGGGTTAAATGCAAAAATTAGTATTTATGTTAGACATGGATGGAGTCTGCTGTGATTGGGTTACCGCAGCATTAAAGACTGTTGGTAAAGAAAACTTAATGGGTAACTGGAAGCCAGGTGTGCGAAATTTAGAAGAAATGACGGGGATACCCTCATTAGAGTTATGGGGTCAGATTGATGCTCAAGGATCGGAGTGGTGGAGAAATTTAGAAGAATTTCCTTGGTTTAAGGAGCTGTATTCTCTCTTACAAGATTATGGAGATGTTGTTTTTTGCACTAGCCCGAGTTGGGATTCTAACTCTTTAAAGGGTAAAATAGATTGGTTACATGATCGATTTGGTAGAAGTTTTCGTGATTACATCTTAACTAACCACAAATACTATGTAGCTAAAAGTAACACCGTGCTCGTTGACGATAACGACAAACAGTGTCATAACTTTAAATCTCATGGAGGCAATACTATCTTATTTCCGCAACTTTGGAATAGTTTAGCGTGTCATAAGTTTAGTTTAGATAATAGGATAGCTTATGTTCAAAAAGAAATTGGAGAATTGCTTAGAAAGATGGTATCTCATTGAAGAAATATCCATGTATCTTTTTGGAAAAGTATGTAAATCAGAAGGGTTACTCTACGAAAATGCTTGGGAAACCGAATATCTTCTTTCAGAAAATGATTTAAAAACCGTAAAGGAATCTCAAGATCTAACTCAAGATCTTATTAGAAACAACCGTAATCTTTACCATTACATAGTGCTTTTGAGGAGGATGGGTAAAACTAGAAAAAAAAGGTTAAAGAGTATTCAATTTATTCTGGAGGATTCATGATCACTAAAGAGAATATTTTTGATGAAGCTAGGAAAAGTAATTTAGAAGTATTAAAAAGTGATCTTGTTGATAAAGTTAAAGATGTTAATGGGGGTACCCCTCTTCATAGCTTAGCTTGGAAGGGGGTCAAAGATGTATTAAGTCATCCATCTGTTGATACAATTAAAGATAATAACGGTAAGACTCCTCTTCATATCTTAGCTTGGAAAGGGGTCAAAGAAGTACTCAACCATCTGTCTGTTGATAAAGTTAAAGATGCTTATGATGAGACTCCTCTTCACAAGTTAGCTAGGTATGGTTGCTTAACCAGAGAAGACTTAAGAAAAAAGTATCCTTGGTACAAAAAAGAAATAAAAGAGATTAAAGAAGCAGTAGATGAAATAGTAAATACCCCAAAGAGTATCCAATTTATTCTGGAGGATTAACATGAGAATCACTAAAGAAAATATTTGTAATGAAATTGAGAAGAAGAATTATTTAGAAGTATTGAAAAGTGACTTGGTAGATAAAGTTAAAGATAATAAAGGTCAGACTCCTCTTCATCACTTAGCTTGGAATGGGGTTAAAGAAGTATTGGATCATCCATCTGTGGATAAAGTTAAAGATAAGTTTGGTTGGACTCCTCTTCATGAACTAGCTTGGGAAGGGGTCAAAGAAGTATTTAGTCATCCCTCTGTTGACAAAATTAAAAATAATGAAAGAAGGACTCCTCTTTATCTCTTAGCTAGGTATAGCTACATTACCGAAGAAGACTTGAGAGAAAAGTATCTTTGGTATAAAAAAGAAATAAGGGATATTGAAGAAGCAGTAGAAGAGATTGTGAATACTCCAAAAAGTATTCAATTTATTCTGGAGGATTGATATGAAAATCACAGAAGAGAATATCTGGGATGAAATTAAAAAGAAGAATTATTTAAAAGTATTAAACAGCGATCTAGTCGATAAAGTTAAAGATAATGATGGAGAGACTCCTCTTCATGAACTAGCTTGGAACGGGATTAAAGATGTACTAGACTATCCCTCTGTTGATCAAGTTAAAGATAATTATAGTAAGACTCCTCTTCATATCTTAGCTTGGAACGGGGTCAAAGAAGTACTCAACCATCCATCTGTTGACAAAGTTAAAAATCAGAACGGTGATACTCCTCTTCATATCTTAGCTTATCGGGGCTACTTAACTCAAGAAGATTTAAAGAAACGTTTTCCTTGGTATAAAAAAGAAATAAAGAATATTTGGATAGCAGTAAATGAAATTATGAATACTCCAAAGAGTATCCAATTTATTCTGGAGGATTGATATGAGAATCACTAAAGAGAATATTTTTGATGAAATTAAGAAAAAGAAGAATTATTTAGAAGTATTCAAAAGTGATCTTGTTGATAAAGTTAAAGATGAAGATGGTTGGACTCCTCTTCATTTCTTAGCTCAGGAAGGAGTCAAAGAGGTCTTAAGTCATCCATCCGTCGATAAAGTTAAAGGTAATTATGGTTGGACTCCTCTACATTGGTTAGCTTGGGAAGGGGTCAAAGAAGTATTAAGTCATCCATCTGTTGATATAGTTAAAGATAATAATGGTGCTACTCCTCTTCATGAGTTAGCTTATAACGGAGTCAACGGTGTGTTTAACCATATATCTATTGATCAAGTTAAAGATAATCAGGGCTGGACTCCTCTTCATAGATTAGCGCACTATGGCCACATCACTGAAGAAGATTTGAGAAATAAGTATCCTTGGTACAAAAAAGAAATAGGGAGTGTTTATGAAGCAGTAGAAGAGATTATAAATACCCCAAAGAGTATTCAATTTATTCTGGAGGATTCATGATTACTGAAGAGAATATACTTTATGAAGCCAGACAATGTAATTTAGAAGTATTAAAAAGTGATCTTGTAGATAAAGTTCAAGATAATCAAGGAAAGACTCCTCTTCATTTCTTAGCTCAGGAAGGAGTCAAAGAAGTATTAAGTCATCCATCCGTCGATCAAGTTAAAGATAATTATGGTGATACTCCTCTTCACTGGTTAGCTTATAACGGAGTCAATGGAGTGCTTAACCATCCATCTATTGATCAAGTTAAAGATAATTTTAGTCAGACTCCTCTTCATTATCTAGCTCAGTATGGGGTCAAAGATGTACTCAATCATCCATCCATTGATAAAGTTAAAGATGATGTTAGTTGGACTCCTCTTCATATCTTAGCTAAGCATGGCCACTTAACCAAAGAAGATTTGAGAAAGAAGTATCTTTGGTACAAAAAAGAAATAAAGAATATAGAAGAAGCAGTAGAAGAAATTGTAAATACTCCTAAATCAGTTAGATTTATTCTGGAGGATTCATGATTACTAAAGAGAATATTTGGTGTGAAATTAATAAAAGAAATTATTTAGAGGTATTAAAAAGTGATCTGGTTGATCAAGTTAAAGATGAAGATGGTTGGACTCCTCTTCATAGCTTAGCTTGGAAGGGGGTCAAAGAAGTATTAAGTCATCCATCCGTCGATCAAGTTAAAGATAATAACGGTGCTACTCCTCTTCATGAACTAGCTTGGAACGGGGTCAAAGAAGTACTCAATCATCCATCTGTTGATAAAGTTAAAGATAAATATGGTAATACTCCTCTTCATTTCTTAGCTCGTGTGGGCCATTTAGCAAAAAAAGATTTAAGAAAAAAGTATCCTTGGTACAAAAAAGAAATAAAGAATATCGAAGAAGCGGTAAAAGAGATTGTAAATACTCCTGATTCCATTAGATTTATTCTGGAGGATTAGTTATGAGAATCACTAAAGAGAATATTTGGAATGAGCTTGATAAAGAAAATTATTTAGAAGTATTAAAAAGTGATCTTGTTGATAAAGTTAAAGATAAATATGATTGGACTCCTCTTCATCACTTAGCTTATGATGGGGTCAAAGATGTATTAGATCATCCATCCGTTGATAAAGTTAAAAATAAATACGGTGAAACTCCTCTTCATTATATAACACATTGGAACTACTTAACAAAAGAAGACTTGAGAAAAAAGTATCCATGGTACAAAAAAGAAATAAAAAACATGCGAAAAGCAGTAGATGAAATAGTAAATACCCCAAAGAGTATTCAATTTATTCTGGAGGATGCATGATCACAAAAGAGAATATCTGGGATGAAATTAAAAAGAAGAATTATTTAGAAGTATTAAAAAGTGATTTTGTTGATCAAGTTAAAGAGGGTAGGGGTGATAGTCCTCTCCATAGATTAGCTAGGTATGGGGTCAAAGATGTACTCAATCATCCATCTGTTGATAAAGTTAAAGATAAGAATGGTAATACTCCTCTTCATTTCTTAGCTTATAATGGGGAAAAAGAAGTACTCAACCATCCATCTGTTGATAAAGTTAAAAATCATTATGGGGGTAGGACTCCTCTTCATTTTTCAGCTTATAAAGGAGTCAAAGATATATTAGATCATCCATCTGTTGATAAAGTTAAAGATCATTATGGTAAAACTCCTCTTCATGATTTAGCTTACAATAGCCACTTAACCATAGAAGATTTAAGAAAAAAGTATCCTTGGTATAAAAAAGAAATAAAAGACATCAGAGAAGCAGTAAATGAAATAGTTAATACTCCGACATCAATTAAATTTATTCTGGAGGATTCATGATCACTAAAGAGAATATTTTTGAAGAAATTGCTAAAGGAAATTATTTAGAAGTATTAAAGAGTGATCTTGTTGACAAGGTTAAAGATAGCTACGGTTGGACTCCTCTTCATGACTTAGCTTATGTAGAAGTCAAAGAAGTACTAAACCATCCATCTGTTGATAAAGTTAAAAATAATAATGGTTGGACTCCTTTACACTGGCTTGCGGATTGGGACCTGATCACTAAAGAAGATTTAAGAGAACGTTTTCCTTGGTACAAAAAAGAAATAAAGAATATGTTGAAAGCAGTAGAAGAGATTGAGAATACTACCGATTCAATTAGATTTATTCTGGAGGATTGATATGAGAATCACTGAAGAGAATATATTTGATGAAGCAAGCAAAAGAAATTTAGAAGTCTTAAAAAGTGATCTTGTTGACAAAGTTAAAGACAATAAGGATGAAACTCCGCTACATAGGTTAGCTTATAACGGAGTCAATGGTGTGCTTAATCATCCATCTGTTGATAAAGTAAAAGATAAGGATGGAAATACTCCTCTTCATTTCTTAGCTAGGGAAGGGGTCAAAGAAGTATTGAATCACCCATCTATCGATAAGGTTAAAAATACATATGATGGGACTCCTCTCCACTGGCTAGCTTGGAATGGGGTCAAAGAAATATTAAGTTATCCATCTGTAGATAGAGTAAAAGATGTATATGATTTGACTCCTCTTCATATCTTAGCTAAAAAAAGAGTCAAAGAAGTATTAAGTCATCCATCTGTTGATATAGTTAAAGATCATTCTGGTAAGACTCCTTTACATGACTTAGCTAGGTATGGCCACTTAACAAAAAAAGATTTAAAGAAACGTTTTCCTTGGTATAAAAAAGAAATAACGAATATTGAAGAAGCAGTAGAAGAGATTGTGACTACCTTAGCATCAATTAGATTTATTCTGGAGGATTGATATGAGAATCACTAAAGATAATATATTTGAAGAAGCTGAGAAAAGTAATTTAGAAGTATTAAGAAGTGATCTTGTTGATCAAGTTAAAGATGAAGATGGTTGGACTCCTCTCCACTGGTTAGCTGATAAAAAGGTCAAAGAAACACTAGATCACCCATCTGTTGATAAAGTTAAAGATAGACATGGTTGGACTCCTTTTCACCTATTAGCTTGGGAAGGGGTCAAAGAAGTATTGAATCATCCATCTGTTGATAAAATTAAAAAGGACGGTTGGACTCCTCTTCATTTCTTAGCTTGGAATGGGGTCAAGAGTGTACTTAATCATCCATCTGTTGATCAAGTTAAAGATAATAATGGTTTGACTCCTCTTTATTACTTAACTCGTTGGAACCACTTCACTGTAAAAGACTTGAGAAAAAAATACCCTTGGTACAAAAAAGAAATAAAGAATATCGAAGAAGCAGTAAAAGAGATTGAGAATACCCCGGATTCAATTAGATTTATTCTGGAGGATTAATTATGAGAATCACTAAAGAGAATATTTTTGATGAAATTGTTAAAGGAAATTATTTAGAAGTATTGAAAAGTGATCTTGTTGATAAAGTTAAAGATATATATGGTTGGACTCCTCTTCATAGACTAGCTGAGAAAAAGGTCAAAGAAGTTCTTAGTCACCCATCTGTTGCTCTAGTGAAAGATCTTTGGGGTAAGACTCCTCTTCATGTATTAGCTTGGAACGGGGTCAAAGAAGTACTCAACCATCCATCTGTAGATCAAGTTAAGAATAGTTCTGGCTACACTCCTCTTCATTACTTAGCTAGGTTTGGCTACATCACCGAAAAAGATTTAAGAGAACGTTTTCCTTGGTATAAAAAAGAAATAAAAGATATTTGGACAGCAGTAAAAGAAATAGAGAATACATCAAAGAGTATCCAATTTATTCTGGAGGATTGATATGAAAATCACTGAAAAGAATATTTTTGATGAAGCTAGGAAAATTAATTTAGAAGCATTAAGAAGTGATCTTGTAGATAAAGTTAAATATAACTATGGTTGGACTCCTCTTCATGAATTAGCTTCTCGCGGGGTCAAAGAAATACTTACCCATCCATCTGTTGATAAAATAAAAGATAATTGGGGTGAGACTCCTCTTCATATATTAGTTAGGAGAGGAGTCAAAGATGTGCTTAACTACCCCTCTGTTTCTAAATTTAAAGACAAATATAATAGTATTCTTCTACGAGGGTTGGCTTTTCACTTGATAAGAGATATTATCAACCATCCATCTGTCGATCAAGTTAAAGATATATTTGGTAATACTCCTCTATATTGGTTAGTTCATAAGGGTCACTTCACCGAAGAAAACTTGAGAAAAAAGTATCCTTGGTACAAAAAAGAAATAAAGAATATTCACATAGCAATAACTGAAATAGTAAATACTCCAAAAAGTATTCAATTTATTCTGGAGGATTAATGATCCCAAAAGAAAATATATTAAAAGAAACAAAAGAATGTCCTTTTAAATTGATGAATCCGAAGATAGTTAGTGAGAAAAATTTAGAGTATACTCCTAATATTATTACTCATTTAGAAAAGAACGAAGTATTTGTATTTGGATCTAACTCCTCCGGATTTCATGGAGCGGGATTTGCAGGGTTTGCATGTCGCGGAGTTCGAGATTTTAATTGGCGTAAGGATGCTTGGTTTTTAAAAGCAATGAGAAGTCCCGTGGGATCATTTGCAAGAAAGGGCAAGTGGGCAGTTTACGGTATTTCTCGTGGATTTCAAGAGGGTAGATATGGATGTAGCTATGCTATAGAAACTATAAAAAAGCCAGGGATGAAAAGAAGTGTTTCTTTAGAAGATATTCAGAATCAAATCATTACTTTTTCAAAGTTTGCTCATAGTAAAAAAAATATAAAATTTTTAGTTATTTTGATTGGTTCTAAATTGGCGGGTTATTCTTGTGAAGAGATTGGAGATATCTTTAGAATGATTACTTTTTCTAATAATGTTCTGCTTCCCAAAGAATATACGCATTAAAAAAGAAGTTAAAGGATAGGATAGTTATTGAAAAAGTTTAGTTCATTTTGAAGAAATATGTTTGAATTATTCTAGGCCTTCCTGAGTTTTTAAAAAGAATCAATTATGAATTTGATAGAGTTGGGTTGATAAAAATCAGCTACTGCTCTTTTTAAAGATTGTAAAAAGTCTAGGTCAGCGTCGTCATATTGTTTAAAGATGTAACGAGAGTTGGAACACTTCACTGTTCCTTTTTCTTTAATATTATAACGATATACTCTAATAAATTTACCTGTTTTTAAATTTTCTGCTTTTATTGTTACTATATTATTTTCAACTAATTCAAATGATTCTTCAGCACCGTATATCTGGTAATACTTTTTGTTATAACTAACTCCAATAGCATGTAGATCATAGGTAAAAATACATCCTTTTAGTTTACTTTTTAAATAAACCATCATATTTTCCCAATGATCATACCATTCTTTTTCATTTGTTTCTATTGCGGTTAATTTTTTGTTCATAAAATCTCTCCTGTTATTTTAGATTAACAGGAGAGAAAGAATAATTCTCATCTAAAAGCATCAGCTTCTAGCTTTCCTGTTGTGTGCTTTGATAATTACTTTTTTACCATTGATAATTCGAGAATGAGCTTTAACTGTAGCTTTTTTAGTTTTAACCGTAGATTTTTTAGCTTTAACCGTAGATTTTTTAGCTAATGCTTTTTTGACGGCTTTAGCTTTTTTTGCAATTTTCTTAGTTGTTTTCTTTGCGGTTGCCATTGTTTACCTCCAAGGTAACTCATCCATTCAGAAATAAATGGAATTCTATTTAAAAAAATGTTTCAAATTATAATTTGTATTATTTAAGATAACATCCGTGATTTGTTTACTATATACTTCACATGAAAGCATAGGGTCTAGTATGCAGGGAAATCCCCATAAGGCAGAAATACGCTTATCTTTGTTAAATCTCTTAAAGGGTTCATTTAAAAATGTATTCTCAACCATGGGTTCAATTGCTCCTCTTGTTAGCTTATTCCCACCTATTAGATCTATTAAAGTTGTACCTGGATCCATGTTATCGAACTGTTTATTAGTTATAATGAACTGTTTACCTTTCTGTTCTTTGGGTAAATCTACTCCATTTATATATAATTTACTAACAGGGATATCTTTTATATTATATTTATTTAAAACATGAATATTCTTGTATCCTGAGTTGAAACATTGGTTGATAGCCCCGTTTGCAACATTACCATAACCTAAGATTACTATCCTATCTAGGTTATTAATCTTTGATGAAGTAAGGCCTAGTAAGGCACCACCTTGCCCAGTTTCATGTAAACATTGAATAATTCTTTTAGGAATCCTATAAATGGGGGGTGAGTCATATCTTAACTTTTCCCATTCGGAGATGTCTATATAGTTGTTATTTTCATAAATAGTTATGGGTTTGTTTTGATTATATATGACTAATTCATTATTTCCTGTTTGTGTATTAGAAACTTTAAAACTTAATGTTTTTTTACTTCTATTAAGCGTCTTTACTAATTCTCCAAATCGTTTTTGATAATCCATTAGTACAATATTCATCGGGGTATTCATTTTTTTTAAGATACGAATAGCTATTAGATGATATAATTTATCAGATGAATTCATTAGGCCATTATCAAAGATTTCTTCCATTGCAATCAGGTTAATGTTTTTATTTTGTAATTTTTGAGTACGTTCTTTAAATGCGGATACATGCGCCATGCAGAATAAGGTAGTCCCTCGATCAATTAAACAAATAGCTTCATAAGATAAGTTTTTAAATTTTATGATCATATCTTTCTTCTTATAAATTTTAGATTTAGACTGTATAGCAGCACCTTGCTGACTGTAATCTTTATCTAATAATCCTAATTTATGTCCTAATTTGTGTTCAATGGTAATATCATAACCCTTTTGAACTAATCTTTTTACATCGCAGGGTAACACTGCTACTCGTTTCTCTAATCCTCCCGGGTTTTCTGGAGATATATCTTCACAAACAATTCCAATTTTCTTTACATTTTCCATCTTAATAGTTTCCTTATTTTCAATACTTTTTTCTTCTGTGTTCTTGATAGTTTATCTGCTCACGAAGGATCTCTCTTAAACGAGTGGGTGTTTCGTGGGCATGTTTGGTGGTATTATACATCCGTTTGATTATTTTGTCGTGATAATCTTGTGTTTTTTGTAAATATTCGTCATAATCGGAAGTAACGTAGTTCTTTAGTTTTATATCTTTTTCTTTAAAGATATTTTCTTTTAGTAATCGGATTAAAACTTTTATTGAACCAATTTTTTTAATCATAAGAGCCTCCAAAAAAATTTTAATAACTTATTTTTTTAGTAATCGGATTATATTTATAATGTTCTACTATTTTTATTCCGTATGATTTGAAATGAAATAATACTTTCATTTTTTTAAGGTTTACTCCTTGAATTTTAAGCCTATAAATTGCTGCTTTAAGATTTCCTGTTTTTGAGGTAATATACATGGCACTATTATCCGTGAGAACTTTTAGATATCCTCTTCGGATATTCATTACTCCTGCAACAATAACCTTTTCTCCCGCAACAAGGCTAGAATGATCAAACCTTAAAGGGCTTCTTTTCTTAGAAAGGTAAATTTGGCCATCCTTACTGTAGACAAACATAGCTATACCATTTGGAAGATTTCGAGTATCAAAAAGATTTCCATTGGAATCTAAAATTAGGCCTTGTTTACTTATTTTGATTTCATATTTTTTACGTTCTTTTTTAGAAAGATAAATAGTTTTATTAAAATTCTGCTCACCCTCAAAATCTGAATCTAATTTGATTAAGTCGCATTGTCCTGCGTACATCTGGGATGATGCAAGGCTTACTATTATTAATAGAATTCTATTTAGATTTTTCATGAGTTACTCCTATTATAGCATTTTTTACTACACATAGCTAGTTTCGATGAATGTATACTCGAGGCATGCCCCCCGAGCTAGAACCTCGTTTTATAGCTCGATTTATCTCAGATTCTGAAGGATTAGTAAGATGTATTCCTTGGTATCTTCTGCTATTCGTAGAATAAATGCTTACTCCTTTTACAGATCGAATAAAGGTTCTGTATTTTTTGTTCTTTTTTAAGATTGATACTGTCTTTTGAATAGTCTGGTAATGTTGGTGTTGATGTACTGTGACGTGATTAGTGTTGTGGATTATGGGACCTCTATTCAGCTTTACAGGATTAGATGCAATCTCTCTATTTTTATTAGCAATATAGAAATAGAACAGTCGATGGCAGATGAAACCATCTTTATTCTTAGTACAGGATGTCCTTTGTGGGTCTACATTTACAATTTTATTGGAGCAAGCGGTGTGTTCGTTACAAATATTATCAAATTCTTTACGAGCATTTGCATAAGCATCTAAACGTGCCAGATTTTCATCTTTACCATAACCAATTCCACAAGATTGGAGTATAGTTCCTTTCTGCATCCACGAGGATGCCACTTCTTCACAGTACCACCCCGATGCGAATACTAGTGTATACGGGATGAAAGTCAAGAGTACTATTATTACTTTCATATGGAACCTCTTTTTTAATTAGTTAATATGGCATCAAGGTATGACCTTGCGGGACAGGGAAAATTTCATTTTAACGGTTTTTGTTATTCTCTTTGTAAACTAGGGAACGTGTACTCTCCTCTGTTATTTCTTTAAAATCTGTTTCTTCTTTTCTTTCTTTACGAGCTTGTTGTAAAGTGCGATATAGCTCAAAGAATAAAGCTAGCAATACAGCTCCAAAAAAATATTTTCCATAAATTGAAAACCATAATATGATAACCATAATTCTCTCCTAAATACTAACAGGTTCTAGAATAACCGTGCTAGGTATGTTATAAATAGTTAAATTAGAATCATTCATCATTATTTGAAAGAAGCTATTGATAACTTCTTTAGTTATTTTTTCTTTCTTATACTTCATTATTTTTCTTAAATTATCTTCGTTAAAAGCATCGTGTTTGTTATATAAAGATTTTAAACTTTGTAATGCGTCCGCAGCTTTCACTACTATTATCTCATCTTTTAATTTGATTAGAAAAGTTTTAATTTTAGATTTTCGAAATTTAATAGGGCAAAATAAGTCATGATGAAGTATTTCCTGTATTTCTTTTATGTTTCCTTTAAAAAAAACAAGATTGTTATCATACTCATATATCATTGCATTAAGTCTGGTGTTGTTTTTTATTTCAGTAAGAAGATCACTACAACTTACTTTAAGACAATCGTCCCCAACCAAAGTAATTAAACCAAATCTATCTTTAAATTTTTCAAGGTCAATTAGAACATTGTTAGGTATGTCCAACTGAGTATTGTTTTTTAACAATTGAATAAAATCTACGTTTTCAACGATATTCATTCCATCCCAAAAAGATTCTGGAGTAATTTTATAAGAATCCACATGTTCTACATTGGCTTCTATTTCGCAGTAACATCGGAGTATTCCGAATAGATGCTTAATATAGTGTGGGTTACTAACTTCTGCCATTATCATAAAGTTAGGTAGAATTGTTAATGCTTTCATCACAAACCTCCACTGTTTAAGCGAACTTTTTTAAAGTATTAAAAGAGATGTCTCATTTATTAAATGGCCATTTCTTGAATTTCATAGTTATATCCTTCATCCGTAAGAAATCTTTGCCTGTTAAAGTTTTGAATTTCTTCAGAAGTGTCCTTACTAACTAACGTATAAAAATAAGCAGGTTTCTCTTTAGGACGAGTTGCTCGTCCGACCCTCTGAGCTTCCTCACTTCTAGAACCGCCTAGAAAACTAACTTGAATAACAATAGCAATACCTGGAATATCTAATGCAGCATTAGCAATACTAGATGCTACCAATTCGTTAAGGCTGCCTTCTTTCATTTTATTATAATAGTATTCTCTTTCTTTACAGGAGTGTTTTCCGTGTACTACAGGTATCTCTAATTGTTTGGCTATCATTTCTAGCTGTTCTGTAAATTGACCAATAATTAAAATCTTATCACCTTTATGTTTAGCTATTATCTGACGAACAGCATTTAATTTGTTAGGGGACATAACCGCTATCTTTAATTTATCTTGGTAATTATTAGATTCAAGATATTTTTTATGATCTTCCTCAGTTAAAGGAACTCTAACTTCTTTAAGAATAACTTTAGCAATATAATTTTGAGCTTCTAAATCTTTCCAAGGTTTGTCATATCTTTTTGGCCCGATTAAAGTAAAGATGTCTTTTTCTTTTCCGTCTTCTCTAACAAATGTGGCCGTAAGAGCTAATCTTTTTACGGCTTGAAAAGAAGATACTATCCGAAACATGTTGGCAGGCATTAGGTGAACCTCATCGAGAATTAGAGCACCCCAGTTTTGTTTGATAAATTTATTAAAATGTATAAATTCTTTTTTGTATCGATAAGCTAACATGTGATAAGTGCATACTGTGACCTGTGCAAAAACTTTATTATTTGAATCATAGCAAGAAACTTGATTCTCCGTTAAATCAGTAAATTCAAGAAAAGATTTTTTCCACTGTTTAACACTGACTTCTGAGTTAGTGACTATAAGGGTGGTAGTTTGACATAACTCTGCAAATCTTAATCCTATTATTGTTTTTCCAGACCCACAGGGTAGAACAACCACTCCGTTGCCCGCAGCATAAACCGCTTGACTTGAGTCTTCTTGATAATTTCTTATCACTATGTCTTGTTCGGTAACGAGGTGTTTCTTTCTAATTTTTAATGTAAGGGGTTCTCCAGAGGTATAGCCAATCTTATCCCGAACAGATATATTGTTTTTCATAAGAACTGATTTTATTTCTCCACGATGATTGAATTGAATAAGAAAACCACTAGTTATTTCTTCACAAAGTATTTTGGCAGTTACTGCATTTTCTTTTAATTCAACTCTTATCTTAGGATTCGTTATTCTTAAAAGGAAGTGGGAGTCACTGTAGTTTTCAAGGTCAACTATTCCATAGGTGTTAAACCACTTATTTATATGTTCTGCTACACTTGAAGGTACAGGGTATTTACTATTTTCATTAAGAATTTTAAAAATGAATTCTCGATCAATTCCAATAGCGATAGCATTCCAAATGGATAATGCTGTGATTTCGTAAATGTAAATAGTATCTGGGGATTGTTTTACCTCAGAAAATTTTATTAATTCATCTTTGACGGCATAGAACATGGGGTCAGAGGTTTGTAACAAAATAGTGTTATCGCTTTGGATTATTAGTGATCTTTGCATAGCTACCTCCTTCGTTTTATTTTCCCTTTAAAAATTAATTCATCGGAATTAAGCTGACTTTGTTCAAATTCAATATCATATCTTTCATTAATTTCTTCCCAGTACTCGTCGTGGGTTTTGTCCTCCGAATCTAGTACCTCTACAATTTGCTCTGTTTCATTTAATGTTGTTATTTTTAGTTCTATTTTTTCTTCAAGAGTGAAAGTGTCGCAGTTACATCTATAGTATAAAAAAAGTCTGATTATATTAACAACTGTCCAGAAGATAACATGGCATAGCCACAACACAAAGAAAACAACGATAGCTTGAAGAACTACTGAAATAATAAATGTCATCATATATATCATCTCAAATCTCCTTTTACTTTTTTCTTTTTAGAATACTCTTTTTAATATAAAAAAAGATATAGGATACTCCTATAGCTATAGGAAATAAAATACAAAAAGTTGCAACACTTGCCCCAACATCTATCATGATACTCTCCTTTTAGGATCAGAAAATTGTTTATAGATTTCGTTTGCTTGTTCCAAGTCAGTTTGTCCTGATCGGTGCGCATCTAATAAAACAAACTTATTTACTATTGTTTGATAGTTTATGAATAATGATTTAAGATAGAAATCACTTAAGTTACCTTCACTGATTTCTTTTAAAGCTTTTGAAGCACCCATGTTAATAAAACCTCCACCATATTGATTTTCAAAGTCTTCTAGAAAACGAAAAAGAATTCCGCTAGTCTCTACGAGAGCTTCATCGAAATTTTCCATAGTTTCATTGTTGGTGAGTATTCTTTCACCACTAAGTATTTCAATACGATGCATAATTATTTCGCATATTTTTAAAAGTAAACTTATTCCATTCTCAGTATCTTGACTTACATTTATATCGGTCATGATTCATCTCCTAAACCATATCGCTTGATATGGCCAATAAGCGTTCTTCATTAATTACTTGATCAAGCTCAAATAGATCCGCTGTTAGCGTAGATCCTTTTGATCTTAAATAACAAAGTAGTCTGTTTAAATTGTCTCGGCAGCAATCATCATCGTCATCTAAATCTAAAATAAAATCTATGCTATTAAGACTTATGAATTGATTTAATTCAGGATAATCCTCCTTTTTCGCTTCAAAAATATTGTTTGTAGCTTTGTATACTAATTCCGCATAATCTCTTGCGGTTAAAATAGAGACTCCTAAGTCTTCATCTTTTATCACACACATGTACGCTTTAACTTGAAAACTCACTTTAATCCTCCTTGATGTATTTGATTGCTTGCGAAGGCTTCCTTAAATCATATGGGATTTGTAAAAAGTCTAAGACTTCTATTAGATACTCATCTATAATTAATAGCTCATGTGTTTCAAAAGAATAGATAAAAGGTATCTTATAATTTCCTTTACCTAAATGATCTATTACTTTATGACAATGATTCCATCCCATCTTTGCTTTAGGGTGTGTTAAAAATTCAATTGTATTTATCATTATGTACTCCAAAGAGATAGGATGTTTTAAGCTGTCCTATCTAAGACATCAGTTAAACTTAGAATTAAAGCAGAACCATCCAAAGAATCATCTTCTAAGATTCTTTTAGAAATAAAAGCCTTTAAATTGTTTTTAATAAATCTTTTTATGGGTCTAGCTCCTTCTTCTTTATTCTTATAAGCTTCATCAATTAGAAAGTTAAATAAGTCATCTTTAACTGCTAACGCAATGTTGTTTGATTCTTTAAGAGTGTCGCTTAAAGCAGAAAGTTGTTTAACCACAATTTTTCTGAAGGTTTCTTTATCAAGAGAATTAAAAGTAACTATAGAAGAAAGTCTATTTAAAAACTCTGTTTTAAAAAAATCTTTTAAGTCATCTTTCCTTAAATTAGAAGTCATTATAATGATAGTGTTTTTAAAGTCTATAGTTCGGCCCTTGTTATCCGTAAGACGGCCATCATCCAAAACTTGTAAAAAAATGTCCCAAACATCAGGGTGTGCTTTTTCAACTTCATCTAAAAGAATAATAGAATAAGGCTTTCTTTTTACGGCTTCGGTTAGCTGTCCACCGTCGTCGTATCCTACATATCCCGCAGGGGAGCCTATAAGCTTTGATACCGCATGTTTTTCTTGATACTCACTCATGTCTAATCTAATCATCTTATCCTCATGATTAAATAAAAATTCAGCAAGAGTTTTAGCAACCTCTGTTTTACCTACACCTGTGGAACCCAAGAACAAAAAAGAAGTTGTATCAGGATCCAGCCCTACCCGAGCAGTTCGGATACTATTCGCTATAACTTTTAAAACCTGATCTTGTCCCATCACTCTTTTTCTAAGATAGTCTTCTATATGAAGTAACTTTTCTTTTTCACTTTGATTTAGATTAGTTACGGGTATTCCTGTTTTATCAGATATTATCTCGAGTATGTCATCTTTGAGAAGTATTGAAGATGGTTCAGCCATTTTTGGGAGTATTCCATATTTTAACTGGGATACCTTTTCCCAATTAGATTCTGACTGATATTTCTCAATTTGAGAATAGATTCTTTTAATTTTGTTATTAATTAAACACTTTTTACTACAAGCTTCATCCAATATATCTAAATCCTTATCTGGATGCTGTTTTCCTGTTAGATATTTGGTAGAATAAGTAACTATAGCTTCTAGTGTTTCCTGTTTAATTGAGATTTGATGATGTTCCTCATATTTTACTTTTAATCCTTTTAATATAGCTAATGTTTCCAATTTGGAGGGTTCATCAATAAGAACTTTGCTAAATCTTCTTTCTAAAGCTGAGTCCTTTTCAAAATATAATTTATATTCTTCAAGAGTAGTAGCCCCAATACAGGTAATGCTTCCATCCGTTAATAATGGTTTCATAATATTAGCTACATCAAGACTTCCTGTTGTTTGTCCTGCACCAATTATGTTGTGAATTTCATCTATAAAAAGAATATCTCCAGCTTGAGCTATGTCATCTAGGGTATGTTTAATAGCTCCAAGTTGTTTACTTAAAACAGATAGGTCTAATGATCTGATTTTCTTATTATTAATTTTTTGGGGAATGTTGCCAGATTTAATCCGTCTAACTAATTCTTGTATCACTGCTGTTTTCCCAACACCTGGTTCTCCTACTAAAATAGGATTGGCCTTATTTTTTCGACATAGAATTTCTATGATTCTATCTACTTCCTTATCTCTTCCTATTACAGGATCATACGTCTTAGCAGTCATGTCTAAGGTACACAGGTTAAGAAAATCATTTTTAGAAGATAATGGCTTGGATTGTTTATCTGTTATCATAACTATCTCCTATTTTTTAGTTGTAAAAAAAGTTTTGTTTTAAGATACTAATTTTTTTAAATATTTGTTTAGAAAACTAAGGCAGAACCGATTTTGTTTTTGGAAATGATTTCAATCGTTTTGTATATCCATTTTCAAATATCCTGTTTCTTTTGTTAAAAGAATTTTCTATTAATTTCTACAATTAATGTTTCAGGAGATTAATTTATGGATAAAAATAGAATTGTTGATTTAGTAGTAATAAAATTGGCTTCAAAAACTTTAGGTAAAGAAATTATTATTGAGTTTCAAAAGATTATTCCTAGACTTGAAAAGTTAAAGCCTCAAAATATTTTGTATTTTATTAAAGATTTTCAAAAAAAATATAGATTGAATGATGCAAAAGTATCCATTCTTATAGAAAAATTAATTAAGATTTATAAGTTTCATCAAATAAGTAAAGAGCATTTAAAAGAATTTCAAAAAATAACTCAAGATTCTAAACTTAAGCAGTATTTAAAACATCTTGATCTTTCTTTGAAAAATTAGGATGTTGTCTTAGTCTTTAAATAGGTTTTAGTTAAATCTTTATAAAACTTAAGAGTATGTTTATCTAATTTAGGATCTTTGAATATTACTTCGTATTCTAGTGACCAACTGTGTCTTATGCAATTTTCCAGAGAAATTAAATCGGACATGGTTAATTCTTTTGGGGATGCTAATTCATCTAAAAGTCTATCTAGTAAAAATTTTATTAAAGTTATATTACCTAAATGAATATTTTTATCTAAACTCAAAGTGTCAACACTAGCTAACATTAGGTGGCAATAACTCTTTTCTTTGTCAAAAGAAAGTAATCTCTTTGCAAAAGTTATCTCCTTTAACATCAGTGTGAGAGTTGTGATGGTGTCATTATATATCATAGAAATCTCCGGATAATTTGTAATATTCGGATTGAGCTAAGATTGAACTCAATCCGAATATGTTTCTTTGAGATTGTTTTTATGTTACTCAAAATTGAAACTTCATGCCATCTTTAGAAGTTTCCCTTAGTACAGTGCCAAAAAAATGAAAAAGTACGATAGATTTATTAACTTTTTTTAATATTTGAGTTATTTTAGATAGTTGGGACTGTCAATTCTGTTTCAAACTGTTGCAGGATATTTTTTATAAAGTTTTGTGATTATTTCCCCGAGGGAACAAAGATCGGGTTTATCCCCCTGATTCCACATACTTATATAATCCTTGAGAAGTTTTTTGTCTGATTTACTATTAATTAGGTTGTAAGCTTTATCTAAAATTTGATAACTGTCATCGGGAAGATTGATGTAATCATAGATTAAACGTCTGGCCGTAATTTCATTTTGTTCTGGTTGGGGATTATTGACTCGATCTATCATCTCGTTGATGAAATCATTTCTCCAAAAGTTACATTCTGAATCATTGATTATTTTTAAGTATTCAAAGATATTTAACTCAGTTAATTCATCAGCTTTAATATTAGCAGTGACAGCGTCTTCAATCTCATTTACAATTTCGTTAAGAATGTCTTCATCTGTTTCATATCTTAGGGCCTCAAATAAGACTCTCATTGGATCAGTAATTATTTCTTTAAATTTGGTTAAAGAATAGAATTCATTACTTTCTTGATCATCCATCCAATCTGCAACATTTAACATCCATTTTGCAATATTTCTTAATTTTTTTGGATTAAATGTATAACCTTTGGGAATACTTATTTCAACTGATTTAACGGTTTGTTTAAAGGCTTTAAATTGATAAGAAGTAAGGTATAGTCCATTCCTTGAGCTATTTTTTGGTTTTTTCATGACAGCCTCCTATTTTTTGCGGGACAGGGAATTCTTATTTATTTTTAGGGTCATCTTGTAATCTGATGTATTCTTTTAATTTTTTTCTCTTTCTTTTTTCTTATTTAATTCTAATTCTTTTTTTATGAAATTATTTTTAATTTTTATTTTGTCTTCTTCATGTTTCCTGACAACTACACAATCACATAAATCATTGAAGGTTGTCGGGTCATTCGTAGACATCTTGATTAGCAGCAGTAATGCTGAGATGGGCGTGTCTCTATTAAAGGCAAAAGACATTTTATTTTTTAATTCGGTAATTCTTTTTTGAGGCATCATAGATAGACTCCTTTGAATTATTTATAATAATTAATTTTTTTCAATACTTCTAAATTACTCTTTTCAACTTCTTCAAATATATTATCTCTAATGATACTAATACTTAATCCTCCAGAATAAATTTAATTGATGTTGGGGTATTTATAATCTCAACTACTGCTTCATAAATATCTTTTATTTCTTTTTTATACCAAGGATACTTTTCTCTCAAGTCTTCTTTTGTTAAGCGGTCAAATTTAGCTAATTGATGAAGAGGAGTATTACCGTAATGATTTTTAACTTTATCCACAGATGGATGATTTAATACTTCTTTGACTTTTTTATAAGCTAATGCATGAAGAGGAGTCTGACCATAATTATCTTTAACTTTATCGACGGATGGGTGATCTAATACTTCTTTGACTCCTTCTCTAGCTAAGTAATGAAGAGGAGTCCAACCGTCAGTACCTTTAACTTTATCAACTAGATCACTTTTTAATACTTCTAAATTACATCTTTTAGCTTCTTTAAAAATATTCTCTTTAGTAATCATATCAATCCTCCAGAATAAATTTAACTGATGTCGGGGTATTAATAATCTCTTCTATTGCTTCTTCGATATTCTTTATTTCTTTTTTATACCAAGGATACTTTTCTCTCAAGTCTTCTTTGGTTAATTGGCCAGCGTGAGCTAAGTCGTGCAGGGGAGTCTCCTCGTAACGATCTTTAACTTTGTCAACGGAAGGATGACTTAATACTTCTTTGACCCCATTATAAGCTAATGCATGAAGAGGAGTCTGACCATAATTATCTTTAACTTTATCGACAAGATCATTTTTTAATACTTCTAAATTATTTTTTCTAGCTTCTTCAAAAATATTATCTTCAGTGATTCTCATATCAATCCTCCAGAATAAATCTAATTGAGGTCGGGGTATTTACCATCTCATCAACTGCTTCTTTAATATCTTTTATTTCTTTTTTATACCAAGGAAAACGTTTCTTTAAATCTTCTTTAGTAAGGTAGCTATACAGAGCTAAGTAATGAAGAGGAGTCCAACCATCTTTATCTTTAACTTTATCCACAGATGGATGACTTAATATTTTTTTGACCCCATACCTAGCTAATCTATGAAGAGGAGTCCAACCATTATCATTTTTAACTTGGTCAACAAAGTCACTCTTTAATATTTCTAAATAATTCTTCTTCTTAATTTCTTCCCAAATATTCTCTTTTGTGATCATAATTAATCCTCCAGAATAAATTGGATACTCTTTGGGGTATTTACAATTTCATCAACTGCTTCTTTAATATCTTTTATTTCTTTTTTATACCAAGGATACTTTTTTCTTAAACCATCATTATCTTTAACTTTATCAACTGATGGATGATTTAATACTTCTTTGACTTTTCTATGAGCTAATGTATGAAGAGGAGTCCGACCATCATTATCTTTAACTTGATCTACGGAAGGATGATCTAATGTTTCTCGTACCCCATACCTAGCTAACCAATGAAGAGGAGTCCAACCATCATTATCTTTAACTTTATCAACGGATGGATGACTTAATATTTCTATGACCCCTTTCCAAGCTAAGCAATGAAGAGGAGTCCAATCATATTTATCTTTAACTTTATCTACAAGATCACTTCTCAATACTTCTAAATAATTCTTCTTCTCAATTTTATCAAAAATATTTTCTTTAGTAATCATGTCAATCCTCCAGAATAGATATCACACTTCTTCTACTTCTTCCAAATAAAGTTTTGAGTCAGCGTCACCGTCACATAAAAAATAATCCATACGGTTTACAAAATGTATTTCATTAGCAATACAAGTAGCTACACTCAATCTCTCATCATCATCATCATACTCTTCTAAATCAGAAGCATCCAAATCCGTAGCTATATGGTATCTTTTACTTTCAGCACCTTTTATAAATTGAATCGATTGAGTATTCAATTTGCTAACAAATTCCTTTAATTCTTGTAAACGACTGGTGCAGATTCTGTTGTCATTGTCATTCTTAAAACCCAACTTCTCTAATCCATCGGCATCTACTATGCCAACTTTTTCAGCAAATTCATAATAGTCTGTGTATAGCATAGCTACTCCTCGGTGATAAAGTTGATTGATTGCAGTGTTGTTAAAGAATGGTATAACTGATAAGCTTCGTCAAGATCTATGCAGTCCGTGTTTCTCTTTATAATCTCTCCTGTTTTATCATAGGTGATGATGTTGTAAACAAAGCTTCCATCTGATAAATCTTCTTCTTCAATGCCGAATTGTTTATTTCTTTCAATTATCTTGTAATTTGTTAAGGCCATAGTGAACTTCCTTTCCTGAGAGACAGGGAATTTTAATCTATCCATTCCACACAGACTGATTTAGTTACATTACAAACCACATAAGTCATTCCTAAAGAATAAAAACGATCCCCAGTTCTTATTTTTGATAAAACTATTGAAGGAAGATAACCTATTAAATAGGGTATTTCACTTCTATGCAATACTTGTATATGGTTCACGCTTTCAGGTATAATTCCTTTAAAATGTCTGGTGCCAGATGAGTCTTCTCTTATGATGTAGTCCATAATCTATTCCAGAATAAATCTAACTGAGGTCGGGGTATTTACAATTTCATCAACTGCTTCTTCAATATTCGTTATTTCTTTTTTATACCAAGGAAAACGTTCTCTTAAATTTTCTTCGGTGATGATGTCAGCACTAGCTAAGTAATGAAGAGGAGTATCACCGTCATGATCTTTAACTTTATCAACAGATGGATGGTGTATTATTTCTTTGACTCCTTTCCAAGCTAACCAATGTAGAGGAGTCCAACCCTCATGATCTTTAACTTTATCAACTAGATTACTTTTTAATACTTCTAAATAATTCTTCTTCTCAATTTCTTCGAAAATATTATCTTTAGTAATCATGAATCCTCCAGAATAAACTTAATTTGATTTTTATCTTTTCATCGCTTCGGCCAGTGCTTCCATGAACTTAATATTTTTGTTGTTATATAATTCTTTGGTTAAGTCGATTACCCTAGCAGTATCTTTGTTTTCATGTACTATGTTTAATAACCTTAGACATTCTTTTTTAGAAATAGGTTCTAACTCAAAGCATTGATCAAAGAACCATTTCATGTGTTTTGTTATTTTTAAATCCATACGTTTCTCCTTTAAATAAAGTTAATCATCCAGAATAAATTGGATACTCTTTGGGGTATTTACAATCTCTTTTACTGCTTCTTCTAAATCTTTTATTTCTTTTTTATACCAAGGATATTTTATTCTCAAGTCTTCTTCTGTTTCAAGTCTTCTTCTGTTAAGCGGCCAAATTTAGCTAAGCAATGAAGAGGAGTCCTCCCACTATTATCTTTAACTTTATCAACTGATGAATGGGAAAGAACATCTTTGATCCCGTTCCAAGCTAAGAAATGAAGATGAGTATTATTATTGTTGTCTTTAACTTTATCAACAGATGGATGCTTTAATACTTTTTTGACTCTTTTTTTAGCTAAGATATGAAGAGGAGTTTCACCATAATTATCTTGAAATTTATCAACAAGATCGCTTTTGAGTACTTCTAAATTACTTTTCCTAGTTTCATCCCAGATATTCTCTTTAGTTATCATATCAATCCTCCAGAATAAATTTAATACTTTTTGGGGTATTAACAATCTCATCAATTGCTTTATAAACACTCCTTATTTCTTTTTTATACCAAGGATACTTTTTTCTCAAATCTTCTATGGTGATGTAGCCCCAATAAGCTAAGAAATGAAGAGGAGTATCTCCAAGATCATTTCTAACTTTATCGACAGATGGATGACTTAATACTTCTTTGACCCCACGCCTAGCTAAGAGATGTAGCGGAGTCCAATCATATTTATCTTTAACTTTATCTTTATCTACAAGATCACTTTTCAATACTTCTAAATAATTCTTCTTCTCAATTTCATCAAAAATATTATCTTCAGTGATCATGAATCCTCCAAAATAAATCTAACTGAATCCGGGGTATTTACAATTTCATCAACTGCTTTTTCGATATTCCTTATTTCTTTTTTGTACCAAGGAAAACGTTTCTTTAAATCTTCTCTGTTTAAGTAACCACAATGAACTAAGAGATGAAGAGGAGTCTCTCCAAGATCATCTTTAACTTTATCAATGGATGGATGACTTAATACTTCTTTGATCCCGTACCAAGCGAAGTAATGAAGAGGAGTCCAATTATATTTATCTTGAAATTTATCCACAAGATCGCTTTTGAGTACTTCTAAATTAGATTGTCTAGCTTCATCAATTATATTCTCTTTAGTGATTTTCATGTCAATCCTCCAGAATAAATTTAATTGAATCCGGGGTATCTACAATCTCTTCTACTGCATCTTCTAAATCTTTTATTTCTTTTTTATACCAAGGAAAACGTTCCTTTAAATCTTCTTTTGTTAATTGGCCCCAATAAGCTAAGCCATGAAGAGGAGTCCAACCATATGTATTCTTAACTTTATCCACAGATGGATGGTGAAGTATATCTTTGACCCCATACTGAGCTAAGCAATGAAGAGGAGTCGCACCATTATTATCTTTAACTTTATCAACAGATGGATGGTGTATTATTTCTTTGACTTCTTTCCAAGCTAACCAATGTAGAGGAGTCTCTCCGTATTTATCTTTAACTTTATCAACAAGATCGCTGTTTAATACTTTTAAATAATTCTTCTTTCTAATTTCATCCCAAATATTCTCTTCAGTAATTCTCATATCAATCCTCCAGAATAAATCTAATTGAATCCGGGGTATTTACAATCTCAGTTATTGCTTCTTCTAAATCTTTTATTTCTTTTTTGTACCAAGGAAAACGTTTTCTTAAATCTTCTTTTGTTAAGTGGCCTTTATAAGCTAATGTATGAAGAGGAGTCTGACCATAGTTAGTTTTAACTAGATCAACAGATGGATGATCTAATACATCTTTAACCCCTTTCCAAGCTAACCAGTGAAGAGGAGTCCAACCATATTTATCTTTATCTTTATCTTTAACTTTATCTACAAGATCACTTCTCAATACTTCTAAATAATTCTTCTTCTCAATTTCATCAAAAATATTATCTTTAGTGAGTATCATATCAATCCTCCAAAATAAATCTAATTGAGGTCGGGGTATTAACAATCTCTTCTACTGCTTTATAAACACTCCTTATTTCTTTTTTGTACCAAGGATACTTTTTTCTTAAATCTTCTTTAGTTAAACAATTTTTATGAGCTAATACATAAAGAGGAGTATCCCCGTATTTATTTTTAACTTTATCAACAGATGGATGATCAAATACTTTTTTGACCCCGTCCCAAGCTAATCTATGGAGAGGAGTACAATCATATTTATCTTTAACTTTATCTACAAGATCACTTTTCAATATTTCTAAATAATTTCCTTTAGCAATTTCATCAAAAATATTCTCTCTAGTAATCATGAATCCTCCAAAATAAATCTAACTGAATCCGGGGTATTCTCAATCTCTTCTACTGCTTTTAAAATATCTTTTATTTCTTTTTTATACCAAGGATACTTATTTCTTAAATCTTCTCTGTTTAAGTAACCACAAAGAACGAAGTGATGAAGAGGAGTCTCTCCAAGATTATCTTTCACTTGATCAACGGATGTATGATTCAATACTTCTTTGACCCCATACCTAGCTAATCTATGGAGAGGAGTATAACCGAAATTATCTTTAACTTTATCTACAGATGGATGACTTAATATTTCTTTGACCCCATACCTAGCTAATCTATGGAGAGGAGTCCAATTATATATATTTATAACTTTATCTACAAGATCACTTCTCAATACTTCTAAATAATTCTTCTTCTCAATTTCATCCCAAATATTCTCTTTAGTGATTCTCATAATTAATCCTCCAGAATAAATCTAACTGAGGTTGGGGTATTTACAATTTCATCAACTGCTTTTTCGATATTCCTTATTTCTTTTTTGTACCAAGGAAAATGTTTCTTTAAATCTTCTCTGTTTAAGTAACCACAATGAACTAAGTGATGAAGAGGAGTCATACTATAATTATCTTTAACTTTATCGATAGATGGATGATCTAATACATCTTGGTCCCCAGTCCAAGCTAAGAAATGAAGAGGAGTGTAGCCGTCATTATTTTTAACTATATCCACAGATGGATGACTTAATACCTCTTTGACCCCTTTATAAGCTAAGAGATGAAGAGGAGTCTGATCATGCTGGTTTTTAACTTTATCAACTAGATCACTTCTTAATACTTCTAAATAATTCTTCTTTCTAATTTCTTCAAAAATATTCTTTTCAGTAATCATGTCAATCCTCCAGAATAAATTTAATTGAGGTCGGGGTATTCTCAATCTCATTCACTGCTTTTAAAATATTCGTTATTTCTTTTTTGTACCAAGGAAAACGTTTCTTTAAGTCTTCTTGAGTTAAACAATTTTTATGAGCTAAGAGATGAAGAGGAGTGTAGCCATCGTTGTTTTTAACTTTATCGACGGAAGGATGACTTAATACTTCTTTGACACCATGATAAGCTAGTTCATGAAGAGGAGTCCAACCATAATAATCTTTAACTTTATCGACAGATGGATGCTTTAATATTTCCTTTACCCCATACCTAGCTAAGATATGAAGAGGAGTCCAATCAGATTTATCTTGAAATTTATCCACAAGATCGCTTTTGAGTACTTCTAAATTATATTGTCTAGCTTCATCAATTATATTCTCTTTAGTGATTCTCATAATTAATCCTCCAGAATAAATTGAATACTCCTTGGGGTATTTACTATTTCATCTACTGCTTCTTTAATCTCTTTTATTTCTTTTTTGTACCAAGGATACTTTTTTCTTAAGTCTTCTCTGGTTAAGCAGCCCCAATAAGCTAACGCATGAAGAGGAGTATCACCATCATGATCTTTAACTTTATCAACAAGATTACTTTTTAATACTCCTAAATTACATCTTCTAGCTTCATAAAAAATATTATCTTTAGTAATCATGAATCCTCCAGAATAAATCTAATTGAGGTCGGGGTATTTACAATTTCATCAACTGCTTCTTTAATCTCTTTTATTTCTTTTTTATACCAAGGATATTTTTTTCTTAAGTCTTCTTTAGATAGGTAGCCCCAATGAGCTAAGTCGTGCAGAGGAGTATCACCATCATGATCTTTAACTTTATCAACAGATGGATGATTTAATACTTCTTTGACCCCTTCATAAGCTAAGTCATGAAGAGGAGTCCAACCATCATGATTTTTAACTGTATCAACTAGATCACTCTTTAATATTTCTAAGTTACATCTTCTAGCTTCTTCAAAAATATTCTCTTTAGTGATTCTCATAATTAATCCTCCAGAATAAATTGGATACTCTTTGGGGTATTTACAATTTCATCAACTGCTTCTTTAATATCTTTTATTTCTTTTTTATACCAAGGATACTTTTTTCTTAATGTGTTTCCCATAAGCTAATACATAAAGAGGAGTTTCTCCTAAATTATCTTTAACTTTATCAACAGATGGATGATTTAATACTTTTTTGACCCCTTCCCAAGCTAGGTAATGAAGAGGAGTACAATCATATTTATCTTTAACTTTATCTACAAGATCACTTCTCAATACTTCTAAATAATTCTTCTTCTCAATTTCATTAAAAATATTCTCTTTAGTAATCATGAATCCTCCAGAATAAATCTAACTGAATCAGGGGTATTTAGAATCTCTTCTACTGCTTCTTTAATATCTTTTATTTCTTTTTTGTACCAAGGATACTCTTTTCTTAAATCTTCTATGGTTAAGAGGTCTCTCCAAGCTAAGTAATAAAGAGGAGTCTGGCCATAGTTCGTTTTAACTTTATCAACAGATGGATGATCTAATACGTCTTTAACCCCTTTCCAAGCTAACCAGTGAAGAGGAGTATCACCATCATGATCTTTAACTGTATCGACTAAATCACTTTTCAATACTTCTAAATAATTTCCTTTAACAATTTCATTAAAAATATTCTCTTTAGTAATCATGAATCCTCCAGAATAAATCTAATTGAATCAGGGGTATTTACAATTTCATCAACTGCTTCTTCAATATTCGTTATTTCTTTTTTATACCAAGGATACTTTTTTCTTAAGTCTTCTTTAGTTAAACAATTTTTATAAGCTAAGATATGAAGAGGAGTCCAACCATATTTATTTTGAACTTTATCAACAGATGGGTGGCTTAATACTTCTTTAACCCCTTTATGAGCTAAGAAATGAAGAGGAGTGCTGCCAATATTAGTTTTAACTAGATCAACAGAGGGATGACTTAATACTTCTTTGGCCCCATATCTAGCTAACCTATGAAGAGGAGTCTCCCCATCATAATCTTTAACTTTATCAACTAGATCACTTTTCAATACTTCTAAATTACTTTTCTTAGCTTCATAAATTATATTCTCTTTAGTAATCATGAATCCTCCAGAATAAATCTAACTGAATCAGGGGTATTTACAATTTCATCAACTGCTACTCTTAAATCTTTTATTTCTTTTTTATACCAAGGATACTTTTTTCTCAAGTCTTCTACGGTAATGTAGCTATACCTATACCTAGCTAACCAATGTAGAGGAGTCTTACCATAATAATCTTTAACTTGATCTACAGAGGGATGACTTAATATTTCCTTAACCCCAACATAAGCTAGCTCATGAAGAGGAGTCCAACCATAAGAATCTTTAGCTTTATCTACAAGATCACTTTTTAATACTTCTAAATTACTTTTCTTAGCTTCATCCCAGATATTCTCTTCAGTAATCATAATTAATCCTCCAGAATAAATTGGATACTCTTTGGAGTATTTAGAATCTCTTCTACTGCATCTTCTAAATCTTTTATTTCTTTCTTATACCAAGGATACTTTTTTCTCAAGTCTTCTTTAGTTAAGTAGTTCCAATGTGCTAAATCATGAAGAGGAGTATAACCATATCTATCTTTAACTTTATCAACAGATGGATGATTCAATATTTCTTTGACCCCAATATAAGCTAGTTCATGAAGAGGGGTATTCCCATCTTTAACTTTGTCAACAGATGGATGATTTAATACTTCTTTGGCCCCATACCTAGCTAAGAGATGAAGAGGAGTCCAACCATTGTGATCTTTAACTGTGTCAACTAAATCACTTTTTAATACTTCTAAATAATTCTTCTTCTCAATTTCATCCCAAATATTCTCTTTAGTAATCATGAATCCTCCAGAATAAATTTAACTGATGTCGGGGTATTTACAATCTCTTCTACTGCGTTATAAACACTCCTTATTTCTTTTTTATACCAAGGATACTTTTTTCTTAAATCTTTTTTGGTTAGGGGGCCAGTTAAAGCTAACCAATGTAGAGGAGTCCTACCATCATTATCTTTAACTTGATCGACGGATGGATGATTTAATACTTCTTTGACCCCACGATAAGCTAGTTCATGAAGAGGAGTCCAACCAGCATCATCTTTAACTGTATCAACTAGATCACTTTTCAATACTTCTAAATTTCTTTTCCTAGCTTCATTAATTATATTATCTTTAGTAATCATAATTAATCCTCCAGAATAAATTTAATTGAGGTCGGGGTATTTACAATCTCTTCTACTGCTTCTCTGATATTTTTTATTTCTTTTTTATACCAAGGATACTTTTTTCTTAAATCTTTTTTGGTGATGTGGTTATTCCAAGCTAAAAGACAAAGAGGAGTATTACCCGCAGCATCTTTAACTTTATCAACAGATGGATGATCTAATATTTCTTTGACCCATCCACAAGCTAGCTCATGAAGAGGAGTCCAACTATTTTTTCCTCTAGCTTTATCAACTAGATCACTTTTTAATACTTCTAAATTACATCTTTTAGCTTCTTCAAAAATATTATCTTTAGTAATCATACTTAATCCTCCAGAATAAATCTAACTGAGGTCGGGGTATTCTCAATCTCTTCTACTGCTTTCATAATATATTTTATTTCTTTTTTATACCAAGGATACTTTTTTCTTAAGTCTTCTTTAGTTAAGTGGCTTTTAAAAGCTAAGAGATGAAGAGGAGTCCAATCATTATTATTTTTAACTTTATCAACAGATGGATGATCTAATATTTCTTTGACCCCGCACCTAGCTAAAACATGAAGAGGAGTCCAACTATTTTTTGCTCTAGCTTTATCAACTAGATCACTTTTTAATATTTCTAAGTTACATCTTCTAGCTTCATCAAAAATATTCTCTTTAGTGATTCTCATAACTAATCCTCCAGAATAAATCTAATTGATGCTGGGGTATTTAGAATCTCTTCTACTGCTTCATAAACACTCCTTATTTCTTTTTTGTACCAAGGATACTTTTTTCTTAAGTCTTCTTTAGTTAAACAATCTTTATGAGTTAAGATATGAAGAGGAGTATAACCATATATATCTTTAACTTGATCAACAGATGGATGACTTAATACTTCTTTGGCCCCATATCTAGCTAGCCAGTGAAGAGGAGTACTTCCATAACTGTTTTTAACTTGATCAACGGATGGATGATTCAATACTTCTTTAACCCCTTTTAAAGCTAATTCATGAAGAGGAGTCCAACCATGCTGATTTTTAACTTTATCAACTAGATCACTTTTTAATACTTCTAAATTACATCTTTTAGCTTCTTCAAAAATATTCTCTTTAGTAATCATAATTAATCCTCCAGAATAAACTTAACTGAATCAGGGGTATTAATAATCTCTTCTATTGCTTCTTCTAAAATATTCTTTATTTCTTTTTTATACCAAGGAAAACGTTCTCTTAAATCTTTTTTGGTTAAACAATCTTTATGAGCTAACCAATGTAAAGGAGTCTCACCATAATTATCTTTAACTATATCAACCGATGGATGGTTGAGTACTTCTTTGACCCCAGCATAAGCTAGTTCATGAAGAGGAGTCCTACCATCATAATCTTTAACTTTATCAATAGATGGATGGGAAAGTGCGTTAACAATGCCATGATAAGCTAAGATATGAAGAGGAGTCCAATCATCATTATCTTTAACTTTATCAACAGATGGATGTTTAAGCACTTTCTTGACCTTTTTATCAGCTAAGTAATGAAGAGGAGTATTACCATATTTATTTTTAACTTGATCAACAAGATCACTTTTCAATACTTCTAAATAATTCTTCTTTTTAATTTCATCCCAGATATTCTCTTTAGTGATTTTCATGTTAATCCTCCAGAATAAATTTAACTGAATCAGGGGTATTTGCAATCTCATTTATTGCTTTATAAATATTCTTTATTTCTTTTTTGTACCAAGGATATTTCTTTCTTAAGTCTTCTTTAGTTAAGTGGCCCCAATGAGCTAAGAAATGAAGAGGAGTCCAACCATGAGAATTTTTAACTTTATTAACGGATGGATGATCTAATACTTCTTTGACCTCATGATTAGCTAAGGAATGAAGAGGAGTCCAACCATCTTCATCTTTAACTTTATCGACCAGATCACTTTTTAATACTTCTAAATTACTTTTCCTAGCTTCATCCCAAATATTCTCTTTAGTAATCATGAATCCTCCAGAATAAATCTAACTGAGGTCGGGGTATTTACAATCTCATCAACTGCTTTCAAAATATTCTTTATTTCTTTTTTGTACCAAGGATATTTTTTTATCAAGTCTTCTTTAGTTAAGTAGTCCTCTTCAGCTAACCCGGGAAGATGAGTCCAACCTTTATTATCTTTAACTTTATCAACAGATGGATGGGAAAGTGCGTTAACAATGCACCTATGAGCTAACTTGTGAAGAGGAGTCCAACCATCTTTATCTTTAACTATATCAACAGAGGGATGACTTAATATTTCCTTAACCCCTTTTAAAGCTAATTCATGAAGAGGAGTCCAACTATGCTGATTTTTAACTTTATCAACTAGATCACTTTTTAATACTTCTAAATTACATCTTTTAGCTTCTTCAAAAATATTCTCTTTAGTGATTCTCATAATTAATCCTCCAGAATAAATCTAACTGAATCAGGGGTATTAATAATCTCTTCTATTGCTTCTTCAATATTTGTTATTTCTTTTTTGTACCAAGGATACTTTTTTCTTAAATCTTCTTTAGTTAAGTGGCCCCAAAAAGCTAGTTCATGAAGAGGAGTCCAACCATCTTCATCTTTAACTTGATCAACAAGATCACTTTTTAATACTTCTAAATAATTTCTTTTAGCTTCTTTAAAAATATTCTCTTTAGTAATCATGAATCCTCCAGAATAAATTGGATACTCTTTGGGGTATTTACAATTTCATCAACTGCTACTTCAATATTCTTTATTTCTTTTTTATACCAAGGATATTTTTCTCTTAAGTCTTTCTTAGTTAAACAATTTTTATAAGCTAAGATATGAAGAGGAGTCTGACCCCTCCTATCTTTAACTTTATCAACAGATGGATGACTTAATACATCTTTGACCCCTTCCATAGCTAAAAAATGAAGAGGAGTATTACCATAATTATCTTTAACTTTATTGACTAGATCATTTTTTAATACTTCTAAATTACATCTTTCAGTTTCATCCCAAATATTATCTTTAGTAATCATAATTAATCCTCCAAAATAAATCTAACTGAATCAGGGGTATTAACGATCTCTTCTACTGCTCCTTCAATATTCTTTATTTCTTTTTTATACCAAGGATATTTTTTTCTTAAGTCTTCTTTAGTTAGATACCCTTTCCCAGCAAAGTAATGAAGAGGAGTCCAACCATCTTCATCTTTTACTTTATCAACAGATGGATGGTGAAGTACTTCTTTGACCCCTTCCATAGCTAAAAAATGAAGAGGAGTATTACCATAATTATCTTTAACTTTGTCTACAGATGGATGATTTAATACTTCTTTGACTTTTCTATAAGCTAAGAAATGAAGAGGAGTATAACCATCTTCATCTTTAACTTTATCGACCAGATCACTTTTTAATACTTCTAAATATCTTTCTTTATCTAATTCTTTAAAAATATTCTTTTTAGTGATTCTCATAATTAATCCTCCAGAATAAATCTAACTGAATCAGGAGTATTTAGAATCTCTTCTACTGCTTTGAAAAAATTCTTTATTTCTTTTTTATACCAAGGATACTTTTTTCTCAAATCTTTTTTGGTTAAGCGGCCATACCTAGCTAAGTAATAAAGAGGAGTCCAACCCGCAGCATTTTTAACTTGATCAACAGAGGGATGATTGAGTACTTCTTTGACCCCGTCACAAGCTAAATCATGAAGAGGAGTATCTCCATAATGATCTTTAACTTGATCAACGGATGGATGACTTAATATTTCTTTGACACTTTTATAAGCCAATACATGAAGAGGAGTCCTACCATCATAATCTTTAACTTGATCAACAAGATCACTTTTTAATACTTCTAAATAATTCTTCTTTTTAATTTCTTTAAAAATATTCTCTTTAGTGATTCTCATAATTAATCCTCCAGAATAAATCTAATTGATGTCGGGGTATTGGTGATTTCATCTATTGCTATCCAAAGATTCTTTATTTCTTTTTTATACCAAGGATACTTTTCTCTTAAGTCTTTCTTAGTTAAACAATTTTTATAAGCTAAGATATGAAGAGGAGTCTGACCCCTATTATCTTTAACTTTATCAACAGAAGAATGACTAAATACTTTTTTGACCCCGCACCAAGCTAAGTAATGAAGAGGAGTCCAACTATCAGAATCTTTAACTTTATTGACTAGATCACTTTTTAATACTTCTAAATTACATCTTTCAGTTTCATCCCAAATATTATCTTTAGTAATCATAATTAATCCTCCAGAATAAATCTAATTGAATCAGGGGTATTAACGATCTCTTCTACTGCTTTGAAAATATTCTTTATTTCTTTTTTATACCAAGGATACTTTTTTCTTAAATCTTTTTTGGTTAAGCAATCCTTTACAGCTAAGTAATAAAGAGGAGTCCAACCATAATGATCTTTAACTTGATCTACAGATAGATGATCTAATATTTCTTTGACCCCTTTCCAAGCTAACCAGTGAAGAGGAGTCCAACCGTATTTATTTTGAACTTGATCAACAGATGGATGATTGAGTACTTCTATAACCCCTTTATTAGCTAGCTCATGAAGAGGAGTATAACCATAAGAATTTTTAACTTTATCGACCAGATCACTTTTTAATACTTTTAAATTTCTTTTCCTAGCTTCATTAATTATATTATCCTTAGTGATTCTCATTGTTTAAACCTTATCTCATCTTTAGCTTTTTTCAATAACTTATTTAAACTGTTTTTACGCCTCCTAAGTGATTTTTGTTGATCTCCTATCTCTGATATCTGATTGGAGTAATTAATTATTTTTTCCCTGATATTAAAAGTACTCTCTATCTTACCCAATATAAACCATTCTACTTTTATGTTCAACTCCTTCGCTATTCTATAAAGAATAACAACAGGGGGAGATTCTTTACCATTTTCATAGTTAATTATTGATCCTCCTATCAACTTTCCTAGTTGCTTCTGAGTCTTACCCCTAAATAATCGGGCCTTCTTTATTCTCTCGGATATCTCCATTAATCTCTCCATTAATATCTCCTAGATGTTTAAATTATCTTCTCTAATTATATAAATGAGTAATGTTCTATATCCTAAATAAATCTCCTTAAAGTTTATTGGTTTCAAGAACTTGTGAGTTATATAAAATATTTACTTTCTACTGTCCAATTAAAAACATTAGATTCTATAGATAGTACATAGTTCATATCATCTGGGGACGATTCTGATCTTTGCGGGACAGGGAAATGCATAGTACCCCGTCACATGGCCCTAATGCTACTCCTAACAGCTTCTGTTTCTCTTTCCAATACTCCCCATAAACATATACTCGGTGACTGAGAATGACGCTAGGGTGCTTGTAATCATGCCTTTTTAAATAGATCATATCCTATTGATTGGGGAGAGTTTAAGAGTAGATAACGTACATGTATGAAGTATAGAATTAAGTGTATTAGTATGTGTTATATTAATACATCTTGGGTATGTACTCTTGTATATACCAATAGCCCAGAGCAGCATCTATGTACAGGGGGTAAGAGTAAAGAAGATGAGTCAATATATACAAAGTAATCTATCCTCTGGGGGGGTGTATACCTGTATCTTTGTATCTCTATCTCTTTGGGGAATCTAATCATAGGCTTTATCCTCCGGGGAATCTATATGAATCCCCGTTCAGTGATCAGTTGGACGGGTTGGGGGGAATCTATGCACATAAAGTAATTTATCATCTGGACTGGACAAGTTAGACGGGTTAGACGGGTTAGACGGGTTAGACGGGTTAGACGGGTTAGACGGGTTGGGGGAATCTATATGAATCCCCGTCCAGTGATCAGTGTGTCCCCAAAGAATTTTTTTGAGATAAGATTATGCTATCCTATCTAGCCAGAAGCTCATATAAGACCAGTTTGTCCTTACAATATCAGTGTGTCTGCTCAAACCATGTATCCTGTTGTAATCATTAGCTCTGGGGGATAAGGTAATCCTTTTGTTTTAAATAAAACAAAGTGCTTAAGGATCGGGGAATCGTTTTTAGTAAAACCCCCTGTAAATCGTCGCCTCGATCTTTCAGAGATCTAAGGCGTTGATATTACTGGGGAGGTGTGTTTGTTGGTTGTGAAAAAAGTGTTGTTTTTGTATAGGGCCAGATAGAATTTACTCTTTTTCTAAGATAAAATCTATACTTTGAGTAATTACGTTATTGTCAAAGAGTTCTTGTTTTGTAGCGAGTCTATATTGCTTAGATATCATTTTAGATAAATGATGAAAAGAGTCTTTTTTAGGAGTCCATCCATCAAGTGCTATTATTTGTACTTTCAGGTACATACTGGAGTAGTTCACTCTAGTATTAATACTTATGCACTTGTATATACTCCTCGGGTATGTTCTATCTTTTCCTGTGATAAAATCTCCTATTTTAATAGTCATCTTTTAATCCTCCAGAATAAATTGGATACTTCTTGGGGTATTTACAATCTCTTCTACTGCTTTATAAACACTCTTTATTTCTTTTTTGTACCAAGGAAAACGTTTTATTAAATCTTTTTCGATGATGTATCTATAATTAGCTAAGAGATGAAGAGGAGTATCATCATATTTATCTTTAACTTTGTCAACAGACGGATGGTGAAGTACATCTTTGACCCCACGATAAGCTAAGAGATGAAGAGGAGTCCAACCGTCTTCATCTTTAATTTTATCAACAAGATCACTTTCCAATACTTCTAAATAATTATTCTTCTCTTTAATTTCATTCCAGATATTCTCTTTAGTGATTCTCATGTTAATCCTCCAGAATAAATCTAACTGAATCCGGGGTATGTATAATCTCTTTTACTGCTACTTCAATATTTTTTATTTCTTTTTTATACCAAGGATATTTTTTTCTTAAGTCTTTTTTAGTTAAGCGGCCCCAATGAGTTAAGCAAAGAAGAGGAGTCCTGCCTTTATTATCTTTAACTTTATCAACTGATGGATGAACTAGTATTGCTTTAACCCCAATATATGCTAGCTCATGAAGAGGGGTATTCCCATAATCATCTTTAACTTTATCTACAGATGGATGATCTAATACTTCTTTGACCCCTTTGTAAGCTAACTTGTGAAGAGGAGTAGCACCATTGTCATCTTTTACTTTATCAACGGAGGGGTGATCCAGAATTTCCTTTACCCCATACTGAGCTAATTCATGAAGAGGAGTATAACCGCCGTTGTTTTTAACTTTATCAACAGATGGATGTTTGAGTACATTTTTGACCCCATACTGAGCTAATAAATGAAGAGGAGTCATCCCATAATAATTTTTAACTTTATCAACTAAATCACTTTTTAATACTTTTAAATTTCTTTTCCTAGTTTCATCCCAGATATTCTCTTTAGTGATTTTCATGTTAATCCTCCAGAATAAATTTAACTGATGTCGGGGTATTGGTGATTTCATCTACTGCTTCTTCGATATTCTTTATTTCTTTTTTATACCAAGGATACTTTTCTCTTAAGTCTTTCTTAGTTAGATACCCTTTCCAAGCAAAGACATGAAGAGGGGTATTCCCATAATCATCTTTAACTTTATCCACAGATGGATGATCTAATATTTCTTTGATCCTTTTATTAGCAAAGACATGAAGAGGAGTCCTACCTAGATTATCTTTAACTTTATCAACGGATGGATGATCTAATACTTCTTTGATCCTTTTATTAGCTAGTTCATGGAGAGGAGTCCTACCTAGATTATCTTTAACTTTATCAACAGATGGATGATCTAATACTTCTTTGGCCCCATCATAAGCTAAGAAATGAAGAGGAGTCTCTTCATACTTATCTTTAACTTTATCAACGGATGGATGACTTAATACTTCTTTGACTCCTTTCTGAGCTAAGAGATGAAGAGGAGTCAAACCATCTTTATCTTTAACTTTATCAACAGATGGATGGTGGAGAACATCTTTGACACCGCGAGAAGCTAACATGTGAAGAGGAGTCCAATTCCAACTATCTTTAACTTTATCAACTAAATCACTTTTTAATACTTCTAAATTTCCTTTCCTAGTTTCATCCCAGATATTCTCTTTAGTGATTCTCATGTTAATCCTCCAGAATAAATCTAATTGATGTTGGGGTATTTACAATCTCTTTTACTGCTTTTAAAATATCTTTTATTTCTTTTTTATACCAAGGAAAACGTTCTCTTAAATCTTCTTTAGTTAAGTGGCTATTCCTAGCTAAGAACTGAAGAGGAGTATAACCGCTGTTGTTTTTAACTTTATCAACAGATGGATGATTGAGTACATCTTTGACCCCATACAGAGCTAATACATGAAGAGGAGTCTTACCAGAATAAGTTTTAATTTTATCAACAGATGGATGATCTAATATTTCTTTGACTCCTCTATAAGCTAGGGTATGTAGAGGAGTCCAACTATTTTTTCCTCTAGCTTTATTAATAAGATCACTTTTTAATACTTCTAAATTATTTTTCCAAGCTTCATCAAAAATATTCTCTTTAGTAATCATGAATCCTCCAGAATAAATTGGATACTTTTTGTGGTATTTACAATCTCTTCTACTGCTATCCAAATATTCTTTATTTCTTTCTTATACCAAGGAAAACGTTCTCTCAAGTCTTCTTTAGTTAAGAAGTCTCTCCAAGCTAACCAGTGAAGAGGAGTCCAAACATCTTTATCTTTAACTTTATCAACAGATGGATGGTGAAGTACTTCTTTAATCCCATTCCAAGCTAGTTCATGAAGAGGAGTATACCCATCATTATCTTTAACTTTATCGACTAGATCACTTTTTAATACTTCTAAATAATTTCTTTTATCAATTTCTTTAAAAATATTCTTTTTAGTGATTCTCATATTCCCAAACCTATAATAAATTCTTTTAGTTTATCAGACTCAGTAAAACAAATACTAGCATATTCATTAAACTCTTTTGTTTTTGGGCCAACATAGAGTTTATCTTGTGTACATCTAAACTGAGATAATGTTAGATCAAGGACAAGGATAGATTTATTTATCCTGTATTCTACCCAACTGTGTTCTCGTTCAAATGATTTTTTATAATTACCTGTTACAAAATAAAGATTTGGGAGAAGATTGGGGTGGTTTTTAACACAGGTAAGACACATCCAAGTACAAGCGTTGTTACATAGGTTTGTCACCATCATCCCGTATGGCTCATTATTTTCAATTTCTTCTTGTTCCACTTCACCAATTGTTAACATATTTTGAATAAATAAATCAGGATTAAAAATGTTATTCCAATTCATATCAGTCCTCCAGAATAAATTGAATACTCTTTGGGGTGTTTACTATCTCAGTTATTGCTTCTTCTAAATTTTTTATTTCTTTTTTGTACCATGGATACTTTTTTCTCAAGTTTTCTTCGGGGAAGAGGCCTTGAATAGCTAAGAAATGAAGAGGAGTCATCCCCGTATTATCTTTAACTTTGTTAATAGATGGATGATCTAATACTTCTATGATCCCGTTATAAGCTAAGATATGAAGAGGAGTCCTAC
>JAFCGI010000023.1 GCA_017608235.1 Candidatus Pacearchaeota archaeon
AAGAATGAGTTGCTATTCCGAGCGGTTGCATACAATGCAGATAAATTAGTTGGACTAATTGGTTTTTTGCTCAGGCAAATCTGGCAGGATTTGGCTAAGGTTTCTACAAGGCCTTGGAGATGGTAACCTTTAAAAAGCCCAGAGAATTCTAAATTTATATGGTTGATAGGGCTAGAGGATTTAGAGGTAAATCAAGACATAAGTTAAGTAAAAGAACTAGAGATAGAGGTAATCTTACAATTACAAAAATACTCCAAGAATTCAATATTGGAGATAAAGTAAGAATTATTCAAGAACCAGCAGTTCAGGGCGGAATGCCTCATCCTAAATACAAAAACAATACAGGAAAAATACTAGAAAAACGTGGAAAGTCATATCTAGTCCAAATATCAGACCAAGGAAAACCTAAACAAATAATATCAAGAGCAGCACACTTGGTTAAACTATAATAAAGGAGAATTCAAAATGAGAACTAAAATTATCGAAAAAGAGCCACTTTGCTTACCAGAAGTTAATAATATTTTATCAAAAATTAACAAAAAGGACTTTGCTCCTGTTCAACAAAAGATTTTTGACTTTTCCAAGAAATTTAGTAAAATTAATAAAGATAAGTGTTCTAAGTTAAAGAAGGACCTCAAAGACTTAGGTATTGCTAGACTATCAGAAGAGCATATAGTTCAGATAGTAGACATAATTCCTAAAGATCTTGGACAACTAAGATCAATATTTGCAGGTTCAAAAACCACACTAACACCTGAGCAGCTTGAACAAATATTAGCCGCAGTAAAAAAATATGAAAAATAGAGGTTTAAGGACAGAAGAAAATGGTATTGCAACTAAGAAGACAAAAGGCAAAGGAAGAATTTGCTATAGTCCTAGACTTCTTAAAACATGGTTATTCTGATGATACACGACCTTTTCATATGAAAGAACCAATAGTACAAGCTATTGGAAAGGATCATTTTGTTCTTTTAGAACTTGTGCCAAATAAAGATATTTCTCTTTCCCCACAAGAAGAAATATATGTTGGAGAGGGTAAGAGAGATAAAATCAACTATATAAAAGGTATACTTCAAGCATCCAAACTAACTCAAACTGCAAAATCAACTTTAAAATTAGTAGTAGAATCATTGGTTTCAAAAAATGAAGAACGCTTTGTTGAATTCTTTAACAAAGCAGGACCTATATCTTTAAGATCACACCAGTTAGAACTCTTGCCTGGAATTGGAAAACAACATTGTAAAATGCTATTATCTGCAAGAGAAAATCAACCTTTTGAAAGTTTTGAAGATATTAGTAAGAGAGTTACAGCAGTATCTAATCCAAAAGGAACAATAATAAACAGAATTCTCGAAGAGCTTGAAAACAAGGACCGTTACAAGCTATTTGTCAGAGCTTAAAGAGCCTAAATACAATTCTTAATATCTCTCTTTGAATATGTTATATTTTTGAATAGGTGATATTTTTATTTGAGTAATAGTGGAAATATATTATTACAAGAAATACATATTTAAAATAAAGAAACTAAACACACTAAAAGTATGAATATATATTAGTTCTACTTAAAAATAGGTAACGAAAGAATTAAAAGTATATAAAGAGCTATTTCTAATCAGTTAAGATGCGAGAAGTAGAAGAGCGCAAACAAAATTTAGAATGGTTCAAGCAGCAAAATATAGAACCTTATCCATATACTTTTGATAAGAAAAACAATGCTTCTGAAATAATCAAAAATTTCTCTAAACTTGAAAATAAAAAAGTTAGTGTTGCAGGCAGAATTAATAATTTAAGGAGACATGGAAAGATTGGATTTATAGATCTAGAAGATAGTTCTGGAAAAATACAATTATTTATAGCAATTAATGATGTTGGAGAAAAACAATATAATATCTTCAAGCATCTTGATAGAGGAGATTTTATAGGAATTAAAGGCACAGTTTTCAAAACTAAAGCTGGCGAGAAATCAATCAAAGTCAAACATCTCGCACTTCTATCAAAATGTCTAGAACCTCTTCCCAGTAATTGGTATGGCTTAAAGGATATTGAAGTAAGATACCGAAGACGCTCTCTTGACTTGATAATGAATCCAGAAGTTAAGAAAGTATTTGAAACTAGAACCAAAATAATAAATCTTATAAGAGAATTCTTTAACAAGAAAGGATTCTTGGAAGTCACAACCCCTACTCTTCAACCAATTTATGGTGGGGCAGCCGCACGCCCATTTAAAACATTTATGAATGATCTAAAGATGGATGTCTATTTGAGAACATCTAATGAGTTATATTTAAAGCGCCTTATCGTAGGTGGTTTTGAAAAAATATATGAATTTGCTATTGACTTTAGAAACGAAGCTATAGATACAAAACACAATCCAGAATTTATGCAAATAGAAGCCTACCAAGCTTATACAGACTATAATAATATGATGGACTTATTTGAAGAATTAATGAAATTCCTTGTTAAACAAGTCCTAGGAAAAACAAGATTCAAATACCAAGGTCAAGAAATAGATTTTGGAAAATGGGAAAGGATTACAATGGTTGATGCTCTAAAGAAATATGCAAAAATTAATGTAAAGAATAAGTCACTAAAAGAATTAAAACTTCTTGCTAAGAAAAATAAAGTGCAAATTCCAGCAAAGGCTACAGAAGGGGAAATCATTAATGAATTATTTGAAAATCTGGTAGATAGTAAAATAATCAAACCAACAATCTTAATGGATCATCCCAAGGAAACCACCCCACTCTGTAAGCTAAAACGAGGAGATCCAAGATTTGTAGAAAGATTCGAACCTTATTGCTGCGGCATGGAGATAGGTAATGCTTATTCAGAGCTTAATGATCCTGAACTTCAAAGAGAACTTTTAGAGCAGCAAGTCTCTCAAAGAAAAAATCCAGATGAGCCTTGGACAGAAGCTTTAGATGAAGATTATCTCAAATCCCTAAATTTAGGAATGCCCCCTACTGGAGGCTTAGGAATAGGCATAGCAAGATTAGTTATGCTTTTCACAGACTCACCTAGCATTAGAGATGTAATTTTATTTCCATTTATGAAACCTGAGAAATAGTTTTTCAAACTATACCCGTTACTGGTTGGAATATTAGATTTAATATCTTCAGCAAAAATGAATTTTCTAACTATTTAAAACACATCTAGCACATAATTAAAATAAAATTAAAAAGAATTAAGCTTTAATTTCTATCTCTGTACCAAGAGCTTGTCCAGGAAGCCCTTTTTCAAATCTACATCGAACATAGCCTTTATTTCCATGAGGCTTTGTAACTATGCCAATAAGCTCTTTGCCAGAAGGAGTCTTCCAGATAGCTTTTTTGCCTTCAAGCTTTGAAGCAGCCTCTTTGCTATCTATACCTTCTACTTTGAGAATCATTTGTTTTGAATTCTGTGTATGATGAGACCCCCGATAACTTAACACTATACCTTTCATTTTTATGCTCCGATTACAATCTTTATATCTTTATGAATTACATCTTTTAGGCTATCAATTGTTTTATTAGTAACTATAGTTGGTGCCCCGTTAAAAGTTTTAACTGTTTTATTAATCTCAGCTAAACTAGATTTCTTAGGTTTGATCAAAGAGCCATCTTCTGCAATCTCTAATTTTAGTATTTCAGTATTTGTTTTTGAAGTATCTTTAATCACAAATGCTATTTTAGATAACAACCAAATATCTGCTCTCTTATCCTCATAGTTTGCAGAAATCTTATATTTTTCTACTTTAATTCCTTTTTTAGATCTAATCATATCTATGATATCTTTGAAAAGCATATCTTCATCAAATATTAAAGATGCAATTTCTCTTCTATTTGCTTTACCTCTTTTATTAAGCTCTGCAATTCTTCTTAATGTTTCAAGATATCTTTGAGGAGCTAAAGATTCTTTAACTAATTTAGTTTCAACATAAGTTATAGCATTTTTTTCTTCAGCATTAACATCAACCATACGTAGTAAAGCAATTGCATTCTCTATTGCTTTATTATATAAGTCTTTGATTTCATCCTTTGCTTGTGTTGCTTCCAATTTTTCAAATAATTTATCCATTCTTTCTAGATAAGCATTAACATCTACCAATAATCTTGAAATAAGTTTAGGATCTACTTCCTTAACTCGACCATGTTCAATATCTTTGAAAAGTTTAACAGTTTCTTCTATGGTTTTAGCATATTTTTCTTCAAGTAATCCTTTATTTACAAAATATTGTCTTACCTCATCAGCTACAGCTCTTGGTACTGGTGGTGGCACTCCTACAAGCATTAAAGCTCCTTGTGCTGGAGTAACTGTGGCCCACCATAAGTCTGCTTCACCAATTTCTCTGAATTTGAATTTAACTCTATCAAGCATCTGACGTCCCATTTTCATATAGCTGTCAATAGATTCTGGAGTAGGCGTTACTTTACCTCTTTTCAAAAGAATCTTCCAAGGAGTAAACATTCCTCTATCATATAATGGAATTCCTTCTCTTAATAATGTAAATATTACTGGATTTGCACTCTTAATAGAATTCCACATATCTGTTAAAACATAAATCTGAGGATGTATTTTTCCAGGACGTACTCCTGCAACCTCACAAGACTCAGGAACCATTCCATAAATAATATGTCTTAGTTTGCTAATTAATTCAGTAGCAGCCATCCTAGTAACATCAGTATCATCAATCACTATATAAGTATCAACATCAGATGTTGGCTCTGATTCTCCTCTAACCATAGAACCTGCAAATACATATGCTATAACATATTTTTCAAATTTTTTTAGAGTTTGCATCTTATGGATTTCTAAAGCTCTTAAAGTTTTAAGCCACTCTTCTCCATATACTGGCAATCCTAAAGTAATAATTTGTAGAATATCATATTTTCCTTTCTCAAGCATATCCCAAAGTTCTTCTACTAGAATAATATTCAGTCCTACTCCATCCGGATTATCAAAGTTTTCTTTTCCATCAGGACTTATACCCTTAAAAACTCTCAAACCTTTTTTTATTTTCTTTTTCCCAAGATCCCGAATCTTCTCTTCAAGTTCTTTCTTTTTTTTATATTTAGCTTGAAGGTCTCCCTCAGTCTTTAGCATAACTAAAATATCAGTTAATGGTTTTGCTGGATTTTTTGGAGGAAGTATAGCAACTGCAGCTAAATTTTTCTTAAATTTGGAAATTAAATCCTTAGTAAAAGTATTAGTTTCTCTTTTTCCATTTTCAAGCAGTTTTTTTATTTTTAGAGCAATTTCTCTCTTTTTTTTCAATTGAGTTAAAGCTAATTCTTTAGGATTAATTTGATTTAGATTATTTTTATTTACCATTTTAAATGAAAAAAGAAAATATGCTCCATTTAAAGCTTACTATTTTAGATTTTCAGAGAATTTGGCAGTATTGGATTAAGATTGCTATTCTGTTGTAATATTGGATTAAGATTGCTATTCTGTTGTAAGTTTGAATGAATATGAAACATATGTAAGTTCAAATCCAACCCAACCACATAGAAACAAGCATCCCAATTCCTAAAAGAATCATAATTAAGCCAGCTATTAAATGCATAACTTTAATTCTAGCCTGCCTCCATTCTTCTGCCTTAGTACTGGTTGTATACCCAAAGTAAACCAATAATGTAATTATAATCATTGGCAGTATGAATATAAAATTATATAATAAAAGCAAAGGCAGTGCATAGTTTCTTGTTGTTACCTGTGCTAACAATCCTAAAATAACAATATAAGGCCCTGAAGTGCAAGGAAGTAAGAATAAGCTTACTAAAAAACCTACAAAAAAAGCTCCTAATGGAGATGTAACACTCCTAATAAGAGACTTCATTTTAGGCCTCCAAGATAAAGGTACAGACATTAAGAATTTTGTATCAGGCCATAAATAATCCTTAATAGTAATACTTCCCATAATTATTGCTAATATTGCTACAACCAAAAAGAATAATTGTGTTGCTCCAGAAGCCTGTATTGCAGAAAATAATCCAAGCCCCATTAAGAAATAAGATATAAATATTGAAGTTGAAAAGACTAGTCCTGCAGCTAACACTCTTTTCTTAGCACCAGCTGCTAATATTGTTGTAAGAAGCAATATCAATACAGCAAATGCACAAGGATTTATTGCATCAATTGCTGCTGCAGAAATCAATATTGGTAAAGTAATCTGTTCTTTTAAGTCTTTTATTTTTGGATCTTCTATAGGGTCTGTTTGGCTAATAATTTTTAGAACATCATCAGGAACTTTTTCTATTGGATTTCCGCAATCTTTAGCTAAACAAACTCTAATCTCTTGTTCTATTGCTTCACCTATAGCAGGAGAAAATCCCACATATACTTTGTCATCAATAAATGTTGTAGGCACACCTACTATTTCTATTTTATATGCTTTAGCTACCTCTTGGAATAATAAGGCATTATTTTCTTTATGAATTTCATATTCTTTAATATGAAGATTAGGATAATTATCTTTTATACTATCTAAGAACTCTTTCTGAGCTGCACAATTCGGACAACCCTGTCTACTAAATTCAACTAAAATAACATCATTTCCTTCAACGCTATGCGAATATGCTTGTTCAGATTCAGCAATAATTAAATTAGGTAATAAAAGTAGTATTAAAAATGGTAAAACAACCAATAATGATTTTTTATTCATAGGTTTTTAGATATAAATTAATTTATTTAAATATATCTATAATTTTGATTGCTTTACCATTAATTATAGCATCAGCTATTTTCTTTCTAGCAGAACTTATTAGTCTGTAGAATGTAGGTTGAGATATGTTCATTTTTTTAGCTGATTCCTCTTGACTTAATCCAAGAAGATCTTGCAATCTAATTGCTTCATATTCATCTACTCTAAGGATTATTTCATTAAGTTCAGTGAGTCTTACTCCAGCCGGCTTAAAGTAAGTTACTCCTGGTTTTTTTCTTATTCTTCTACAAAGTCTAGGTCTTGGCATTTTTTAGTTCACTTAATTTATCTTTAATCCTTTTTAATTCTACCTCTAACTCTTCCATTTCAGCTTCTAGTATTTTCTTTTGTTCTTCTTTTGTTAGTTCTAATTCTGGATATCTATATCTCCATCCAAGTCTTCTACCATAGCCTCTTCCATAACCTTGTCCTTGAGCTAATCCTCTTTCGCAAGGACCAAGTCCTCTTCCAGTTAATTGTCCTCTTCCTTGAGGTCCAGTTCCATCAAGTGCTGGCATTTATACCACCTCCGATTACCTGATATGAATTATTATTCATTACTAATATATAAATGTTTCGAATTATAATTCATAATAAACAGAGTCAGTGAATTTACTAATCATTAATTTTATTGCTTTTCTTAATTCTTAATTATAGTATAATTAGCTTAAAGTCTATATAAGATAATATATAAATATAGGCCTTGTAGAAACCTTAGCCAAATCCTGCCAGATTTGCCTGAGCAAAAAACCAATTAGTCCAACTAATTTATCTGCATTGTATGCAACCGCTCGGAATAGCAACTCATTCTT